>JAUGSS010000002.1:0-3049 GCA_044426515.1 Methylococcaceae bacterium | reverse complement strand
CATGTCTCGTCGCTTTCCCCTTCTTTCCCTCGACATTTCCCCCCATTTCTGCCATACTCTCTCCTTCGCATTCCGCGAAGCGCTCTTTCGTTCTCAGGTTCTTTTTCACTGTTTCTTCTTCCTTTCGAGGCTTTCATGCGTTCTTTTCTCCGCAGATATCCGTCAGGCAAAGTTGCACTCATCACCTACGGTCACAATGGCCGTGTTCCATTGTCGCTGAAGTTTCCGGATGTCGTTCGGGACGTCATTCGTACCATCATGCCAAATCCCGAGCAGTCCGTGCTCGAGTATAAGGCATTTTGTCACAGCATGATGGAGACTCCGTTCTTTGTTGGCGGAGGCCCGCGTTTCCTCCGTATGCTCGACGTTCCGTTGAACTCAAAGTCGTACGGAAAGTTGCTGTACCGTCTCTTCCCTGGGCCGGCGACCAGCGACCTCTGCCGGCGAAACGGGGTCGTCCTCATGACTGTTCCAGTCGCCTACGATATCGCTCCTGTGATGCATCTCGAGACGTCGAGGGAGACGCATTTTCATGCGATGGACGGAGAGGAAGAAGACCTCCCGGACGAGGTCGTCATCCGTCAACAGGAAATGGGGCGAATGCGCACAGCGTACAACAACGTGCTGAGCTTTCAGCAACGAGACGTCTTGCACCGTCGGTTTCTTCACGATGACGGCTTCAAGAAGTTAGGGGAAGTGGGGAAGGAGATGGGTCTTTCTCGAGAGAAGGTTCGTCAAATCGAACGCGGGGCACTCCTCCGTCTTCGTGATTGGAGCGGAATCCGCGACCTCCGCGGCATGCCACTCCCAGAGCCCGGTGAAGCGTAAGACAATCCGTCCGTCACCACGCGAAGAGCGCCCTTACCGGCGCTCTTCTTGCAATCATTTACATTCCAGAACTCTTTTCCTTCTTTACTGTCGTGAGCGCTGCCTCCTCTATTGCCACAATCTCCGCATTCAACGCAGAAAGCTTTCCGAGAATGACGCTCGTAATCTGTTGTTTGTATTGTGCGTAGGTTGCCCTGTCGATAATATCAATACCAGCAGTAGAGAGCCCATAGCGTATCCTCAGATCTTTGAGTCCGGTCTCATCGAATTGTATACTGCCTCCCCATGACGGTGCAGGATCATTTTGAGCCACAATGAGATCCCTGTCCGTGTTTCGTTTCTCGGCAAGAAGCTTTTGGTATCGCTCATCGTTCTTGAGAAGCTCTTGTTGCTTCTGTCTCGTTGGTCCTGCTTTCTCAATCGCGACTTCGTTCTCCGAACCATCTCCTGATGCTTCTCCACAAGCGCGGTGAGCGCTTTTCTTGCGTCAAATAACGTTGTTCGTGTGCGATCGGTATTGCCAAGCGTGTCCATAAACGTGCTCTCTTTCATCCCACGAATCACCATCACCAAGGAGACGACGAGCTTCTGCATGAACGAAACTTTCGGATATTGCGTCTCGACAGCCGCGTCAAACGTCACCAACTCAATCTCGATACTACTCATGGTGTTATGCACTTCTCGTAATGCTTCAGCGAACGCTTCTGGATTCTTGTGTCCAAGTTCGACGGTAATTCTTCCGGCACTATGCGCAAGATTTTCTGTGAGCATGGAAATGCGTTGCAATTTTTCTTGTGCAGATTCGTGTGACGTTCCATCCATTCCTATCTCTGCTCGCTGCGCCGCAGTGAGTCGAATAAGCTGTCGGTGGAGGTCAGGAATCGACAACGCAGTATTCTGAGAAGGGAGTTGAGGAGGAAGTTTTGGTGACATTTCATGTTCAGACATAGAATGGTTTTACGCGTGGGTTTCTTGAACCTTCACGAACGCCTGGAGGAGCTCTACGGTTTGCTGAAGATGAAGTTGAAATGCCTCAATATCTTCATCACGAAAAGAAGAAGGTGTTATTTCCTGGCTTTGAAATGATGGCATCATAAGAAGAAAAAGAAGGATCTTAGAAAGTATTGTACACGAGAACTTATTCTTTCATCACCAACTCTCCCACCAAACACTGTCCCTTCATACTCGCATGCAATACCTTCACTGGCTGGCTCGTGTTATCGCGAAGCTTGAGATTGATGATGCTTCCCGGAGCAAGCGGAATACCTTGAAGAGTACTGACGGTTTTGAACGAGTGTTGTTTCTTGTTCGGGTCTTTTCCGATCTCGTGATCGCCGAGGCTCTCATCCTCATACAAAAAGTATCGTCGCGACCGTTCCACAGGGTATCCAAATTGCTGTGCTTCATTGAGAAAGCTCATGATAACATGGCGATATCCTGCATCGTGAACTCTCCGAGCACACCCAAGAATGTCTCGTGCATCGATGCCGATATTGCTCAGGTAAAAGATGTCATCGGGAGCCGATGCGGTGTGAGCCGCCTCCTCGAGATTCTGTACGGAAATCGTCCACGGCGTCGAACGAACACGTTCTTGAAGGACGCGATATGCTTGAGGAGATTCGACGCATCCTCCGACGAACCCGTCGCCACGTTTTTTCGCAAAATGATGATAACGGTCAGCGTCTTTTGGTGGCGAAAAGAGATTGCGAAATTCAGGCTCCTGCAACAGGTCAAAATAGGTACGAGCCTGTTTGGTGAGGTGTTGTCGAAGCGCGGGGTAGAACGCGGGGTCAAAAAGTTCGGTGGTTTGAAGATAGGGGTATTTCTGTTTGTTACAGAACGATCGGTAAGAATCGTCGTCAGAATTTCCGAAAAAGTGCTTGTAATTTTCGTACGAAAATGTGCATGCCGCTTGAAGTTTCAACTCCGTCCAAAACGCCGCAAACGGAGAGACGTCAAAAATATCAACACGTGACGCTCCGTGATTCATAAACATCAACGGAAAATCTCCAGCACCAGCAACCGTCGTCACTCGCTTGCCTCGAACGTCCTCAAACGACTTCTCCATGTCCTCCAACGGATCCGACGATCCCACATAAAACGTCTTCTCAAAATCAAGATGCTTCTTTTGTTCAAGAAGATATTGAATATTCCTCAACTCGTTCCTCAAAAACTCCGGCGTGATATCGCTCTCCGCATACCTCGCTTCCTGCTCCCGTCG
>JAUGSS010000067.1:0-22855 GCA_044426515.1 Methylococcaceae bacterium | reverse complement strand
ACAAGTCTTTGCTCGCTTCTTCGCCGAACAGCTTTTTAAAACCGAAATCCGTGTACGGGTTGAAGTATTTGCTAATCATCGGGCTTCTCCTGGTTGAATAGACTCGAATCATACCACAGCCCACAAGCGGGCCGGGTTAGCACCCGTCGTTATTTAGCTTAAACATAGCAAAACCCCGTCCCGCTTGGGAAAAAGCGATAGAGTTTATACCCGAGTAGAGTGGTTTTGAGCATAGCTATAAATCCAACGCAGAATGTTATTAGTAAAAATACCTACTCATGCTATAACATTGGACGATTTTTTTGCCCTACCCTCAATAACATCAATAAGGTGAATACAATGACAACAATCAATGGCGCGATCATTACTGATTTCGGTTCTTACGACACAGGCAAGTATGTTTTTGCGCAGGCAGACGGAAAAATTACCGTAATGGGTTTGACATCGGGCCTGTCCAGCGACGATTTGGCGATTGCCCGCTATAACGCAGACGGCAGTCTGGATACGACATTCGACACTGATGGCCAATTAATTGCCACAGCGACCATGACTATTAACGCCGTCCGTCCATTAACCGATGGTAAATTTCTTACCATAGGAACAACAAATAGCGATTTTGCCGTTGCCCGCTATAACAGCGACGGAAGTTTGGATAGCAAGTTCGGCACCAATGGTACGGCAACGACCAACATGTACAGCTCAGACTATGCCTCTGCCGCTATGGTACAAGCCGATGGCAAGCTGGTAGTGGTCGGCGCCGCTCCGGCCGGCTATTATTTTGGGATTGCACGTTACAATTCTAACGGCACCCTAGATACGAGCTTTTCATATGATGGCGCACAGATTGTTTATTATGGCGGCTATGGCGCTGCTACGGCAGTCGGTATTCAACCTGACGGTAAAGTTGTAGTGGGCGGTGAGGGCAGCAATGATTTTAAAATCGTGCGCTTGGACCGCTATGGCGAATTCGATACCAGTTTTGATACTGACGGTATAGTAACTACCGACTTAGGCGGTACCGATATTATCAAAACGGTCACGGTATTAAGTTCAGGCAAAATCCTGGCGGCAGGCACCAGCGACGGTAATTTGGCTTTGGTTCGCTATAACGCTAACGGCACTCTCGACACCAGTTTCGATACCGACGGCAAATTGGTTACCGATTTAGGCGGAACAGAAACGCTGAACAGTCTCATCGCCTTGGCTGATGGTAAATTCCTTGCCGCAGGAAGCGATGGCAATAATGATTTAGCGTTGATGCGCTTTAATTCCGACGGCTCTTTAGATACCAGTTTTGATGGTGACGGTAAAGTCACTACCGATCTAGGCGGCTGGGAAATAGGCAGCAGCGCGACCGTACAAAGCGACGGTAAAATCTTACTTGCCGGCACCACCGACACCGATTTTGCGCTGGTGCGCTATAACGCCGACGGCTCGTTAGACGCCGGCTTTAATGGTAAAGCGACCGTCAATCACCTGCCCACCGGCGCAGTATCCATTACCGGCAATGCCGGCAAAGGTCAAACATTAACCGCATCGAATACCTTAGCCGATGCCGATGGTTTAGGAACCATCAGTTACCAGTGGAGTGCCGACGGGACTGTCATCGGATCAGGCAACAGTTACACCTTAACCGGCAACGAAGTCGGTAAGACCATTACCGCCACCGCCCAATACACCGACTTGTTAGGTACGGCTGAAAGTGTGAGCAGTGCGGCGACAATAACGGTAACCGATACCCCTGTGAGCGGAACGGCCGGCGTGAGTATTACCGGCAGCGACCTTATCACCAGTGAGCAGGGCGATACCGCTGTCTTCAACGTCAAATTAAACTCTGCGCCAACCCGCGATGTCACGCTTACCTTTACCAGCAGCGACACCAGCGAAGGCGTTATCAGCAATTCCACCTTGAAGTTTACCTCGGCCAATTGGTCTACCGCGCAAAAGATCACGGTAACCGGGCAAAATGACACTTTGATTGACGGCGATACTGCCTACACCATTAATACGAAACTCACCACGCTGGATGTTATTTATAAAAGTGTGACCGCCGCCGGCCTAACGCTGACCAATCAAGACACCCCGATCGCTAAAGTGGAAACGATTAACGGCACCGATGACACTGATATTAAACAAGGCACCTCGGCGCCCAGCTACATACTCGGCAAAGCAGGAGATGATGACTTATCAGGTGGCGGTGGAAATGACACGATTTACGGCAGCTATGGTAGCGATCTGCTGTTTGGCGAAGATGACAACGATGTTCTATACGGAGAACAAGACGCCGATTATTTGGACGGCGGCACCGGCAACGACACCTTGGACGGCGGGTTGGGTTTAGACACCTTAATCGGTGGAGCGGGCAACGACACCTACTATTTGGGTTACGATGCGAAAGATGTTATCGATGACCAAGGCTTGGCAACCGACATTGATACCGTCATCATGCCTTATCAATTGACCAGCTATACCTTACCGGCAGGTATTGAGCAAGGTACGATTGCCGCAGGCACCAGCGCCAGTAACCTCACCGGCAACACCGGCAACAACGCCTTAACGGGTAATGCCGGCAATAACACATTAAACGGCGCCGTAGGACGCGATTCGTTATTCGGCGGCGTAGGCAACGATGTATTGTTGGGGGGCACAGGCAATGACACTTTAAGCGGCGGAACCGGTAAGGATATATTTAAATTCGATAGCACATTAGCGGCCAATACCGATAAGATCACCGACTTTGTCGTAGCCGATGACACCATTCAGCTGGAAAACAAAATTTTTACCAAACTGGCGACTACAGGCGTATTGAATGCCGCTAATTTTATAAAAGCGGCTGCGGCACATGATGTTAATGATTACCTTGTCTATAACCCGGCTACCGGCGCAGTGACCTATGATGCGGACGGTAGCGGTGCGGCGGCAGGAGTACAAATTGCGCTGTTGGGAGCGAACTTAGCGCTGACCAATGCGGATTTTGTGGTGATTTAAACTTTTCGACCTGTACTATTCCGGCATGTTGTATTGAACAGGCGTGCCGCGCGCCTTCTCCGGGGCTTAAAACACACCGGCTTCGTGTTTAAACCCTTTGGCGCGCACGGCACGCCCTGCTGTTCCGCCCAAAAATAGATATCCTGTTTTATACCTGTTCGGATATTTTCTAAGTTCCAAAAGTCGGCGGTTGTTAAATAATCATACTCAGCCGTTTTTCCTATTTACTTTGTCCGTTGTCGATTATCAACTTAAGGCGGGGCGCATCGGCAGACAGCTTACGCTGTCTCGCTTTAAGCCGGTAGCCTCTGTGGGCCGCAGCTAAATCCGGCCTTGTCATTAACCTTAACCTTACGGACCAAAAATGCAAAATTTCGGCGTTTGCTTGCTGCCTGAGCCTCATGCAATTATTGCTAACGAGACTGAAGCCCTCCCTTCATACATAACTGAAGCGGCTCAATTTTTAAACGAGGGCTACGCCAAAAAAGCTTTACAAACACTCAACAACGCCTCGATAAAAATAGTAGACTCGCCTTGGGGATGGATTGTTGCCGCTACTGCACATTGTCGCCTTAAAAACTTTGCCGTCGCTTATGAAGTTTCGCAACGCGGGCTACAGCAGGCCGGCAGCAACACCTATTTATTCGATTGCCTTGGCGTGGCTTGGTCCGGGCTGAACGATTACGCTAATGCGCAAAACAGTTTTCTCCATGCCATACAAAGCGATACTCACAATACCAATGCCGTGGTTAATCTGGCGAATATTTTTATTGCTCAAAATAATCCCGATGCCGCCTTTGCAACCTTGCAGCAAGGCCTAAAGCAAAATCCTAACAGCCGGGAAATTAAATCTCTTCTTGTGCAACTGCATCCTGCCTGGATACAGCCGCTTGTTGGCGGCAGACTACGTTTACGAATGCCGGTCCCCGGCGACGACGACTTTTTTGCGCGCAGCTTTAGCGACCGCGCATTTATGAACAGCTATCACCGTTTTACGGCAAACAATCAAACAAAACAACGTATCGGCAATAACCTCAAACAAAATCCGCGTTACAGTATTGCAAAACAAAAATCGCTGAATTGGATTATTGAGCAAACGGGTAACGCCAATAAATCCGGCTATTACCCGATAGGGCTGGCATGCCTTGCCGAAATACAACTGGGTCATCAAAGCGCTGAAGTTTTAACGGGCTTTCCCGACCCGGCCCATCGAGGACAAGGCAGCCCGCTTGCTGCCATGTTATTGCTTCTGGATTTTGCTTTTAACCGTATCGGTTTTAACAAACTCACCAGTATTGTTTACGGCGACAACCAGTATTCGCAACGCAGCACGCTGGCTTTGGGCTTTACCCAGGAAGGCTTTCGTCCCGCTCATTTACGCGATCCGGAAACCGGGCATTGGCTTAATATTTGGGAGAACGGCTTTTTGCAAAGCGATTTTCGCAAAAATGCAAGACTTGCGCGTCTTTCAGAGCATTTATTAGGATTTGACATTACCGGTTCAAGAATGGAACAAACTGTTTTTGAACAATAATTTTTTTTACTGTTTAGGACAACTCACAATAAATAAGATACCGGGTAAATCAAAGATTGCGAGCTGTACGCTTGCTTAAAAAAGGCGATTTATCCATGATAAGATGTTAAATAAATCGGCATGTTGCATTAAGCTGATAGTAGGCGTGCCCGCGCGCCAAAGGGTTTAAACACGAGATAGGTGTATTTTAAGGCACGCCCACCCACCTAAAAATGGAAGCCCTGTTTTATATCTCTTCGAATATAAGCGCGCTTTTTGTGGACTTATTGATTTATTCTAATCGTACAGGCCGAAAGATTGTGATGTGGCAGTTTAGTTTTTGCGGCTTACCTAGGTAACGATTTTTTAACTATTTTTAGAGGCATTTATGAGCAACATTTACGGCACCAGCGCAAATGACAATATCACCGGCACCGGCCTGAATGACTTAATTTACGGCTATGGGGGAGATGATACTCTGGACGGCGGACTCGGCGATGACGAGCTTGACGGCAGCGGTAATGGCAAGGTCGGTAATGATACCGTCAGTTATCAAAAGGCGGCAAGCGCGGTAGTTGTCAATTTGCAATTAGGAACGGCAACGGGTGGCGCAGGTAAAGACACCTTAGTCAATATCGCAAATATCCTTGCCGGCCAATACAACGACACCCTTATAGGGGATGAAAACGCCAACAAGCTTTACGCAGGTAAAGGCAACGACTCTATCGATGACACCGGGGGCGGCAATTTGATTGATGCCGGCGACGGCAACGACAGGATTGCGGTTTATTCCTCCAAGACCGGCGACATCAGTACAATTACCGGCGGTGCAGGCAGCGACACTTACAGCCTCAATCTATCCGGTGTACAGCAACTGGTTATTACCGATTTTACCGGAGGAGCCGGCGGCGATATTTTCGATATATCCACTCTCGCTGCCAACAGCACCGGTTACACTGCCGGCAATCCGTTCGGTACTTTGGGCTATTTGCGTTTACAGACAGATCAGGCTGATACCTTGCTGCAATGGGACCCGGATGGCGCCTCATCCAACGCTAACGATTGGCAAACTTTAGCGCGCTTACAAAATGTGACGGCCGACGCGTTGGCCGCCGTAAATTTCACGCCCCTGACCTCACCCACTGGGGAAAACAGCGCTCCGACATTAACCGCCTTTACTTCCGTCATTGCGAGCGGCAATGAAGACAGCGAAATGACAGTCGGCTTTGCCGATTTACAAGCCCAAGGTAATGAAGCGGACATTGACGGTACCGTGGATAGCTTTGTGATTAAAGCTCTCAGCAGCGGCAGTTTAAAAATCGGCGCCTCAGCGGCTACCGCAACAGCATGGAATGCAGCAACCAACAACAGCGTAGATACTACCCATAACGCTTACTGGACACCTACGGCCAACGCTAACGGCTCCTTGAATGCTTTTACCGCAGTAGCTAAAGATAATGACGATTCGGAATCCGCCGATGCCATTCAAGCGACGATAGCGGTTACTGCAGTCAATGACGCTCCTACGGGCAAAGTTACGATCACCGGTGCGGCTAGCCCGGGCCAAACCTTAAGCGCAGCCAACACCTTGGCTGATGCCGACGGCTTAGGCGCAATTAGCTACACCTGGAAAACAGGAACGACTGTCTTAGGCACAGGCAGCACTTATACCATTGCCCAAGCCGTTATTGGTAAATCGATTGCGGTAACGGCAAGCTACACCGATTTACAAGGTTCGGCAGAAACCGTAATCAGTGCTGCGACCAGTGAAGTAAGCCCCAGCTCCCCTGCTTTTATTGTTGCAAAGAATGATTTGTTTACCGCTGAGGACGGTGACTCAGCCGTAATAAGCCTGAGCTTAGCTACCGCGCCTTCGCGGGAGGTATCGGTTACTTTTACCAGTAGCGATGTAACCGAAGGAAGCCTAACCAACCCGACACTCACCTTTAATTCAAGCAACTGGTCAACGGCACAAAGCTTTACCGTCGTTGGCAAAAATGACTATCTTAACGATGGCAATCAACCCTACATCATTAGCGCCGTAGTCAACAGTAGCGATGTTAATTATCGCCAAATAGCCATCAACCCCATCGTAATAACCAACAAGGAAGACGCCACTACGGTAAGTGATGCGCGTATTCCGGCAGGTACGGCGCGCGATATGCCTATAAAGCTTTATGGCGATACGCAAGTCGATACCACGATCATCATAGACGGCTTTTTTAAGCCGATCAGTTCGTTTAATGCAAATGATGTGTTGCAAGGTTTAGATGGCAACGACACGCTTTACGGCGGAAACCTGCAAGATGACCTATCGGGAGGCATCGGCAATGACATGCTGTATGGTGAAAATGATGAAGATTTTCTCTACGGCGAAGACGGCAACGATACCCTTTACGGTCAAGAGGATAACGACCGCTTGGAAGGCGGCAGCGGCAATGACACTTTAGACGGCGGCTTGGGCGTTGATACCATGATAGGCGGCGTAGGCAATGATACCTACTACTTGGGCTATGACGCGGTTGATGTGATTAACGATAACGGTCTAGCCACCGACAGCGACACCGTTATCATGCCCTATCAATTGACCCGTTACACTTTACCGGCAGGCATTGAAAACGCCACGATCACCGACGGCGCAAAAGGCAATTTAACAGGCAATGACAGCAATAACGACTTAGCGGGTAACGGCGGCAATAACACGTTAAGCGGTGCGGTAGGACGCGACTCGTTATTTGGCGGTTCAGGTAATGATATGTTATTGGGTGGCACAGGCAACGACACTTTAAGCGGCGGAAACGGTAAAGATATATTTAAATTCAACGCCGCATTAACAGCCAATACCGACAAGATCACTGACTTTTCCGTAGCCGATGATACGATTCAGTTGGAAAACAGCATTTTTACCAAACTCAGCAAAACCGGTGTGTTAAATGCCGGGCTGTTTGTAAAAGCCGCTGCCGCACATGATGTAAATGATTACGTTATCTATAACCCGGCTACCGGTGCGCTGAGCTATGATGCCGATGGCAGCGGAGCGGGTTCGGCCGTACCCATTGCTGTTTTAGGCATAAACCTGCCGTTAACTTTTGCCGATTTTGTGGTGATTTAAAATTTTGACGCGCCGTTGGTTAGGCGGGCGCATATTTTTGCGCCGTAATAACCCAATAAATTGATGACGTAAATATTCCAGCCATGGTTCAACGTGTAGCTGCTGCAAATACTGAAACTATAAATGTCTATGCTCCAAACGGTCAGGTTTTCGGCGTTTAAACCAGTTAAGAGCCAGATAAATTGGGTTCTACAGGCTTTTAAGAAACCGAAAACTTGCCCGCTTAAAGCATATACCGGTCAATTACGGTTGACCATGATATAGCAAGAGAACTCCCTTCTACACCTATTAACTCTGACGCCGAGGTAACTCTATTTACCCCTATATACTTAATTTCCATCTTCGATAATACAGATAACATCCCTCTAAGGGATGTTATCTGTGATTGAACTTTAATTTCTGAAAAGCTATAGGATTGCGGCGCAATTTGTTCAACGACGTTATCGCTTCGTTTATTGGTACTTTTATGCCAAGCATGGCCCATTTAAACCCGGAATTTCAACCAGTCGTCAATGCGTAACTTCTAATTGCTTATATCGTTGCGGCAAAATACGCATTTCCCGGCTTAACCGCTGGGAGTGGCTTGAAACGCGATGCATAATCAGGCCTCATTACACCGTTTAAAAATTGCCGGTGCATTTTATACTGCGCCAGGGTGAGTGAGGAGTCCATATCATCAACCTTCTCCCGAACGGAGATGGAACAAGTTGTTGAAGTTATTTCGTGCGTATTCCTTAGCATAAGGGTCTTCGCAGCAAGGGAGGGTAAAGTCAAAATGCCCGAATAATCTCGCAAAATTATGCCTGAACCGGTCTCAATATGATATGATATACGGTTCTTTAGATAGGTGAATCTTGAGTAATTAGCTTGGGATTATCTGTGGGTGTGAGTTTACCCGCACCTACAACCGGCAGCACTGGCTGTTGAGAAGTCGTTATTATTTTTATATTGTGTTTCTGAGAAAATTACCGCAATGAACATTCGCGCACTACCACTCGCTTTTACTTTCTTGCTGTCCGTCATTGGCGGTCATGCATATGCCACGACTTATACAATGCCGGAAAACAGCAGTGATACTGTAATCACTCAATATCCTGACGGCATGCCTTTAACCCGCGCAGAACAGAATGAAACCTTATTGGATGTGGCGCGCCGTTTTCTTTTAGGGCAAACGGAAATAGTCAGGCTGAATCAGGACGTCGACCGCTGGCTGGTTAGAAAAGGTGAGATTGTTCGTTTATCCAATCGGCGTATTTTGCCGGACTCGCCTCATAACGGCATTACTCTAGATATCGCCGAATACCGTATGTATTATTATCCGCCGACTAAAAAAGGTGAGAAGCCTCGGCAAGTCATGTCTTATGCGCATGGCGTCGGCAGGCAGGATTGGAAGACTCCGCTAGGCCAAACCAAAATTGCGCGGAAAATTATGAATCCCGAATGGCATCCGCCCGAATCAATAAGACGCGAACATGCCGCGAATGGCGATCCCCTGCCGGTTATTGTGCCTCCGGGTCCGCATAATCCGCTGGGTTCGCGGGCTCTGTATCTGGCGCTACCCGGAGAATACCGGATCCACGGCACCGATATAGATAAGATTAACGGTATCGGCATGCAAATTACGCATGGTTGCGTTCGTATGTATCCTGAAGATGTCGAGCAGTTATACGATTTTGTTTCGGTCGGAACCCCGGTTTATATTGTTAAACAGCCTATCAAAGTCGGCTGGCTGGATAATGTTCTTTATGTAGAAGCGCATCCTGATTTAGAAGGCGAGGAAACTACGCTGGATCAGCGCTTTGCCAAGGCGTTAGCGTTGATTCAAAAGGCCAATAATAATCAGGAATTGCCTGATTTTGACCAGCAGGCTTTAAATAAAGCGCTTAAAGAGCAGAGCGGAGACCCGGCGCCAATCTATGAGCGTTTACCGCCGTTAGAGGCGTTGGCGGATGAAGAAAGTAAGTCCCTGGAGCCGTCAGCACCGATACCAACGCAATTGCCCGCACACGTACCTGCGCGTGTATCGGCACCCGCACCGAAACCGGCGCGTAAACCTTCTCCGGATGGTTATTACCACGGCAACTAAGGGCTGGGGATTATAAATAACCGCCATAAGTATCAAGACACAGGTCACCGCAAAGGCGCGAAGAAAAACTAAGATAAAAACTTCGTGTTCTTAGTGTCTTCATGGTGACGCATCAATCTGCCGACGTTGAATATATGGACTTCTCCTTGAGCCGATGCTTATGGGAAATTGTAAATAACCGCAGGGGGTACAACTGCCTTGCGCGTATATCTGTTAAACTACGCATTTTTTAACGCACAACCTTTTTCCGGTACATTCCTTTGAAAAAAATCCTTATTTCCGACAAATTAGCAGAAGCCGGCATCAATTATTTAAATGATCAATCCGGCATACAAATTCATATTGAGACCGGGCTAAATGAGGATCAGCTTTGCGACATCATCGGGGATTACGATGCACTGTTGATTCGCAGCGATACTCAGGTGACAAAAAAAGTTCTGCAGGCGGCAAAAAACTTAAAGCTGATAGGCCGCGCCGGTATCGGTGTCGATAATGTCGATATACCCGCCGCAACGGAGCTGGGGATTATTGTCATGAATACGCCGGATGCCAATGCGACAACCACTGCCGAATTGGCGATTGCGCACATGATGTCGCTGAGCCGGCATTTGCCGACCGCCGACCGCTCGGTTCGCGCCGGGAAATGGGAGCGCTCCAAGTTAATGGGTTCGGAAATTGCCCACAAAACGCTGGCGATACTGGGTTTCGGCACTATTGGACGGATCGTTGCACAGCGCGGTTTGGGCTTGAAAATGCAGGTGATTGCTTATGATCCGTTTGTCGCGCCTGAAATATTCGAAGATCTGGGCGTTGAATCGGTAGCTCTGGATGAGTTGGTGAGCCGAGCCGATTATTTAACCTTGCATTGCCCGTTGATTGAAAAAACCCGCAATGTGATCGGCAGCGCTCAGTTGGCGATAATGAAAAAAGAGGCGATGATTATTAACTGCGCCAGAGGCGGCTTGATTAACGAACCGGCGTTGTATGAGGCTTTGAAAAACGGTCAAATAGCCGGTGCGGCGCTCGACGTTTACGAAAATGAACCGCCTGCCAATTCGCCGTTGCTGGAGTTGGATAATATTGTTTTTACCCCGCATTTAGGCGCATCGACCAGCGAAGCGCAAGTGGCGGTGAGCGTCGAAATTGCCAGACAGGCGGTTACCTTTTTAAAAACCGGTGAAGCGGTTAATGCTTTGAACTTGCCCAGGGTATCGGCAGAAGAACTGAAAAAATCGCACGAATTTATGACATTGGCCAATATTTTAGGCAAGGTATTGGTTGGTTTGGCGACCAAGCCGATAGAAAAAATAGAAGTGGCGTTATTGGGCAAAGCGGCAGAGCTCGAGGCGCGGCCGGTTTCAGTCGCTACTTTAATCGGTGTGTTAAGCGGACAATTTTCCACGCCGGTCAATAGGGTTAACGCCGAAAATATTGCCAAACGCCAGGGCATTGCCCTGGTCGAATCGAAAACCGAAGAAACTCAGGATTATTTGTCGCTGATCAAGGTCATCGGGCATTGTGCGGATCGCACGATTACGCTGGCGGGAACTTTGTTGGGCGGTTGTCATCCGCGTTTGGTTTGTATCGATCAGTTTGATATTGAAGTAGTGCCGGAAGGTACCTTGTTGGTGACTCAGCATGATGACAAGCCGGGCGTTATCTCGGCAATCAGCAGTGTGTTGGGTAACGCGGATATTAATATCACCCGAATGCAGGTGGGTACTGCGGATGTGCAGCAGCGGGCGATGGCGGTTATCAGTGTGTCCGAACCTTTGACCGGCGATTTGTTGCAACAGTTGTGTCATATCCCCGCCGTGCATAAGGCTATCCAGATTAATTTATGAGTTTTGATGTCATTTGCTTTGATTGCGACAGTACCTTAAGCAAAATAGAAGGTATCGACGAACTCGCCGATCGTGTCGGCTTGGGCGAAGAAATGTCCAAACTGACCGATGCGGCGATGAATGGCGAGGTGCCGCTGGAGGCGATTTATGAGCAACGTTTGTCGCTGATCCGGCCGGATCAAGGCAGCATCGACTGGCTGGCCGGTTTGTACATTGAGCGGATAGTCGATGGCGTTAAAGAAGTGTTTGAGACTTTGACTGTACTGGATAAGGAGCTGCATATTATCAGCGGCGGAATCCGGCAGGCTATTTTGCCGCTGGCAAAGTCTTTGGGGCTGCCTGAGACGCAGGTTCACGCAGTCGATATTTATTTTAACGAAGACGGCAGTTATCGCGATTATGACCGGAATTCTCCGCTGGCCAGATCGGGCGGAAAAGCTGAGATTTGTAAACGTTTGCTTAGACCGGAAGGCTCGATGGTTATGATAGGTGACGGCAAGACCGATATGGAAGCCAAGCAGGCCGGAGCCGTTGTTATCGGTTTTGGCGGCGTGGTTGATCGGCAGGTTGTTCGCGAGCAAGCCGATTTTTACAGTGCCGAACCGAGTTTGGTTTCTGTTTTAGCGCATATTTTGTAGGGGCAATCCCTTGTGGTTGCCCTGATGTGGCGGATGTTAAGAGGGCTGGCACAGGGCCTGCCTCTACATTAATTTAAGAGAGGGACAATGGCAGGGCATAGTAAGTGGGCTAATATCAAGCATCGTAAGGCAGGACAGGATGCTAAGCGCGGGAAAATTTTTACTAAAATGTTACGGGAAATTACGGTAGCGGTAAAAACCAGCGGGCCGGATGCGGCAAGCAATCCTGCCTTACGCACTGCAATCGATAAAGCCTTAGGTGCAAATATGCGCCGCGATACCATTGATACCGCAATCAAAAAAGCGTCCGGTGCGCTGGAAGGCGTTAATTACGAAGTTGTACGGTATGAAGGCTACGGTCCCGGCGGTACGGCGGTTATGGTCGACTGCCTGACCGACAATCGTAATCGTACGGTCGGCGAAGTGCGTCATGCTTTTTCTAAAGCGGGCGGCAACTTGGGTACCGATGGTTCTGTGGCTTATATGTTCAGCAAGATCGGTATTCTCAGTTATGCGCCTTCGGTTGATGAAGATGCGCTGATGGAGGCGGCCTTGGAAGCCGGAGCGGAAGATCTTACCACCCATGATGATGGCTCGGTTGATGTAATGACCACGCCGGAAGATTATCTGGAAGTAAAAGATGCCTTGGTTGCCGCAGGTTTCGAGCCGGATAATGCCGAAATCACCATGCAGGCGGCAACACCGGCTGAACTGGATGCTGAAGACGCGGCAAAAATGATGCGCTTGATAGATCGGTTGGAAGATTTGGACGACGTGCAAAATGTTTATTCCAATGCGGATATCAGCGACGAAATTATGGAAGGACTCGATTGATAGCTCACTGTCGCTGATGCGAATTCTAGGCATAGATCCCGGCTCAAGAATAACCGGTTACGGCATCATAGACGGTTCACCGAACGGCTATAAATACATCGCCAGCGGCAGTATTCGTATCAAAGCCGATTATTTTCCCGATCGGCTCAAACAAATCTTTGACGGTATTGTGGAAGTTGTCGAACGCTATCAACCCGAGCAAATGGCCATAGAACAGGTATTTATGCATAAAAATGCCGATTCCGCGCTTAAGCTGGGCCAGGCCAGGGGGGCGGCAATTTGCGCATTTCAGACTACCGGTTTGCCGGTGTTTGAATATGCGGCCCGGCAAGTCAAGCAGGCCGTGGTGGGCAAGGGCAGCGCCGAAAAAACTCAGGTGCAGCATATGGTGAAAATTCTGTTAAATATTCAAGGCGAGTTACAAATCGATGCCGGCGACGCCTTGGGCATCAGTATTTGTCATGCCCACTATCAGCAAACTGCACAACGTTTGCAGCAGGGTCGGTTGCGGTGATCGGTTTTCTGCGTGGAAAGTTGGTGCTTAAAGCGCCGCCGTTGTTGGTGCTTGATGTGAACGGTGTCGGCTATGAAGTCGAAGCACCGATGACGACTTTTTATAATCTGCCCGCTATCGGTGCAGAGCTCATGCTGCATACTCATCTGGTGGTTCGGGAGGATGCGCATATCTTGTTCGGCTTTTCGACTGAAGCGGATCGTGCGCTGTTCAGAACTCTGATCAAGGTCAATGGTGTCGGACCCAAGCTGGCTTTGACGATTTTATCGGGACAAAGTGCCGAAGAATTTCATCGCTGTATTCATAACAATGATACGCAAGCCTTGGTGCGCTTGCCCGGAGTCGGCAAGAAGACGGCTGAACGCCTGGTTGTTGAAATGCGCGACAGATTGCCGGACCTGATCAATTCATCCGATTCAGGTGAATTATCGGCAGCCGGTGTTGATAAAGCTCAGTTGATCAATAATCCAAAACAGGAAGCCATCAGTGCCTTGTGTTCATTAGGCTATAAACCGCTGGATGCCGGTAAAATGGTGCAAAATATCAGTGCCGAAGGTAAAAGCTGTGAAGACATTATCCGCTTGGCTTTACAAGGCTCGCTGAGATGATTGAAAGCGATCGCATGGTGACTGCCCACAGTCACTCGGATGAAGAGCGCCAGGATCGGGCTATCCGGCCTAAGCGCCTAGCCGATTATATCGGCCAGAAAGAATTGCGCGAACAAATGGAAATCTTTATTCAGGCGGCAACGGCGCGGAAAGAAGCATTGGATCATGTGTTGATTTTTGGTCCTCCCGGCTTGGGCAAGACCACGCTGGCTAATATTATAGCCGCTGAAATGTGTGTTAAAATTCGCCAAACATCGGGACCTGTGCTCGATAAAGCCGGTGATCTTGCGGCATTGTTGACTAACCTGGAAGCGCATGATGTGCTGTTTATCGATGAAATACATCGCCTGAGTCCTGCGGTTGAAGAAATTTTATACCCGGCCATGGAAGATTATCAGCTGGATCTTATGATCGGTGAAGGTCCGGCGGCACGTTCGATCAAACTGGATTTGCCGCCTTTTACACTGGTTGGCGCGACGACCCGTGCCGGTTTGCTGACCTCGCCGTTGCGTGATCGCTTTGGCATTGTTCAGCGTTTGGAATTTTATACGATTGAAGAGCTGTCGAGCATTGTGATGCGCTCGGCTAAAGTGTTGGGCATTGCGATGGAACTGCGCGGCGCTTATGAAATAGCCCGCCGTTCTCGCGGTACGCCCCGCATTGCCAATAGATTATTACGCCGGGTGCGGGATTATGCGGAAGTAAAAGGCAACGGCACCATTACTGAAGAACTGTCCTTTAAAGCCTTGGAAATGTTGAAGGTGGATAATAACGGTTTTGATTCATTGGACCGCAAACTGCTTTTAGCCATGATTGAAGGCTTTGCCGGTGGGCCGGTAGGCTTGGATACGCTGGCCGCTGCGATCAATGAAGAACGCGGGACTATTGAGGATGTGGTAGAGCCGTATTTGCTGCAACAAGGTTTTATTATGCGCACGCCGCGTGGCCGAGTAGTTACTCAGAACGCGTATTTGCATTTTGGCTTGCCGCCGCCCATGCATTTGGGCATGTCCGGAGATCTATTTGAATAATCAGGCATTGGCTGCTAAAACAAAATAATTACTCAGCAGTTTGGCAAATAGAACACGGATACATAAAAAATAGAGTTTGGTTTTATCAGTCATCCCGATTATGAATAATTTTATCTGGCCGCTACGCGTTTATTACGAAGACACCGATGCTGGCGGCGTGGTGTTTTACGCCAACTACCTGAAATTTTTCGAGCGAGCCAGAACCGAAATGCTCAGGGCAATGGGCTATGAGCAGGATGAGCTGATCGCTAATGAAGGCATTATTTTTGTCGTGCGTTCCGTGCAGGTCGATTATTTGATTCCGGCCCGGTTTAATGAACAGCTGCAAGTGAGTGCGAAGGTCAGTCTTGCTAAAAAAGCCAGTCTGACTTTTGAGCAAATTATTACACGAGGTGATGATGTTTTATGCAAGGGCAGTGTTCGAATTGCCTGTTTGGATGCGCAGACGATGCGTCCTAAAGCTATTCCTGAAACTTTATTTAGAGCAATTTTAGAGCACACAACACAATGAATACTGATTTATCCATTTTCCATTTAATTAAAGAAGCCAGCTTTGTTGTTCAATTCGTCATGCTGATATTGTTAACCGCATCAGTGTCGTCGTGGACATTCATTTTTACCAAACGCAAAGAACTTAATCGAGCGGTTGAAATTACCGACGAATTCGAAGAGCAATTCTGGTCCGGCGTGGTATTGGCCGATCTTTACAGAAAACTGGCCGCCAAGGATTTTGAGCCGGAAGGCATCGAGAAAATATTCCTGGCCGGGTATAAAGAATTCTCCCGCATGCGGCAAGCCGGCAATGTAGAACCTGTGGTGCAGGTGGAAAGTGCGCAACGAGTCATGCGTATTGAGTTGTCGCGTGAATTGGAAAGATTGGATGAGCATTTGGCTTTTCTTGCTACGGTCGGTTCAATCAGTCCTTATATCGGTTTATTCGGTACGGTATGGGGCATCATGAATTCATTTATGTCCTTAGGTACGGTCAAACAGGCGACTTTGGCGCAAGTTGCACCGGGTATTGCCGAAGCATTGATTGCCACTGCTATCGGCCTGTTCGCCGCGATTCCCGCCGTTATTTCTTATAACCGCTTTTCAACTCGGCTGGACCGATTGACCGGCCGATATGAACTGTTTGTTGAAGAGTTCGTTGTATTATTACAAAGACAGGCACATCAAAAATGAGCGCGCCACAAATGAGCAGAAAAAATGGGCGCAGAAAGCCCATGGCGGAAATCAATGTAGTTCCTTACATTGACGTGACTTTAGTGTTGTTGATTATTTTTATGATAACAACACCGATGCTGCAAACAGGCGTAGAAGTTGAGCTTCCGCAAGCCGAGTCTGCAACCGTAGAAACGGAAGGCGATAATTTACCGGTTATTGTGTCGATTAATGACCAGAGCCAATATTTTATTACCATTGACGATAAAGAGCCCGAGCAAATTCAGCCCGAAGAAGTCGAGAGTCGTGTGATGGAGGTATTAAACAAGAAACCGAAAACGCAGGTTCTGATCGGGGCTTATAAAGGGATTGAATATGGAGTTGTGGTTACGCTAATGGCGGAATTAAAAAATGCCGGCGTGTCCAGTGTGGGTTTAATGACCAAGTCGAGCGAACAATAGATTTCGATGGATAGTAAAAGGAAATTTTCATGGCCGATCATTTTGGCTTTGGCTTTACATCTTACGATTATAGGTTTGTTTGCCTTAAGCGCTCTATTAAAGCCTGATAAAATAGAACCTAAACCTGAGCCGGAAATTATTCACGCGGAAATTATCGATGAAACCAAGGTTAAAAAGCCGGCTGAAGCGGGTCCGGAGCCGGTAAAGCAAGAAGAGGAAACTAATCAGGAAACAGAAGAACCGGCAGCACAGCAGGCTGAAGCAGAAAAAGCGCAAGCCGCAGAACAAGCTAGGGCTGAAGCTAAACAAGCCGAAATAGCTAAAGCAAAAGCACAAGCCGCTGAGCAAGCCAAAGTTGAAGCTGCCGCGAAAGCCAAGGCCGAAGCGGAACGGGCGGAAGCCGCCAAAGCAAAAGCAGCAGAAGAAAAAGCCAAAGCCGAAGCCGCTGCAAAAGCCAAGGCCGAAGCGGAACGTGCGGAAGCGGCTAAAGCAAAAGCAGCGGAAGAAAAAGCCAAAACCGAAGCTATTGCACAGGCCAAGGCAGAAGCAGAGCGTGCCGAGGCGGCAAGAATGGAAGCAGAGCAGGCAAGAATGGACGCCGAACAAGATCAGCTGGCGATCAAATCCTCCGTCGCAGCCATTAATCAAAAAGTAACCCGGAGCTGGATTCGCCCGGTTTCCGCTACAGAAGGTTTAAAGTGTACAATTCAGGTCAGATTGATGTCCGATGGTACAGTGATAGATGCGGTGGTTGTTACTTCCAGCGGCGATGAAATTTTTGACCGTTCAGCAGAAAGTGCGGTTCATAAGGCATCGCCGCTTCCTGTACCTAAAGACAAAGAATTAGCTGCCAAAGAATTTAAATCCTTTAAGTTTTTGTTTAATCCCGATCGTTCCAGATGATCTGAAACACGGTATTATCATCACGAAGCTGTCGTTGATGAGTGTTGGTATCGATTATTTGATGGTCTTTTTTCAGTTAAATTACTGAGGTAAACAAATGAGTTTTTTTAGAAAAATTTTGTTGATTGGCCTGATTAGTTTCTATGTGCCAAGCAGTTATGCAGTGGATATGATCGAAATTACAGAAGGTATTGAGAGTGCGTTGCCGATTTCAGTGGTTCCATTTGCAATGCAAGGGGCATCGGGCGTTCCGGTTGATGTAAGCTTTGTTGTCGATGCGGATTTAGGCCATAGCGGATATTTTAAAACGCTGGATAAGCAAAGTATGCCGGGCAGACCCAGTACAGCGGAAGCAGTCCAATTCAAGGACTGGCAGGCTATAGGCCAGAATTACCTGGTTATTGGCCAAGTAACTGAAGACCATGGCCAGTATAATGTTCAGTTTCAGTTATTTGATGTTTATAAAGGTGAGCAGCTGATGGGCTACCGAATGGCGTCGTCAGCGGGCGAATTACGCAGAACGGCCCATCATATCAGCGACCTTATCTTTGAAAAATTAACCGGTAAAAAAGGTGTTTTCAGCGGTCGTATAGCCTACATCACCAGCACTAGACAAGGCAGACAAAGCACCCATAAATTGCAAGTTTCAGATGCCGATGGCTTTAATGCGCAAACCATAGCCTCATCTGTGGAACCGTTGATGTCGCCCGCATGGTCGCCTGATGGCAGAAAAATAGCCTATGTGTCATTTGAAAAAAAATCGGCCGCTATTTATGTTCAGACCTTGGCTACCGGCGACAGAGTCAGAGTTGCCGAATTCCCCGGCATCAATGGCGCACCTTCATGGTCGCCCGATGGAGCCAAACTAGCTTTGACTTTATCTAAAGACGGCAATCCCGATATTTACATCTTAAATTTGATAACGCGTTCTTTAACTAAATTGACTAACAGTTTTGCGATCGATACCGAGCCAACTTGGTCTCCTGACGGCAGCAGCATTGTTTTTACCTCGGATCGTGGCGGAAAGCCACAGCTGTATATTGTGTCAAGTCAAGGTGGGGAAGAAAAAAGACTCACATTTTCAGGAAGTTATAATGCCAGAGCCAGTTTTTCACCGGACGGCAGAAGCATCGCCATGGTACATGGCAATGGTAGCGATTATCGTATTGCCGTTATGGATATGGCAACTAAGTCGGTTAATGTGATAACCGATGGTCGATCGGATGAATCCCCCAGTTTTGCACCGAATGGCAGTATGATTTTGTATGCTTCGCGGCAAGGCAATGCAGGTTATTTATCCGCTGTTTCATTGGATGGTAAAATGCAACAGAAGCTGGTGTTTAATGGCAGTGAAATTCGCGAACCGGCATGGTCGCCCTAGTTCGACTGGATACAACACGATTTTTTGAATTAATAGATTACTTTTTGGAAATTAAAAATGAAATTGAATAAAACAGTATTGGCCTTGGCAATAAGTGCGGTAATCCTATCGGGATGTAGTGAAGATGAAAAAGATGCAAGTCTTACTGACGGCACTCAAAATACCGCCAGCGGCATTAACGATGCATCAACCAGTGGTTTAAATAATGGCTCAGGCTTATCCGGATCGGAAATGAATAGTTCCGGAATGTATCCAAATGCCGGTATAGGCCCTGAATTCAGCGATCCGAACAATCCGCTGTCAAAAAGTACTATCTACTTTATGTTGGACAGCAGCCAAGTTCAGAACGATTTTGTTCCGGTCATTGCAGCTCATGCGCAATATTTAGTGGCACATCCTGACCAACGTATTGTCATGGAAGGTCATGGCGATGAGCGGGGTTCTCGTGAATACAATATTGCACTGGGCGAACAGCGCGCAAAGTCCGTAGCCGGCATGATGAAAGTTCAAGGTGTGGCTGACGGTCAATTACAAATTGTTAGTTACGGCGAAGAAAAGCCTGCGTCATTTGGGCATGATGAAGCATCCTGGGAGCTTAATCGTCGTGTCGAGTTAGTTTACCAAGGCAAATAAATGAAAGCTCGTCTTATCATGCTGCTGTGTGTTTGCAGCGCTGTCCGTGCAGAATCGTTGCCGCCGGTTATTGATAATTCCATGTATCCGGCCGGCGAGATCAGTGCTGTAAAGTCTTCATCGCCTAATGCGTTGTTTGAGATGATGGCTCGGCTGGAGCAATTGCAAGCCGAAGTGCAGCAACTTACCGGTAAGGTAGAAGAGCAGGCAAATCTCATTACCGAGATGAAAAAATCTCAGAGCACTCTCTATTCTGATTTTGATGAGCGGATGCAAAATCTTGAGCAAAAGGCTGAAGGTATTAAGCCGGCAGCGGCGGAGAATGCCCAAGGGCAAGAAGCTTCAGTTGAGTCCGAAGCTAAGGTGGCGGAACCTCCTGTTGCCGCTCCGGCTGCAACACCGGAAGTTAAACAGGCTCCCGCTCAAAAACAGGATACTGTGCAAGCCTCCGGCGATGAAAAGCAGCAATATCAGCAAGCCTATGAAGCGCTTAGAAATGGGCATACTGCCCAGGCCATTGCCGAATTTAATGCCTTGCTGAGCAAAAATCCGAAGAATGAATTTGCGAATAATGCCCAATATTGGCTAGGCGAGGCTTATAGAGTTAATCAGGATATTGATTCGGCACGCAAAGCCTTTAATAGCGTGATTGAAAATTATCCGGGCAGCTCAAAAGTACCGGATGCTTTATTGAAGCTAGGTTATATCGAGGTCGAACAGAAAAATGCAGTAAAAGCGCGTGAATATCTAACACGTGTTACCGCCGATTTTCCCGGTTCTACAGCCGCCCGTTTGGCGGCAAAGAAATTACTTCTGCTTGATGATGTTAAACAATAGCTGTGAGTTTGTTACGTATAACTGAAATTTTTTATTCGTTACAGGGCGAGTCGAATACAGTAGGTCTGCCCACCGTATTTATTAGGCTTACCGGCTGTCCGCTAAGATGCGTCTATTGCGATACCGCCTATGCTTTTAGCGGCGGAAAAAAAATAACGATTGATGCTGTTATTGCACAAACTGAACAGTACGGAACCCGGTACATTACAGTAACCGGCGGCGAACCGCTGGCACAGCCGGGCTGTCTTGAGTTAATGACCAAGTTGCTCGATAAAGGCTATGTTGTTTCGCTTGAAACCAGCGGTGCGCTTGATGTGTCGGAAGTCGATCCGCGTGTTGTTAAAGTCATGGATCTTAAAACACCCGGCTCAGGCGAATTAAGCAAAAACCGTTATCAAAATATCGACTATTTGACGCCAAAAGATCAGGTTAAGTTTGTTATCGGTGATGATCGGGACTATGAATGGTCAAAAGCGGCTTTAATCGAACATGATTTGCTTAATCGTTGTGATATATTATTTTCGCCGGTGATGGGACGGCAAAATCCAACCGAGCTTGCCGAAAAAATTCTAAAGGACAAGTTACCTGTGCGCTTCCAACTTCAACTTCATAAAATACTTTGGGATGATGCTCAAGGCAAGTAAATCGACATGCAAAAAAAAGCCATAGTCCTTCTATCCGGCGGATTAGATTCAATTACCGTACTTGCTCTCGCAAAAAGACAAGGATTCAAATGTTATGCCTTAAGCTTCGATTACGGTCAGAGACATAATGCCGAGCTAAAAGCGGCTGCGCAAATAGCGGCGGATTATCAAGTCGAAGATCATAAAATCATCAAATTAGGTTTAAGCTCGATTGGTGGTTCCGCATTGACCGATGAGCACATTGCCGTGCCTCAAACTCCACAGGAAGGCATACCGGTAACCTATGTGCCGGCAAGAAACACTATTTTCCTGTCCTTTGCCTTGGGCTGGGCGGAAGTTTTAAATCTAACGGATATTTTCATTGGTGTTAATGCCGTGGACTATTCCGGCTATCCGGATTGCAGGCCTGAATTCATCAAAGCGTTTCAGCAATTAGCCGATCTTGCCACTAAAGCTGGTGTAGAAGGCGAACATTTCACCATACATACTCCGTTGATCGCACTTAGTAAGTCGGAAATTATCAAGCAGGGCATTGAGTTAGGTGTGGATTATCAACGCACAGTTTCCTGCTATTCTGCCGATGAGCAAGGTCGTGCATGCCAAGTATGTGATGCTTGTCGTCTAAGAAGAGCCGGTTTTATAGAAGCGGGAATAAAAGATCCAACGCAATATCAAACAGGCGCATTGCCTCATAGAAAAAGGTAACCGAAAGGTCAGAGTCGATGCCTCACATTAGATGTAACCGAGACATATGAAAAAATGAGTTTTAATTGTTACTCAATGGTGGCTTTGATTGCAAATGGATTCATCTGATCATATTGTACTTTTAATGCACCCTTTTTATTGGAAAGCACCCCACACATAGGGAAATGCCGGTGTTGTAAAACATGTCAGTCGGCAACGCGACACTGGCTTCCAACAAATCGGCTTCTAAGATGTAACGACGAATTTCGGATTCACCTGAACCGGTTCCAAGGGGCGGTTCATTCAATCAAACATTAATTTACCGTGAAAGGGTGGGCAGAAAAGCGTTGCCCAACCTACGCAGCTATTTACAGCGTTACAGAAATTTAATCGTTGCGATCACTATCCCCCCAACGGTGAGCGTAGTTGCAAATGACCAGACCATAAAATGATCAATGCGCGTGGTAAGTTGATCAAAGCGTTTCGTCGTTTCAACCTGCATTTGCTCAAAGCGCTTGTCCACCTGCTCAAAGCGCTTTTCCATCTGCTTGAAGCCTTCCAACATCAGCTCCCGCTGATGTTTCAACTCCTCTTCCACGCGAACGGTTCTTTCCCGCAAATCCAGCTCATAACGCACATTAGCATTTAATGTCTCCGGCATTTCGGATAAGGTTTTTTTGATGAGTTGCTGAATTTGCTCAATATCTTCTTGCGCTAAAGCCATTTCTATCGACCTTTTCTGCCTATTTGTAGATACTTCGAACTATAACATATAAAACATTACAAAACATAAAACCAATGATGCAATGATAAAGAGTAAGCGCTCAACCAAGCCACCTGTGCTAACGAGTCCAGAACCGTTATTCTCAAAATTTTTGAAGAGGATAATGCATGACCTTAACGGCCCATTGGATACAGCACCTGAACAACTGGCAAAACAGCGGTATGACGCAAGCGGCGTATTGCCGAGAGCATCAGCT
>JAUGSS010000196.1:0-28687 GCA_044426515.1 Methylococcaceae bacterium | reverse complement strand
GATCATCAGCGACGTGAACATGCCCAACATGGACGGCCTCACCTTCGTTAAGACAGCGAAAAAACTGCCGGCCTACAAATTTACCCCGATCATCATGCTGACCACCGAATCCCAGGAAGCCAAAATGAACGAAGGCAAAGCAGCCGGCGTAAAAGCCTGGATAGTCAAACCTTTCCAGCCACCGCAACTGTTGGCTGCGGTCTCGCAGCTTATCCAGGCATAAATGACGGGAGCAATCGATGGCAAACGTGAAAAACAACAAGCAGCCGGACAATCGCATCGTCATAGAAGGTGAATTAACCATCTATACCGCTCTGGCGTTGAAAGACAAATTACTAACGGGACTATCGGCCAGTGAAGAATTGGAGCTGGATTTGTCTGAAGTGGGTGAAGTCGATGCGGCCGGCTTACAGCTGCTGGTAATGATAAAACAGCAGGCGACCATTTTAGGCAAAGTCTTGCGAATTACAGGGCATAGCCCGGTGGTGGTGGACCTTCTGGATTTATCCGGCCTGGCCGGTTTTTTCGGCGATCAGGTGCTGATTGTTCATAAGCCCTCATAAAAAGGTAAATCGACATGATTCCAGACGAATATCTACAAACCTTTGTGGTCGAATGCAGAGAATTGCTCGAACAAATGGAAGAAGCGCTGTTACTCGTAGAGCAGGCGGCGGAAGATCCTGAAATTATCAACGCCATCTTCCGTGCCGCGCATACCATTAAAGGCTCAGCCGGCATGTTTGCGATCGACCCTATCGTGGTGTTTACCCATGCCGCCGAAAGCGTTCTGGATCGGGTGCGTAGCGGCGAAATAGCCATGACTCCTGACTTGGCGGCATTATTTATTGCAGCGCACGATCATTTAAGCGTATTGATCAATCTCGTTGCCGAAGGCAGTGAGTCAAGCAGCGAAATCGACAGTAATGGTAAAAATTTAATTGCACAGTTGGAAGCTTACCTCGGCAAGACTGTTGCGGATCACGCTGAAAATTCGGGCGAAGTACCCTCTGTCCATCAGCCCAAGTTGGAGCGTGAACAGAGCGACGCAGTTGGCACCGATCACTGGCACATCTCCTTGCGCTTTGGCCCGGAGGTGTTCAGGAACGGCATGGACCCGTTTTCGTTCGTGAGTTGCCTGTCTTCCCTGGGCAGCATCGTGCAATTGGTGACCCTGATAGACGCGATTCCGGCAGCCGAACAAATGAATCCGGAAACCTGCTATTTGGGTTTTGAAATCAGCTTTAGCAGCGATGCCGACAAGTTAGCCATAGAGAGCATTTTCAATTTTGTCCGTAGCGACTGTGTAATCCGCATACTGCCGCCGCACAGTAAAGCCTCCGAATACCAGCGCCTGATTCAGGAATTGCCGGAACAAGAAATGCGTCTGGGTGAAATCCTGGTCAAATGCGGCACCTTAACGCCGGAAGAACTGGAAAACATCCTGCGCTTTCAATCGGCGCACGGCGATAATCCGCAGAGGCCTATCGGCGAAGTGCTGGTCGATCAACAGCTGGTCAGTCAACCGGTGGTGGAAGCCGCACTGGAAAAACAACAACAGATTAAAGACCACAAAAAAAGCGAAGCCAGTCTGAT
This sequence comes from Methylococcaceae bacterium, assembly GCA_044426515.1. GTDB lineage: Bacteria > Pseudomonadota > Gammaproteobacteria > Methylococcales > Methylomonadaceae > Methylobacter_A. The sequence continues at coordinate 27,094 of JAUGSS010000196.1, read as the reverse complement.
CCGCGTCGATGCCGAAAAACTAGACGATCTGATCAACCTGGTCGGCGAACTGATTATTGCCGGCGCCGGCACCAATCTTATCGCCCGGCGCGCCAAAATGGCCGATCTGATCGAATCCACCGCCATCCTGTCGCGGCTGGTCGAAGAAGTCCGCGATTCCGCACTGGCCTTGCGCATGGTACCTATCGGCGGCACCTTCAACCGCTTCCAGCGCGTGGTGCATGATGTCAGCAAAGAACTGGGTAAAGACATCGACCTGGTTATCAGCGGCGCGGACACCGAACTCGATAAAACCGTGGCGGAAAAAATCGGCGACCCGCTGACCCATTTGGTGCGTAACGCCATGGATCACGGCATAGAGCCTGCCGAGCTGCGTGTCGCCCGGGGCAAGCCGGTCAAAGGTACGCTCAAACTCAATGCTTATCATGCTGCCGGCAGCATCGTCATTGAAGTTAGCGACGACGGCGGCGGCTTGAACAAAGAAAAAATCCTCAGCAAAGCCATCGAACGCGGATTGGTCGCCGAGGGTGCAAACCTGAGCGACAAAGAAATCTACAGCCTGATTTTCGAAGCCGGATTCACTACCGCCGATGCGGTCAGCAACCTGTCCGGTCGCGGCGTCGGCATGGACGTGGTGCGCCGCAATATTCAGGCCTTACGGGGGTCAATCGATTTGGATAGTGTAGATGGCCAAGGCAGCACCATCCGTATTCGCCTGCCGCTGACTCTCGCTATCATCGATGGCTTCATGGTAGGTGTCGGTGACGCCGCCTACGTCATCCCGCTGGATATGGTGCTCGAATGTGTCGAATTAGGAGCTTGGGTCAGCGACGGCGGGGATGGGCAATACCTCAACCTGCGCGGCGAAGTGCTGCCGTATCGACGGTTGCGCGACCATTTTGACGTGGAAGGTGACGCAGCGCAACGGGAGAATGTTGTTGTCGTGCGCTATGGCGAACACAAGGCCGGCTTGGTCGTGGACAAACTGATGGGTGAATTCCAGACCGTGATCAAACCGCTGGGCAAGCTGTTTAAAGGCGAAAAGAGCATCGGCGGCTTTACCATTTTGGGCAGCGGTGAGGTCGCGTTGATTGTGGATGTGCCGGGGCTAATGAATCAGGTGGAACACGAAAGAGCGGTGGGAGAGATGGTAGTGGCTATGGCATAGACATAGTGGGCTGGCACATAGGGAAAAAGCATAAAAGCGCAGGGAAAAGGTATGTACACCATACCTTATGGGGGGGGCTGGGCAACAGTAAGGTCGCGTTGATTACGCTAATCAATAAGGGGAATAAAAATGTTTAAAAATATGAAAATCGGGATGCGCCTCGGATTAGGTTTTGGCGTGGTGCTGCTGTTGATGATCACCCTAATTTACAGCGGCATCAGCGGTATGTCGGCTCAAGATGACAAGATAGATAAGATCGTTAACGAGAACAACGTCAAAATGGCGTTAAGCAATACCCTATCCGAGAATGTCCACATCATTTCACGGCTTGTACGCAACATGATTTTGATAACAGACGAAGCCGGTATGCAGGCGGAAATGGTGAAGCTGGATAAGGCGCGAGCCGCCTATAACAAAGCACGGGAAGATTTGGAAAAGTTTCCTGCCAGTGAACAAGGCAGGGCCATTCGGAAAGCGATTGATGAAGCCGCCGCGGCTGCCCGTGATGTGAACAACAAGGTCATCGAACTGGGGAGGGCAAACAAAAATACTGAAGCCACTGAGTTGCTGCTTACCAAGGCTGCGCCGCTGGTAACTAAATGGCAGGAGGCTCTGGATGACAACTTGCAGCGCCAGACAGAGAACAGCATCGCCGATGCGAAGGCGGCATCGGAAGCTTACAGCGAAGCGCGCAACCTGATGTTCACCTTGGGCGGGATAGCCATTATTATGGGGATAGGTATCGCCTTCTGGGTGACGCGCTCCATCACGGTGCCGCTGAGCATGGCTATGGATGCCGCCAAAAAAATCGCCGAGGGCGACCTGACATCCGACATTCAGGTCACCAGCACCGATGAAACCGGCCAGTTGCTGGCCCTGATGAAGGACATGAGCTGTACGCTACAGACGTTGGAGTCCGAAATGAACCGTATGTCGGGCGAGCACGACAAGGGCGATATCGACATCAAGATCGACGAAGGCAAATTCGAGGGCGCATTCAGGAAAATGGCCGAAGGCATCAATAATATGGTGTTCGGTCACATTGCCGTGAAGAAAAAAGCCATGGCCTGCATCAAGGAATTCGGCGAGGGCAACTTCGATGCCCCGTTGGAAAAATTCCCCGGTAAGAAAGTCTTCATTAACGAAACCATTGAGCAAGTGCGGATCAACCTAAAGGGCCTGATCGCTGAGATCAACCATATGTCAGCCGAACACGACAAGGGCGACATCGACATCAAGATCGATGAGACCAAGTTCAAGAACGACTTCGCACTGATGGCCAAAGGCGTGAACGACATGGTGTTCGGCCACATCGCCGTGAAGAAAAAAGCCATGGCCTGTATCAAGGAATTCGGTGAAGGTAACCTGAACGCCCCGTTGGAAAAATTCCCCGGCAAGAAAGTATTTATCAACGAAACCATCGAGCAGTTGCGAAGCAACCTGAATCAGATCGTCGGGGAAATCCGGCAGATCGTCGCTGCCGCCAACAAGGGTGATTTCAGCATCAAGATAGACCTGATCGGCAAGGCGGGCTTCACCAAAGAACTGTCCGAACTGCTCAACCAACTGTCCGACACTGTCGATACCGCTTTCGAGGACACTATCCGCGTGGCAAAAGCCCTGGCCCAAGGCGACCTGAGCCAGAAAGTCACCCGCGACTATCAGGGGGCTTTCAACGAAGTCAAGCAAAGCGTCAATACCACCGCCGACTCCCTGACCGGAATCGTCGCCGAGATCAAGAGCATTGTCGCTGCCGCCAACAAAGGCGACTTCAGCACCAAGATGAACCTGAACGGCAAGGCGGGCTACACCAAAGAACTGTCCGAACTGCCTAACCAACTGTCCGACACCGTCGATACCGCTTTCGCGGACACTATCCGCGTGGCAAAAGCCCTGGCCCAAGGCGATCTGAGCCAGAAAGTCACCCGCGACTATCAGGGCGCTTACAACGAAGTCAAACAAAGCGTTAACACCACCGCCGACTCCCTGACCGGCATTGTCGCGGAAATCAAGAGCATTGTCGCTGCCGCCAACAAAGGCGACTTCAGCACCAAGATGAACCTGAACGGCAAGGCGGGCTACACCAAGGAACTGTCCGAACTGCTCAACCAACTGTCGGACACTGTCGATACCGCGTTCGGGGACACCATCCGCGTGGCAAAAGCCCTGGCGCAAGGCGACCTGAGCCAGAAAGTCACCCGCGATTATCAAGGCGCATTCAACCAAGTTAAACAAAGCGTCAACACCACCGCCGACTCCCTGACCGGAATCGTCGTCGAGATTAAGAGCATTGTCGCTGCCGCCAACAAAGGCGACTTTAGCATCAAGATGAACCTGAGCGGTAAGGCGGGCTACACCAAAGAACTGTCCGAACTGCTCAACCAACTGTCCGACACCGTCGATACCGCCTTCATAGATACCATCCATGTGGCGCAGGCTCTGGAGCAAGGCGACTTGACCCAGACAGTCACCCGCGACTATCAGGGGGCATTTAATCAAGTCAAGCAAAGCCTCAATAACACCGTCGCCAAATTGTCGCAAGTCATCAGCGAAGTCAATGGCGCGGCTACCAATATCGCATCGGCCAGTGAAGAGGTTTCAGCCACGGCACAAAGCATGAGTCAGGCAACCAGCGAGCAGGCAGCCAGCGTGGAAGAAACCAGCGCTTCCGTCGAACAGATGTCGGCTTCGATTAACCAGAACACTGAAAATGCCAAGGTCACCGACGGTATGGCTACTCAAGCCAGTAGCGAGGCGGTGCAAGGCGGCGCCGCAGTTAAAGAAACGGTGAGTGCGATGAAGAGTATCGCCGGAAAAATCGGCATCATCGATGACATTGCATACCAAACCAATTTGCTGGCTTTGAACGCGGCGATTGAAGCGGCTCGAGCCGGGGAACACGGCAAGGGGTTCGCGGTGGTCGCCGCCGAAGTGCGCAAGTTGGCCGAACGCAGCCAGGTCGCCGCACAGGAAATCGGCGAACTCGCCTCTGGCAGTGTCGAGATGGCTGAAAGCGCCGGCAAGCTGCTGGATACCATCGTGCCGTCCATCAAGAAAACATCCGATCTGGTGCAGGAAATTTCAGCGGCCTCTGAAGAGCAGTCAGCGGGTGCAAGCCAAATCAATAGCGCCATGGAGCAGCTTAATAAGATTACCCAGCAAAATGCCAGCTCCTCGGAAGAGTTGGCCGCCACCTCGGAAGAGATGAGCGGACAGGCCATGGAACTACAGGAACTTATGGCGTTCTTTACCGTGGCTGAAAGAGCGCATAGGGTGCCGACGGCTCCTAATGTCAAACGTTTCAAACCTGCTCCTAGAAAAACGGGGACAGCAAAACAGGAGTTTGTTGACGAACACGAATTCGTAAAGTTCTAGGAGCCGGACATGAATGCAATTACACCAGCGGCACAGGCGCTGTCGGCAGCGATTCTGGAGCCTGAAGAACCGCAGCAATATCTCACCTTTATGTTGAGCGGTAAAACCTATGCCACAGGCATAAGTCGCATCAAGGAGATTATTCAATACGGTCAAGTGACTGAAGTGCCGCGGATGCCGGATTTCATTCGCGGCGTCATTAATCTAAGAGGGGCCGTGGTGCCGGTGATTGATCTGAATGTACGTTTCGGCAAGCCGCCCACTGTGGTAGGGCGGCGTAACTGCATCATTATTATTGAAGTGGTAATAGGCACGGAGCCCCAGAATGTCGGCGTGATGGTGGATGCGGTGAATGCGGTGCTGGAGATTCCGGCCGGCGAGATCGAACCGGCTCCAACGTTCGGCACTAATATCCACGCCGAGTTTATCGCCGGCATGGGCAAGATCGACGGCAAGTTTGTGATCATCCTGAATATTCAGCATGTGTTGTCGATGGAAGACATGGCGGCGCTGGCGATGGTGGGTTCTGCTTAGGCTAACGTGTAGATTGTAAGTGTGGCTATGAAAGCCTGTCGCTAACTTAGGCTATTTAAGCAATGTATCTGTGACGTTGGAAATGATCGCTTGAGCTGTGTGCTTTCAATCACCGTGGTCATGAGTTTTTTAAGAGCACTACTACATCAAGAGCTTGTTGTTTTTAATTTATCGTGGAGTAAATACAATGAATATGACCGTCGCTAGAAAGATGACTTTGCTGGTAGGCGCCGCCATTCTTGGGCTGATCGGGCTGGCTTGGCTCGGACAGAACAGGCTGGACATGGTGTATGAAAAAACCAACTTCGCCAATGTCAACAGTGTTCCCGCTATTGTGATTATGAGCAAAGCCGGTGAATCGTTCGGTCGTCTGCGTGTCCGTATATACAGTAGGGTACTGGTTACTGATGCGAAGCAGCAGGCGGAACTCGATACCAAGATCAAGGAAGCACAGGATGGCGTCTCAAGCGCCTTGAAAGAATATGAAAGCACGATTGCGGACGACAAGGACAAGCAGATGCTGGCCGATGATGCGGCGGCATTTAATGAATATCTTAAGGGTGTGGAAATAATTCTGAATCTTGACCGCCAAGGTAAGGATGCTCAGGCCAGCGAGACGTTGACTGAATACGCCGCGCAGGCCGAAAAGGCCAATGCGGCATTCAGAACTCACATGGACTACAACATTGAGTTGGCGAAGAAGGCTGCGGATACAGCCGTGGCAGCAAAGGCCGATGCGATTTTAATGTCTACGATCATTGCGGCTATTGTTCTGCTGATGACAGCGCTGCTGGGTTGGTTCATTACCCGCAAGCTGCTGCGGCAACTAGGCGCCGAGCCGGATGTCGTTGCTCAGTTGGCCAATAAGATCGCCGTCGGCGACTTGAGTTCCAAGATTGAACTCGAGGCAGGCGACAGCACCAGTTTGATGTCTGCGATGAAGCACATGACTGTTTCAATTCAGGCGTTGGTGGCAGATGCGGCCGTCCTTTCTACTGCTGCCGTAGAAGGACGACTGGAAACCCGTGCCGATGCGAGCAAACACCAAGGCGACTACTGCAAGATTGTCGAAGGCGTGAACAATACACTGGATGCCGTGATCGGTCCGCTGAACGTTGCCGCCGATTACGTCGACAAAATTGCCAAGGGCAACATCCCGGTCAAGATTACCGATCCCTACAAAGGCGATTTCAACGTGATCAAGAACAACCTAAACACCGCGATTGACGCCGTCAATGCCCTGGTAGCCGATGCCGGTATGCTGGCGCAGGCCGCCGTTGACGGCCGCCTGGAAACCCGTGCCGATGCGAGCAAACACCAAGGCGACTACTGCAAGATTGTCGAAGGCGTGAACAATACATTGGATGCCGTGATCGGTCCGCTGAACGTTGCTGCCGATTACGTCGACAAAATTGCCAAGGGCAATATCCCGGCCAAGATAACCGATCCTTACAAAGGCGATTTTAACGTGATCAAGAACAACCTCAACACCGCGATTGACGCCGTCAATGCCCTGGTAGCCGACGCCGGCATGCTGGCGCAGGCCGCTGTTGACGGCCGCCTGGAAACCCGTGCCGATGCGGGCAAACACCAAGGCGACTACCGCAAGATTGTCGAAGGCGTGAATAATACGTTGGACGGCGTCATTCTTCCCGTCAACGAAGCGGCGTCGGTCCTTGCCGAGATGGAAAAGGGCGATCTTACCCGAACTGTCAACGGCAATTACAAAGGGCAACTCAAGGACTTCAAAGAGACGATCAACAACACTATTGCCAAGCTTTCGCGAGTGATTAGCGAAGTTAATGGCGCCGCCGCTAATATCGCATCGGCCAGTGAGGAGGTTTCCGCTACTGCACAGAGCATGTCGGAAGCCACCACCGAGCAAGCCGCATCGGTCGAAGAAACCAGTGCTTCTGTCGAACAGATGTCAGCTTCCATAAGCCAGAACACTGAAAATGCCAAAGTTACCGACGGTATGGCTACCCAGGCCAGCAGCGAAGCAGTACAAGGTGGAGAAGCCGTTAAAGAGACCGTGAGCGCGATGAAGAGTATCGCCGGCAAAATCGGCATCATCGACGATATTGCCTATCAAACCAATCTGTTGGCTTTGAACGCGGCGATTGAAGCCGCCAGAGCCGGTGAACACGGTAGGGGCTTTGCGGTGGTCGCGGCCGAAGTGCGCAAACTGGCCGAACGCAGTCAGATTGCCGCACAGGAAATCGGCGAACTCGCTTCCAGCAGTGTCGAGATGGCGGAAAGTGCCGGCAAGTTATTGGATACCATCGTACCGTCCATTAAGAAAACCTCCGATCTGGTGCAGGAAATCACGGCGGCTTCTGAAGAGCAGTCGGCAGGTGTAGGCCAAATCAATACCGCGATGGATCAGCTCAACCAGATTACGCAGCAGAATGCCAGTTCAGCCGAAGAGCTGGCCGCCACCTCGGAAGAGATGAGCGGACAGGCGGCACAACTACAGGAGCTTATGGCCTTCTTCACTGTGAGTGATAACAGAGCTGGAATATCGGCGGTTTCCGATTTCAAGACCAAGGTCAAGCCTTTCAAAGCGGTGGTTAAAAAAACGGTGAGGGAAAGACAAGTTCCTAATGAGGTCGAATTCGTGAAGTTTTAGGAGCCGGCTATGAATGCACTTGCACAAACGGCGCAGATGTCGCCCGCCATATCCGTAGGTCAGGCGTTTGAGGAGCAACAGCAGTATCTCTCCTTTATGTTGAGCGCTGAAACCTATGCCGTAAGCATACTTCATATTAAGGAGATCATTCAATAGGCCAATTGACTGAAGTGCCGAGGATGCCGGATTTCATCCGTGGCGTCATTAACCTGAGGGGAGCCGTCGTGCCGGTGATTGATCTGAGTGCGCGTTTCGGCAAGCAGCCCACTTTGGTAGGACGGCGCAACTGCATCATTATTATAGAAGTGTCGGTAGGAATGGAAACCCAGAATGCCGGTGTGATGGTGGATGCGGTGAACGCGGTGCTGGAGATTCCGGCCGGCGAGATCGAACCGGCTCCCACCTTCGGTGCCGGCATCCACGCTGACTTTATTGCCGGTATGGCTAAGCTCAACGGCAAGTTTGTGATTATCCTGAATATTCAACAGGTGTTGTCGATGGATGACATGGCTACGCTGGCAACGGTGGGTTCGGCTACTGAGTTGACGCAGTAGGGGGGGTAGGTTTGTAGGCTGGGTTTAAACTATTGGCGCGGTAAATATTGGATTGGGACCGCATCAACCCAAATTACAAAGGAATACGCACGAAATGACTTCAACAACTTGCTCTCTCCCTTCGGGAGAAGTTTGGGGTGAGGGGATAAGATGCTCAAGTTATTTCATGCACGTTGCAAAGCTTTGTAGGTGCTGATTTTTATCGGCTCCTCCCGCTCCGGTCCGGAAATACAGTAATTACGAAGTGCCTGATGACGTTAAGCAGGTGTGTTTTACAGTGAAGTTTTTAAATTAAATCAGTTTTATACAGCATCAATAATCGGAATGAAAAATGACTGCCTACGCAACCTGTAAACCTAACTTCACCGCAGTGTTGTTGCAAGAGGATGAGTTCGCACTGTTTCGCGATCTAATCTACCGCAATGCCGGCATTTGCCTGTCACCCTCTAAAAATCAGCTGGTGGCCGACCGCTTGGCGAAGCGACTCAAGCACTACGGATTGGAAAGCTACGGCGAGTATTTTCAGATGATTACCGCAGCGGTCGGCAAAACGGAATTGCAAATGGCGGTGGATTTGCTGACTACCAACGAAACACACTTCTTCCGTGAACCCAAACATTTCGAGTTTCTGCGCCGCTGCGTTTTACCCGTGCGGAAACCCGGTAGAACCTTGCGCATTTGGAGTGCGGCCTGCTCCAGCGGTGAGGAACCCTATAGTATTGCCATGGTGCTGGATGAGGCGTTGGGCAATGTGCCGTGGGAAATCGTTGCCTCTGATCTTAGTATGCAGATGTTGGAAAAGGCGCGCAACGGCCTTTACCCCATCGAGTCCATGATGGAAATCCCCAGTTCTTATTTGTCAAACTGCCGCCTTAAAGGTAGCGGCACACAGAAGGGGGCATTAGTGATCGAACGCAAACTGCGCGAACGCGTGCAGTTCGTGCAATATAACCTCTTCGAAGCGCCGCCGAAACTGGGCGAGTTTGATGTGATATTCCTGCGCAACGTCATGATCTATTTCGACCAGGATAGCAAACGCCAAGTTGTTAAGCGCCTGTTGTCGGTGCTACATCCCGGCGGATATTTCTTGGTCGGCCATTCCGAGACGCTGAACGGAGTAAATGATGACGTACGCTTAGTACAGCCTGCTGTTTACCGGAAGCTCTGAAATGATAAAGCCTTTGCATGTTTTGGATATATTTCTTCAGCCCGGCGATTATTACTTCGCCGATCGGGACACTCGTATTAGCACCGCCGTGGGATCAGGTGTAGCGATAACCTTTTGGCATCCGCAGCTGCTGATGGGGGGGATGTGCCATTGCATGCTGCCGGAGCGCGGCAGCGAACGCAGGATAGGCGATTGGGCTGTTCCGGACGGGCTTTATGCCGATGCGGCAATCGCTCTGCTGCTGGAGGAAATCGGTTTTGTCGGCACCTCCCATAAGGAATACCGGGTCAAGTTATTGGGTGGCGGCAGTCTGTTTCCCGGAGCGGATACCAAGCTAGGTATCCGGAATATACAAGCCGCGCGGCGGCTTGCAAAGAAATATGGTTTTAACTGCGTGGCCGAGCACCTAGGCGGCATCGGGTATTGCAACGTGAGTTTTGAGGTGTGGAGCGGCGAGATTTGGCTTAAGCACTGTAATGCGTTGCCCGTAGCCGAGTATGAATACCTAGGCAGGAGCCTGACATGATTCAAATCAATGCACCGGATAGTGCAGGATGACCCGGAAAATTTGATTGATGCGGTAAAACTGGGTGCTGTAAACAGGGAGATACCGTTAGATAAGATTGCTTATGAGATTGTGGTGTATGGAGGAGGGCGATAATTGGTAATTATTAAAATTAAGGGCGGTGTAAATTGTAATTAGTAGAAGTTTTTTAGAACTATGGTGCTTAATATGAAACGAAACAAGGTATTTGAGGCTTTTAGTCAAGATCAATTAATAAAGCATAAACAACGGGTTGCTTTTCATGAATCAGGCCATGCGGCGGGCATTCATTTAAATAACAAAGCCAGAAAGCTGCCGCCGGTTTTTTTTAAAATTATTTTGAAGGAAATGAACGGTGTGGCGGCAACGAATGTCGTGGCTCATCAAACAATCCATGGCGATTGTATTGCACGAGTGGAAGGCGGGCGGTTAATTGAGATACCTCCTTCATTTGATAATCTGGTATGTGACTTGACGGAACACGATGACACCCTGGTGCAGTTGGTAAAGGATTATATGATAGCTTTTGAGGCGGATATTATTAATCTGCTGATCGGGCCGTTAGCTGAAGCTAAATATGTCGCTGATACCGATGATGAGCTGTTTAATCATAAATTAGTCAATCTGGAAGCCTTAAAAAATTACGGGGGCAGTGCCGATATTGCCTTGGCTAATGAATATTTACACAGTTTCTTTGCCGACAAACAACAAAAAGATGAAAAGTTGGCGGAGCTGTTTACCGTAGCATTTGAGTTTGTGAATAATGCTGCAAACTGGTCGGCAATCACCAAATTGGCCGATTATATTCTGGGCAGTCATAAAAATATTATTTACTGCGAAGAGATTGTTTCAACACTAGAACAATCGATAGATCATTTCCAAAATCGGAGATCTATGCTGAGGCAGTATCGCCATGGATGAGTCACTGAAAAACCCCATTAAAGCTGTACCCCTGTTACTGGGCAATTCCCTCGTCTACCTGAAAAATGTATTACTGCCGGGTTTAAATTATTTATTCAAACAGGAACTTAAAGAGCCCGTCGATTTTCTGAGAACGGTGGACAATATTCAGATATTAGGCGGGTATGGGGCTCAAGGCGTAGCGCTGAAAGGCCCGGCTGAAACCGAAAAGAACCTGCTGGCATGCGTTGTTTCCGGGGAAGTGCAAGTACTGTTTTTTAATATCAGTGGAGCTGAGTTTTTTGATCATTATGTTGGCGGAGGCGCTTCCAGAGTGCGTGAGCTTTTGGCGCGGACATGGAATAAAGCGCCGTTGCGCACTGAGCATTTCGGACGTCGGATAATAACCGGGTGCGCGCAGAGCCGAGTTGACGCCAACATAGCCAATCAGGCGTCAATATTGGCGGCGGGCGCTTACGATAAGGCCGAAAAGGAAGACTTCGAGCAGGATCTTGACCGGGCATTGGCAGAGTCGGAAAAAAACAATCGGGGGTTAAATCGGGATGAAAAAGCATAGCGTCGGTTTACGTGAGGCATGGCAGCCGATGAGGTTCGATCATCTGCGAACAGGGTTGCCGATAGAGACGATTGCCATGATTCCGTGTGACCTGTCCGCATTAAGTTTTACACGGCAATTACCGATGGAAAAGTTCATATCCACGCCAGTGAGATTGCCTGAAATAGGCCTGTATTTTGGCTATGAAAAAATGGCGCCTTTGTCCGGCAGTTTGAGTTCTTGCAAGCAACAGGTTCATGGTGCCCGTAATGACTCCGGCGTGGCAGGGCGTACCGTAATTGATGGCGACCTCTTAAGGGAGCGGGGGCTTTGATGCTGAACTAATAGCGTTAGTGGCGGAAGGGGAGCAACAGAGGGGGAGTAATTATTATCGCAAACAGGCCGGTATGGGGAAATTGGCCGATTTTCTATAAGAGAAAAGTTGAGTAATAGGGGGGGGCGAAGTGACCGCAAGGCTCGAGAGTTGCGATGCGAGCTTAAGCCGAAGGAAGGAATAATCGCAATGGGGGATAAGAGATCAATACTTCGTAAATAACCAGTTAGTAAACGGAAAAAGCTCATGAAAATTAATAAGCAAGTAACCGATGTGGAACATATTCTTAGCGACAGTGATTCCATTGTTTCCAATACCGATTTAAAAGGAGCGATCACCTACGTTAACGATACCTTTATTCGTATTAGCGGCTATTCCAGAGAAGAACTGATGGGGGCGCCGCATAATATAATACGTCATCCCGACATGCCGCCCGAGGCCTTTGCGGATTTGTGGCGATCGATGAAAGCAGGCCGTCCGTGGACCGGCTTGGTCAAGAACCGCTGTAAAAACGGCGATTATTACTGGGTGCTGGCCAATGCCACGCCTATCCATGAGAGCGATCAGCTGGTCGGTTATATGTCTGTGCGCAGTAAACCTGAGCGAGAGCAAATCAAGGTGGTCGATGCGGCTTACCGGTTGTTTCGCGAAGGTAAGGCCCGCAATCTAAGAATCGAAGACGGCAAAATCGTTAAAGCCACTCTATTGGGGAAGTTCAAATTACTCAAGGATTTCGATATGAAATCCCATCTGCTGGCTATTATCGGTCTGCTGTCCATAGTGCTGCTGATTATCGGAGGTATAGGGTTATTCAGCATGAGCAAGGACGAAGAAGGCCTGCGTACCGTATATGAAGATCGCACCTTAACCATGAGTCAAATGTCATTGATTCAAAAACTACTGATGCCGACATCTGAAGTGCTTTTGAAAAATACTCTCGAAGCGGAGCGGAATGTCGAGAAAATCAATCCGCATGAAGATGAATATATGACCACCCGGTTCGAAAATGAGAAGAGAGTATCAGCGGATAAGTTTCCGGACTTTGTGGTTGATGGGCTAAAGCCTGCCCTTGCTGTGCTGCAATTTAGTGACAAAACGGCGCTTGTGAACAGAGTCAGCTACCGTTATCAAAAAGTCGGAGAGAATATCCGGCAGTTGATGCAATTCCAGCTTGATTCGGCCAGACAAGAGCTCAGTGCCGCCCGCTCGCGTCATGACACCATCCGCACTATTTTCATCGCTTTAAGCTTGACCGGCATTAGTCTGGCTCTATGGCTGGGTTTCACGCTGATCCGCGGCACCATACATCCGCTTGAAGCGTCCATCGTTCACTTTAACAAAATTGCCCAAGGCCATTACCATAATGTTATTGAAATAGAGCACCGGAATGAAGTCGGAAAGGTGATGGAAGCCCTCAAGTCGATGCAGACCAAGCTTGGTTTTGACGTCGCCGAACACCGGCGTATCGCTGATGAAAGCCTGCGCGTCAAGATTGCGCTGGATAACGTCAGTACCGGTGTGATGATTGCAGATAACAACCGTGAAATTATTTATGCCAACAAAGCCGTATGCGATGTGCTCAGCAAAGCCGAGGAAAGCATTCGTAAAGATTTACCCGGTTTTTCAGTAGCTAATCTGGTTGGCAGTAAGATTGACGGTTTTCATAAGAATCACGCACATCAGCAGCAATTACTGGCCTCCTTAACCGACAGCTATGGTGTCAGTATGGAATTGGGCGGCCGTTCCATGGTGATAAATGTCAATCCGGTCATCAATGAACAGGGACAGCGTCTGGGTTCGGTCGTCGAATGGCTGGATCGCACCGACGAAGTTGCTGTCGAAAAAGAGGTCTCTACCATCGTAGTCGCCTCCAGTATGGGCGATTTCACCAAGCGTTTTGATTTGGATGGCAAGGTAGGCTTTCTGCGTGAACTGGGCGAAGGTCTTAATCAATTGTTGTACACCAGTGAAACCGGCCTCAATGAAGTGGTGCGCGTACTTGGCGCCTTATCTCGCGGTGACCTGACTGAAACTATTTCCAATGACTATGAAGGTATTTTCGGACAGCTCAAGGATGACTCCAATACCACGGTGCAAAAACTTAAAGAAATTATCAATCAAATCAAGGATGCTACCGACAGCATTAATACAGGAGCCAGGGAAATTGCGTCGGGCAATAATGATTTGTCGTATCGCACCGAACAGCAAGCCGCCAGTTTGGAAGAAACGGCTGCCAGCATGAATGAGCTTACCTCTACCGTACAGGCCAATACTGAAAATGCCAAACAGACCAACTTGCTTGCCATTGGCGCCGCCGAACAAGCCGACCGGGGCGAGGTGGTGGTGGCTCAGGTTGTTGCCACCATGAATGATATAAAAGAAGCGTCCCTGAAAATCGAAGAGATCATCTCGGTAATAGACGACATCGCTTTCCAGACCAATATTCTCGCCTTCAACGCCGCCGTGGAAGCCGCTCGAGCCGGCATGCACGGACAGGGTTTTGCTGTGGTGGCCGGCGAAGTGCGTAACCTTGCGCAACGCGCCGCTATATCCGCCGGAGCAATAAAAAACCTGATTGAAGACTCGGTAAAAAAGATCGATACCGGCAGTAAACTGGCCGCTCAGGCAGGTTCCACCATGGAAGAAATTCTCAGCTCCATTCGTGGTGTTTCCGGCATGATGTCGGAAATAACCGCCGCTTCAGTTGAACAAAGCGCCGGTATCGAGCGAGTCAATCTAGTTATCAGCCAAATGGATGATATGACCCAACAGAATGCGGCTTTGGTAGAGCAAGCGGCCGCCGCCGCTGAATCGCTGGAAGAGCAGGCGCAGAATCTGGCTATTACTGTAGGCTGCTTCAAGATGGATGAGATGCATAACATACTGGCAAAGAGTCGTGTATGACACAGACTGCGCCAAGCTTGAGGGCTATAAAAACCAAGCGATCGAATTATTTACGGACAACGTAGAATTGGGGCGATTTCCTGTGAGACTGTACCCGGCTTATTAGTCTTTTGGTCCGTTTTTCAGCTTGCAAAGTGCTTACATAGCAGGCTCTACGCCCATTTTAAGCCGTGAAAATGAACAAAAATCCTGAGTAATTTAAGTACAGTTATGCTTGGATATCGACTAATCATTTCTGCATTGTCAGTTGGAAACCGATGGGAACTTACTATGAAAGAGATCATTCAAAAATACGAACATTCAATAACGGCCGGGTCGATTAAACGGCTCATATTGGCATTGTTCAGCACCATTTTTGTCAGCAGCACGATTACTCAATGGACTGTTCAAGCGTTAGAGCCGCTTCCGCATTGGGGCGAATATGCGCTTTATTCAACCTTGTTCCTGTGTTTGGCACTGCCCGGTCTTTATCTTTTTGAGTTACGCCCACTGACCTTTCTCACCGGCCAATTGGCCCAAGCGGAACGAGCCGTGCTCATTACTTCCGAATGTTTGAGTAATCTAATTTCCTCCAGTTCCGTAATACTGTTCTCGATGCGGGTGGTGGGCGATCAGTTGCACCCGGAGTGGGTTAATTATGATGACCTGTATCGTTTATTAGGCTATTCCGAGGAAGAAGTGATGCAGCCGGATTGGTGGTTGAGGTATTTACACCCTCAAGATCGGGCTAGTGTGCTGGCTACGACGGCAAAATTATTCGAGGGCGAATCGGTTGCTTGCGATTATCGCTTCATGCACAAGAACGGTAGTGAAGTTTGGATACATGATGAGCAAAAGCTGGTGCACTATGAGCATGACAAGCCGACTCATGTGTTGTGTATGTGGTACGACATCACCCGGCAGAAAATGGTGGAGCGGGAGCTGAGTATCGCTACTCATATGTTTGATTCACAGGAAGGCGTTATCGTGACCGACGCCGACATGGTCATCCAGCGGGTGAATACGGCCTTTACCCGGATCACCGGCTATAGCGCCGAAGAGACGGTCGGAAAAATACCTGAAATACTTAATTCCGGTCGGCAAGATGCGTTGTTCTATCGCGCTATGAGGCAAAGCATTCAAAGAGACGGCTACTGGCAAGGGGAAATTTGGAACAGACGCAAGAATGGCGAGATCTATCCTGAATGGCTTACTATCACCGCCATCAAGGATGGGGAGGGTAATATCACTCATCATGTCGGCACCCTCTATGATATTACCGATCGCAATGGGGCGGAAGAGCGTATCCGCATCCTTGCTTTTTACGATCCTCTCACTAAGCTGCCTAACCGCCGTCTGCTTCAGGATCGCATAGACCAAGCTATCGCGGTCAGCGCGCGTTCCCGGCAGCACGGTGCGCTGTTGTTTCTGGATCTGGATCGATTCAAAATTCTTAATGACACCTATGGCCATAATATGGGCGATCAACTGCTGCTTGAGGTTTCGCGAAGGCTGCAAGCCTGTGTCCGTGAAGACGATACCATCGCACGCTTGGGCGGCGACGAGTTTGTGATGATACTCAATACATTGGATAAGTACGCCACTAAAGCAAGTGTCCAGGCAAAAAAACTGGCTGAAATGATTCGCGAGGCTCTGGCAAAACCTTATCACTTATTAGTTCCATTTAATCAATCCCAAGCCACCATCACTTACCACTCCAGCGCCAGCATCGGGGTCGTGCTGTTTCTGGGACATGAGAGCAGCACTGAAGAACTGATGAAATACGCTGACCTAGCCATGTACGAAGCCAAGCATGCCGGGCGCGATACGGTTTGTATTTTCGATCCGGGCATGCAGACGGACATTATGGCGCGCGCCAGTTTGGAGGAGGATCTACACCACGGCTTGCAGGAAAAGCAATTTGTTCTTCACTACCAACCTCAGGTCGATAGAGAAGGCCGCTTAATAGGCTCGGAGGCTCTGGTTCGTTGGCAGCATCCCCTGCGAGGCATGGTGTCTCCGGCCGATTTTATTCCCTTAGCCGAGGAAAGCGGGCTGATCCTGCCTTTGGGTATCTGGGTGCTGGAAACGGCTTGCATCCAGTTGGCAATCTGGGCCGCCCACCCGGAAACTGCGGATCTTACGCTGGCAGTGAATGTCAGCGCCAAACAGTTTCGCCAAGCCGATTTTGTCGATCAAGTATTGGCGGTGCTTGAGCGTACCGGTGCGGATCCTTTCAAGCTCAAACTGGAGCTTACCGAAAGCCTGCTGGTATCGAATGTGGAGGACATTATCGTCAAAATGGCGACGCTGAAAGCGAAGGGCGTGTCGTTCTCACTGGATGATTTCGGCACCGGCTATTCGTCGCTCACCTATCTGAAGCGATTGCCTCTGGATCAACTGAAGATCGACCAAAGTTTTGTCAGAGATATTCTGATTGATCTCAACGATGCCGCCATTGCAAAAATGATTGTCGCTTTAGCCGAAAGTATGGGGCTGTCGGTTATCGCCGAGGGTGTGGAAAATGATGCGCAGAGGGGCTTTCTCGCTCATCAGGGCTGTTATGCTTATCAGGGCTATCTGTTTAGCCATCCGTTGCCGGTGGAGCAGTTCGAGGCATATGTAAAGGCGAGGAGCAGGCAACAACAGGGGGCTGAATTTGACGTATATTCGGCGAGCGCTGCTGATTCTTCGCGCAGTCTGTACCAGGCTGGTACGGTAGTTTAATCAAAAAAGAAGGACATGAAGTGGATGGCTGACTTTAAACTGCATCAAATAACGACTGTTTTTTGGTAACGGCTTAATTTATGCATGCGGAGGCTATTTCTCTCAGCACGAAGCCGGCGCCCTATAAGCTATTGAATTCTTTTATGAGGACGATAATTAAGCAAAGAGGCATATCACCTATCACTTTGCTTAAATAGCACGTCATACCGGCATGGACTGCCGGTATCCAGGACACATGGATGTGATGTGAACCTTGCCGTCCCTGGCTTCTGGATTCCGGCAATCCCTGCCGGAACGACGTATTGGATATTCTCGTTAAACTGATAGGTGTTAAGGCAAAGAGGCACATAAAACAATAAACCCTTGCTACAATAGTAGATGTAAGTTTAAAATTAAAAGATTTTATTTATCAATGTGTTATAATGATGCAGTGTAACTTCTTGTTAGCTTTATGTAGCATTATATTTCAATGAGTTACAGCTTGATAAAACCGATAAAACCCGATGCGACTATGTTATTGGTTAGACGATAAACGAAGAATCAATAGCTTACATATTTAATTAACCAATTAAGGGATCTTTTTGCTGCTATGGCAAGTAATGACAATAAGCCTTATCTAACTCCCAGTGAGGCCGCCAATCTATTGATGGTATCGCCGATCACAGTTCGTGCATGGGCTCAAAAAGGCTTGTTACCTTCTGAAACAACGCCTGGTGGACACCGTCGTTTTCTGCGCGAGAGTGTAGAACAGTTTGCCAAACAGTGCAAAACGGCGCCACAGCGTAACGATTTGCGAGTACTGGTGGTAGATGACGACAAGCAGGTTGCCGGATTTATCGTCGAATGGCTTAGCAGCCTGGACGAGCCATTTATAGTTAGCTCTGCAGCTGATGGATTCGAGGCCGGCAGTAAAGTCTATACATTCGAACCGGACATCATTTTGTTGGATCTGATGATGCCGAAGCTGGACGGCTTCACAGTCTGCCGCCAGATCAAAGAAGATCCGGAGACACGAGATATTCGCGTGATAGCCATGACGGGGCATCCGAGCCCTGAAAATGAGCGGCGTATCCTTGAAGCGGGCGCAGAAATGTGTATTCCAAAACCGTTGGATACCACATTTCTGCTTGGGCTGTTGAAAACCGACTTGCTATGATATTCCACGGTAAATTCTGAGCTGTTAACCGCTTGTAGGCTGCTCATGATAAGTTGCATGGCCCTCCTCTCCGTTGTTGGCGGATATGAATCGCTACCGGATGTTGCCGGCATTATTGACCGGTGCGATTCTGTTCTTTTTCGATGCCCGGCGCTTATTTTGTAATGACGCACGCAACTTCTTGTCCTTACTACGGTGCAGGAGTTTTTCCCGGTTTCGGTTGTACTCATGATATTTGGCGTGACTTGCTACAGCTGTCGCCAACTCATTCATTAGCCTTTGGCTTGCCGGCTTTTGCTCATAAACCTTCCTAATAACAAAGGCATGGATTCTTGTCTAAAAATCTTTAGATAACGGTGAGTAATGAGATCAATAAAAACACATTTAACGGTCACGCTATTATTGTGCATTTTGCTACCCGGCGGATTGATAGGCACAACGGCATACGGGTTGGCATTCAAGACCATCAGGGAAAATCGCATCGAGGATGTAGGGCAGATAGCTGATGCACGCTATGAAGCAATGCGTATGCGGCTGCTTGATTACAACGAGCGTAGCAAAAGCTTGCTGGATAGCTTGATTACCGTCTGCCGCTACAGTGGCTTGGCTATTAATGCTTGCGCCCAGGCTAAAATGGAGCAGTTTGCCGTCAGCAATCATACTGTCGGACTTAGTTTCCATTCAGGGACCGATAGCGATCTTGTCATGGGTAGCGAGGCTATATCGCTTGATCAATTAAAGAAACCGTTTTTGCCGGGTCAGATAGCCGCAACATCAATCTCCAAGCTAGATGGCGCCTCGTTGCTATCCCTGCTCTCTGTTGATCCGGCATCGGGCTTTAGCTTGGTGGCAACCTATCCCGGACATAAATTACAAGATATTTTCGTCAGCTCTCCTGCTCTGGGGCAATCCGGGGAAGCCTTTCTGGCTGATAACCAAGGCTTGTTTATCACCAAGCTACGCTACACCCCGCAACAAGAGGCTGCAAAACCCATTTCAACGGTATCGATGCAACGCTGTTTGCGCAAAGAAAACAGTGAAACTCTCGATTTTGATTATCGCAACATTCCCGGTATTCATGGTTTTCGGTTCGTGCCGGAGATTGGCGGGGGCTGTATCATGGTGCATATCGATCAGGCGGAAGCCTTTATGCCATTGACACGGTGGACTGTAGAGCTGGGCGCCTTGATCGTCTTTTTTGCTTGTTGTGCCGGGTTAATCGCAACAATGATAAGCCGAAGCATGACCAAGCCCATCATTGCATTGGCTGACATGGCGGATGCCTTTGCGCGAGGAGACTTTACGCAGCGAGCCTGCTCAGCAAGTTATCAGGAAATCACCGAATTGTCGCCGCTGTTCAATTACATGGCCGGGCAACTGGATGACAATATCAGTTGGCTAAAAACCTCCGAACACGGCTTGAAAAAGAAGGTTGTTGAGCGTGCGATCGAACTCCGTGAGCAACATAAAAAATACCCTTCAGTTATTCAAAATACCACGGAGGGTTTCTGGCATGCGGACAGGGAGGGCCGTCTGCTGGAGGTTAATCCTGCATATGCCTGTTGTTCCGGATATTCCCAAGCAGAATTGGTTGCTATGCGGATCAACGACCTGGACAGTCAAGAAACGCCGGAGGAAACAGCCGAACATATCCGCAAAGTCATACAGAATGGAATGGATGTGTTTGAAACCCGGCATCGTCGAAAGGATGGGAGTATGTGGGATGTTGAAGTCCATGCTTTTTTTATCGAAGAGAACGGCGGATATTTCGTCGGCTTCTTCAGGGATATCAGCGAGCGTAAACGGCTTGAACAGTTGCTGGAGCTCAATCATATTACTGAGCTCAATCAGATGGCACAGGAAATACAAACGGCTACTTACAAGCTCCAAGATAAGCAGATTGAGCTGGAGATGCAAAATGAGGCGCTGAGAAGTTCGAATAGGGCGCTGACAGAATCCCATGACCGTTATGTAGATCTCTTTGACTTTGCCCCCATTGGTTATCTCACGCTCACCGATAAAGGAATCATTACTGAAATTAACCTAACGGGCGCTGCGCTTTTGGGGGTAGAGCGAAAGAATGCGCTGCAGCGCTACATTGGCTCTTTTCTCGCTCCCGAAGAGTGCGATCGCTGGCATCAGCATAATCTACGTACGCTGCAACATAATGATAAGCAAAGTTGCGAATTTGCCATCAAGCGTCAGGACGGTACAGTTTTTTATGCGCTTCTGGATTGCCAACGCAGGGATGCTTCGACATCCCCGATGGTTCGTGTTTCGTTCACCGACATCACCGACCGTAAACAGCTGGAGCGCCAATTGCAACGAGCGCAGAAAATGGAGGCATTAGGACAGCTGACTGGGGGCGTTGCCCACGAATTCAACAATATTCTGGCCGCCATACTCGGTTACTCCAATCTTGCCTTGGAACGATGCATACCCGAGCCGTCGGGTAAACTGGCCCGTTATATGGGGGAAGTTATTTCTGCCAGCGAACGAGCCCGCGATCTTATTACTGCTTTGCTTGCCTTCAGTCGGACCTCTTCAGCCGTTGCGAGCATGCCTCTGGCTATGGCCCCGGAAGTGGAGAAAGCCGTAGCGATATTGCCCTTTGCTATTCCGGCAGGTATTGAAGTTATCACGCACATTGAACCTGATGTCCCGCCAGTACGGATTGATCCGATTGAAGTACAGCAGGTATTAATTAATCTCTCCGTTAATGCGCGCGACGCTATCGGTGAGGAAGGCCATATCGACATTACTTTGGAACGGGCCAAGATTAGTAACAAAATCTGCGCTATTTGCAATACTGTTATCGACGGCGATTATGTGGCCCTGGAAGTTAAAGACAGCGGTAACGGCATTCCAGCCAATATACAGCAACGCATTTTTGATCCTTTTTTTACTACCAAAGAGATTGACAAAGGTTCGGGACTCGGACTAAGCATGGTGCAAGGGATTGTTATAAAAAACAATGCTCATTTATTGATTGAATCCAGCTCTGAGCATGGTACTTCTTTCCGGCTGTTATTTCCTGCTGCGGAGGAAGCCATTCCGGCACCCTCAGTTGTTACACCGATTGCGCCTATGCCTATGACCAAGCATTGGCGTATTTGGGTAGTAGAAGACCACGCGTCTTTGGCGGCTTATTATCAGAAACTGTTGCAAAAACAAGGTTATTTGGTTACTGTTTTTACTGATCCCGCCAAGGCGCTGTACGCTTTTCAACTTGATTCGGATGGCTTGGATTTGCTGCTTACCGATCAGACTTTGCCGTATTTGACTGGCGTGGAGCTGGCCGGCGCTGTGCTCGCAATTAAGCCGGAACTGCCGGTTATTTTGGTCACTGGTTGTAGCGAGATAATTAATGCCGATGAGGTGAAGCGTCTGGGCATTCGATGCTATTTAAATAAACCTGTAGACGGAAAAAAACTGTTGGATATTTTGGCAGTAGAGCTCTGCAGGAACGACTTCGCCTAAAGCATATAGAGTCCGGAATTAATATAGCGACGTAAAGTCTGGATAAGCTCGCTATCGTTCCCACGCTCCGGCGCTCATCGTTATACACAAGTCTGTTCAAGACCTGATGTAGGCCGGAATAAGCCCGCCCGGCGACAGCCAGGGTGGGTGTTTCCGGCATTTTGGAGTCTCGGAATGCCGGAAACGCTACCTCGCGCTGCTACGCGCTTGGATGGCCTTATTCCGGCCTACTTCGAGATGTGTATAAAGACGAGCGCTCCGGCGTGGGAATGTCGGATACAGCTCTAGCGGTACGGGACGCAGGAGCGTCCCTCACTGCGTTCCCACGCCGGAGCGTGGGAACGTGTCGCTTTATTCACTTCGGACTCTATAGATGTTTAAACGAGTTAGCGTTTCCAAATAGCGGATAATTAAAGAAGTCAGGTATGATTGAAGGTAACGGGCTTCTGGTTATGGTTGCGGACTACTCTATCGGGTTCTTTATGTGGAATAAACCAAACTCAGGTGTTTTTATGGAATCAACTGAAATAAATCCAAAAAAACAACAGCACATGCAGTTTTCAGAATGGCTGCACTTAACCACATGTGATAGGAATGCTTGGATTTTATTGTTCGTGGGGTTATTAATAACCGGTTTCCTGGTTTTTTCTTTCAAGCCGATAGAAGAAGCCAAAGCTCGGAATCAGATAGCGTCTATTTGTAAACAGATGCAACTCAATGTTGAGGCACGCCTGCATGCGCATTCAGAGGTATTGAAAGGCGGCGCCGCACTATTCGACGCGTTCGAAAGCGTCGACCGTCAAAAATGGCATGGTTATACTAAACAGATTAAGCTGAGCAATAATTTCAAGGGAATTCAGGGCTTCGGCTTTGCACTATTAATATCGCCGGTTCAGTTACTTGATCATACCGCACAAATTCGTGCTGAGGGTTTTCCCGATTACAACGTTTGGCCGGATGGGGCGCGCGACATTTATACGCCGATCATTTATTTGGAGCCACTCGAAGGGTCTAATCTGCGCGCTTTGGGCTATGATATGTGGTCGGACCCGGTGCGTCGCGCCGCTATGGAAAAGGCAATGGACGAAAACAGCGTGGCATTGACGGGCAAGGTCGCTCTGGTACAGGACATCGACCATGCCACTCCAGCCAGTAGCATTTTGATGTATGTACCTGTATACCGGAACGGCATGCCTATCGACACGGTTGAACAACGCCGCGTTGCTCTTTTGGGCTGGGTTTACAGTCCCTTCCGCATGAAAGACATGATGCAAGGCCTTATCGATATTCCAAATCAAGACGCCGTTCAGATGAAGATATTTGACGGCCCCGGCATTGCGCCTTCTACACTGCTCTATGACAGCGCGGAAGGTTATTCGTCCTATTCCAATATATTCTCCGATACCCTGATTTTGCATAGTCACATCGGTGGCAGGGCATGGACATTGCAATTTATTCCGACTGCTGAACAGCTCAATATCGATTACGGCAAAGCAGGGTTAGTTGCAGTCGCCGGATCGATCATCAGCCTGCTGCTTTTCTTTCTTATCTGCTCTTATCGAAGCACCCATCGCCATGCGTTTTTGATTGCGGACAACTTGATTGCAGAACTGCGCCAAAGCCAGGCGCGTTACCGTATTCTGGTGGAGCAATCATCCGATGCTATTTTGCTTTTTGATCCGCAAACATTGGCGATCGATGAGGTTAATCAGCGTTTTTGCCAGATGCTTGGCTATAGCTACGAGCAGAGCAGACAACTGCTGGTAACCGACATTATTTCCACCCAGGATATCCGGTTGCAATTAGTGGCAGATGATAGTTGCGGTGTTTTGAAAGAACGGGTATTCCGCACCCGTGATGGGGTGCTGCTTAATGTCGAAGTGTCTAAAAGTGCAGTGCGAGTAGGCTTGGAGAATAAGGTCATAATGACTGTGCGCGATATTTCCCTGCGCAAGCAGGCGGAAGCGGAACGCATCCAGATTGAACGGCAGTTGCAACAAGCCCAGAAAATCCAAGCACTGGGCCAGCTGACAGGAGGAATCGCCCACGATTTCAATAATATTCTGGGGGTCATGCTGGGATATTCAAATCTGGCGCTGACACGATACGCTACGGATAAGGAGAGCACACTGGCTCGTTATTTGGAGGAGATAACCACTGCCGGTGAACGGGCGCGAGATCTGGTGGTTCGTTTGTTGGCTTTTAGCCGTAGCCAGACCGGCGAGGAGGTTGCCGAAATTATGGAACCGGCTCCTCTGGTTGAAGAAGCGATCAGAATGTTTGCGGCGACTATCCCATCCGGTATTAAGCTACACGATCAAATTGATGACGATATTCCGGCAGTCTGCATCAGTCCGGGGGAGTTGCATCAGATTGTGATGAATCTGGTTATTAATGCACGGGATGCTATGGTTGAGCACGGATGTTTGAGTATCCGTTTGAGTGCGCTTGCAGATGCATCGGAGTTTTGCGATTTTTGCAAACAAGTCAAGAATAACGCTTTATGCCAGAATGAAATTCGCGGTGAATACGTGAGTTTGAGTGTGACCGATACTGGCTGCGGTATTAGTCAGGAACATGCTAATCTAATCTTTGATCCGTTTTTTACCACGAAGGATGTTGGCAAGGGGACTGGTTTGGGACTATCGGTGATTCAGGGGATCGTTCGGCGTATAGGCGGCTGCATTATGGTGGATTCGCATCTTGGCATGGGAACTACGGTTCAGGTGTTGCTTCCGTCTACCGAAACTCTCGTCGGTTTACCGGCAACCGCAACTTCATCGCCTACGATTCCGGATGGTAACGGTGCTCGAGTTCTGGTGGTGGATGATGAACCTGCCTTGGCGCACTATCTGGCCGATATGCTGGAAGGTAAAAACTATGTGGTGGATGTTTTCACTGACTCGGTCAAGGCTTTGAACTATTTTTGTGTCAACCCACAGAATATCGACGCGGTTATTACCGACCAGACGATGCCGAACAAATCAGGTGTTGAAATCGCCACTGTTATGCTGGCGCTACGCCCGGATTTGCCTGTATTTTTATGCAGCGGTTATAGCGACACCGTTGATGAAAATACTCGGTTGTTCGGCATCCGCCGTTTTTTTTATAAACCTGTTAGTGCTATGGAGCTGCTCATTGCTTTAGATGAAGAAATAAACCAGCCTGCTGGAGCACAAGTTAGTTGACTTGATCCTTTTTATTTTGTTTCGCACGCTTTCATAGCATAGAAAACCGATTAATCCTCAAGTGGTTTGCTGCGGAAACAGGCGGTACAGTATTGAAATTGCGTATACTGATTGAGGAACAGCTTGAAGGCAGCGTAGTGTCGGCACAGGAATAGATATTTTGGCTGATTTCCAAATACCTATAATGATCATTTGTGAGATAAATATTTCGTAACTGCTCAGGGCTGATTTTATAATGGAGCACCGGCGACGCTGATTGGACGGATTTAACAAATCAACGGCTTAGACTCTTTGTTTATCGGTGATTATCTGTCTGATTCGTGTCATCGGTGTTCCATTTTTCCAGCTGTTGAGTAGTTACAATATTGCTTTATATTGGATAGGCTAAACGGTTATTCAAATTTATAAACAAACGAACATAATAAATGGAATAAGCAATTATGATAAGGTTATTAATTGTCGACGATCATGAGTTGATGCGCGAGGGACTGAAGCAGCTTTTCGACGATGAGGATGACATCGTGGTCAGTGCGGAAGCCGGTAACGGCGAAGAAGCGCTTGCACTTATGCAGGACGAGAAGTTCGATCTGGTTTTGCTCGATATCTCCATGCCCGGCATCCATGGCGTGGAGCTGATAAAGAAAATCAAGGAGCAAGCAAATACTCCGCCTATTCTGGTGCTGAGTATGCATAATGAGCCGCAGATTGTTAAACGTAAACTCAAGGCCGGCGCCTCGGGTTATATCACTAAGGATAGTTCGCCCAAGGACCTGTTGGAGGCAATGCGTAAGGTAGCTTCCGGAGGACGGTTTATTGCCGCCGACATTGCCGAAAAAATCGCTTTCGAGGCAAGTACTGCTGCGCCGTTGGTGCCGCATGAACTACTGTCCGCGCGGGAACTTGTCATCCTGCGCATGCTGGCCAAAGGCAGGAAGGTTAACGAAATTGCCCTGGATCTGGACATTAGCAGCAAGACCGTCAGCACCCATAAAGCGCGTTTGATGCAGAAAATGCATATCGACAGCGATGTCAAACTTATGCAATACATCATCGCTCATGGCATGACAGTATAAAAAAACCATTCAAGTTACTTTTAACGGCATTGAGTTAAGAAGAAAGGATTCTTTCTCCCTTCAGCTTTCTTACATGGATGTAGGTTATCCATGTAGGGCAACAGCACCGCTGTATTGCCTTATTAATCATAAGGTGGATATGGCTTGCGTCTATTGCATCGGCCCGGTTGAATCGTGTCTGACAACAATATGCAGGTTACGGGTTCACTACTAAGCATCCCAACATATAAATAATTAACTCGTTGTAGTCCGTTCCTGAGTAATTTTGTGGCGTTTTATGTGTAGGTTAACTCTGACTGAAATTCAGCATCCGCCGATTGTGGTTGTAAGAGATACCGTTAAAATCAGATGCGCTTATCTTTGATATGGCTATTTTCAGGGAGCTTTAGAGTTTTGGCCGATAAAGGCTCGGGTTGATCAAAGAAGGATTAATATCATTGTTTTATTATGTTAGTGAATATGTGGCCTTGCTGTTACAGATCGAAGGAAAGATAAAAAAGGCTATGTAACCATTAAACCCGGAGGAAATTGTGATATGGAAAAATCGAGGAAATCTTATCGAAATGATTATTGGCTGGCGTTGCCGTTGTTGTTATCAGGCGGACTTAACGCGTTAGGTGTGGCGGTGGTCGGCCGCTTTGCGATGACGGGTTTATTAACGGCGGCCGGTTTGATGGTCATAATTATCGGCCTGTATTTCCGGAGTCGTAACCGCTCCCGGATGTCGTTGCAAATGCGGGAGCAAAGACTGCTTGAGCATTTACAACAGGAACACGATGAAAAAACCAAGGCCTTGCAGGAGGCCCATCATGAAACCGTTTTACA
>JAUGSS010000047.1:0-3394 GCA_044426515.1 Methylococcaceae bacterium | reverse complement strand
CAGGGGGGATTAGTAAAACCTTCGCATAAACGCTTAGTATAGACGCTATTTTTCAAGATGTAGTGCCACTTGAGATTTTTTTGATTCGTAAGATTATGATTATATGGTTATTTTATTTTGGCGTGTTAAACTTGGGTTAACTTTGCTGTCACTGGCAGCCGCCCCTTATTCCGCTCATGCTGCAATCAGTTCACCTATCGCTTTTGTTACCCAAGTACCTATTCCTCAAGATTTTTGTAGTATGAATGCCACCTTTTGTAATCATCAGGCAAGCATGGATGCAGCAGGACGGGGCGGTGATTTGTGGATACGCTACCCTAACGGCGCTCTCAAAAATCTGACTTCGGCGGCAGGCTTCGGACAAACCGGCTTGCAAGGCAATCAAGCCATTCAAGTGCGCGATCCGTCTGTGCATTGGAATGGCAAAAAAATTATTTTCAGTATGGCGGTCGGAGCGCCCAGCCATTATCAAGTGAAGAAATTTTATTGGCAACTTTATGAAATTACAGGTTTGGGCAAAAACGAAACGCCGGTAATCACCAAAATCGCTAATCAGCCTGCCGGCTACAATAATGTCAGCCCGACTTACGGCACTGACGGGCGGATTATCTTTGTCTCCGATCAGCCGCGCGGCGGCCTTAGCCAGTTATATCCGCAACTGGATGAATACGAAGAGGCCCCCTCCAATACCGGTTTATGGAGCTTGGCGCCGAGTACCGGCAATATGGTCATGCTGACACATGCGCCTTCAGGTGATTTCAATCCTTTTATCGACAGTTACGGCCGCGTTATTTTTACGCGTTGGGATCATTTACAACAGGATCAGCAAGCTGCCGGCGATCGTAACAACACCGGCACTTACGGCACTTTCAATTATGCCTCTGAAGCGGCTAACGCAAAAATCTTAAAAAGCCGCGCCGAAGTCTTTCCCGAGCCCTTAGGTTTTGACACCCTGTCTTTAGCGGGCGGCAATTTATCGGGACATAGCTTTAATCACTTTTTCCCGTGGCAAGTCAACGAAGACGGCAGTGAGTTGGAAACGGTTAATCATATTGGGCGCCATGAATTGGGCGGCTCCTATGTCGATGCGGTATTCACCGACGATCCGGTTTTAACCTATCTGACCAACGACTCCAATCCCAATAAAATCAGTAATTTCTTTCAAATCAAGCAGGCTCCGACCGATCCTAATGTCTATATCGGAATTAATGCGCCCGAATTCGGTACCCATGCGTCCGGACAAATTGTACGCCTCAATAATGTTGCGCCTACGCACAACGCCGATGAAATGACCATCGATTATATAACGGATAAATCGACAGCCTCTTTCAGTACTGACGATACTACGGCGCCCGCAGCAAATTCGGGACACTACCGCGATCCGGTAATCCTGTCCGACGGTACTTTGCTTGCCGCCCATACCTTTGAAACCCGTCAAGACAGAAACGAAGGCACAACTTCGCCAGACTACGCAAATACTTATCCTCAATCGCGCTATAGCTTTCGCTTGCGCACCCTGAAAAAGCAGGCGAACGGAGTGTGGACAGCCGACCAGCTTTTAACCGACGGCATTTACAAAGACATCAGCTATTACAGCCCGGACAGCCTGACCCACTACAGCAGTGCGTTATGGGAATTGCAGCCGGTTGAAGTCAAAGCGCGGCCTAAACCGGTTAAACGCCTGTCCGTCCTCAGCGCACCCGAAGCCCAAGTGTTGCAGGAAGAGGGCGTAGATGAAAACGGTTTGCGGCAATATCTCAAAAGAAAAAATATGGCTTTAATCGTCATGCGCAATGTTACCCGGCGCGATCACAGCGACAAACAACAACCGTTCAATTTGGCAGTTGCGGGATCTGCCACGCAAACCGTGACCGGCAAAGGCAAAGTTTACGAAATCGCCCATTTTCAAGCGTTTCAAGCCGATCAAATTCGCGGTCTAACCGGTTGCTGTTCACAGACACCGCGACCAGGCCGACGCGTCTTAGCGCAAGAGCTGCACAGCATCACTGCCAACCCTGCTACGGCGGCCGGTGATCCCAAAGGGAGCGTTAAAATTGCCGATGATGGTTCGGTAGCCATGCTTTTGCCTACCCGTCGAGCGGTCACATGGCAGCTGACTGATGCACAGGGTAATTTTGTCGTTAGAGAACGCAACTGGCTATCGCTACAGCCGGGAGAAATTCGCACCTGTCCTGTTTGTCATGGCATTAACAGCGCCGATCAACTTGGGCAGGCGGCAGCAAATAATAAGCCCGAAGCATTACGCCAATTGCTGCAGTATTTAAAAGGCAGTGGCAGTCTATAGATTGCTGAAACACGAGTACAAAAATAGGTCTTTGTACTCGTGTCCTCACTGATATGATTTGAATCATTGGCTGAACTCGGGCGGAGGGCCGAGTCCGGTTGTTTGCTGAGTAGTGCCGAAGCGAACAACCAGCTTATGCCTCTTGCTTAGCTATCATTAAGCCGACAGTGTTGGCCTCAACTTCCTCTATTTTTAAGGAAGGAACTGTCGTTTTCTTAATAACCTGTGTGCGCCCCTCCCTTAGTTGCGAAAATTCTAGCGTCATGGTTTTAGTCGTTTTGTGCGAATAAATCGTATCTGTACCGTCATCAGCTGACTTTTCGGTTTTTTATCGGTTTTTGTAAATATCATTTACGGTCTCTTTATGGGTAAGCAAATAATTATCTG
The DNA here is from genome assembly GCA_044426515.1 of Methylococcaceae bacterium. GTDB lineage: Bacteria > Pseudomonadota > Gammaproteobacteria > Methylococcales > Methylomonadaceae > Methylobacter_A. The sequence goes on along the minus strand of JAUGSS010000047.1, from coordinate 702 downwards.
TTTGTTAGTTAATGCCCGATATTTTATGTTTGTTATACCTTATTGATATTAAGCTGTTTTTTAAGCAGTAGTCATTGATTTTAAATGCTTATTTTTAAGCGTTCTAAATATAGGCTAGTGCTTACGCCGGTCAGTTATTGCCGATCGTAATCTAAACCGGCAATTTTTCCTTTAGACTGTTTGGATGTTTTTAAAATTCAAATATTTTAGTAGTTTTAACAAGTTAAGCTTAGTTTTTTGGAAGTGTATACGGTGGCGATTAAATCGGTATATTCGATTATATGGATGTAATCGATTAAATCGTTTAAAACAATTGACTGGAGTCGATATGAACATTAGACTTTTTTTCTAAGGTCTTCGATGACTAGAGTCGCATCGACTGATAAATATTTGGTAATCAAGGAGGGGCGCTATGGAAGAACCGATGAAATCTTATCAACATGATAATTGGCTGGAGTTGCCCTTAGTATTATGTGGCGTACTTGGGGGAGTAGGCATTGCCGTATGCAGCGGCTTTACAAGGAGCGGTTTGATCACGGCAGTTGGATTAATCATTATGACTATCGGCCTGTATTTCCGGAGTCGTAACCGCTCCCGGATGTCGTTGCAAATGCGGGAGCAAAGACTGCTTGAGCATTTACAACAGGAACACGATGAAAAAACCAAGGCCTTGCAGGAGGCCCATCATGAAACCGTTTTACA
>JAUGSS010000036.1:0-3580 GCA_044426515.1 Methylococcaceae bacterium | reverse complement strand
CATAGTCTGGACCGTCGTACTTCGGCCTCAGGGGACTTCAGGATTTAAATTATTGCCCCGCCGTTGGGTTGTGGAACGAACCTTTGCTTGGCTTTATCGTTATCGCCGTTTGAGCAAGGATTACGAAGTCTGTACCAATTCCAGCAAGGCATTTATCCACATCTCTATGATTAATTTAATGCTAAATAGGCTGGCTCGGGTTTAACCATAGACCTTTTGAGACACGCACTTAAAAGCGTTTCTCTTTTGGTGCGGTAGTCACTCCACCTATCAAGTAATCGTTACAACCAACGCCGCACGGAGCAAAAAAGCGCGCGAAAGCCTGGGCAAGGCCAAGCCTAAAGATGACGTGTTAGGGCGCGAACAATTGCCCGCATGGTTTGCTGCCGTTAAACAAATCGGTAGCCCTGTTATCAGTGCCTACCTGCAATGTTTATTACTGACCGGCTCCCTCCGCGAAGAACTGGCCGCCCTTCGATGGGAAGATGTAGATTTTAAATGGAACAAACTGACCATACATGACAAGGTTGAAGACTTCCGTATCGTTCCCTTAACGCCCTATGTGGCGCACTTGCTGGCCGCATTGCCGCGCCGCAACGAGTATGTTTCAGCAGCCCCACAGCTGCATCAGGTCGATTGACTGAACCGCGCATTGCCCACAATCAAGCTTGCGCTGTCGCCGGGCTGAATATGACTTTGCACGGCCTGCGTCGTAGCTTCGCGACGCTGTGCGAATGGACAGAAACACCCGCTGGAATCGCCGCACAAATACAGGGGCATAAGCCGCAAGGGGTGCGAGAGCAAAACTATATCCGCCGACCGCTCGATTTGTTGAGGATGTGGCACGTAAAGATTGAGGAGTGGATGTTAGAGCAGGCTGGGATTGAGTTTAATCAGGCAAATGTGGGGTATGGTTTGCGTGTTGTTAAATAATCCGCTTGCACTTAATGTTTTGTAACTTATAATTCACAACAATGTATAAAGTTGAAGATTACTTAACCGAAGACGGGCGAATTCCATTTAAAGAATGGCTGTCGGCGCTAACCGACCGACAGGCGAAGGCGCTGGTATTGACGAGGGTGCAGCGCATGGCCGCTGGCAACCTTGGTGATTGCAAACCATTACAAGATGGCGTTTGGGAGTTACGCATAGACCACGGCCCCGGCTATCGCGTCTACTATGCCCAAGCAGGGAAAAAACTATTGCTGTTGCTTATCGGCGGCGATAAAAACAAACAACAATCCGACATAAACAAGGCCATAAGCTATTGGAAAGATTGGAACCGGAGAACAAAATATGAATGAAGCATCAAGACCACACGACCAAACCGTTATCGAATTATTGCGGGAAGACCCCAGTTTTGCTGACGAGTATTTAACAGCTGCATTGGATGAAGCAGACGAACAAGGAGGCCGGGAAGCCCTGCTATCCGTTTTACGCCATATTGCCGAAGCGCAAGGCATGGCGGTTATAGCAGAACGAGCAGGAATTAAGCGCGAAAGCCTCTATCGCGCCCTATCCCCTAAAGGAAACCCAACGATTAAAACTTTATTGGCGGTAACAAGTGCGGTTGGACTGAAATTATCCGTGCACCGGCAAGCGGCAATTCATTAGAAGCAATTGATATGAGCAGAATGCACAATCCCGCGCACCCTGGCGAAGTATTGAGGGAATGGCTACCGGAAGGTATGACCGTAACAAAAGCAGCAAAGGAATTGCAGGTTTCCCGTGTCACGCTTTCTAAAGTGCTGAATGGTAAAGCCGGGGTGACGGCAGGAATGGCCTTGCGCCTTTCGGTATGGCTTAGCACTTCCCCTGATGTTTGGCTGGGTATGCAAACGCAGTGGGATTTATGGCAAGCCGAGCAACAACCACGCCCGACTATCAGACCGATTGATAGGCAGGCGGTACAATGAATGAACCATCAAGGTTAGCTATGATTAACCCGTCCCATCCGGGCAGTATTTTGAAGGAAGATGTTTTACCAGAGCTGTAGAAGCCGCCGCACAACTTGGCGTTATAAAGCGGATCTTGGGCTAATTTATAGAAGCTGTTGCATTCGTTGCAAGTCGGTGCCGGATTGCGAAAGTTTATTCAGCCTTGAACATGGAAACGTTTTTTTGACTGCGTGGAGTTATTCCGGTTATGTGCGAAACCGAAAGTAACTCTTCATTACCCGTTTTGGCGCGATCATCCACTTCACGAAAGTAAAATTTGCCCCGATTCTCTTCCCAGTGGGCAGGTATTTGGTTAAGCCAATGCAAACGAGACTTTCGGTATTGGTCGTAAGCCGGGAAATCGGTCTTCATTGCTGTTCGCCTACAATTTTATGCAACAGCCCCTCGGTTAGAATTTCCAACTTTTTTATATCTTCACAAATATCAGCCAGCGACCGCATTGGCTTCGGCTTGTAGAAATGCCGTGCAAACGAAATCTCGTAGCCGATCTTGGTGGCGTCCTTATTTATCCACGCGTCCTGAGCATGCGGCTGTACTTCGTCTTTAAAAAAGCCTTCGATGCCGCCTTTATAGAGCAAGGGCACTTGTTCGGTATCGCGCAATTCGCTGTCGCTTTCGTATTCCAACACTCCCCGTTGTTGGTCTTCTTCTCGCAGATAGGAGCCGTACAAGGCCATGCGCGGCTGGTATTTTTCTTTGGCTTTTAATTTAAGGTATTTGCTAATCACGGCCGGAGCGGTTTCATCCCGCCAGCTCACCGCGCGATAAATCATTTTCTTTTCCGCGGGACTCAGTTTCAGCGCGAGTGATTTTATTTCGGCATCGCATTGTTCGCGAAAAATATTGTGATCGTCGAACGGATTATCGCCGATGCTTTTCCATAATATTCTGGCGGCATCCAACAGCGTTTTATCCCGCAACCAGGTTTTGTGGTCCAACAGCTTTTTACGGCGTTTTTCCGGCACCGCTTTAGGCTTGTTATGGCTGTCTTCGTCGTCGCTTTCGTCCGCTGCCTCTTCGCTTTCGCCTTTTAAATAGGCTTCCATGTCCGAGCGAATCACCGGAAATTTTTCGTAAATATCGGCGCCCCAGCGGCTATATAGTTCGCGGCGCAAAGTTTCATCGCCGCCGGCGAAGCGTAAGCTTTCCACGGCATGACGGGTAAACCGGCTTTTCAATCGGAGCGGCCGTTCGACGGTGATTTTCCAGTAACCGAATTCTTCGTTGCTGAATAGCTTGGATTCCGGCGTTTCCTTGCTGTTCAGATAGACATCCAGAATACGCTCGATATCGCTATCCGATAACTCGCAATTCTTTTTGCCTAAATTACGGCGCAGGGTTTGAAACCATTGGCTGCCGTCGATCAGTTGTACCTTGCCTTGGCGTTGTTCTGCTTTGCGGTTACTCAGCACCCAGATATAAGTGGCGATGCCGGTGTTGTAAAAAATATTCAGCGGCAACGCGATAATGGTTTCGAGCCAGTCGTTTTCAATCACCCAACGGCGGATATTGCTCTCGCCTTGGCCCGCATCTCCGGTAAACAGCGAGGAACCGTTATGCACCAATGCGATACGGCTACTCAATTTGGTTTTGTGTTTCATTTTGGAGAGCTTGTTAACCAG
>JAUGSS010000139.1:0-10440 GCA_044426515.1 Methylococcaceae bacterium | reverse complement strand
ATCTCTCTGCAATAAATGCCAAGCCAATCGATCGACTAAGGGCGCTAAAGCGATACCGAGTCGCCCCACCCAATCCGCCAGAGTGGAGCGTGACAAGATCACCCCATCGCGAGCGGCGATTTGTTCCAGCCGGTACAGCGGTAGATGATCCAGGTATTTGTTGATGATCACCCAGGTCAATAAACCGACGGCAGCCAAACCTCCATCAATCACGGCGGGAGGAATCGGCGCAGCGGTGACGATTTCGCAGGCACGGCAGGCGTATTGTGGACTAATATAGCGATAGACGAAAACTGGGCGGGTTCGACATCCAATTGCTCGGTCACGTCTCCAGCAACCGCTCCTGCGTTGCTCTACCTCCTGCATCCCTAAAGTTGTCGCCGATTTTGACCAAATCTTTGCCGCAGTGTCCGCAGGCACAGGATTCCGGTTCGTGGCGGTGCTCGATACGCGGCAGATGATCGCCGACCGGCGCGAGGACGTTTGGGCTTAGCAACGGTTTCACAAGGTCTATCGTCTTGTAGTTGCTCAACTTCGGCTTCAGCTTCAGCTTCAGCTTCAGCTTCAGCTTCAGCTTCAATGGCCGAAATGTCGGTGTTCCAGGTTTCCTCGAACACATCGCGTTGCAGCGGCGCCAGGGCTTCACTCTTGGTGCTGAAACGGATGCGCTTGTAGTAGCCAGCTCGTGCGTGAGTGCGGCGATTTTGAGGTCTTTGGCCTGGATGGTTTTTGCATCCCGTTCCGCCTGTTCGAGCAGCGCTTGAATCAGCACAGCCACCTCGGTTTTAGCGGTCGGTTCCAGATTGAGTTGATCAAGTTCGGCGAGTGGATTCATAGCTATTATTATACCGCAATTACCCGCTGAAAGCCTTGTATTTACTGGTTTTTATCGGTTTTTTTTCGCCTGTTTTGCGCGTGCTTTAGACCTGCCAATCGGGTCGAACGGATGCCGAAAGTCGCTGCCAATCGACGCCCGCAATTAACCACTGCCATTGTGACGGACTGATCGCAAATACAGCATCATTGACTTTGGGCCAAACAAAACCGCCCTGGTGTAACCGTCGCTGACACATCCAAACCCCAGTACCATCCCACAGCAGCAGGCGCAAGCGGTTGCCGGCACGGTTGCGAAAGATAAACGCCGATCCGGCGCACGGCGCATGATCCAGACTCTGCTGAACAATGGCTGACAGTCCGTCAATCCCTTTTCGCATATCCACCGGCGCCACGGCCAACCAAATTTGCGCGGGATAATCGATCAAGCCAGGTATCGCAGCAACTCCGCTACCCACCTAGCCGACACCGAAGACGAAAGCTCCAACCGATGACCGTGACTATGGATAAAGATGATGGCCGCTGTCGCAGGCGTTACCTCCGAGGCGGACCCGGTTGGCTCCACCTGCACCGGCATAAAAGCAACCGAATCAGCCTCAGGCAGTCTGCGATAGTCGCTTAGTCGCGCTGTGAAAGTACGCACATTGATTTGCTGTTGCTTGCAATATTCTGCTTGCGACAAACCGCTACGTTGCCACGCTTCAATATGTTGACGCCATTTCGATGTGATGGCCATGCCTTTTCCTGCTCAAAAAATCACAGGATGCCGTAGGCAGAATATTTTTCACAGGCGGAACGGCTGAACGCTTACAGCGTTGCACCAGGCCCGCCATAATGACTTGGATAGCTGGGAGAAAGACAACATCCCCTACACCGTTCGAAAGAAACGCCAAGCTTTTTTCGACGATATTGAGAGCCAAAAAGCAGGAAAAATATAGCTGGGACAAAGGGGCTTATTTCGACAGCCTAGGGCTGTACTGGTCACGGCCATATCATTCTCAACCCTGAGCTGATTACCGCCCCGAAAGACTGTATTGATTACGTGATAACGCATGAGCTTTGCCACTTAAAAGAACGCAACCACAGTAAGGCGTTTTATAAATTGTTGGCGGCAGCGATGAAGGATTGGGAATTTAGGCGGAAACGGCTTAATGAAATGGTTGAGGTGAGGTTTGTATAAATTATGATTTTTTGAACTCTTTGATGGGCCATGGGATAAAAACGCCTCAAGGTTTAGACTATGATTTGCGTTGTATGGGTGCCCAGCTATGCCATAGCCATTTGCCTTCTCTTTTTACATCAGGCCTTTTTGTTCAAATTAATTAATTTTCATTCCTAAGTAAGGTATCCAGCAGAGCCAAAAGCCTGGGAATATCCAGCGGCTTGGTCAAATAATCGGTAAAACCGGCGGCCAAGCCTTTTCTTATGTCCCGCTCCATCGCATTGGCCGAAATAGCAACGACCGGAATATCGCGAGTAGCCGGATTGTCGCGTAAACGGCGCAAAGCTTCAAATCCATTCATTTCGGGTAGGTTGATATCGAGCAAAATAAGATCGGGGAGATGTGTCGCCGCGATAGCCAAGCCCTGTTCGGCAGTGCCGGCGTCGAGCATTAATAGAGGGGTATGCGTAGAAATTATTTTGCGCACCAAACGCAGATTGGCGGGATTATCTTCAACGTAAAGCACAGTATGCGTTGCAACATAGCTCTTTTGTAGAGTTCCATCGGCTCCGGAAGCTGATGGAATATACTCTTTTGCCTCGGCTGCAGGCAGCTCAAACCAGAAAGTACTGCCGTCCCCAACAACACTTTCCACTCCGATACTACCGCCCATCGCTTCGACCAAGCGTTTGGACAGCGCCAGCCCGATACCGGTCCCCTCAATACCGTCATAAGCCGATTCTATACGCTCGAAAGGTTTAAACAGGCGCGACAAGTCATCGGCCGCAATACCGCGCCCGCTGTCGCGCACTGCAATCTTAACCCGGCCCTCGGTTGCGAATTGGCAGCTAATAACGACGCTACCGCCATCACGATTATATTTGACCGCATTAGACAGCAGATTAAGCAAGGTCTGACGCAAGCGTAGCCGATCAGCCTGTACGGTACCGGCGCCTTCTATCTCCAGCTTCAGCCCGATCTTGCGCTCCGAGGTTAATGGCTGCAGTAATGCCATGCACTCCCCGATCAGCGAACGCACTTCTACCGGTTCCAGCGATAACTCAATCCGGCCGGTTTCTATACGGGTCAGATCAAGTATTTCATTGATCAATTCCAGCAGGTGCCGCCCGGCGCGGCGAATCTCGCGGACATTATCAGCCTGATCGAAGGTGAGAGGGGGCTCCTGATCGGTCTCCAGTAATTGCGCAAAGCCCATAATGGCATTCATCGGCGTCCGCAGTTCGTGACTCATGCGCGATAAAAATTCAGATTTGGCGTTATTGGCGCGATCGGCTTCTTCTTTGGCATGAAGCAATAACTCGGTGCGCTGTTGCACACGCTGTTCGAGTTCTTCATTAAGCTGTTTAAGCGCCGTCTCCGTCTGCTTAAGTTCGGTCACATCCTGCACCGTACCTACCGACCGGATCGGCTTGCCCTCGGTATTGAAGTACGATGCACAGCGTTCGGTCACGAACTTAATCCGCCCGTCCGGCATTAACAATCGATGGGTAATCTCATAGGCTTCACGGGTTTGCAAGGATAGGCTGTAGGCCGCATTAACGGCATCGATATCCTCCGGATGAACAGCCTTGAGAAAGGCCTCATACGTCGCACCGAACTGCTCTTTGTCGATTTCGAACAGACGGTAAATTTCATCGGACCAGATCAGTATATCGTTGCTTAAATCCAGCTCCCAACTCCCTACTTGGGCAATATGCTGGGCATCGTTCAACTGGTTTATAGCGAGCCGAATGTCGGCTGTACGCTGCTCGACCTGCCGCTCAAGATCCGCATAATAAAATTGCAAATGTTCCGCCATGGTGTTGAAGGAAACAGCCAGTTGCCGGAATTCGTCGCACCCGACCAGCGGGGCCCGGCGATTCAAGTCCCCTGTTGCGATTCGTTCCGTGGCAATGATCAACTGCCGGATAGGTGCTAGCAGAGCACGGCCCAACAACAGCGCAACGATGCTTGCAATCAGCAACAAAAAAACCAGCGCAACCAGAGTGAGTTTCTGTAGCCGATAAAGCGGCGCGAAAGCCTCGGCGGTATCCATCTTCACCACCATACCCCAACGCAACGCGGGCAGGTAGCGCCAAGCGCCGATAACCTCTATGTCGGCATAGTCACGGCTAATGCCCTTGTTATGTTCGCCGGCAAGCGCTGAGTGCATAGGCTTGGCTAACCTGTCCAACGGAACGCGGTAACGGAAGGCCGCTTCCGGAACATTGCGCATAGCGCCGACAAAAAGCGCCTCATCGCCGCCCTGTTGCGCCAAGATGACTTCGCCGGTCTTACCCAGGCCGGTGGTATCGTTAGTAACCGCCGTGAGTTTGTTCAGATCGATTTGCAGAGCCAGGGTGCCGATCACCTTGCCCGCCTTAAACATCGGCGCAACAATGAAAATAGCCGGCTTTCCGGCGGATGGCGCATAGGGCTGGGCCTGGGTGATTTGCATATCGAGCAGCGCGATGGCTTCCCGGTGAGCGTTGGCCAAAGCCGTATCACGATAAGGGCCAGTGTTGAGATTAGTGCCCAAATCAGCTTCCTGCCGGATAGAAAAGACGACATTGCCGGCCGTATCGGTAAGCAACAAATCGTAGTAACCGACACTTTCAAACAGGGTATGAAAATAATCGCGATAAATAGCTTCCTCGGCTCGATAGCGTAGCGAGGCTGCGCCTTTGTCGCCCGGTGCAGCTAAATGGGCTTGCAGGGTATCGAGAGCAATGATCGATTTCGCCAACAAGCGGCCGTCGGTCAGGCGCTCGTTGATATAGGCATTAATCTGATCCGCCTTTTTGTCGGCTAGGGAAGACAGGTTTTCCAGCACCAACTGTTGCAAGGTACGCTCAAAAGCCTGAACGTAAAGCCAGGCCAACCCCGCCAACGGCAACGGCGAAAGCAGCAAAAAACCCAGCATCAGGCGCGGAATGATTTTGCCGCAGATTGTCATGGCTGCCCTCCTTGCAACAAAGTTTGCCACGAATCGTGGTTACGATAAGCAGGCCAAGGACTTGGCCGTAGCGGAGCAGTGGACGCAAACACCTGCTCGAACTGTCCGTCCGGCCGCACTTTGCCCACCCGCATCATCTTCCATAAATGGCGGGCGTCCGCATCGACCACCGCTATCCCGGAAGGGCTCTTGACGCTCTGCCGCAACAGAGCCGGATTGACCCGGCCCGGCTCGCTGGAGTTCACATCCTGCACCGCCTGCGCCCACAAATGCACGCCCACATGAGCGGCTTCCGCCGGGTCGCTGGTGACTCTGTCAGCGCCAAAACGAGCTTTATACGCCTTAACAAAGCGCTGATTTTCTTCCCCCGGCAAGGTCTGAAAATAACTCCAAACACCGTAATGCCGGCTAAGTTGTCCACCGTTCCAAGCCAGCATGCCGCTTTCTTCGACACTGAAAGACACCAACGGCAAATCGCTCAGCCCGGCCTTGACCAACGCGGAAAAAAACGCGGCATTGCTGTCGCCGTTGAAGGTATTGAGCACGACATCGGGCTTTTTCCGGGTAATATCCTGAATAATTGCCGCCATGTCGGTACCGCCCAAAGGCAAATAGCGCTCTCCGAGAACCGTTCCCCCGGAAACCTTGATCAGATCGCTAATGATGATATTGGCAGTGCGGGGAAAAATATAATCCGAGCCCACCAGGTAAACGCGTAGCCCGAATGTCTGCGTAGCCCAGCGGGTACCCGGTATAATCTGTTGGTTAGGTGCGGCGCCGGTGTATAAAATATGGGCTGATTGCTCCATGCCTTCATATTGCACCGGATAAAACAACAGATGCCGGTACTTTTCGACGACCGGTTTCACCGCCTTGCGGCTGGCAGAGGTCCAGCAACCGAACAGGACACTGACCTGGTCTTTTTCAATTAAACGTTCGGCTTCCGCAGCAAACACCTTTGGATCGGATTTGCCGTCGGCTACGACGATTTCCACCTGTTGACCGAGCAGCCCGCCCTGGGCGTTGATTTCCTCCACTGCCAAGCGTACCGCATCCACCAGCGGTTTTTCACTGACCGCCATGGTGCCGGTCAGTGAATGTAATACGCCGATTTTGACCGGCGTTACAGCAACCGGGTAATACTGCCACCCCATGAATCCCGCAATAGCCAGGATGCCCATTAGCACCAGCGCTGTGATAATTTTAAGGCGGTTTTTCACAACTGAATCCTTCACAACTTCTCATTAATAACCCCTGTCCACGAAAAGCACGAACCGGCCGCCTGGAGGAGCCTACTTTTGGCTATCTAAAATCGGCATCGAAAAGCAATCGCTCCACGGCCTCAAGAAAGCGCATAACATCGATAGGTTTGGTAATGTATTGATCAAAACCAGCCGCTATGCCCTGTTCAATATCGCATGCCGTCGCGTTGGCGCTGATAGCCATCACCGGTGTCTTTCTTGCCGAATCCATGGACCGCAATACGCTTAACACCTGATAACCGTCCATGCCCGGCAAATTAATATCCAACAGAATCAATTCAGGATGACGCGCCGAGACCAACTCCAAGCCCAATTCCGGAGTATGCGCCGTAATCAGCTGCAATTTCGGGTTCATACCTAGAATCTGAGCGACCAACCTGAGATTGGCCGGATTGTCCTCGATATAAAGCACCGTATACCGGCGTTCATCGCCGGGTGCTGTTTCAACCGCCATGGTCCGGACTATGTTATTACTTCGGGTACTCAGCGCCGAATTGACTTCCGGTAGTTCTACCCAAAAAATACTGCCCCGCCCCTCCTCGCTCTCCATACCGATAATCCCGCCCATCATTTTCATCAGTCGGCGACAGATGGTCAGACCGATGCCGGTACCTTCAATATCGGATTCTTCCGCACCCAAACGTGAAAACGGCTGAAAAAGTTCCTGCTGCCGCGCTGTCGGGATGCCGTAACCGGTGTCGGACACGGCAAGACGCACGAAACCCTCCCGCATGATAACCTGAATCGACACCTCTCCCCGAGGACGGTTATATTTAATCGCATTGGAAAGCAGGTTTAACAATACCTGCTTTATCCGAATGCGGTCGGCGCGTATCACATAATTCCCGGTTGCCGCTTCATTGACGCTAATGCCCTGCGCTTGGGCAATAGGCTTAACCAGCGCCAAACATTCCGCTATCAGTTCAGCGCAAGATAACGGTTCCAGCGACAAATTGATATTACCCGACTCGATCTTGGCCAGATCCAGTACTTCGTTGATAAGTTCCAGCAAATGGCGACCGGCTTTAAGTATCTCGCTGACACAATCGGCTTGCTCTCTATTGAGCTCGGCATCTATTTCCAGCAACTGGCCAAAACCGAGAATGGCATTCATCGGGGTGCGCAACTCGTGCGACATGCTCGACAAAAACTCGGACTTGGCGTTGTTGGCGCGCTCCGCGTCGTCTCTAGCGGCTATCATTTCCCGTTCGTACTGTTTACGTTCGCTAATGTCGCGCAGAATACCGGCAAAGTGCGTGCTTTGATCGATGTCCATCATAGAAACCGAGAGCTCCAGCGGGAAGATTGTGCCGTCCTTATGCAGCCCGCTCAATTCAACCTGTTTACCGACAATGGCCGCCAGCTGCTTGGCAATAGGTTGCGCAAAATCCTGATCGTGTTCGCTGCGATAGGGTTCCGGCATTAACACATTGACATTGCGATTAACGATTTCGGCGGCGCTATAACCGAAAAGTTTTTCCGCAGCCGGATTAAACGAGCGGATGGTCCCGGCAGAGTCGATAGTGACCACACCATCCGCCACATTCTCAATAATATGCTTAAAAATAACCAGTTTTGCCTGTTGTTCCGAACTTTTAAGTTCGGCAAGCTTGCGTTTGGTAATGTCTTGCACCACGCCCAACATATTTAGAGGCGTACCGTCCTCGGCGCGCACCACGTCGCCACGCTCCAGCAACCAGCGCACCATGCCGTCCGGCCATAGGCAACGAAACTCGATATTGAACTCGGCACCCTGTTGCACGCAGGCATTGATTGCATCAAGCAACGGTTGCCGATCATCCGGATGAACATTATTAAAGTAATTCTTGTAGGAGTTATTCCGTTGGCTCTCAGGGTAGCCGAACAATGAGCAGATGCGTTCAGAGCAAATGATCTCGCCAGTCCGGATATTCCAGTCCCAGGTACCGATATTAGCGTAAAGCTGACTGCGGCGCAGACGCTCTTCGCTTTTATATAACGCATCGCCGGCCTCGCGACGCTCGGTGACATCATCGGAGATGCCGATGAAATGGGTCAGTCGGCCCTGTTCGTCATGTACCGGCGCTATGCGCAATTCATTCCAGAACGGCGTACCGTCCTTGCGGTAGTTATGCAACAAAGACTCTCCGGCGCGGCCCTCGCGCAGCGCCGCACGAATTTCCTCCAGGCCCGATTGATCGTCTTCTGTACCCTGTAAAAAACGACAATTGCGCCCGATTACCTCATCGCGGCTATAGCCGGTAATACGCTCGAAAGCGGGATTGACATAAATCAGCGGCATGCCGGGCTGGGTGGCGTCGGCCATGCTGATGCTGCTGGCGCTGGCTTCCACGGCCCGCTCCAGCAGACGTAAGCGTAATTCGACTTCCTTGATATGAGTTATATCGGTGCGAATGGAAACATATTGATAGGGACGCCCGGTATTATCCAAAAAAGGCACGATACTGGTTTCCACCCAATACACACTGCCGTCTTTGCGCCGGTTGCACACCTCTCCACGCCAGACATTACCCTCGACGATAGTGCGCCACATTTCGGCATAGAAATCAGGCGGATGTTCGCCCGATTTGACTATGCGATGATTTCGACCCAACAGTTCATTGCGGCTGTAACCGCTAATTTCGCAGAACATATCATTGACGTAGGTGAGAATACCGGCAACATCCGTGGTACTGACAATGGCGTGGGCATCCAGCGCTTGTTGCTGGCGTTCCCGCTCGTAAAGCGTTGCCCGCAGTGACTCCGCTTGCTCCCGTGCCTGGCGAAAACGCCGCGCATGCAAAGCGACCGTAGCGACCAAATGACGCGGATCGATCGGTTTGCTCAGGAAATGATCGCCGCCGCGGTTCAGCGCCAGCAATTGCTTGGACACGCAAGTTTCCGCCGACAGATAAACAATCGGCGTCTGGGCATAGCGTTCATCATCGCGCAAAATGACCGCCAGCTCCGGGCCGGAACATTCCGGCATATACATATCCAGCACCAATACTTCGGCGGCAAAATTCTCCAGTATTTCGGGGACCTGGAGCGGATTGCCCAGGTCCAGCACGGTCATGCCGGCTTGCCGTAAAATCAGGCTGTGAGCCGCCCGTTGCTCGGTGTCGTCATCGACCAACAACACACTAAAAGGCTCCGTCGGCGTCAATGCCGCCGAATCGCTAATCACTCTCCGCAAGACATCAATATCCACCGGTTTGGTCAAATAACAGGTCGCTCCGGCCCGGTAAGCGGCAAGCTTGGCTGCAATATCCTTGCGCACCGAGGTAAAAATAACCGGAAAACCGTTAAGATACCGTTCTTTCAGTGTTGCGATAACGCGCGCGCCCGCGTCGTCGCCTTCGGGAAACATCATATCCATAATCACTGCGGAAGGCGGTTCGGATATCCGGCTTGCGGCGGCAAAAGCCGCAAGTTGGTGAAACACATCAACCCGGTAACCCGATTGTTCAAGCATGGAGCGTAGCCAGGCCGCCTGTTCCAGGTCATCATCCACGACCACGATGCGCGGAACTTCTGTCCGCCCCTCCGGTATCTGCGGAACGAAACTATGGCTCGGGTTGACGGCTTGGGCTTCCAGGTTCGCCAGCGCTTTGCGCATGGCGTCCAATACCTGTTCGTCCAACACCCCGTCAACGGGGATGGCAGCCACAATCCGTTCCAAGTTGCGCGCCGCCTCGGAAATCAGCATCAGACGATGCACACCGGCCGAACCCACCAAGCTATGCGCTGCACGATGCAAGGTCTCAATGGACTCGCGCTGCCCACGCTCAAGATCCGTCAGCAGGCTCTTGAGAATATCCAAGCGCTCCGGCAGACGTACAATAAACTCCTTTCGCATTTGCGAAAGAGTGGCCTGAATATCGTTTTCCATGGTTGATTTTTGTTAGGGGTGGTCGATGATCTGAAATACTGTAAAAGTGTTATCCATAAAGTTATTGATTTGTAGGATTAAAATAAATCAATGAGTCCACGACAATGTAAAACAGGGCTTCCATTTTTAGGTGGGACAACCGTAGGGAGTGCCGTGCGCGCCAAGGGATTTAAACACATTTTTAAGCCCGGCAGAAGGCGCGCGCGGCACGCCCTACAATTTGTTTAGGAACATACATCAATTAATTTAAGCAATTACCACGAAGAGCATGAAGGACATGAAGACTTAAATCCTTCATGCTTTTCATGTTCTTCATGGTTTAAAAATAAAACTTGCTCAAGTTATTTCATGCACG
>JAUGSS010000051.1:0-77533 GCA_044426515.1 Methylococcaceae bacterium | reverse complement strand
TGCTTATCCTAGTGGGATCAAGGTGAGCGATGAAGACCTGCGGAAAGTCAATCTCATACCCGCCAAGTTTCATGGCAAAGACTGGAACTATGCCATCAAATCGCGATGAGAAAAAGTATAGGTTATTTATTTACGACGACTAAGCCTTGCCCTAACACCAGTCCCAGGCCGGTCGGCTTTTTAGGATCGTACATTTTGACAAAGATATCGCTTTGTTTAATTAAAGCCTGTTCAATGAGCTTGGGGTGACTTATTAAATAAAAGTGGCGAATCGCCAATCTGAAACTTACCAAATCGCCATAATCACGTTGCCAGTCGCAAAGTGCTTGAAACGGATTGGCTTTCATCCGGCGTAAATTGCCTAATAAAAATTCGCCTTTGATTGTTGGAATTGATTTGTTTTGGGGCATGGTTAATGGGATTTGAAGTTTTGGTAGATGTTATTCAATAATTTTGTAGATCGGACATGATGTTTATGCCCGACAATCAAATACTAATAGTCGGGCAACGACGAGGCTAAATTTGATCGCCGGATTTATTGCAGGGCTCATCACCAAATAACGTTTAAACCATGTTGGCTGTAGTGATCAAATTGACTGTCTTTAGAAATCAAAATGAGATCGTTCGATATAGCTCAACATCCTATCGAAAGGATCCTTATGCGCAAATTTAGGCAATTGATAAAATAGCGCCGCTTCTTCGTGGGACAAGATTAACTTCTCGAATCCCATGTCATCGATAACCTTTAGTAAATCATCGGGTTTGCATCCCAGCGTTAATTTGCCCAATGCATACTTTAACGATATTTCCCATAAAGTAATGCTGCTGACAAAAGCTCGGTTATCCGTATTTTCTAAAACAGCAACAGCTTGTTGCCCGAGTTTTTCAGGTTGCCATATCGACCATAAAAAAGTATGTGTGTCGAGTAAATAGCTTTTCACGATTGTAAAAACTCTTCGTCAGTCATTTTAAAGTTTTCGTCGATAGCAAACTCCACTTTACCCTTTAATAATCCTAACGGTCGTTTTTTAACCGGCTTGTTTTTTAAAGACAACACAAAATTTAATGTGGCTTCAACTTTATCTAAAGGCAAAGAATGTATTTCTCTTAGCACGGCTTGTTCAATTTCGATTCTGTTCATTGCTTGCTCCGTTTTAAAGTTTTTAGTGTCGGGTAACGAAAAAGCTGTTGCACGACTTACAAGGCTACAGTGCTTTCATCGTCGCATTGTTGCCGAGTTGACGGAATGCGTAATTGCAAGGGCAGTGCTTTTCCTTTAAGGTTAAGCTGTTCGTGGTAAAGACGCAATATCAATCACAGGTACTTCCTATATGAGCACCGAAGAACTTCACAAGTTATCCGCCGTAGAAAAGCTAAAGATTATCGCGGCGCTTTGGGGGGATTTGGTCGGTGACGAAGATAATCTCTCCAGCCCGTCTTGGTATGAAACCGAACTCATAAAGACTGAAAAAAATTTCTCTCCGGCGACATTGAAGTACTGGATTGGCAACAAGCAAAGAAAGAATTACGTTCAGCCCCGTTCGAAATGTAACCCGACTTCTTTTCGCTTTTGCGGCTTACAAAATATAGATTACATTGCTATCAATATTTGATAGCATTTGCTCCATGAAAGCTAAACATCTAAAAACCTTGCCTTGCCTACACGAGCGTCTATTGTCTTTGCCGAGCTTGAGGCACTACTAATCGCATTGGGTGCCGAAAAGACCGAGCGCGAGGGTTCGCGTGTGAAATTCACGCTACAGGGCATGGAATGGCATGCGCACCGGCCTCACCCAGGAAAGGATGCCAAGAAATATCAGGTTGAGCAATTACGCGAAATGCCGGGCAAACTGGAGATTAAACCATGAACACTATGACTTATAAGGGCTATACAGCCCGCATTGAATTCGATGAGCGCGATGCGATATTCGTGGGCCGCGTACTGGGAGTAAAAGCCATCATCGGTTTTCATGGCGAAACGGTAACCGAATTGCGCACAGACTTCGAGGCCGCCATTGACTTCATGATCGATGATTGCAAGGCGCGTGGCGAGACGCCGGAAAAGCCTGCCAGCGGCAAGCTGATGCTGCGCGTGCCTCCAGAGGTTCATGCGGCGGCGCTGGTAGCCGCTCAGGCTACCGGCAAAAGCCTTAATCAATGGGCTGCCGAGATACTTGGAAAAGCAGCTCATGTTTAACGCATAAAAGTTGCGTAGCCCGTATGCAGCGTAGCGAAATACGGGATGATTGAAGCCGCGTGAGCTCCATCCAGGCTACTCGCCTCATTGCTTTTAGCGCTACTTACAGCATTTCTTGATTTTCTGTCGCGTCGTATGCGTTGTTTACTCTTACCGCCTATTAACCCAACCACCGATGGAATTTGTAAAAAATAAATTTCGTAAGTCGGGTATGCTGTTTATGCCCGACAATCAGAAATGCTAATAGTGTCGGGCAACGAAAAAGCTGCCACTCAACCTGTTAGGCCCCTATCTCATTAATTAAAGAAACTTATTTTTAGCAGTGGCTATGAAGAATATAAAGATACTGAAATTGGTAAAATTTGCACTACCCGCTTACCAATGAGCCGAATAAACAGGCAAAGCGACTCAAAATAAGGCAGATTATTCTTCAATGATGTTACTCGATTTTTCTCTTTACCAAATACTAGCTATTGCCCTTGTGTTCGTCTGGACCGGCTTTGTCCGGACCGGGCTGGGTTTCGGCGGTGCCGCATTAGGATTACCGCTGATGTTATTTATCCATAACAATCCACTGTTATGGTTACCTATCATCAGCGTGCATTTACTATTTTTCTCCGGCTTAACATCGTTTAACCGCTTGCATAATGTCGATTGGCAGTATTTGCGCTATTCCGCAATTTACATTATTCCCGCCGCCCTGATAGGCATTTTTGGGCTGTTGAATCTACCGGTCTTATGGCTGAATAGCTTTATCTATTCGGTTACCTTGTTTTATGGTTTTACCTGGTTACTTAACCGAGGCATTAATAGTCGACATGTTTGGGCGGATAGAGGGTTGTTAATTTTAGGCGGATATATTGCCGGGATTTCCTTGACCGGCGCGCCGTTGATGGTCGCTGTCTATATGCGCAACGTCAGCAAATACAAGTTGCGGGACACCTTGTTTATCTTATGGTTCATCCTGGTCAGCATCAAAATGACGACATTTATCGCCCTATCCGTTGATTTGCACTTTCTAACGGCACTGGCGCTTTTACCTATTGCCGCGATAGGACATGTACTGGGCTTGAAAGCGCATAACGCTATTATGCGCAACGATTTGATATTCAAACGCTGGATTGGCGGCGGCTTGGTTACTGTGAGTCTGTTTGGGTTATGGCAGTTATATAGCCAAATTGTTCAGGACCTTATGAAAAGCAGTGGCTTGGTCTGATAGCTTTCAAAATTAGTTTCAACTGTCCCGGAACCGGACTTTCTTGAATGTTGCAGTTCGGCCATAAACTGCCTGTCGTGACTGGCAGCTTTATGACGATGAATATGGCAGAATGAAATATGAAAAAGCTTGGGCGAAAACCTTTACTTCCAGAGGATAGGCGAAAGTCCGGATGCCTATATATGACAAAAATCAAACCTTATAAACAGGTTCAATATAATTGCGATATCAAATCCAATATTTCAAACTATTTGGTATTGGTAAAATATTAATATTACTAGGAGACATTTTCTGAAACCATCCTTTTATGACCTGAATTATTCTGATTTAGAAACAGTTATGAATCAGAATAATTTAAACCACTCAGCAGCGGCAGTTCTTTTTAATTGGCATTATAAGAAAAAAGAAAATACTCAATGCCACGATAAAATTGCCAAAAGTTCATTGACCTTTTTCCAAAATAATTTCGACTTTTCTCTACCCGAAATCGATACGGTCCATGAGTCAAAAAATGATCGAACAGTAAAATTTCTTTTTAAGCTTGAAGACAATCATAAAATTGAAACCGTCCTAATTCCGTTTAATAATAAATATTCAATTTGCCTTTCATCGCAGGTTGGCTGTGCAATGAATTGTTCTTTTTGTTTTACTGGAGAACAAGGGCTTAAAAGAAATTTGACTACCAGCGAAATTGTTGGCCAGTTTCTACAGGCTTGGCATTGGTTAGCGAAAAATAGACCTGGAGAACAGAGAATTTTAAATATCGTTTTTATGGGACAAGGCGAACCTTTACATAATTTTGATGCCGTCAAAAAAGCGTGCGAAATATTTTTATCACAACACGGAACTTCAATTGGTGTTCAAAAAATTACTATTTCAACGGCTGGTTATATTCCCGGACTTAAAAGATGGAGCCGGGAAATTCCTGGAGTAAACCTTGCGTTATCTCTTCATTCACCCTTTGAAGAAAAGAGGAATGAACTTATTCCCATTAATAGAAAATATCCGCTAGATGAGGTATTGGCCTATATTGACAAGATACCTTTAAGTAAAAAGCAATTTATTACTTATGAATATATTCTGATAAAAGATTTTAATGATTCTCCGGATGATGCTAAAAAATTGGGATCGATACTGGCTGGTAAAAGGGCTTATATAAACTTAATTCCTTTTAACTCATTCCCAGGATCAGATTATGAGAGTCCGGATTTTGATAAAATTGAAAAGTTTAAAGAAGTTTTAGATACTTTTAAAATCCCGACTTTAATAAGAAGTGCTAAAGGCGATGATGTATTAGCAGCATGTGGACAACTCAATTCTAAAAATTAAATAGCCCGTAGGTCGGGCAACAGCTTTTTGTTGCCCGACATTTTGATGTGTGTGAATGTCGGGCATAAACAGCTTGCCCGACCTACACGACTACGAAGGAATCCTTACGGTCGGCCTAACAGGAGTAATGCAATGCTAATCAATCCAGAATTACCAGAGCGCTTTAACTCCCTGCTTGTGATGATGGTTTTAAAGTGGGATACTTCGATTAAGGCGGTTGAATTTCCTATCCGTTATCCGTTTGAGGAGCCATCCCATGAGTGCCAAGAAATTCCTGATTTCCGCCGCTTTCCTGCCTTTAGGACTGATGCTGCCATGCTTCAGTGCCGCCGTGCAGGTCGCGACGGTGCCACAGTTCCAGACCCACGTCGATTATCCCGTGGGTTTGTCCCCCGCCGGTCTGCGTATGGAGGATTTGAACGATGACGGCCATTTGGATGCGGTGGTCACCAATGGCGGCTCCAATACCATCAGCGTGCTGCTGGGCAAGGGCGATGGCACTTTACTAGCCAAAGCCGATTATCCAACCGGCATCAATCCCGCAGGCATAGAGATCGGCGATTTGAACCGCGACGGCGTTCTTGATGTGGTGGTTTCCAATCAAGGTAAGGATGGAGCGGTGGGCACTACCGTCAACGTACTGCGCGGCAAAGGGGACGGTAGCTTCAACGCCAAAAAGAATTACACCGTGGGTACCTTTCCTTGGGGCTTGCAGATCGGCGACCTGGACCGTGATGGCGTTCCCGATATTGTGAGCGCCAATTATTTGTCGAGTACCGTCAGTGTGCTGTTCGGTAAGAGCGCGGGCGGATTCAAGGCCAAAGTGGATTGGCCCACCAGTTACCTGCCCCGGGATGTGCGGATCGGCGATTTGAACCGCGATGGCAAGCCCGATCTGATTACCGCGAACTATGGCGGCGGGGGCGGCACCGACATCAGCGTGCTATTGGGCGTGGGGACTAATGGCCGCTTCGCGCCCACGGTAAACCACACCGTCCCCAACGCGCCGACCTCGGTGCAGGCCGGCGATATCAACCGCGACGGCAAGCCCGATGTGGTCGTGACCAGCTATACTGATCCCTCCACAGTGACCGTGCTGTCGGGCGATGGCAAGGGTGCCTTCCCCTCCCAGATCCAATATTTCATGAATGGCCGGCCTGACCTGCAACTCAAAGACCTGAACCGGGATGGTTGGCTCGACTTCGTCGCGGTGAATTTTGGCGGTGTGAGCTTATTGCTGAGCGATGGTCTGGGCCAGTTTCAAGCGCCGGTCGATTTTGCCACGGGGGCTGGCGCGACCGCTTTACAGATCGGCGATCTGAACCACGATGGCAAGCCCGACTTGGTGACCGCGAATAGCTCGGGCACGGTGAGTGTGCTGCTGGGTCAATAACTCCAGCCCCCAGGGGTGTCGCATCGCCTGCTCTCCTGGGTTCCGCATGGCTCTTGTAATAGCTACCCAAGTGTAAGCACCCAGCGCGACCACCGACCGTAAGGATTCGCTCGTGATTTGATCGAATGCGAATTTCTGGAGTTGGGTATAGTGGCTTCAATTGAAGGTCAAAATTCTTATGAAGAGTTAGGATATTTTGTAGTTGCGAAAATTTACTATGAAGCAAACAAAATATTATGCAATGGCTTAGAAGAAGCTGTGTTGCAGCAAGAGTTGAAAAGACAATTAGAAAAAAAGAAAGCGAGAGAAGAGCTTGAGGCATTTTTAGAAAAGAAAAAGCAAGAATGGGATGCTCTTCGAGATAAGCAAGAAAAGGAATTAGAAGAAAAGCGACAGCAGGAAGCTACTGAGCAACGAATACGAGAAGAGCATCGAAGAAATGCTGAAGAGCAACAAAGAAAAAAATCGAACAACGAAAAATTGACGAAGAAAAGTTACTTTACGCCATCATTATGGAAATTCGTCAAGAAATGAAAAAACGGGAACCGTGGAAAAAAGACCATCCTGTAATGCCAAATGAAGTTATAAAACGGGTAAAAATACAAATGGCTGGTTTTGATAATGCACGTTTTATTGATGCAAGGTGCAGGTTGCAATCTAAAGGACAGATAAATAAAGTCGATGAAAATAAGCTGTTAATGGCCGTTATTGTAAAATAAAATGTACGCTGCATTGGTTCTCGATGCTCCTCAGGCTTGAAAACCTCAGGACCGTAGGCTGGGTTGAACAACGTGAAGCCCAGTAAATGCTTGAAATAACTGAGTTTATTTGCATTCAAACTATCCTTTGGATTACAAAGTTTATCAGCTTCAAAGCTGGATTTCATTGTCATTCAACCCAGCCTACTTCTGCAAGCCTAACGTCGGCTTATTTTCCTTTGTGGTCATTGGCAAAATTAAACCGATTGTCGCTTTTGGGTCAAACTGAGACAGCCAATGTCCGATGAATGCAAGAAAACGATCGCTAAAAAACAAAACCCTCAACAGCTGGCTGGGGCTCTCGAGGGTTTCTATCAAACAATTGGCTGAGACAAAAAACGGTTATCCAATTTACCTTGTTTTCATCCTACTTTATTCAAAAACGTTATTTGTTTTAGTTTTTTGTCTTTTGGGCGCTGTGTTGGCGGTCATGTTTGAGTGATCCATCATTCCCTTACATTGCGGCATTTTCATGCATTGTTTCATGTCCATACCGCCGGCCATTTTTGAGTGATCCTTCATCCCCTTGCACTGTTCCATTTTCATACATTGCTTCATATCCATACTGTCGGACATTGTTTTTTGTTTAGCGTGGCCAGCCACGCTAAACAGAGCAAAAGATAGTAAGGCAATAATTTTTATTATTTTTGTCATATGTACTGTCCTTTATTCGATGTTATTAACTCAGACCATTTAG
This sequence comes from Methylococcaceae bacterium, assembly GCA_044426515.1. Taxonomy (GTDB): domain Bacteria; phylum Pseudomonadota; class Gammaproteobacteria; order Methylococcales; family Methylomonadaceae; genus Methylobacter_A. The sequence continues at coordinate 69,943 of JAUGSS010000051.1, read as the reverse complement.
CAGCTGAGAGGAACTTGTACCTTATCTTTAAGCAGGTTTTTTAGCAAGTTTTGTTAATGCCGATGAGAAAGCAAGTGTCAAGTCTTGCAGGGTGCATAAACAACCATTTATCAAAAATCAGTCATACATGATTTAAACCTGCCGTACCGGTCCAGGATACTTCGCCACCAAGGCATCCGTTGTTAGCAAGGTGATTCCCTCGACGGTAGCCTGCGCAACAAGGATTCGGTCGAATGGGTCTTTATGGATGGAGGGTAGACTGTCGATAGATACAGTGTGTTCAGAGGTAATAGCCAATTCTTGATAGCCGTTGTCCAACAGCCCACGACGTAGCACTCTTGCATCGACCTGAAAATCGGAACGTCCAAGCCCGCGTTTGATGGCGATTTCCCAAAGGCTGGCCGCACTAAAAAGCAGTTCGTTCGCCGGGTCTTCCAGCAATGGGCGTGCAACTGCTGACAATTGGTCAGGCGAACCGGCTGCCCATAATAATAAGTGGGTATCCAGTAGCAGCTTCATTCTTCATCGCTAAAAAGCAGCTCGATTTCCTTGCTGCCCATGCTGTCGAAATCATCAGGAACAGTGATTTGTCCTTCCATGAAACCTAGCCTTCGGATTTGTCCGCCTGATGGCGCATCCAACCTGGTCACCTTGACCAGCGGCTTTCCAGCTTTGGCGATGATGAAAGACTCACCCTTTACCGCTTGATCTATCAATCGAGACAGTTGGGTTTTGGCTTCGTGGATATTGACTGTCTGCATGATAAACCTCATTGAGTTAAGTTCAGTTAGTTTAGTCCATGATATATGATTTAGAAAATTAGGGCATCTAATAGGTTTGATATGTGTCGGGAACAAACCAATGCTTGCTTCAATCCAAAGTAGCCTCTATGATTTTACTTTCACTCGATCGATAGCATCACACAAGGTTAGTATGATTTCAGCTAAATTATCCAGCAAATTCCAATTGGCAATACCCAAGGCTATCCGGGATCAACTTGACCTGAAAGCGGGTCAACAGTTTACCCTGATCGCTAAAGGCGACATTATTGAGCTGGTTCCGGTTCGCTCATTGGCAGCGGCCAGGGGCAGTTTCAAAGGCAGCAATCCTAATGATTACAGGGATCATCAGGACAGAATCTAATGGCCGGTCTGGTTGATACCTGCGGCTGGATAGAATGGTTAACCGACGGTCAATTGGCAGATGCCTTTGCGCTTTATCTGGCCGATCCGGCTGAATTGATCGTTCCTGCTACGCTGCAATTTGAACTGTATAAATGGGCAAAGCGGGAAAAAAGCGAAGTTGAAGCCTTGGAAGTTATCGCTTTAACCGAACAAGGGCAGGTTGTACCATTAACTACCCGCCTGTCTCTGTATGCGGCAGACTTGGCTTTGCAACATCGATTGTCATTTGCCGACGCGATTATTTATGCTTCGGCAAGATTGGTTGATGTGCCGCTGATAACGGCTGACGATCATTTTAAGGACTTACCGGAAGTCATTTATTTCTCAAAAAAACGGCTAACCGGTTAACGCCGATACAAAACATCAATAACAAAAAGAAGATGCCTGATGAATAATCTACTGAAAAACTCAATCTGGATACTGATTGCCGGGCTCGGTGCGGCAGCCGTCGGCGGTATTGCTTTAAATCGCGGCGAGAATATCAACACGCTGTGGTTTATAACCGCCGCCTTGTGTGTTTACGCCATTGCCTACCGTTTTTATGCGGCATGGATTGCCGCTACGGTGCTGGCGGTAGACGAAACACGGGCGACGCCGGCCGAGCGGCTGGATAACGGTCGCGATTTTGTGCCGACCAATAAATGGATCGTGTTCGGCCACCATTTTGCGGCGATTGCAGGGCCAGGACCGCTGGTGGGGCCGACGCTGGCCGCGCAGTTCGGCTATTTGCCGGGCACGCTGTGGATATTGTTCGGCGCTGTGCTGGGCGGTTGTGTGCAGGATATGACGACGCTGTTTTTGTCCACCCGGCGCGATGCCAAAAGCCTGGGACAGATGGCGCGCGACGAGCTGGGAGCTTTGGGCGGTACGGCGGCGCTGATCGGCACCTTTGCGATAATGATCATCCTGATTGCGGTACTGGGGCTGGTGGTGGTTAACGCAATGAAGCACAGTCCGTGGGCGACGGCTACGGTGTCGGCGACGATTCCGATTGCGATGATAGTCGGCCTGTACATGCGCAGTTTCCGCCCCGGCCAAGTGCTGGAAGCTTCCGCATTGGGCGTGGGTTTGCTGTTGCTGGCCGTGGTTGGCGGCGGCTGGATCGATCACAATCCTACCTTGCGCGTCTGGTTTGACCACGAAGGCTTGATGTTGGCCTGGTGTGTGATGGCTTACGGCTTTGCGGCGGCGATTTTGCCGGTTTGGCTGTTGCTGGCTCCGCGCGATTATCTGTCGACTTACGTAAAGCTGGGCACCATCACCTTACTGGCCGCGGCAATTATCATGTTACAGCCGACCGTAAAAATGCCCGCGTTGACGCAATTCATCGACGGCACCGGGCCTATTTTCGGCGGCAAGTTGTTCCCGTTCGTATTTATTACCATTGCTTGCGGGGCGATTTCCGGTTTTCACTCGCTGATCGCTTCCGGCACCACGCCGAAATTGCTCAGCAATGAGCGCGATATATGCATGATCGGTTACGGCGGTATGTTGCTGGAATCCTTTGTCGCGATCATGGCGATGATGGCGGCGACTGTGCTCGATCCGGGCGTATTTTTTGCGATCAACAGCCCGGCTGGCGTAGTCGGCAAGGAGGCTATCGATGCCGTCGCCAAAATTTCCTCGTGGGGCTTTCCGGTCACGGTAGAGCAGATGCAGTTGTTGGCAAGCCAAATGGGCGAAGCAACGCTGTTTGCCAGAACCGGTGGCGCGCCGTCTTTAGCCGTCGGCATGGCGAGCATTTTCGGCAGCGCGTTCGGCGAGAGCATGCTGGCTTTGTGGTATCACTTTGCGATCATGTTCGAGGCTATTTTCATCCTCACTACGCTGGATGCCGGGACTCGCGTGGGGCGCTTCATGTTACAGGATATGCTCGGCAATATCTGGCCGAAAATGGGCGAAACATCGTGGACACCGTCGGTGGTTTTGACCAGTGCGCTGGTCGTCGCAGGTTGGGGCTATTTCCTTTATATCGGTGTGATCGACCCGAACGGCGGGGTCAATATTTTGTGGCCGCTGTTTGGTATTGCCAACCAAATGCTGGCGGCGATTGCTCTGTGCGTGGCGACGGGTATTCTGGTTAAATCCGGCAAGTTTAAATATGCCTGGGTGACGGGTTTGCCTCTGGCGTGGCTGGTGACGATTACCAGCACCGCCGCATGGGAGAAAATCACCAGCGACAATACCCGCATCGGTTTCTTTTCCGCGGCCAACGATCTGGCCGACAAGCTGGCGGCAGGCGCATTGCCGCCGGAGAAAGCGGCTATTGCGCCGCAGCTGATCTTCAATCAGCAGCTGGACGGCTGGCTGACCTTGTTTTTTGTGACTTTATTATGGCTGATCGTGTTCGACATGCTGCGTGTTTGCAGCCGTTATCTGGCCGGAAAGCCGGTGCTGCCGCTGGCGGAATCGCCGCATATTCCCAGTTGCTTGGTTGAAGATTGGGTGAGGGATTGATGTTTAGCAAACTCAAAGCGTTTTGGCGCATGGTGCGTCGTCTTTCCGGCGATGACGCTTACGAACGCTATTTACAACACCATGCAGAGCATCATCAAGCCGATGCGCCGTTAAGCAAAGAGGCCTTTTTCAAGCAGTGGCAGGATGAAAAATGGAATGGGGTTAAGCGGTGCTGTTAGATCGCCGGTTCTATAAATAGACGGTGAAAATCTTTTAAATTTTAACAAGGCACTTTAGCTTATGACCATTCATACCCCTTCGCAACCCAATCGGCAAACCCTTTATGTCGCTATAGCCCTGGCACTCGGCATTATTGTTGGCGAACTGCTTAACCTGACATTGGGCGGCGCTGAGCCGCACCCGGCTTTAAAACAGATCATCGATATTTTTTCCGCGCTGACCGATATTTTCCTGCGTCTGGTCAAGATGATTATCGCGCCTTTGGTGTTTTCCACGCTGGTGGTCGGCATGGCTAAAATGGGCGATATTCAAACCGTGGGGCGGGTCGGCATCAAGGCGATGCTGTGGTTTTTCTCGGCATCTGTTTTCAGCCTGTTGCTGGGCATGTTACTGGTCAATGGCTTTGAGCCGGGCAGTTCTTTGCACATGGCGCTGCCCGAGATCGGGGCTAAAACCGGATTGTCGCAGGCTACGCCGACCCTGAGTAATTTTATCGCGCACATGTTCCCCAAAAGCATCATCGAAGCCATGGCCGGCAACGAGATCTTGCAGATCGTGGTGTTCTCGATGTTCTTCGGCGTCGCCTGCGCCTCTCTGGGCGAATTGGCTCATCCGACCGTCAAGTTGCTCGATTCATTGACGCATATTATGCTGAAAGTCACCGGCTACATTATGCATACCGCTCCAATCGCAGTGTTTTCGGCGGTCGCCTCGGTCATCGCGCAAAACGGCCTCGGCGTATTGCTGTCTTACGGCAGATTTATCGGGGAGTTTTATTTCGGGCTGTTGCTGTTGTGCAGTGCGCTCGGTTGCGTCGGTTTTTTGATTCTGGGGCACAGAATCCTGTCCTTGATCCGTCACATCCGCGAGCCGATGCTGCTGGCTTTCGGCACGGCCAGCAGCGAAAGCGCCTACCCGAAACTGTTGCAGCAACTGGAACGCTTCGGCTGCGATGAGAAAGTCTGCGGTCTGGTGCTGCCGCTGGGTTATTCGTTCAATCTCGACGGCAGTATGATGTACATGACTTTTGCCGTGCTGTTTATCGCCCAGGCTTACGGCATCGATATGGCGTTGGGCGATCAGCTGATCATGTTGCTGGTGCTGCTGTTTACCAGCAAGGGTGTAGCCGGTGTGCCCAGAGCTTCGTTAATCGTCATTTCGGCCACCTTATCGATGTTTCATATCCCCGAAGCCGGTTTACTGTTGCTGTTGGCCGTCGACCAGGTGCTGGATATGGGCCGCAGCGCAACCAACGTGTTCGGCAACAGTATCGCCGCCGCGCTGGTAAGCCGCTGGGAAAAAGCACTGCGCTAGGGGAGCTGTCCGAGAACTCACTATATATTTATATTGCTTTTTGTATGCTCGGACAGCTTCCCGGAGGCTTCGGTTTTTAACTGCCGCCACCCATCATCAACGCTTAAAAATTGCTAAATAACGTGAAATAATAGTCAACATCGCGTTGCCTACAAGGATGCAGGTACTTAGCGAAAGCTGCGCCTAAAGCGCCTACTTCTGGTACCCTCTACCCACCTTAAACGGATGAACTAAATACTATGGCTCAATACATCTACTCAATGAACCGGGTCGGCAAAATTGTCCCTCCCAAAAAATATATCCTCAAAAACATCTCGCTGTCTTTTTTCCCCGGCGCAAAAATCGGCGTACTGGGCTTAAACGGCTCGGGTAAATCGACGTTGCTGCGCATCATGGCGGGCATCGACAAGGAAATCGAAGGCGAGGCTATCCCGCTAAAAGGCATTAAGATCGGCTACCTGCCGCAAGAACCGCAACTCGACCCCAATAAAACCGTACGCGGTAATGTCGAAGAAGCGGTTGCCGAAACCAAGGCGGTTCTGGAACAACTCGATGCGGTCTATGCGGCTTACGCGCTGCCCGATGCCGATTTTGACAAACTGGCCGCCGATCAGGCTCGCTTGGAAGATATTGTCAATGCTTGCGACGGCCATAACTTGGATCGTAAGCTCGAAGTCGCCGCCGACGCGTTGCGGTTGCCGGATTGGGATGCGAACGTCGCCACGTTATCGGGTGGTGAAAAACGCCGCGTGGCCTTATGCCGGTTGTTGTTATCCAATCCCGATATGCTGTTATTGGACGAACCGACCAACCATTTGGATGCGGAATCGGTCGCCTGGTTGGAAAGGTTCCTGCACGATTATCCCGGCACCGTGGTTGCGGTAACCCATGATCGCTACTTCCTGGACAATGTGGCCGGTTGGATTCTGGAGTTGGACAGAGGCTCCGGCATTCCGTGGGAAGGTAACTACTCCAGCTGGCTGGAGCAAAAGAGCAACCGCCTGTTGCAGGAAGAGAAACAGGAATCTTCCCGGCAAAAAGCCATGAAAGAAGAGTTGGAATGGGTACGTTCCAGCCCCAAAGGCCGCCATGCCAAAAGCAAGGCCCGATTGGCGCGCTTTGAAGAGCTGGCTTCATCCGACGTGCAAAAACGCAACGAGACCCAGGAAATTTATATTCCGCCCGGACCTCGTTTGGGCGACGTGGTGATTGAAGCCGACAACATCAGCAAGGCTTTCGGCGACAAGCTGTTATTCAACGGTTTGAGTTTTAAACTGCCGCCCGGCGGCATCGTCGGCATTATCGGCCCGAACGGCGCGGGTAAAACCACGCTGTTCCGCATGATGGCCGGTGTCGACCAGCCCGATTCCGGCACCTTGACACTGGGGCAAACCGTTCAACTCGCCTACGTTGATCAGTTGCGCGATGACCTGGACCCAAAGAAAACCGTGTTCGATGAAATCTCCGACGGGCTGGATTTGATTACCGTCGGCAAATATGAAACGCCGTCACGGGCTTACGTCGGTCGTTTTAACTTTAAAGGCGCAGACCAGGGAAAACGCATCGGCGATTTGTCCGGCGGCGAACGCAACCGTGTGCATTTAGCCAAGCTGCTCAAAACCGGCGGTAACGTGTTGTTGCTGGATGAGCCGACCAACGACCTGGATGTTGAAACATTGCGCGCATTGGAAGAAGCGCTGTTAGCCTTCCCCGGTTGCGCGGTGGTTATTTCGCATGATCGCTGGTTTTTGGACAGAATCGCCACGCACATGCTGGCGTTTGAAGGCGACAGTAATGTGGTCTGGTTTGAGGGTAACTACGAAGATTACGAAGCCGACCGCCATCGCCGCTTGGGTAGCGATGCGGATAATCCGCATCGGTTGAAATATAAAAAGCTGACCGGCTAATTGGTGTGTAGGGGCGCCCCTTGTGGGTGCCCAAGAGCCCAAGACATGACGTAAAACAGGGCAACCACAAGGGTTGCCCCTACAGACTACCCCGCAAACACCACATCAAAGCGCTTCATCAATCCGGCTATGTCTTTCCGGTAAAACTCCTGCACCGGCAAACATAAGTCGCCCGGCTTTAAGCCGCGTTCCTGTAGCGACTCCACTTCGGTATAAATGTCGTTAACATCATAGATTTCCAGTGCTTTAAAAATAGCAGCGGTATCTTTCATGCCCGCTATTTCAGGATTTTGGCCGTTTTTCAGCTGAAACACGCCATCGTCCAGCAATAAGATACTGACATGCTGGTCAAACGCGGCGGTGGTCAGAATAATATCCAGCATTTCCTGAACCTGAACGCCGCTGTGCGGCGGTTTGCGCAGGACGAATAAATAACGTTTCATGCTATCACCCGAATACGATAAAGCGGTCGGCTTCCAGCGTGGCCTCAACCAACTGGCCCAAACCGGAAATACGAAAACCTTCGGCTAAATCGTTGTCCTGTTTGCCTTGCCGCTTGGCCTCGTCGCTGCATAATAAGCCTCGCCTTTGCGCGGCGGAAATGCACACTACCAAGTCAATCTGATGCAATCTTGCCAGTTCGCTCCATTGCGCGGTGAACTGGAGTTCGTCATCCGGCGGCGTGGCGTATTTGAAGGCATGGTAAATGCCGTCATGATAAAAAAATACCCGGAATACTTGATGGCCTTGTGCCAACGCGGCATTGATAAATTGATAGGCGGTATACCCGGCATTGGACTGGTAGGGGCTGGCGTTAACTTGAATGGCGAATTTCATTTGGTTTTATAGTTAAAGCTTGATTAGTCTGTTGGGTTTCGAAAAGAGGTGACCTAATCAGCCACGCCTTTCTATCGGGCTAAAAACTCGGTAACGGAAATACCCGCTTGCTTCAAAATCGCACGCAAAGTGCCTTCCGGCATATCGCCTGGATGATTGGGTATCGTTGTATAACGGCTGGTGCTTGGGTTGTACCAAATCTCGTGGCTGCCTGCGGCTTGCCTGTCGAATTGAAACCTAACGGCTTTAATCGTTTGACGATTTCACGATAACAAAAACCACCCAACAGCCCCATTTAGCTGCCCACAACCAGCGGATAATCGAATGAATCCTCAGTTTGCTTGAGATTGGAAAGTTGGTGGTGCTCGGCTTGCGCCTCCAAAAGTTTCTTGGCTACGTCACGCGCAATTTCCAAAGTTTCGGTTATTGTCCGTCCTTGGGCGATCAAACCGGAAATATCGTCCGAGGTAGCTAAATAAACGCCTTCAGGTAGTTTTTCAATATGAAGATTAATAATCTGTTCCATGCGGAAAACTCCAGTAATTAAAAATATAGTCTTTAGTTAACTTGAATGGCGAATTTCATTTGGTTTTATGGTTCATCGGCTTGCGCGAATTGTTAGCGACTAGGTTCACATTTAACTTCAAAATCTATGTGGTAATGCTCGTCGTGCCGAACCCAAGGTTTCTTAACAGAAAAGCGCATAAGCTCTGGTAGAGCTTTGCCAGTTGGGGTTGAAAAAAGTTTTTGCTGAAAGGAATTGTCAAAGATTACGACGCTAATCCCAACACCCTGTGCATCTGCTGCTTGCTTGATTGCAACGAGATGCTTTGCCATTGCCTCAAAATTTATTGATAGATTCTTATATTGGGCATTCTGGTTAAACTCTATGTTATAGCCGAATTTATTTAGCAGGCTAATTGGTAATTTAACCGAAACACCTTCTTGATTTACAACAGGGACAAAGAAGTCTACTGACAAACCATTTGTATGTGTCTTGTGTGGTTTGAATCGGCCGCCCTCTTTGAAGCCCGACTCGCCATAAACAAAAACAGTGTCTGGCGCAGTAGACTCTAAGGTCTTATAGGCTGCCACTATCACCTCGTAGACTGTGCTATGAACATAGTTTCTGCCAGCAAAGACTCCCAAAGAACTGTAAGCCTCATAGTTTTTACCGAATGACGGTAATTGCCAGCCATTTTCTAAGCGTCCATCTTTGGTTGTGCCATAGCAGGTACTAGGCTCCTTTTCAGCGGATGCAGGCTGCATACTGGACAAGAAGATCAGTAAAAATATAAGTGCCTGTTTCATTCTGTCGCTAATTCAGCTCTATTTATTAGTTCTGTAGGCGGGCAACAGCTTTTCGTTGCCCGACATTTAATGTATGTAAATATCAGGCATAAACAGCATGCCCAACCTGATTTAAGCCGCCACGCGATGAACACCCAGGCTTTCACGTTTTGCTTCCAGTTGCCACAAATCATAAGCCGCTTGAGCGGCAAGCCACGATTCGGCACTTTTGCCGAATGCCAACTCCAGCCGTAAAGCCATTTCAGGGCTAACACCCGTTTTGCCGTTGACCAACGCAGAGACGGTTTTTCGGGTGACATTCAGCTTTTTGGCTGTTTGGGTAATGGTCAAATTTAGAGGTTGCAGCCAGAGTTCATAAAGTATTTCGCCCGGATGCGGGGGATTGTACATTCGCATTACTATGCCTCGTTAGTGGTAGTCCAGATAATCGACAACATACGCATTGCCGTCCTCAAGGCGAAATATAACCCGCCAATTCGCTTGCACTGTAACAGACCAAAAGCCTTCAAGGTTGCCTTTCAAACGATGCAGGCGCAAGGCGGAGACTCCAAGTCAGTCAACTGATTGGCATCATTCAATAACGCCAGAATTAAGCGCAAGCGTTTGACATGAATTGCCTGGATACCGCTTTGATTGCTAGTAGCAAAGAATTTTTCCAAACCTTTGTGCGTAAAGCTTTTAATCATGCGCCAAATTGTAACCACTTAAGTTACGTAACGCAAAAATCAGGCAAGGTCTAACTACAAGCAGACGCCTTGTTAATGTGTATTGCTATCTAGCCTTTGCCATTTTACGGCTCAATCCCGCTTAATCTCGTGGACGTAAAGCGTAGCCCCAATCACCGCAGCCGGGGCGATGATGATATTTAGCACCGGAACGGTAAGCCCCAGCACGGCCAGTCCACCAAAACTTAACGCACCCAGCCTTACGCTTTTGATTAAGTCTTTCTGCTCGGAAAACAATACGCCCTGGTTTTCCAACGGATAGGCCAGATATTCCAAGGCCATGCCCCAGGCCCCGAACAACGCCCATAAAAAAGGCGCAACGACATTAAGGCCGGGAATAATCGACAAGACCAGCAACGGCAAGGCTCGTGTCCCCAGATAGCCGATGCGCTTGGTTTCCGCAAGCAGGACTTTCGGCAACGGCTGTTCGGCGCTGGCAGAAGCTTGGCCGCTAATCATCGCCAAGGTTTTTGCCGATAACCTGCCGTAAAAAGGCGCGGCCAGCATGTTCGCCAACACCGTAAAAGTAAAAAAACCGCCGATAAAAAAGCTGATAAAAAACATCGGCCATAACACCCAGCTCAACCATTGCAGCCAGCCGGGAATGAATTGATCGATCAGATCCGAAATATAAAAATAGCCCAAGGTCAAGGCGACGCTGTACAGCACCACGTTGATTAACATCGGGATGATGATGAATTTGCGCAACTCCGGGCTGGTCAACAGCTTCATGCCTTTAAACAAAAAGCCGACGGCCAACACCGGATTATTGCCTCTCTTATCAAAGTGCATTTTTTAAACCTCCGACGCCTTGCCCGGCAGGATTCAAGATCACGCCGCGCTCGGTCACAATCGCCGAAATCAGTTCCGCCGGGGTCACGTCAAAAACCGGATTCCAGGCGCTGACCAGGGAATCTTCTTTGATATAGCAAGCGGGCAATAATTCGTTCTGGTTGCGTTGCTCGATCTCTATCAAAGCGCCGCTAGGCATGTTCCAGTCTATGGTCGAGGTCGGCGCCGCCACCATCAACTTGACGCCATGCTGTTTGGCTAACACGGCCAACGAATAAGTGCCGATTTTGTTGGCGGCATCGCCATTGGCGGCAATGCGGTCTGCGCCGACCACGATCCAATCGATAGCGCCGGACTTCATCAGCCAGGCCGCCGCCGAATCGGCAATCAAGGTCGAAGGAATGCCGTCTTGGGCCAATTCCCAAACGGTTAATCTTGCGCCTTGCAGCCAAGGCCGGGTTTCGCCCGCGTAAACATTGACCCGCTGTCTTTGATAAGCGCTACGGATGACGCCCAGCGCCGTTCCGTAACCGCCGGTTGCCAAGGCTCCGGCATTACAATGCGTCATCACGCCTTTGGCTCCGGCCAGAATATCCGCGCCCAGTTCACCCATTTTGTGATTGGCGGCAATATCATCGGCATGGATTTTTTCCGCACAAGCCAAAATAGCCGCTATCGGATTATCAACCTGCTCAGCCAAAGCCGCCTTCATTTGGTCCAGAGCCCAGAACAAATTAACCGCCGTTGGTCTCGATGCTGCCAATAGGACTATGTCGGCCGCCACTTTTTCGCGCCAATGGCCGGACTGGCCGTAGTGCCTGCGAACCGACAGCGCCACACCGTAAGCTGCGGCTATGCCGATAGCCGGTGCGCCGCGAACGCGCATGCCGGCAATAGCTTCTGTCACACCGGCGGCATCGGTGTATTCATCGTATACGATTTTTTCCGGCAATTGCCGCTGATCCAGCACTTTTAAAGCCTCGCCTGTCCATTGCAAGGCTTGTACGGTCAATTTATTTTGCATAGTCATTATTATCAAAAACCTATGGTAAAAAGTTATAATTCGGCATCCCAACACAGGAATATCTCATGACAATTGTCGATACCCTCATCCACGCTCGCTGGATTATACCCGTTGAACCGGAATCCGTAACCTTGGAACACCATACGTTGGTTATTGATGGCGGGAGGATTATCGAGCTGCTGCCTACTGAACTTGCCAAGCAAAAATATCAGGGCACAACCACTGAAAGCTTGGAAAACCACGCGTTGCTGCCCGGCTTAATCAACAGCCACACCCATGCCGCGATGACTTTAATGCGCGGTATTGCCGACGATTTACAGCTGATGGATTGGCTGCAAAACCATATCTGGCCGCTGGAACAAAAATGGATGAGCGAAGCGTTTGTCAAAGACGGTACCGATTTGGCGATAGCCGAGATGATACTGGGCGGAACAACCTGCTTCAATGACATGTATTTTTTTCCGGAAATCACCGCAACGCAGGCGATACATCACGGCATCCGCGCCAGCGTCGGCCTGATCGTCATCGATTTCCCGACGGTCTGGGCCGAAAACAGCGAAGCTTATCTCGAAAAAGGCTTGGCCCTGCATGAGCAACTGCGGCACCACCCACTGATTTCCACGCCGTTTGCGCCGCATGCTCCGTATACGGTATCGGATGCACCTTTGCAAAAAATCAAAACCTTTGCCGATGAACTGGAACTGCCGATCCATATTCATGTCCACGAAACGCTGCATGAAGTCGAGCAGGAACAGGAAAAAACCGGACAACGGCCCCTGCAAAGACTGCATGAACTCGGCCTGATCGACCCGTCGTTCATAGCAGTGCACATGACCCAGTTAACCGATGACGAAATCGCCCGCTTTGCCGAATCCGGCGCTCATATCGTGCATTGCCCGGAATCCAATTTAAAACTGGCCAGCGGCTTTTGCCCGGTCGCTAAATGTATCGCTGCCGGCATCAATGTGGCTTTGGGCACCGATGGCGCAGCCAGTAACAACGACCTGGATATGTTCGGCGAAATGCGTAGTGCAGCATTGCTGGGTAAAGCCGTTGCCGGTGACGCCAGCGCCATTCCGGCTATGACTGCGTTGCGCATGGCGACTATCAACGGCGCCAAGGCCTTGGGCCTGGACCATGAAACCGGCTCGTTAAGCATCGGCAAAGCCGCCGATGTGATTGCCGTTGATTTATCGCATTTGGAAACCCAACCGTTATATTGTCCGGTTTCTCAGATTGTGTATGCCGCAAGCCGTCAGCAAGTCACCGATGTCTGGGTGGCAGGCAAACGTTTGTTAAAGCAGCGTCATCTGACCACGGTTAATATTGATGAGTTGAGAATAAAAATCGCCGAATGGCGGGAACGGTTGGCGGGTTGATTTTTAACTTATACTACCGACAATTACTTTAACGTTGGAGAGTAGACGATGAGTACAGCAGAAAAATTGCAGCACAAGTACACTTATGCCGATTATGCTAAATGGCCGGAAGATGAACAGTGGGAACTGATTGACGGCATACCGTATGCGATGACCGCCCCGCAGCGGTTGCACCAGGATATCGTGTTTGAATTGGGCAGACAAGTCGGTAACTACCTGCAAGGCAAACCCTGTAAAGGCTATACCGCTCCGTTCGACGTGCGCCTGCCGCGCAAAGATGAAGCCGACGCCAATGTGGAAACCGTGGTGCAACCCGATCTAAGCGTCATTTGCGACCCCTCCAAGCTGGACAAACAAGGCTGCCGTGGAGCGCCGGATTGGGTTATTGAAGTCCTTTCTCCTTCTACCGCGCTCAAAGACATGAACACCAAACGCAGCCTTTACCAGCAGCATGGAGTACAGGAATATTGGATTATTCACCCCGAAGACCGTTGGCTTCTGGTGTATACGCCGGATGCACAAGGACGGTACGGACAGCCCGGCGTGTTTGGCATGGATGAGTATACCGTGGTGCAACGGTTTCCGGACCTGAGCATAGACTGGTCGTTTATGGCAGTCCTGTGATGCCGGTTACCGTTGCCGTAGGCCTGTAGTTACTTTGGTCTTTTGCCTTGATAGGGGCGCTTTCCCTGATGTTCGGTTTTGTTTTTTTCAGGTCTTCTTTCCGGCTTTACAATGTCGGCCAAAAGGTCGGCTGTAATAGGTAGAACCGAAATTTTCTGCTCAATATACTCTTCGATATCCGGCATTGAATAGGCGTATTGTTCACAGATAAAACTGATGGCTACCCCGCTGGCGCCAAAGCGCGCAGTACGGCCTATCCTGTGTACATAATCTTCCACATCCTGCGGTAAGTCGTAATTAAACACATGGGAAACATCGGCAATATGCAGGCCTCTGGCCGCAACATCGGTCGCAATCAACAAAGTAATTTTATTCTCCTGAAAATCGCTGAGCAGGCGTTGACGTTTATCTTGCGGGACATCACCGCTGAGCGCGGCGGTTTTGTAGCCATTAGCGTTGAGAGTATCGTCAAGATGTTCGGCGCAACGCTTGGTGTTAACAAAAATAATGCTGCGTTGCGGCTGATGCTGATTCAGGATACCGACCAACAAAGGAATTTTTTGCTCATTCGAAGGACAAAATGCGCTTTGCTGGATGGCTTTAGAGGTGACTTCTTCGCTTTCGATGCGTATCAAAACCGGGTTGTTCATGTGCTCATAAGCCAACTCGGTCACTTTGTAGGATAAAGTCGCCGAGAACAGCATATTCAAGCGCTGGTCCGGCGGCGGCATGCGCCGCAATAAATAGCGGATGTCCTTGATAAAACCCAAATCGAACATGCGGTCGGCTTCATCCATCACCGTGACTTTGACGTTATCCAAGGTGAAGGCATTTTGCCGGTAAAAGTCGATGATGCGGCCCGGGGTGCCGATGATAATATCGACATTCGACTTTATGCTGTCCAATTGTTTCTGATAATCGGTGCCGCCGTATATGAGCGCCAAGCTAAGATTAAGATGCTTGCCCAACTGCAACGCATCTTTATGGATCTGAATGGCTAACTCGCGGGTTGGCGCGAGAATTATAGCTCTGGGATTTTTGCTTTTTTTGTTTTTGGCAACGGCTTTTGCTGCCGCTTCTTCTGCATCCATACAACTGTCGGCTTGGGCATCGTCGTCATTAATTAAATACTGAAAAGTAGCCAGCAAAAAAGCGGCGGTTTTACCGGTTCCGGTTTGAGCTTGCCCCGCCACATCCTTGCCTCGTAACGACAAAGGTAAGGCTTTTCTTTGGATCGGGGTGCAGTGGTTAAAGCCGGCGTCTTTTAAGCTGCGTAAGATAGAATCAGACAATTCAAGATTGCTGAAGCGGATTTGAGTTAAATGTGTATTGTTCATAAGCTATAGCATAACGTAAAAATCAAATCAGCTGAAATTGATTGACTGCCGGCTTCATCCCTCCTATAGTTTTAATTTTAATTTTTTGGAGAAATAGTGTGAGCGATTCAGTCATTCATGTAAGCGATAGTGAGTTTAACGAAACTGTTATTAAAGCGGCGGGTCCCGTGCTGGTTGACTATTGGGCTGAATGGTGCGGACCCTGCAAAATGATTGCACCGGTTCTGGATGAAATTGCCAAAGAATATGCAGGCAAGCTCACCATTGCAAAATTAAACATAGACGAAAATCCTGAAACTCCTCAACACTACGGTGTACGCGGTATTCCAACATTGATGCTGTTCAAGGACGGCGAAGTGGAAGCGACTAAAGTAGGTTCATTATCAAAGTCGCAACTTGCCGCTTTTCTCGACAGCAACATTTAAGCCCACCCTATTACTCAGATATTGCTCAGGCCTGTCACAAAAGGTTGGACGGGACTGAGTACTTGAGTTAAACTTATGCGGTGCGATAATCATGCGCACTCAATCACATCGTCCGACAAACTACACCCCTGAATATATCCTGTCCTAGTAGGTGCGGTTTAACACCGTGTTT
The DNA here is from genome assembly GCA_044426515.1 of Methylococcaceae bacterium. Lineage (GTDB taxonomy): Bacteria > Pseudomonadota > Gammaproteobacteria > Methylococcales > Methylomonadaceae > Methylobacter_A. The sequence goes on along the minus strand of JAUGSS010000051.1, from coordinate 54,275 downwards.
ACTTTTCCTTGAGTTATCTTTTATATGAATCTAACTGAGTTAAAACTAAAACAAATAAGTGAAGTTATTGAAATTGCCGAGTCCCTTGGTCTTGAAAATGTGGCCAGATCGCGAAAGCAGGACTTGATTTTTGCCATTCTGAAAAAACAGGCAAAAGACGGCGACGATATATCTGGCGATGGCGTTCTGGAAATTTTACAGGACGGTTTTGGTTTTTTACGGACACCGGGTTGTTCCTATTTAGCGGGTCCTGACGATATTTATGTTTCACCCAGTCAAATCAGGCGATTTTCTTTAAAGACCGGCGATACCATTAGCGGCAAAATCAGGCCGCCTAAAGATAACGAACGTTATTTCGCCATGCTCAAGGTTGATCAGATCAATTTTGAACCTCCCGAAAACACTAAAAACAAAATCACCTTCTCCAACCTGACTCCCCTCTTCGCTAAACAACGGTTTATTCTTGAACAAGGCAACGGCACCAGCGAAGATTTAACCGGGCGCATGATCGACTTGATCGCTCCCATCGGCAAAGGCCAGCGCGGCTTGATCGTATCGCCGCCTAAAGCCGGTAAAACCATGATCCTGCAAAGTCTGGCTCAGGCGATTGCGGAGCAGAATCCTGAGTGTTACCTGATCGTCTTGCTGATCGATGAACGTCCCGAAGAAGTCACTGAAATGGAACGTTGTGTTCGCGGCGAAGTCATTTCCAGTACCTTTGATGAACCGGCAACCCGGCACGTACAAGTTGCCGAAATGGTCATCGAAAAAGCACGCCGATTAGTCGAGCATAAACACGATGTAGTTATATTGTTAGACTCGATTACTCGTTTGGCTAGAGCCTATAACACCGTCGTTCCGTCGTCCGGCAAAATATTAACCGGCGGTGTCGATGCCAATGCGCTGGAAAAGCCGAAACGTTTCTTCGGTGCGGCGCGTAATATAGAAGAAGGCGGCAGCTTGACCATCATAGCCACCGCATTAGTTGATACCGGTTCCAGAATGGATGAAGTTATCTACGAGGAATTCAAAGGTACCGGCAATATGGAGTTGCATCTGGATCGTAAAATTGCCGAGAAAAGAATTTATCCGGCGATTAACATCAATCGTTCCGGCACCCGCCGTGAAGAATATCTGGTCGATCCCGATACCCTGCAAAAAACCTGGATTCTGCGCAAAATTCTACAACCCATGGATGAAACTGCCGCTTCAGAATTTTTGATAGGTAAACTTAAAGACTTTAAAACCAACGCGGAATTTTTTGAATCGATGAAACGGTAAGGACGGGCCTTGTGCCCGCCCATTGAACTAGGGGGCAACCACAAGTGATTGCCCCTACATCAGCCCTTTTGCGGCACATAGCCTTCCGGCATTTCCTCGTTGCCTTCAAACAGAAATTTGGTTCTTTCTTCGGCTAAAAATGCTCGGGCTTTCGGATCGAAGCTGGCTAATCTTCCTTCATTAATCAACATGGTTTGCTTGGCTAACCAGTCTTTCCAGGCCTGTTTGGAGATGTTTTCAAATATTTCCTGGCCTTTGGGGCCTGGAAATGGCGCTTCATCCAAGCCTTCGGCTTCTATTCCCAACTTTACGCATTTAACCAGTCTAGTCATTTTGTTCTCGTATGTGATTGTTGCAACAGCTGCTTAATCGGCGCGGCTAAGCCAAGCCTGTTAAGCTGTTCAGCTTTATACCAGACAGTTTGATCGGCTTCCATCACAAAATTTATAGGGTTATCGGATTGTATAAGCAATGGCGTGTAATCCAGATGATAATGGGAAAAAGTATGACGCTTGGCTGCCAGCACCTGCTGATCGGTAATATGGATATTCCGCGCCAAGCACCAATCATGTGCAGCCGCGACGCTAGCGAATTCCGGCAAGCTCCATAAACCGCCCCAGATGCCGGTCGGGGGTCTTTTTTCCAACAATATCCTGTTATCGGCATTACTCAATAATAAAAAAATGACTTGTTTAACAGCTAATGTTTTGGCGGGTTTCGGGCTGGGAAATGCCGACACATTACCGGCAAGTCCGGCTAAACAATCGGCATTGAGCGGACAAACAGCACAAGCAGGTCTACTGCGGGTACAGACGGTTGCGCCCAAGTCCATCATGGCCTGGGTATAATCCGCGACACGAGCTACAGGAGTCAGTTTGGCGCTGATGGCCCATAGCTCCTTGTTGACTGCGCTATTGCCCGGCCAGCCGGAAACGGCATTAAACCGGCTCAGCACCCTTTTGACATTGCCGTCAAGAATCGGGTGGCTTTTATTAAAAGCGATGCTCAATATGGCCCCCGCCGTTGACAGGCCTATACCCGGTAATTCGAGCAGTTCGTCCAAGGTATCGGGAAAGCGGTCGCGCTTGGCAATAAGCTGTGCGGTTTTATGCAAATTACGGGCGCGTGCGTAGTAACCTAGACCCGACCAAAGATGTAAAACTTCATCAATAGAGGCGTTTGCCAAACTTATTACTTCAGGGAAGTTTTCTATAAAGCTATTGAAATAAGGAATAACGGTAGCGACTTGAGTTTGCTGCAACATGGTCTCGGAGAGCCATACCCGGTAAGGTGCAAGATCTTTTTGCCAAGGCAGGTCTTTACGGCCGTATTGATCGAACCAAGTGAGGATATTTTGTTGAAAAGCGGATGGGCTCATTGCTAGAGATAAGGGTTGTATTTTAATTCACCACGAACGACTGCATGGACAGATTTTTGCTCCATGCAAAATCTGCATTCCCCACATCCCTGTGGCTTATGCAGGAGGCAGAGCAACGCAGGAGCATTTGCGAGGCACGAAGTTGACGAAGAAAAGCCGTATCTACTTTAAAAAGTTTTTTAACAGATCGCCCACACCAGGGCCTAGTTTTTTGTCGAGTTTGTCGATTAGCTTTTCAATTTTGGCTTTGTTTTTATCGGTCAATAATGACGCTATGTCTATCGTATAAGACGGCTTGCTGAGGGTGCCTGCAATATTAATAGCTACAGCACCTTTAACGCGATCGGCTTCAGTGATCGTAGCGTCGGCATTGAGCAATTTGGCGTCGATTTTATAATCCAGCGCTTCGGAGTTTAGATTGATGTTGCCCTTGCCGTCGACATGCAATTGGGAAGACTTGGCAACAAGGTCGTTATTCTGAATCAGGCCGTTAGTGATCGTCGCCGTGCCGCTCATTTCCGAGAACAGCGTTTGGTCATTTTTATTGTCTGTAGGCAAAGCGGAGCCTTTGATCAACGCTTTGCCTTGATCAATGATTTTTTGCAGGTTAAAACCCTTAATCACACTATCTTTGAACAAGAAACTTAATTGGCCGTTCAGCGAAGCTTTCAATTCGTCAGTTTTGCGGCCCTGTCCTTGCAGCTGGGCAGATGCGTTAACGATACCGCTCATTCGAGCCTCACCTTGGTAAACTTTCAATAGCGGTTCGATTTGCACATGGTCTATTTTTTCGCTTACAGTCAGCGCCGGTTTACCGCCACGCGTATCCACGCTGAGATTGCCAGAATAGCTACCTTGATAAAACTGCTCGGCCGATTGTTGCGTGTTAACCACGCCGTTTTTAGTGTTCAAATTTATACGGATGTCCTGCATAGTCAAACCGTTGATTTTAAGCTTGCCCAGCGCCACCGTGCCTTCGACATTGAGTTTTCTCAAAGTCTCAACCGGTACAGCGGAAGCGCCGGCAGCCAGTAAAACGGCCGGACTGGCTATGGGCTTGGATGCTTTTTCGGCAGGGGGCAAATAACGATCGACATCAAGCGCATCAATATCGGCGTTGAAGCTGATAGCCGGCTGGGAGTAGTCTTTAATGCCGACAGAGCCTTTGATTTGGCTATCGTCCAGCGTCACACGCAGATTTTGCAAATCAGCCGAATCGGTTGTGGCTGCCAAGTCAAAATTGACCGATAGCTTGCTCAGGGCGTTGGCGTCCTGCATGACAGGCAAGGCGATTGCAAGCTGCCGCATAGCTTTGGCAGGATTGAACGGTGCAAGAGTGACAGGCCCCTGGAAAGAGGGTTTGTCCTTAATAGAGCTGCCGGTTATTTCGGCAGAAACCATCATATCGCCCGACTTGAGCTGTAATCCGTAAATTCTAGCCGTTTGTTGGTTCATCGCTATGGCGACATCGGCGACAGTTAATGCCGCGGCCAACGATTTGCCGGGAACGCTTTCGCCTGACGTAGTGACTTGCAAATCGCTATGGCGCAGCAAAAAAGTATCGAATTGTTCATTGACGCTTAATTCGGTGTTGAGTTTGACGGTCCGGGTCGTTTTGGTATCCAAAGCGACCAAGGAAACAGCGATACCAACCGGCTCGTCAAAGGTGAACTTATCGGTATTCAGGTTAAAGTCTTTTATCTCGATGTGTTGTCCGGCTTTCAGGTCGTCCCAGTTAATCCGGGCATTTTCAATAGCAATGCCGCCGATGGTCAAAGCGGCGGTAGGCGCCGGTTGTTGATCCTGTTTGCCGGCGTCCCCGGTAGGCACAGACGGCATCGGTCCGGAATTGCCTAAATCGGCCCAATTGGCGATACCCTGTTTGTCTTTAGCAAGATTTAAAACCAAGCCTTTTAACACAATGCGGCTGACTTCTATTCTTTTTGACAGCAGCGGCAGTAACAGCACTTTTATATCGCCTTCTTCTAGGGTGGCAAAGGGCCTATCTTGAAAGCCCTGCGCGTTGCTCAGTGCCATTTTTCCTGTCGAAACGCCGAGCCAAGGGAACAGCGAGAGTTTTAATTCGCCGTCCAGCACCAGTTCCCGGCCGGTCTTGTCCTTAACGATGGCGGCAATTTCGGGCTTAAAGTCGTTCGGGTCGATAACAAACGGCAAGGTGAAAACGGCGGCTATCAACAGTAAAGCCAGGGCGGCTATTGTCGATAAAATGATTTTAAACGGTTTTTTCACCCTATTCTCCTTGAGTAAATGTAATGACGATCAGCATTGACCCTGATTATCCAGTTTGACTGCTGAACAATAAGTACCTCTACTCTGATCACAAACGATAAAGAGGCTCCAGTTTATCATCGCCGGCAACGGCTATTTTTTCCCTGGCTTTATTTTCAACAAATGCCTGAAACAGTTTTTTGCCATTCCACTGCTCCGAGGCCTTGCCATACAAAACCTGATTTAAATGCAGAATTTCATCCCTTAACCTGGCATCGCTTTGTGCGGCAATAGCGCCGAGGCTTGCGGCATGCCCATCTTCCTCCTTGGCAGTAGACTTTTGCCGTCCCCATGCCAGCAAGGCATTTTTGGCCGCTACGGCATTATTATCGGCACAGGCTTTTTTCAAGTTTTTTACACAGTCTTCCAAGCGTATTTGTTGCTCATTTTTTTCTACAACCGGTTTTTTAACCGGACGTTTAAGCAAAAAATAAGCCAGTGTCAGCAACCAACCTGATGCCAGAAACAGTGAAAGCCATAACCAGGTATTTTGTTGTGGCGGCTGGGCAACCGGCACTATTTCAACTTTTTGCGCTTCGACCGTTACCGGAGCTGCCGGCGCAACGGGCGCAACCGGAGCTGGCTGGGTTCCTGCCGCTTCAAGCGCCGTGATGGTGGTTTCCGGAATTTTGGCAATTTCCATTTTTTGGCTTTGCGTGTTAAACCAGGAAATTTCTATTGCCGGTAATTTATAGCGCCCCGCTTTAGATGGGATTACGGCTATTTTTTCTTCCCTGAAAGCAATCAGGCCTTCCGGTTTTTTTTGCTCCTGTAATACCGGCTGATCGGGATAGGTTTTCAACTGATCATCTACCTTGCCGGTGTTTAACTCGGGCAATTGACCCACTGTGGCGCCTTTTGCCAACAGCGTTAAAGTTCGGGTTAAAGGTTCGCCGACTTTCATTTGCCGGTTATCGCCGGACCATTCTTCCTTTAACACCAGTTGTTCCGCTGACAGCCAATGCTTCCCGGTAAAAGCCGCCGGGGCCGGTTTGACTTCCAGAGTTACCGGTTTGGATAAAATTTTTCTGGTTTTGGTTAGCTGAGAGTTAAAAAAACCGTTAAAGTTCGGCCGGTTATTAGCCATTACCTCTGCCGTCAACACTAAAGGCTTGATGGTCACGGAACCGCTTTTTTGCGGAAAAACCGCATACTTACGCTCGGTAACCAGATAATGAACGCCGTTGATCTGGGTATTATAATTACTGTCATCGCCGAGCTTTTCAATCACGGCATCGCCCAGTTCCGGTTCATTCAAACCCGCTTGAGCGATTTCGACCCGTCTATATAAACGCACGGTATAAATAACTTGGGATTGCACATAAGGGCTTTGCGGCGTCGCATCAACCTCCAAAAACAAATCATCGTCGGTATCGATGGTTTTATTGGCCGTACCCTGAGTCACCAGAACGCTTGCCGGCTGACTGGCGTCGTCGCCAAACTGTATCGCCGGAACAATCAGGCTGCCCGGATGCTTGGCCATCACGTTAAGCGTCCACTGAATGGTCTTGCTGGACTGTCCGTTTATCCACGATGAATTACTGCTCTGGCTCTGGCCGAGTATCTCGAAATCCTGTTCCAGCGGGCCAAAATCCGGGTCATTGTCCGGGGTATCGTCGGCGCTGAAAATAATCTGGAAAGATTCATCCACACTGACCGGGTTACGATCGAACGATACGCTAATTTGTGCCGCCAATGCATTGGCAGGCACCAAGACCAGCAGCAACAGCAGAAAAAATAATTTTTTTATAGTGTTCATAGTTTCAGTATTTAGATTAATCAAGATGCCAGGCGTCTATAAACGGCCGATAAAAACTCAAATCCTGAACCGTGGCGCCCCTTTTAGTAACTAGAGCGGATGCGAATGACTGCGCTCGCTCCATGGCTCGTTGCAGCGGCCAGCCATGCTGTATACCCACCAATAAAACCGCCGCAAACGCATCACCGGCACCGACGGTATCGGCTACGGCTAAATCACCGGTCGGCTCAACTTCGATAAATTCTCCGGTACGATCGATTGACAGCGCACCACGGCTGCCGCAAGTGACCACCAAAACGTCCAGCTCATGCTGCGCCAAAAACAAACGCATGGTATCTTGCAGCGTGTTTTGTTGCGCTGCCAACAGCATTAACTCGTCATGATTCAACTTGGCCCAATGCGCCTTGCCGAGCCACTGGTTGACTGTTTCTTTATGCCACCACGGCGCTCTCAAATTGACATCGATAAAAACTTTGCCCTGATGACGCGCGGTTAAATCCCGCAACGCTTGTTCCGATACACGGTTACGCAAGGCCAAAGTCCCGTGATAAATAACGCTATACTGTCGGCCTGCACTCACTTGTTGCGGGCTGATAAAATCATAAGCCTGATCGGCTAAAATTTCATAGCCGGGTTCGCCATTGTTAATAGTGACTTGCACTGTTCCGGTAGGATAATCGGGATCGCAAGCGAGGTTTTCAACCGCCATGCCCCAAGCCAACATTGCTTGTCTGATTTTATCGCCCGTTGCATCATGGCCTACCCGGCTGATAAAACACGGACGCTGATTAAACGCCTGAAGATGCCAGGCCACGTTAAAAGGCGCGCCGCCTAATATTTGCTGAGCGTCCGGAAATTGATCGACCAGCGCTTCACCGAAAACGGCGATTTGATTGTCAGTCATGTTATCTATTTTGACACCTGTGTAGTTTTATCACGCTGTTGTTAGTTTTATAACGGCCCAGTCCCTTGAAAAACCGGAAAAATTCAAGCACAGTATCGTTATGAGAAAGACTTAGCTATTTTTGACTGAACAAAAAAAACGAGCCCATTATAGCCTGTATCGGTAATTGAGAGCTTACCCCTGCATCAGACATTTGGCGAAAATGATACCGGTTTGCCTATTCCAAACTTTATGCCGATGGGCTGAGCGATTACCTTAAAAAGCGCGAGAGTTTTTGTACTTTTAGCATAAAGAAACAGCAGGCCATAAGCTTACGCTGGTAAAAATCATAACTCCCGAAAACCGGGGTGAAACTTTTTCGCTAGACAACCGTCGAATTGGGTAAAATATAAAGAATTTTTGGATTAGTTATTTACGTGAAACCACAATTAGAAAATCTGGTACAGACGCCAATCCCGACCAAACACGGCGATTTTATCCTGCATTACTACAGTAATACCATTGACGACAAGGAACATGTCGCCTTGGTTAAAGGCGATGTTGCGGACAAAGAAAAAGTGCCGGTACGCATTCATTCCGAGTGTTTTACCGGCGATGTATTAGGTTCAAGGCGTTGCGATTGCGGCGAACAGCTGGATATGGCGTTGCAAATGATTAATAAAGCCGGCTTCGGTGTGTTGATTTATCTGCGTCAGGAAGGGCGCGGTATCGGTTTATTGAAAAAGCTTCAGGCTTATAATTTGCAGGATCAGGGCATGGATACGGTCGATGCCAATATCCACCTGGGTCATCTTGCCGACGAAAGAGAATACAGCATTGCCGCTTTAATGCTGGAAAACCTGAACATAAAGTCCATAGAACTGATTACTAATAACCCCAGCAAAATAGAAGAGTTGAAAAAACTCGGCATTAATGTAGAAGGCCGCATTCCGGTCGAGGCCGTGGCTCACGATGACAATGTCGGTTATTTAAAAACCAAAGCGAAAAAAATGGCGCATATGCTGTTTGAGCCAAAATAACGCCAAAGATTTTTTATAACGACTCGGCAGTTAGAAAAATAGACTACGGATTTGACTGATAACTAAAAATCAAATCGGATTTAATCTATCAAAGCTCTATTACAAACCGGCATCCGCCGAGTAAGTGCGCTTTTCTTACCTAAGCCTTATATTTATCCATGGCTTCCAGTTTCGCTATCGCCTCTTTTATTTTTGCTTCAACTTCAGCATTCAGCTCACTGCTGGTATAGACTTTTTCCAGAAAACCTTCTGCAACCAAAGCGTCTTTTATCCAACGCTTGGTGAATCGGTAATTGCCGTAAGTTGTGGCAACCTCTCCTGTTTTCGGATCTTTTAATCCGGAGCTTTTGGTAGCGGCAACAGTGGTTTTTTTAGCCGCTTTGGCTGTAGTTGTCTTGGTTGCGGAAGGTTTAGCCGCAGCCTTGGGGGCCACAGTTTTAGCAGGAGCGGGCTTAATTGCGGCCGGTTTTTCTTCCGCAACGACAATATGAGGCTTTGGTTGTTCTGCCGCGGCTGCCTGAGCTTCAGGTTTTACCTCCGGCGCTGCTTTGGGTTTAACGGTTGCTTTCTGATCGCCTATCACCGCATAAACCACATAGGCAACAAAAATAGTAGTTAATATAAACAACCCTTCACTCATAATGGCTCTCCACCTCTTTAAAAGTTAATTTTTCTTCACTGCTTTGAGATAAGCGCAGCCGCTCAGCAGACAAAACCGTTTCGCCGGTGCCGGAATATACCAGAAGCCGGTGTGCAGGGAAAACTCTAATTCGAAAAAAACCAAACATGCCCGATAGTTACAGCTAAAACGTGGCGATTACCAGCATATTTGCTTTTTTGCCAATTTAGGCAAATCGTCACGCAAGCCCATCGCGTAATGGTTAAAATAAGCCTTGACCGGAGCCAAGCTATTAACCATGTTCATTCCCGCCGAGCGCAAACTAACCAAGGGCGGCGCGGTCACGCTATAGGTCTTGTTGAGTACATCCATGCTCGACATCATGAGCAGGTTATCGCCTTTACGCCAGCGCTCATAACGGCGCAGCAAGCGTGAACCGGATAAAGGCCTTTTTTGCTGTTTGGTTTGGATGACCAGTTCCGCAATCGCTGCGGCATCCAACAGCCCGGCATTGACGCCTTGCCCGGCCAGAGGATGCATGGCATGAGCGGCATCGCCACAAACCGCGAAGCGCTGATCGATATAGCGGTTTGCATATTGAAAGCGTAAAGGAAAGGCGGCGCGCGGACCGACATCCCGCATTTTGCCCAGAATTCCGCCTGAAGCTTGCTCCAGAACTTGCAGGAAGTCTTGATCGGCCAGCGCCAGATGGTTTTTTGCCGTTTCCGAACTCAGGGTCCAAACAATCGAACACTGCCCGTTATTCAGCGGCAAAAAAGCCAACGGCCCTTGATCCAGAAAACGTTGCCATGCGGTGAACTGATGGCTCTTTTCGGTGCTTACCGTAGCGACCAGACCATCCTGATGGTACTCCCAGCCGGTAACTTCAATACCCGCCATCTTTCTTAAGGCGGAATCGCGCCCGTCGGCGGCGATAACCAAATCGGCTTCAAGGATCCGGCCATCCTCCAGCCGCAACTGCCGACTGTTTTCGCTAAGCTGCATATCGACAACTTTCGCAGGTGTAATGCAAGTGGCCGAGGGCAAGGTATCCAGCACATCCCAAAGAGCGGCAACGGTGACTCTGTTTTCAACCAAATGCCCCAGTTCGGAAAAGGCGGTGTCGGCGCAATCGAAATGCAATTCGCCGTCGGCGCGTGCATCCCAAACCCGCATGTCCCGGTAAGCGCAAACGCCGCGTTGCACCATGCCCGGCCAAGCACCCAACATTTCAAGTATGTTCTGCGAGGCTTTGGTTAGCGCAGAGACGCGAATATCAATAGGTTCCGGCGGCCAATGCCGTTCCGGATTAAACCGCTCCAACAACGCAACCTTGATGCCGCCATGAGCCAAGGCGCAAGCCGTTGCCGCACCGACCATGCCGCCACCGACGACGATTACTTCATAATGCTCGGTCATTTGCCTTATCCTCTGCTACCCAGCCTGGGCAAGCGTCCGGCCAAGCCCATGGCGTAACGCGTCAATAATGTTTTTGCCGCGGGAAGATGGTCCAGTATCGCCAAGCCGATATTTCTGGCGGCAGCCAATGCCAGCCAGTCATTGGAGAAAATCCGCACCACATTATTGGTAAAGCCGATAGTTCGGTCATGATCTTTCTGCCTGGATTTTGCGTAAGCCGTTAAAAAATCGGCGGCGCCAATATCCCGGTCTGCCCGATGCTGCTTGATGATCATTTCGGCCAGCTGCACAACGTCGCGCAAGCCTAAGTTAAATCCCTGTCCCGCCACCGGATGCAACTGATGCACCGCATTACCGATAACCACGGTTCGAGCTGCGATCATTTTTTCTGCCCGTATCAAGGATAACGGAAATGCCCGGCGTGGCGCGGCCAAGCTAAGTTCGCCCAGCCTATAACCGAAACATTGCTGGAGCTCGGCCAAAAAATCCGCTTCGCTGCCGGACATCAGCGCCTCGGCATCTTCGCTGCTGCGCGTCCAAACTACGGCGCAATGATCATCATCGACCGGCAACAAGGCCAGCGGCCCTGAAGCGGTAAAACGCTCGAAAGCGACATTTTTATGGGCTAGGGATGATTTTACCGTGGTGACCAACGCGGTCTGCCCGTAGTCGGTAATATGTTGGGCTATTTCCAGCAAGTTGCGGACCGATGAATTGCCGCCGTCCGCGCCGACCAGCAGTTTGGCGGATACGCTTAACGCTTCATCGCCGCGTTTTAGGCTGACATTGACGGTATCGGTACCCGCCATCAAACCAACCAAACGGGCCGGGCAGAGCTGTTCTATCTCGGCTTCATCAACCAATTTTGCGACATGCGCTTCAACATCCCGTGCGCTAATAACATAACCCAGCGCGTCTACATTTTCTTTTTGCGCCGAAAGCCTGGCTTTGCCGAAATGGCCTTGATCGGAAATATGAATGTCTTTGATCGCAGTAGCGGCCTGACTAATGCCCTGCCAGATATTCAACGCTTCAAGCATTTTTACAGTACCCGCGGCCAAGGCCAAAGCCCTGTCGCCGGCAGGAGAGTCATGCTGCTGCGCGCGCGTACTTGCTTCAATTAGAGCAATCTTTAGTCCGGTGTCTTTTAACGCCAGCGCCAGACAATTACCTGCCAACCCGCCTCCGGCAATCAATAAGTCATAATCATGTTGCATCAGGCCGCCTGCATTAAGCTTTCAATTTCTGCAATGGTTTTGGGCACGCCGCCGGTCAAAATCTCGTGACCCTCTGCGGTTACCAGCACATCGTCCTCAATGCGTATGCCTATGCCGCGCCATTGCTCGTCAACGGCCGGGCAATCCTCGGGGATATACAAACCGGGCTCGATAGTCAGCACCATACCGGGTTCCAGCAGGCGCCATTCCTTATCCAGCTTATAGTCGCCGACATCATGCACATCCATGCCCAACCAGTGGCCGATTCGATGCATGTAAAACTGTTTGTATTTTTCATCCTTGATCAGCTTGGGCACTCTGCCTTTGAGCAATCCCAACGATACCAGCCCTTTGGTCAACACTTCAACCGACGCGTCATGCGCCATATTCCACGGCAAGCCCGGTTTGATCTGTTCGATTGCTGCCGCCTGAGCATCTAAAACCAGCTGATAAAGCTGTTTTTGCGGCTCGCTAAAACGCCCGGAAATCGGGTAAGTACGGGTAATATCGGCAGCGTAATGGTCGCACTCCGCACCGGCATCAACCAGCAGTAAATCGCCGCTTTTTAATTTAGCGGCATTTTCAGTGTAATGCAGTACGCAGGCGTTTCTTCCTCCGGCCACAATTGACGGATAAGCAACCGCGCGCAAACCGTCCCGGATAAAGTTATAGATAATTTCCGCTTCTATCTGGTATTCATACAGTCCGGGTTTGCATTGTTGCATGGCTTTAACATGAGCATTGGCGGAAACCTCAGCGGCGCGGCGCATCAGTTTGAGCTCTTCAGGACTTTTGAACAGGCGCATTTCATGCAGGATATGTTCCAGTGAAACCAGCTCGCCCGGCGCAGTAACGCCGCTTCTGGATTGGCTGCGGATATGGTTTATCCAGACCAATAAATTGTGATCGAGATCGGAATCCCGCCCTATCGGATAAAAAACCTTGCCTTTGTCTTCCAGCATGCCTGGCAAAATGTCATCCAGATCGTCAATCGGGAAAGAATCGTCAGCCTTAAAATGCTTGGTAGCGCCTTCAAGGCCTGCATGCGCGCCTTCCCATAAGGCTTTTTTTTCATCGAATTCGCGGCAAAATAAAATATATTCGCCTTGCTTACGCCCAGGGATAAAAACAGCCAAGGAATCGGGTTCATTAAAACCGGTCAAATAGTAAAAATCGCTATCCTGCCGGAACGGATAATTAACATCCCGGTTGCGAGTTCGAACCGCTGCGCTGCCTATAATCGCGATATTGCCGGTACCGATGCGCTGCATTAATTGCTTGCGGCGCTTTTTAAATTCACTTTGTTTCATGTTTAAGTCAGTTAAAGGTTTAAGGTGCAAGGCGAAAGGATCAAGAGTTTTTACCTTGAACCTTTTAGCCCTCTCCTACTTTATTTAATTCGCTCCGCAGCATTAAAACAGCCGATCTGATGTATTCGGTAATCTCGACAAAATCATTCTCATCTTCTTCGCCCTCAGCCGCCGTATCCAGCTTGGTGAATTCGGCAATGTCTTTCAGTATTTCGGTCGCATCCCTAGACAAATCGGCGGCGGCATGAGTAACGCCCACGCCCAATAAAAAACCCTGACACCAGTAAATTAATGCTTCAACCTGCTCGCCCAATAAGGCCTCATCATCCGGTAAAAGCAAGTCGAATTCGAATTCATCGCTGGCCAATGAGCTTTGCGTATCCTCAAATAAATACACCAATGTTGTCCGCTCTTCATCAGTTACCGGTGTTGCATGCCGAAACAACTCGTTTAACCAGTCGCCGCTTTGAGCCTGCTCATTAGCGCACAACATGCCTGTCGCCATGCCGTGGGCTTGTGCTGCCGAGAGTTCCGGATCGCTGTGTACAACTATCGCATTAATTACCTGGTACGTCATAAATCCCACATAATAATTTCACTATCGCTAAAAATAAAATATCGCTTATGCTACCATTGATCATTAACTTAGATAATATTTGTTAATCTCGAATCACCCGGTAAAGACGCCAACACCGCGTATCTACTTGCTTGCAATAACCTAGTTACCACCATGACACAATCAAACCAATTTTTAGAGTTAAAAGATCTCGAAGACAAGCTGGATCAGCTTATCGAGCACTACACCCAGGTAAAAAATGAAAACAGTTCGCTAAAAACCAAGCAAGATTCATTAGTTCGGGAAAAAGCCAAACTGCTGGAAAAAACCACTCTGGCCAGAACCCGAGTCGAAGCAATGATTACTCGCCTGAAAGCAATGGAGAATGGATCGTGAACAACACTCCTCAACCTGTATCCCTGGTCATTATGGGCAAAGAATACAAAATTGCCTGTATACCGGATGAACAAAACGATTTAATTCAATCGGCTCAACAGCTTGATGGTCAAATGCGGAAAATGAGAGATTCCGGCAAAGTAACCGGAGCTGACAGAATTGCAGTGATGGCTGCGCTTAATTTGGCTCATGAGTTACAACTGATGAAAAATCAAAACGCCATACTCAACCAAACTTTGACTGAATGTCTGGCAAAAATGACGCACAAAATAGAAAACGTTTTAGAAAACCAGTAAACACGCTAAACTATTGCCCTGTATCTCCTGCAGCATTCGAGAGTGTGCTGGGTGTTTCCTGAACCTGTTTTTACCCCGGGGGCGGATACCAGTACTGGTGTGCATGCCCGTTTTATACGGGAAGCCTGATTTGCTGGCCATGTCCCCACTTGAACCTCCGGTTCAAGGACGAAAGCACATTACGGTGCAGGCGGGAGATGCACCTCATCAATTATCCTGTCTTCATACACCTCGCCCCCCCTATAAAACCATCATGAATTACTGGCTAATGAAATCCGAACCCGATACGTTCGGGATTAATGATCTGTGTAACAAGCCCAACCAGACCGAACCCTGGGACGGCGTCCGTAATTATCAGGCCAGAAATATGATGCGGGATAATATGAAGTTCGGCGATCAGGTTTTCTTTTACCATTCCAACTGCGATGTACCGGGCATAGTCGGCATTATGGAAGTCGTTAAAGAAGGCTACCCGGATTTTTCCGCTTTCGATCCGGACGACAAGCATTTCGATCCCAAAAGCGACCCTGAGCATCCGCGCTGGATAATGGTTGACGTTAAATACGTCAGAACTTTGTCCCGTATCATTACGCTTAAAGAATTAAAACTTCACGAACGACTCGCCGAACTCCCGCTGGTAAGACGCGGAAACCGGTTATCCATAATGCCGGTGAGCAAAAACCAGTGGGAGTTTATTCTGTCGCTGGAGGTAGCACTACCATAAACCAGGCAACAGATTCTGACTTAAATATAGGTAACCACTCAGCAGGGCTAACTTCAATAATGGAACACGGATGACGCGGATTTGACTGATTATCACTGATAAAAATATTGCAGATGAGATTCTTATCAGTGCTTAACCGCCCTGATTTAGCTTTTTAAAAATCCGTTTAAATCCGCCTAATCAGCGTCATCCGTGTTCTATTTTTCTAACTACCGAATAATTTACATCAGCGGCACTATCTGGCTAAGAATTTTCCCATTTGTGACTAGAATCTGCTTAGGAAACAGCCCTTCATTGCCTTTAAAATCGGTAACCGTAGCGCCTGCTTCACCGGCAATTAATGCACCGGCAGCAACGTCATACAAGTTTAACTCCTGCTCCCAAAAAGCATCAACCTGACCATCCGCAACCAGACACAAATCTAATGCCGCCGAGCCAAAACGACGCTGCCCGGTAGTTATCTCGGCGATTCTACAAAATCGGGCGAGGTTGTTTTCTTTTAAGTACGATCGCAAACAAGCGAACCCGGTCGCTACCATTGCATCGGACAGTTTACTTTCATTGGAAACAGTAATGGATTCGCCGTTTTTCCAGGCACCCTTGCCCTTCTCAGCCGCATAGTAATCATCCAGTGCCGGCGCATAAACGGCTCCGAATATCAATTCCCGATCAATCTCCAAAGCGACACTGATAGCCCAAAAGTACTGGCCCCGCGAAAATGAGTGTGTGCCATCAATCGGGTCGACAATCCAGCGGCTGGTTTGATTGGCACTTTGTCCGCTTTCTTCGCCCCAAAAACCAAATTGCGGGTAATGGCGGGCCAGGGATTCTTGCAAAAAGGCTTCAACCGCCACATCGGCCTCGGTAACCAGGTCGCGGGGACTTTTTTTAGTCACTTGCAAGTTTTTCAGGTCTTTGAAATGAGTCAGGGCAATCGATCCGGCTTCACGGATCACATCTTCAAGAACGGTAAGCGAAATAGGCATATAGAGTAACCTTATAGGAAAGAGAGTGAATGAAGCGCTTGATA
Source organism: Methylococcaceae bacterium (assembly GCA_044426515.1). GTDB lineage: Bacteria > Pseudomonadota > Gammaproteobacteria > Methylococcales > Methylomonadaceae > Methylobacter_A. The sequence continues at coordinate 38,078 of JAUGSS010000051.1, read as the reverse complement.
ATCGGCATAATCCGGTTTCAACACTATTGTTAGTGGTTTGCACACCGGAAAATCAGCTATGTTCGAGGCGCAATGATCAGTAGAGTGGATGCTTCTTTTGGTCGCTTGATTATTGGAAATCACCTTAAAGGAATTTTACAGTGAATTCTCCTATCCGAACAAATAGGACAACAACTGTTAAAAAATACAACTACTCGCCTGTTATAATACGCAGCTTTTTAAACGCATTAAAAAAGGGTTAGTTTTTATGAATTGGGCATATACTTTTTCCGGTCTTACTGTGGGGATATTGGTGGGCTTGACCGGCGTGGGCGGAGGCTCGCTGATGACGCCGCTGCTGGTTTTCCTATTCGGATTCAAACCTGCCGTCGCGGTAGGCACAGACCTTCTGTTTGCGGCCATCACCAAAACCGGCGGCGTCTGGGTGCATCACGGCAAGCATGGTTCGGTAGATTGGAAAATTGTCGGCTGGCTGGGGTTGGGCAGCATACCCTTCGCTGTGGCTACTTTGTTTGTACTCAAACATTTTATGGAAGTCGGCAAGGAAACCACCGGGGCAATCACTTTTACGCTGGGTGTCGCGCTGCTGCTGACCGCCTTCTCGCTGATAGTGCGCAGCATATTATTAAGCAGAGCGGCAAAGCTTAAGCCTATTGACGATGAACATAGCACTCCTGAAAATGCCGGGCGCTTCAAGCATCTGCAAATCCCGGCCACCGTGCTTATCGGCGCAGTATTAGGCATATTGGTAACGCTGTCTTCTGTAGGGGCAGGCGCGCTGGGTACTGTCGCGCTGTTGTTTCTTTATCCCAGAATGACCACGCTGAAAATTGTCGGCACCGATTTGGCTCATGCTATTCCGCTCACGGCCGTCGCAGGACTGGGACATCTTAGCATGGGTAACGTGGATCTGGTTTTATTGAGCAGTCTGCTGATCGGCTCTTTGCCCGGCATCTGGATTGGCAGCCATTTGAGCGCAAAAATTCCTGAGAGATTTTTACGGCCGATTTTGGCTTCTATTCTGATGCTAATCGGGCTTAAATTCGTATTACAATAAACTATGTAGAAGCACATTCTATATCCCGCCGGAAATTGTCCAAAAAATAATGAGGATGAGAAAATGACTGAAAATATCCGTCCACCGCTGCCCCCATTTACGGCTGAAACTGCGGCGCAAAAAGTACGAGCCGCCGAAAACGCATGGAATACCCATGATCCGGAAAAAATAGCGCTAGCCTATACCGTAAATAGCCAATGGCGTAACCGCGCACAATTTTTGGCCGGACGCGATGAGATTGTGCAATTTCTAAAGCAAAAATGGGCCAAGGAGCTCGACTATCGTCTTATAAAAGAACTATGGGCTTTTCATGATGCGCGTATTGCAGTGCGTTTTGCCTATGAATGGCATGATGACTCGGGCAACTGGTTTCGCTCTTACGGCAATGAAAATTGGGAGTTTGACCAAAACGGCCTGATGCAGCGGCGCATAGCCAGCATCAACGACTCACCGATAGCCGAAGCGGAGCGGAAATTCCATTGGCCGCAGGGTCCAAGACCCGACGACCATCCCGGCCTGTCCGAATTTGGATTTTGAGCTTTTTTAAAGCTTAAAATAAGTTGGCTATCGGTTGATTTGTTTGCAATAAGGCGTATATATAAACATTAAGGCAAGGCTTGTTTTTTGCTTGTCATAATTAAACAAATCAACAGGCAGGTGGGTTATGAATGAAAGTTCGACGAATCAAATTGATACGGATCAGGCTGATAGTGATAGATTGCGCTCATTAAAGAAAGTGGCAGCGGCAGTGTATCTGTGTCAGGTGTTAGCCTTCGCATTTGCCGGGTTGCCTTTATTGGTGGGCGTGGCTATCAACTTCATGAAGCAGGACGCCGTCAGGGGAACTTGGCTTGAATCCCATTTTGACTGGCAGATCAAGACCGTATGGATAGCTCTGGCCGGATTGGCATTGGCCGGATTGACTTTTGAGTTCGGTATCGGGCTCTTTATTCTAATTGCAACTATTATGCTGCTAGTCTACAGAATCGTAATCGGATGGAATGCATTGAATTCTGACCAGCCGGTTAATGATTAACCTCATCCGCTGACGCCTAAAGGAGCTTGACCGGTCAGTGGGCCTCGGAACATATAGCCCAGCAGGCGCTGCCTTAAGTTTTAAGCCGAGAATCATAATTTAAAATTTATAGCAGTGATCCGGCTGGATAAGCGGCTTGGATTGCAACCCGTTATTCACTAAACGCTTGTGTAAATACCCGGTGTACCTTCCAGCACCCGAATTTAATCGTTTCTTAATATTCCTCTCGCTATACTGGCCGCGTGTAACCTAATCGCAGCTTATGTATATGACCGGCCAAGAAAATTTCAACATCAAAAAATCAGCCCCGCTGCTCATTCCGGTATTTGGATTAATGCTGCTTAGCGGCTGCCAAACTATGTCATCGTTGTTTGCCGAGAAAACTGCAAGCCTTGAGTTTTCTGAGCCTCAACCGGAAGCCATAGCCACCCACGAATTCGAACTGGCTGACGGCGAAAATATGGTCGGCACGGTTGCCGCAATCAGCACTCGAGAAAATGACGCTTTGCCGGATATTGCCCGGCATTTCGGTCTGGGTTATAACGACATCAGCATCGCCAATTCCGCAGTCTCGCCATGGACGCCGCAGCCGGGCAGTCGCGTCCTGCTGCCTTTGCAATTTATCCTGCCCGATTCGCCCCATAAAGGCATAGCCCTGAATCTGGCCAATATGCGGCTGTTTTATTATCCCCAAAAACAGCCTAACAAAGTCTACACCTATCCGGTCGGCATCGGTCGCCAAGGCTGGAATACACCGATGGGACTGACCAGCATCGTCGCCAAAAATGCCAAGCCAAGCTGGTACGTGCCCGAGTCCATTCAGCGCGAACATGCCGAAAAAGGCGATTCATTACCGAAGGTAGTCGGTTCCGGGCCTGATAATCCGCTGGGACTTTATGCGATGCGCTTGGGTATTCCGGGTTATTTAATCCACGGCACCAACAAACCTTACGGTATCGGCATGCAGATCAGCCACGGTTGTGTGCAGCTTTATCCTGAGGACATTGAAGTACTGTTCAAAAAAGCGACGGTGGGAATGCCTGTGCGCATTATCCATCAGCCCTATCTGACGGCGTGGCATCAAGACATGCTGTATCTTGAAGCGCATGAACCCTTATCAAAATGGGCCAAGGATAAAATCAAGCTAAGAAAACAGGTAATAGAGCAATTACACAAAATCAGTGCACAAAAAAGCGTGGCTGTCGATTGGGAAAAAGTCGAACGCATACTGCAACGTTCAGACGGCATTCCTACGCCGACACTGATGCAAAGCCCCGATGTGACTGAAATATCGGCAAACGCTTTGCAATTGAAACATCCCGGGCAGCTCTACGACCAGCCCGTCGTTGAAGAGTTAAAAGATAGCGATTGGTCCATTCTGGTGGCCAGCTTTAATGATGAAACCAAGGCGCAACAACTGGCAACCATGTTGAATCATCAGGGGCCGATCATACCGGCTCGTAAAATCCAAAAAAACGAGACCTATCAGGTTATTGCCGGACCTTTTAAGAATCAGGCGGAAATGAAAGCCGCTGCAAAGCGCATCAAAATGGATTTTGAAATTGATGGCGAGCCGTTAAAGCCTCATTTAACTTCGGTGAATTAGGCTGAATGATATTCAAACTTTGCGACGTAGGAGCAGTCGCCGAGGCACGAAATTTATTTCTTCGTGCCTTCGTGGTGAGTAAATTAACAAAGCGTAAAAGGGCCTTGTATTGAGGGATAGTCTGATGCGTTTGCCTGATTTTTTCGAGGCTTATCGCCATAAACCATCCTGATAATTTCATTTTTCGCTTCCAGCCAATCACGAAGTTCATTTCCAGGCATAAAAGCGCGTTTTTCCGCTTTGTAGTAGGCCGCTTCCGCAATCATCGCTTTAAGATTCAACTCCGGTTCGCATACAGGAACCGGATTTACCGAGGTAAAGCCAAATTTGACCAAACCTAAAACAGTTTGTGGCGAGCTGTTTTTAATACCTATTTCCGCAGGTTCAAGCTCTGTCCATGTACCGAAAAGACGATCCCATATCGAAAAGACCGCGCCGTAGTTGCTGTCGTGCTCATTACGCTCGGTTGAATGGTGCGCACGGTGTAAATAGGGCGTAATAATGACTTGCCCTAAGCGTTTCTCGCCGCTAAATGAAATGTTGGTGTGATGAAACATGATAAACAAGGTCAATATGGATTCGTTGGTGAGCACCATCGTTTTATCGACCCCCAACACGATAATGTAGACTGATTTGATAACGGTGACGATTAACTGCTCGACAATATGGATCCGAAATGCAGTTGAAACATTTAAATAAGGATCGTTGTGATGCACCTTGTGCAGCATCCACAGGCAATCAAAGCTGTGGCAGACTTTGTGCCATAAATAGAGCAGCAAATCGAGCAACAGAAACGACGACAGGCCTTGCCATATAGGCGAGATATAACTTAGCAGTCCTCGGCCTGAAGAGTGTTCGGCCACCATGATTAAAGGCGTTGCCGACAATATCGAAATAACGATGCTGTTAAAAATGAACAGACTGACATTAGTTTGATAAGACTGGCGCAACTGTTTAAGAGACAATCCACGCTTAGGATAGTTAAGCTCAAGAGCCGACAGCACGACAAAGACCATAAACACAATAAATGTCGCCAATTCTCCTGACAAACTTGATAACCAGATTAAATAGGATTCAACAAAGGTAGCTAATGACATGATTTCGCTAGACATTGACTTTACCTCGATACAAAACTATATGAACTTAAGACAAGGACATCTTAAGGAAAGGCAGTGACAATTTGATGAAAAAACTTAAGTAATAATTCAGCTATGCTCAACTTCTTTACTTAAGAAAATGTCTTTATGTAAGCATCAGCAAGACTCGCGCCATAAACAGCTTTTTTCAGCTAAAAGATCGGAAAGTTCAGTTCGAAAGTTATTTTAGCCAATGATTATAAAAGGTTTTTTGACCTATAAAGGTGAAGCGGGACGGGCCGGCAAGCTTAGGAAAAGTTTATTTTTTGGCTGTTAGATTGCATCAGTTAAGTGCAAGCGTTCTTTTTTACGCACTGATTTTGTCAGCGTTATAACCACTTTACTCAACACCAAGACACGAAGCTTATGTTTCTTCTCGGTAAATAGATTATTTACCAAACCATGCCTAATTTCTATAGCTTTTTACTGGGTAATTCTACGCATAGCACGTAACATAAAGACACTCCATAATTTCACCGTCTCAGCCATGTTCAGCCATTAAGAGACAATACGTTACATTGACCACTCCCAGGTAAGATTAACTATGTCGCCAACTACTTTAAAAACTGAAGCCCATTCTACGATAAGCATTCCCAGAGGCTATCGGGAAATTCCATTCAACTATACCTCTGCGGATGATTGGCAGGTCGTGTCTTTCCTGATGGGGCCGGAAATCGCCCTGATTCTGGAAGAATTGCGCGACCGCCGCGTAACCGGACGTTCCGCCCGTTTACTGATGCGGTTTTTCGGGGAAATCCTGATTTATCGCCGTAATCCTTACCTGTTTCAAGAACTGGTCAGCTCGGCCGGCAGGCGTAAACGCATGTTCGACAATGCCGAAAAGCACCTTGGCATTATCGAACAAAATATCGGAGACGAAGCCAGGGTGCATAAAGTACTGGTTGCTTCCCGCCAACTGCTGAACGATTTCCGTAAGGATGTCGAAAAAGTGCCGGGCTTGCGCCGCCGCATGAAAAGAGAGTTGGGCGCTGTTGCAGGTGTTAATAACGTACTTTTTGACCCGTTCACGCTGGTCTCCCATGCCACCGATGCGACCGACTGGCGCTTGTACCTGCCGGTAGCGGTGGTGATGCCGGACAAAGAAGAACAATTGGCGCCGTTATTGTCCGCCATTGCCAAGATGGGCCTGAAAGCCGTGCCGCGCGGCGGCGGTACGGGACTGACCGGCGGCGCGATTCCGCTCCGTTCCGATTGCGTAGTCATTAACACCGAAAAGCTTGACCGCATTCGCGGCACACGGAACATGGAATTTAAACTTCGGGATGGGCAAACCGCAATGGCTCAGGTGCTTGAGCTGGAAGTCGGCGTCATTACCGAAAAAGCCAACCAATATGCAAGCAGCCGGGGCTTGGTGTTTGCCACCGACCCCACCAGCGCTTGGGCGTCCTCGATAGGCGGCAACATAGCCGAAAACGCCGGCGGCAAATGCGCGGTGCGCTGGGGCACCTGCATCGATAACCTGATTTCCTGGCGGATGGCGATGCCCGGCGGCAAGCGTTGGGAGGTGCGCAGAATCGACCATCAGCTGCGCAAAATCCTGCCGGAAGATGACGTGACTTTCGAAGTGTTCGAGCAAAAAAGCGGCGATCCGATCAAGACCATCGTTTTAAAAGGCAGCGAAATCAGGAAGAAAGGCCTTTGGAAAGACATCACCAACAAGGCCTTGGGCGGCGTTCCGGGTCTACAGAAGGAAGGCACCGACGGCATCATCACCTCGGCGGAATTTATCCTTTATCCGAAATTCGAAGCCACGCGCACGATTTGCCTGGAGTTTTTCGGCCCGAACATGGAAGAAGCCAGCCGCGTGATTGTCGAGTTGTCCAAGGCGTTTCCGTTTCCCGATCAAGGCGAAGACACATTGGTAGCGCTCGAACATTTCGATGACGAGTATGTGCGCGCCATCGACTATCAAGTCAAATCAAGCCGGTTTAAAACGCCGAAAGCCGTACTGCTGATCGATGTTGCCGGGCATTCTTTAGATCAGGCGCAGCGGGGCATCGACAAGATACGCGCGATTCTGGACCGATACCCCAATAGCGAACTGTTTGAAGCGCACGATACCGCCGAGGCGGAGCGATACTGGGCGGATCGTAAAAAATTCGGCGCGATTGCCCGGCGTACCAACGCCTTTAAGCTGAATGAAGACGTCGTTATTCCGTTGGAAACGCTGGCCGAATTTGCCCGCTTTATCGATGAAGTCAATGTAGCGGAAGAGCGTTATGCGCAGATAAAATTCCTGGATCGCGCGGCCGCATTATTCCGCGAACCGCCGCTTGAAGACAATGCCGATTCATTTGCGGCCAGATCCAGTTTTGCCCAGTATCTTTATACCACCGCCAAAAACTCATTGCCTCTGGCCGATGATAAAACGTTGCGCAGCTTGTCGATCATCAATGAGTTCAGGCAGGAATTCGCTGAGCTGGCTCGAGGCTTTCCCAAGATTATTGCCGCCGTAGACCTTGCCTATCAGGAAGTGCGCGACCGCCGCATCGTGCTGGCGACTCATATGCACGCCGGAGACGGCAACGTGCATGTGAACTTGCCGGTACTGTCCAATGACCGCGACATGCTGGAACGCTCGGGCGAAGTCATCGACCAAGTCATGTTTAAAGTCGTGGAACTGGGCGGCGTGGTTTCCGGCGAGCACGGCATCGGCGTCACCAAACTCAAGTACCTGGAACCAGAGCGTATCGCGGAACTCAGCGCCTATCGCAACGAAGTCGATCCGACCGGGCTGATGAATCCCGGCAAATTGGAAGATTTCGGCGCGCTGGAACATATCTTCACGCCGTCGTTCAACCTGCTCGGCTTGGAAGCGCGCATCCTGCGCCACGGCCAGCTGGAAGAGCTGGCGAACAAAATCGCCCATTGCGTGCGTTGCGGAAAATGTAAGCCCGATTGCGGCGTTTTCCACCCTGCGGGCAGCCTGTTTTACCATCCGCGTAACAAGAATCTGGCTATCGGCGCGATTATCGAAGCCTTATTGTTCGACGCGCAACGCGAATATTCGACAAAATTTGAATTGCTGCAATGGCTGGAAGAAGTGTCGGATCATTGCACGACCTGTCACAAATGCGCCAAGCCCTGTCCGGTCGATATCGATTCCGCCGACGTATCGGTGTTGGAACGCCGAATTCTGGCGGATTGGGGTTATAAACACATGCCGCCGGCGACCAAGATGACGCTGCGTTATTTGCACAGCGACTCGCCGGCTTTCAATAAAGTGTTCCGCTTCGGCGTTCTTAGGGCCGGTTTTGTCGGACAGCAATTGGGCGCCGCATTGTCCAAGCCGCTGCAACCGAAAAAAGGACAGTCAAAGCATTATGCGTTGCAACTGCTGAGTTCGCCGATGCCGACGGTACCTGCGAATACACTTCGCGACTTGTTGCCCGACTGCAAGGACGACCAGGTTTTGGTGTTTGAACCCGAACAGGAAGCCGAACGCACCGTGTTCTATTTTCCGGGCTGCGGTTCCGAACGGATGGTGTCCAACATATCAATGGCCGCCATTCATGTGCTGATGGGCTTAAAAACCCGAGTGGTTTTACCACCGCCTTTCTTGTGCTGCGGATTTCCGGCCTATGCCAACGGCCAGGCCGAAATGCATTCGCAAAACGGTTTACGCGTAACCATCCTGCTCAATCAAATCCGGGACATGTTTACCCATCTGGAGTTCGACGGCTGCGTTGTGACCTGCGGAACCTGCCGCGAGGGATTGAATGAGATGGAAGCGGCCAAGTTATTTGGCGGCAGACTGGTCGACATCACCCGTTATGCGCTGGAGCGGGACTTGCATTTGGCAGACACCGGCAGCGAAACCTATCTTTATCACGCCCCGTGTCACGACTCGCTGGAAGGCAAGGCGCTGGACGTGCTCGATAAACTTGGCGGCTTCGGCAGTGTTAAGACCGTGCCTAATTGCTGCTCCGAGGCGGGAACGCTGTCGTTGTCCCGTCCCGACATCTCTGCCGCGATGCTGCATCGCAAACGCGATTCCTTGACGGAAGCGATGCCGGAAAAGGGCAGGGCCACTATCCTGACCAACTGCCCATCCTGTATGCAGGGCTTGGGCCGGAACAAGGGCATGGGTGTAGACCCTCAGCATCTTGCCGTTGCGTTGGCCGAAAAATTATCAGGGAAAACCTGGTTGAAGCAATTCAAAGTGCAGGCGGCTAAGGCTAAGGCATTTAATTTTTGATGGGGTTTTGCCGTTGGGGTAAGGTCAGAAACCCCAACGGTTAACGCGGGTGTGACGATGTTGGGATGGCAGGCTGTTCTCAACATCACTGCGGAGGAATGATCAACCGGGCAGCCTCGCAGAGCTTTATTTAAAGAGCTTAAGACAAGCCCAATGGCGGCCTTTACAGTCCAATCATCAACTCGCGAAAATCCTCAATAGCCGGGTAACCGGTTATGTCTTTTTTGGGTAGCCGGGTATCAGGCCTGCTCACCGAAATTAAATAGGCTATACCGAACTGCTTGGCGGAATTGAGTACCGCCAAGCTGTCATCGATCAACAATGCGGTCTGCTTTTCAAACGGTACGCGCTGCTGCAACAACCGCCAGAAATCGGCCTGTTCCTTCGGAAGACCCAAATCATGGGAGCTGATAATGCCGTCGAAAAACGGCTGTAAGCAGGTTTTCTCCATCTTAAGCCCCACGCTGCTGCGATGCGCATTAGTGACCAAATAGACCTTTTTCGGCGAATGGTGGACTTTTTCCAGGAACTCCGTGACATGCGGCAATACGGCAATCAATCCGGAAATTTCCGCTTTCAATCCGGCAATATCCAGCGCTAACACCTCACTCCAGTAATCCAGGCAATACCATTCCAGTTTGCCTTCCATGCTTTTAAAGCGGGGCTCCAACTGCTGCTTGGCGGCGGCTATCGACAAGCCTTGTTTTTCGGCAAATTTAAGCGGTACAAACTCCTTCCAGAAATGATTGTCAAAATTCAAATCCAGCAGTGTTCCATCCATATCCAACAAAACAGTATCAACTTTATTCCAATCAATCATCATAGTGCGTTATATTGGCGGAAATTAATGAATAAAATAACACAATGGCTGAAAAACCAATCATCCTTAACAAAACGACCATCGCTACCAGCCGATTATTCCGCATTGAATCGCTGGATATTGAATTTAGCAATGGCGAACTGCGCAACTACGAGCGTCTGGCCCGTGGCCACTCCGGCAGCGGCGCCGTGCTGATCGTGCCTATGTTGGATGCTGAAACGGTGTTGTTGATCAGGGAATATTCCGCCGGTGTGCATCGCTATGAGCTGGGCTTGCCCAAGGGTAAAACCGATATAGGTGAATCCTTCCTGGAAGCCGCAAACCGGGAGCTCAAAGAAGAAGTCGGCTTTGGCGCCAGAAGCCTGTATCACTTAAGCTCTTTGTCTATAGCGCCTTCCTATCTGGAACACATGACCGAAATTGTCATCGCGCAAGATTTGTACGCCGAAAAACTGGAAGGCGATGAACCGGAAGAATTGGAAGTTATTCCCTGGAAACTGAGTAATATCAATGGATTATTAGCCACCGGCGAATGTACCGAAGCCCGTTCAATTGCCGCGCTGTTTATGGCGTTGGAATATTTTAAGGCGTTGTAGCTGCATTGCATGTTTACAGTATGAGGATTAAACCTCGGAATATTCCGTAGACGCACCCAACCAGCGATCGCACAAGGGCTGTATAGCTTCGGGCGAGTGGGTGCAAAAAGTGTCGCCGATCTGTTGAACAACTGCCAGCACGTCGGCATCCCTCGCCAAATCGGCAATTTTAAAATGCATTTGCCCGGTCTGCCGGGTGCCCATGACTTCGCCGGGACCGCGCAACTCAAGATCTTTTTCGGCAATCATAAAGCCGTCGTTACTGTCCCGCAAAACCCGCAGACGGTGGCGGGCGGTATCGGACAAAGGCGCTTGATACATCAGCAGGCAATAACTGTCATCACTGCCGCGGCCCACCCGGCCGCGTAATTGATGCAACTGTGACAGCCCTAGGCGTTCCGGATTTTCGATGATCATTAACCCGGCATTGGCCACGTCGACGCCGACTTCTATAACGGTTGTGGCGACCAGCAAATCAATCTGATGGTTTTTAAAGGCCTGCATCACAGCGTCTTTTTCGGCAGCTTTCATGCGTCCGTGTATCAGCGCAACGCGCACATTCGGCAAGGCTTGGGTCAGCGTTTCTGCGGTTTTTTCCGCCGCCTCGCATTGCAGAACCTCCGATTCTTCGATCAGCGTACAAACCCAATAGACCTGTCTTTTTTTGCCGACCCAGCCGTTGATCCGCTCGACCACATCGGCACGCCGCTCGGCCGGAACCACGCTGGTAACAATCGGTTTTCTGCCCGGCGGCAGCTCGTCGATAATGGATATGTCCAGATCGGAATATTGCAGCATCGCCAAAGTCCGGGGGATCGGCGTGGCGGTCATGACTAACTGGTGCGGTCTGATACCGCCCTGCTGGCCTTTTTCCCTGAGCGCCAGCCGCTGATGTACGCCGAAACGGTGCTGTTCATCAATAATTATCAAGCCTAGGCGGTGAAAATTCACACTGTCCTGAAACAAAGCATGAGTGCCGATAATAATGCCCGCCCGACCGTCCTCAAGCGCTTGCAAAACTTCTTTTCTGGCATTGCCCTTGAGTTGCCCTGTTAAGTACATCACTTGGGTTTGAAAGCCTTCAAACCAGGCGCTGAAATTGCGCTTATGTTGTTCCGCCAGCAACTCGGTCGGGGCCATCACTGCAACCTGATATCCCGCCGTTAACGCCAGTAACGCCGCATAAGCGGAGACTATGGTTTTGCCGGAGCCGACATCGCCTTGCACCAAACGCATCATCGGATGGTGTTGGCGGCAGTCGGCTTCGATTTCTGCAATGACCCGTTGCTGGGCGTTAGTTAGTTTAAACGGCAGGGAGCGGATGAAATGTTCTGTGGCGGTTTTTCCGGCCGCAGTTTCTGAGAAAGACGGTGCTTGCCAAGCTTTGATTTTATTCCGGGAGGCTCTCAGGCTTAAATAATGCGCCAGCAGTTCTTCAAAAGCCAGCCGTTTTAGCGCGGGTACGCCGCCGTTTTGCAAAGCCTGGACTGACACCGACTCATCCGGCGCATGAAGCGTCCTGATCGCATCTTCGAGCGTTGGATAACGGTATTGCTTTAGGATCGACTCGGGTATCCAGTCGGTAAGCAGCTCAGGTTGCTGACAGCACAAGTCTAAAGCCTGCTTGACCGCCTTGCGGATGGCATTCTGGCTGAGGCCTTCGGTCAGCGGATAAACCGGGGTCAGACGCGTTTCGGTAATGCAGTCGTCAGGATGGGCGATGACCTTGTATTCCGGATGAATCATTTCCAGTCCGGCAAAGCCGTAGCGCACTTCGGCAAAACAACTGAGTGATGTGCCGGGTTTCAACGCGTTGTGCTGGCTGGCGCTAAAGTGAAAGAACCTCAGGTTGATAAAGCCGCTGCCGTCGCTGATCCGGCAGATTAAGCTTTTCCGGCCTTTTGGCAACACATCGATAAATTCAACCTTGCCGGTGATCAGCACGGTCATACCCGGCTTTAGGGCCGCGATCGGGTAAACGCGGGTCCGGTCTTCGTAACGCAGCGGAAGGTGGAAAAGCAAATCCTGAATAACGCAAAGGCCGAGTTTTTGCAGGCGGTTTGCGGTTTGAGCGCCGATTCCTGTCAATATGCCGACGGGTTGATTCAAGGGATTCATTTAACTGCTCAGCTATTAGAAGAATAGAACGCAGATGACGCGGATTTTGGCTGATAAACACTGATAGAACGGAGCTTATTCATTATGAGCCGGCGTAGATACACAGAGGAAGCTGTTCAAAAATCCGCGTAAATCCGTCTAATCAGCGTCATCCGCGTTCTATTGTTAATAGTGAGTTATAAAGCCAACATCTGCTAATCAGCAAGCCGGGTATTCCTGCGGCTTTAAAACCATAATCGCATCCATTTCCACGTCTGCGCCTTTAGGTAAGGCGGCAACGCCGATAGCGGCGCGGGCCGGGTAAGGTTGCGGGAAATAACGCCCCATGATTTCGTTAACTAAAGGAAAATGCGCCAGATCGGTCAAGAAAACATTCAATTTGACGATATCCGAAAAATCGCCGCCCGCAGCTTCGGCAACCGCTTGCAAGTTGTCGAACACTTGAGTGATTTGCGCGCCTATATCGCCCTCAATAATGGTCATGGTTTCAGGCACCAAAGGAATTTGTCCCGAAAGGTAAACCGTGCGATCAACTCTGACCGCTTGCGAATAAGTGCCGATGGCTTGCGGCGCTTTATCAGTCTGGATAATTTGTTTGCTCATTTTCGATCCTTTATGCTTTAACGCGAGTAATTTTTAAAACTATCGATAATTCTTTCAGGCGGCGCATAATTTTGGCTAAATGCACCCGGTCTTTGACGGTTAGGGTGATTAAATCGACGCAAATACGGTCATCTTGATCGACAACGGTGACGTTCTCAATATTGGAATTCTGCTCGGAAATGGTCGAGGCGATGGTCGCCAGCGCGCCGCGTTGATTGAGTATTTCTATGCGAATCTCAACCGGAAAATCGCCGGAGGCATCCGAACTCCATTCAACATCCAGCCAGTTGGTTTGTTTTTTCCTGACCACACTGCTGTTGCGGCATTCGTGATGATGCACAACGATGCCTTTGCCGGGATTGAAATAGCCGATGATCGAATCGCCCGGAATCGGCCGGCAACATTTTGCCAAGGTAATAACCATGCCTTCCGTGCCTTTTATAACCAGCGGCTTTCTTTGACCTTGGTCACTGTCATTCAGCTTGATCGAGGCATTAATATCATCCTGAGCAATGCGCTTGGCAATCAGGAACGGCATCTTGTTGCCCAGACCTATGTCTTCAAGCAATTCATCCAGCGATTGTTTGGACATGACCTGAAGCAAGGCTTGTATTTTGGCTTTGTCGATACTTTCCAAATGCAAATGCATGGCATGCAATTCTTTTTCCAGTAAACGGCGGCCCAGGTTAATGGCTTCCTGCTGTTTAAAATGTTTAAGATAATTGCGGATACCGGAGCGGGCTTTGGCGGTAATCACATAATTGAGCCAAAGCGGGTTGGGCCTGGCCCACGATGCGGTAATGACTTCGACGGTGACGCCGTTTTCCAGCTTGGTTTGCAACGGTACCAACTGTTTATCGATTCTGGCGGAAACGCAGGCATTACCCAAATCGGTATGTACCGCGTAGGCAAAATCGATAATAGTGGCGCCGCGCGGCAGTTTAATAATGGCGCCCTGCGGAGTGAACACAAACACTTCCTGCGGGAACAGATCCACCTTCAGGTTGTCGATAAATTCCAGCGAATCGCCGGCGGATTTTTGAATTTCCAGCAAATCCCTCAGCCACTCATTGGCGCGATCCTGGAATTTTTTAGTTTTATCGTCATCGGATTTATACAGCCAATGCGCGGCGATGCCCGATTCCGACATGCGATGCATTTCATGGGTTCTGATCTGAATCTCAATGGGTACGCCGTAAGGCCCCATTAATATGGAGTGCAGGGATTGGTAGCCATTGGCTTTGGGCAAAGCGATATAGTCTTTAAAGCGCCCCGGAATCGGCTTATACAGGTTATGCATAACGCCCAACACGCGGTAACAGGTATCCACATCCTCGCAAAAAATCCTGAATGCGTAGACATCGAAAACGTCGGCCAGGGAAATTTTTTTATTGAGCATTTTTTTATAAATGCTGTAAAGATTTTTTTCCCGCCCGGCAACGTCGCATTTAAGGCCGGCTTGCGCCAAACGATTTTTTATAGCGCTTTCGATAATGTCGACAATTTTGCGGCGGTTGCCCCGCGCTTTTTTTACCGCGTTATTTAACACCGTGTGCCGCATCGGGTACATTGCCTCAAAACTCAGCGCTTCGAGTTTTTGCCGGATATTATTCATGCCCAGGCGATTGGCGATGGGAGCGTAAATATCCAAGGTTTCACGGGCGATGCGGCGCTTTTTTACCGCCGGCATGACGCCGAGGGTCTGCATGTTGTGCAGCCGGTCTGCCAGTTTGACGATGATGACGCGTAAATCCTTGGCCATAGCCAGAAACATTTTGCGGACATTTTCCGCTTGCGCTTCGGCATGTGATTTGCTGTCGATTTTGCTTAATTTGGTAACCCCATCGACCAGTTCTGCAACTTCTGCACCGAACTGCTCGGCCAGTTCTTTTTTACTGACCGGGGTATCTTCAATAACATCATGGAGTAAGGCTGCCATGATGCCGTTGGCGTCCATACGCATTTCAGCAAGGCTGAGGGCAACAGAAACAGGGTGGCAAATATAGGCTTCGCCGCTTTTACGAAATTGACCTGAATGCGCCGCTGCGCCCACCTCATAAGCATGGACGCATTGGTCGATTTGAGTTTGATCCAGATAGCCGGACAAGGTCGCGCATAAACGCCGGATCAGTTTGTCCTGAGGGCGCTCCAGCTCGATCGGGTCGGCTATTTCCAGCATAGTTTCTACAAATTAAAACATCGAGTTATGGTGGTGATCATGAGCTTCGCCGACACGATGCAGGAGATTGATGTTATCAGGCGTCACATGGCCTGCAGCAATTTCGCGTAACGCAACAACCGTGTCCTTATCTTTACCGCGCGGGACAAATTCAGTCGCGCCGTGTTGGAGTTGGCGCGCTCTGGCACCGGCTAATAAAACCAGTTTGAAACGGTTTTCAACATGCTCCAAACAATCTTCGATAGTAACTCTGGCCATTTTTAATCCTGATGTGTTGTCGTTTGATTTCCGTAACTATCCAACTGCCAAATAGAACGCAGATGACGCTGATGGTTATGATGAACGCAGATAATTTTAAAACGGCGATTAACTGATTTTTTAGGGAAACTCAAAAAAATCTTATTTAATCATAATCATCTGCGTCATCAGCGTTCCATCTTAATAACCGCTGAATAGTTACCAATTTTTCTTAACTGCGTGATTTTAACACAGAAACAGCCGGAAGTTCTTTGCCTTCAAGAAATTCAAGGAAGGCGCCGCCGCCGGTCGAGGTGTAAGACACGTCATCGTTAATGCCGTATTTATCGATAGCGGCCAAGGTATCGCCGCCGCCTGCAATCGAAAAAGCCTTGCTTTCGGCAATCGCTGTCGCCAGCGCTTTGGTACCTTCGCCGAACTGGTCGATTTCAAACACGCCGACCGGCCCGTTCCAAACGATGGTGCCGGCGGTTTTTAATATCTCGGCATACTGTTTTGCGGTATCGGGACCTATATCCAGAATCAAATCATCCGCTTCGACGTCGGCCACTTTTTTAACGGTAGCGACGGCGGTTTCTGAAAATTCCTTGGCGCAAACCACATCAACAGGGATCGGAATATCGGAACCGTTATTTTTGGCGGCGGCAATCAGTTGTTTGGTTTCCTCAAGCAGATCGGCTTCATAAAGCGATTTGCCGACCGGAAAACCTGCGGCTGCGATAAAAGTGTTGGCAATGCCGCCGCCGACGATTAGCTGGTCGACTTTTTCCGACAGCGATTTCAACACCGTTAATTTGGTCGACACTTTAGAGCCGCCGACAATGGCGACCAGCGGCTTGGCTGGTGTTTCCAGGGCTTTGCCCAGCGCATCCAGTTCGCTGGCTAATAACGGGCCGGCACAAGCGATCGGTGCAAATTTAGCCACACTGTGGGTTGATGACTGCGCTCTGTGTGCGGTGCCGAAAGCATCCATCACAAATATGTCGCAAAGAGCCGCCATTTTTTTACCCAGCGTATCGTCGTTTTTGCCTTCGCCGGCATTAAAGCGCACGTTTTCGCACAGCATGACTTCGCCCGGCTGGATAGTGATGCCGTCGATCCAGTCCTTTTCCAGTCTGACCGGCTTGCCCAGCAAGCCGGCTAAGCGTTCGGCGACCGGTTTCAACGAAGACTCTTCGTCGTATTGGCCTTCTACAGGACGGCCCAGATGCGACATCAACATAACCGCCGCGCCCGCAGCCAAAGCTTTTTCAATGGTCGGTACGCTGGCCTGGATACGAATATCGCTGGTCACTTTACCGTCTTTTACCGGTACATTCAGATCCTGACGGATTAACACTCGTTTGCCCGATAAGTCCAGATCTACCATTCTCTTAATTGACATATTACGCTCTCATTGTTGTGGGTTGGTTTTTTAATTGAACGCGGATGAATATGATAAACGCTGATAGTTCAAAAAAGTATGTGGCTATTCAGCGTGAAGTGAACGTTCTCCCCATTAGGAGGGGGAGAGAGTTATCAGCAATTATTGATTCTTTGCATAGTTGCAAAAAATCTTACTTAATCATAATAATCAGCGTCATCTGCGTTCTATTCATTTTCAGTGTTACGCTTGTTTCCATTTGATCGAGCAGCCGATGCTGTTGATTTGCTCTTTGGGGCCGCGACCGGTTTCGGCAATCAGTTTCATCGCCTCGAATAATTCCCGTTTGGTGCCTTCCGGCGCGGTTTCCTTGCGGCTGGCATCCAGCCTTCCCCGGTATTGCAGTTCACAGCCGGCATTATAGCCAAAAAAATCCGGCGTACAGATGGCCCCGTAAGCCTTGGCGACTTGTTGGGTTTCATCCAGCAAATAAGGGAAACAAAAACTTAATTGCTCGGACAGTATTTTCATGTTGTCGAAACAATCGGCAGGGTATCCATCCGTATCATTGGGCATGATTGCGACCGTTTCAACCCCCAGCGCTTTAAGTTCCCGCGCATCCCTGACAATCCGGTCTTGCACGGCTTTGACATACGGGCAATGGTTGCAGATAAACATCAGCAACAGGCCGTTTTTGCCCATGCACTGCTGCAATGTCCATGTGCGCCCGTCAACGCCGGGCAATTCAAAATCGATGGCTTTTTTGCCGAAATCACAGATCGGCGTTTCCAGTGTGACCATTTTTACACCTGTCTATTGTGGTATGGGAAAACGTAGGCGTAGGCCGGAAACGCCAGCTCGCGCTAGGTTTGGGTGATCTTATTTCGGCCTACTGCATTTAATTATTGAAACAACACCGCCGCACTGATGACCACTGCACTGATCAACATAGCCCAAACCGTTCTGCGATGGTTGTCGTCCATTTGTTGGCGCAACAGCATTAACTCCCTGTTTTGTATTTCCGCACGTTGCTTTGCATGAGCGGCATTGTCCAGCGCTTTATAAATCAACGAGGGAATCTCGGGAAATTGCTCGGCAAAGTCGGGAAACTGTTTAATCAGTTTATCGATTTTGGCTTTAGGGCCGACGCGTTGATGAAACCATTTTTCGAGAAAAGGCTTGGCGGTTTGCCATAAGTCCAGGTCAGGGTAAAGTTGCCGTCCCAAGCCTTCAATGTTAAGCAAAGTCTTTTGCAACAGCACCAGTTGCGGCTGAACATGCATATCGAAACGACGCGCAGTCTGGAATAAGCGCAGCAACAGTTGACCGAAGGAAATGTCTTTAAGCGGTTTTTCAAAAATCGGTTCACAAACGCTACGGATGGCCGATTCAAATTCTTCTATTCGGGTCGATGCGGAAACCCAGCCCGATTCGACATGCATTTCAGCCACTTTGCGATAATCGCGATTGAAAAAAGCCAGGAAGTTTTCCGCCAGATAGTGCTGGTCGGACAATGACAGGGTACCGACGATGCCGAAGTCGACGGCGATGTATTTGGCCGGCAGATCGACAAAAATATTGCCGGGATGCATGTCGGCATGAAAGAAGTTATCCCTGAACACCTGGGTAAAGAAGATTTCCACGCCGCGTTCGGCCAGTAATTTAAAATCGGCGCCGCCTGCTCTAAGCTGTTCAATTTCGCCGACCGGTATACCGTGAATGCGCTCCATGACCAGTACTTTTTGGCGCGTTAACGGCCAGTGGATTTCCGGTATGTAAATGATGTCGGAGTTTTCGAAGTTGCGGCGCAATTTGGCGGCATTGGCGGCTTCCCTGACCAGGTCGAGTTCATCCAGCGTGGTTTTTTCAAATTCGGCAACGACATCGACAGGACGTAATCTTCTGGCGTCGGACCAGAAGCGCTCGGCAAAACGGGCCAGTTCATAGAGCAGTCCTATGTCCGAACGGATGCGGCTTTCTATGTCGGGACGCAGCACCTTGACAACAACATTTTCGCCGCTGTGCAAAACTGCGGTGTGGACTTGTGCGACTGAGGCCGAGGCCAGCGGCGCGGCATCGAATTCGGCAAACGCCTCGTCGATAGACATACCCAGCTCTTTTTCAATAATAGTGCGGGCAATATCGTTGCCGAAAGGCGGGACTCTGTCTTGTAATTTGACCAGTTCATCGGCGATGTCGTCGGGTAACAGGTCCCTTCGGGTAGACAGCGCTTGGCCGAATTTGACATAAATAGGGCCCAGATCTTCCAGCGCGCGCCGAATTCTGACGCCGCGAGAATCCGATGAGTTTCTAAACCAGTAGCTGGGGGAGAAAACCGCTAAATAACGAATAGGCCGGAATAGATGAGTTTTTAGAACGAGTTCGTCCAGGCCGTGAGAGACCAGAACCCAGTTAATATGGATTAGGCGCAATAATAATTTAGGGCGAATCACGAGGTACCTTTAGTTTGTAGGGAGGGCACTAGTTTTTGTGCCCGCTAACTAGACTTCACCATAAAGACACGAAGTTTACGAAGAACAAACCAAGGTGCACCTTGGCGTCTTCGCGGTGAAGAAATGACTGAGCTATAGCGGAAAAAACGCTTTAAGAATTAACGTTAACACACCACCCAATAAGATACCCAGTATCCATTTGATCAAATTAATATCCGCTCGTATGGGGGCGAGTTCAATTTGCAGATCTTTTTTCGAAACCAAGTCTGCTTCCCCCGAAGCGTCACGGAAGGCTTCGGATATGGCCTTGGCTTGCTCATCGGGAATCCCGCCTGCTTTAAGCTTTTCAACAAATTTTAATGTGTCAAAAGTGATTGTTGCCATAACAGTGTCCTGAAAGCATTTAGGGTGGTAACAGTATAACAAAGCCCATAGCTGAAAGCTTTTTAGTCTTCCGCCTTATTTTTTGCCTCTAAAATAGTTTCCAGTCTTTCGATCCTGTATTGCAGACGATCGAAATCAGTGCGCAATTCATCAACTTGGGCGTAATAAATATCCGCTTCGGGCGCTGCCGGTAAATCGCGGGTTTCTTCCTGCAAAAATTCTTTGGCGTTCAATCTGAAAGTTTCAAGCGAATCTTTGCCCCAGTTTTTACCGGCACGAAAAAAATTCGCAACCTTATGTGCGATGATGTCGCCGGTAAACTGCGACAGTTTTTCTTCCAAATCGATGTCCAGCTTGGCGAATAGCTCCTGAAATTTCCGGCCGGCTTGCATATCGCCTTCAATTTTCACCTCGCCCGAAAAAACCGAACGCATCGGTGTCGAGCTGAGTCCCATTAAGCCCAGCGCCCAAATCGAGCCGGTCAGGCGAGTGTCCGCCGGCTCAGGAAATTGGTCAAGACACTGGATGGAGTCGGTCGTAGGGCACAAGTAAATGGTTTCATCAAACGGCTGGACGGTAACGGCAATGACTTTGCCGGCCAGCGGAGTCAAAAAATAAGCGCTGTCCTGATCCAATGCCAGATATTGATTAAGCGCGGCTTCCAGCGCGCCAATCAGCAAGGGTTTGATGGTCATGCTAGATTTTATAACCTCTGTGGACGGCAACGATGCCTTGTGTCATGTTGAAGTATTCGCAACGCTCCAGGCCGGCGTTTTCCATCATTTTTTTCAGTTCATCCTGTTTCGGATGCATGCGGATGGATTCTGCAAGGTAACGATAGCTGTCTTCATCTTTGGCGACAATTTTGCCTATCTTGGGCAGCAGCTTGAATGAATAAAAATCGTAGACTTTTTCGGTGATTTTATCGACCGGATGCGAAAATTCCAGCACGATAACTCGGCCTCCGGGCTTGAGCACACGGTACATAGAGCGCAACGCGGCATCTTTATCGGTAACATTACGCAAGCCGAAGGCGATGCAGACGCAATCAAAGGCATTGTCTTCGAAGGGCAGGCATTCGGCATTGACTTGCGCATAGCGGATATTGCCGACCAAGCCTCTGTCGATCAGGCGATCACGCCCGGTGCGCAGCATTTCCGAGTTAATATCGGCCAGAACGATTTGGCCTTCGGAGCCTACGCGTTTTTCGAACAGTGTGGTTAAATCGCCGGTACCGCCGGCCAAGTCAAGCACCTTATCGCCTTTACGCACATTGCTGAGCTGCACGGCAACGCGTTTCCAGATGCGGTGGATGCCCAATGACATCAGGTCGTTCATGATATCGTATTGTCCGGCAACGGAATCGAATACGCCGCGTACCAAGTTGACCTTGTCTTCTGTGGCAACTTGTTTAAATCCGAAATGGGTGGTGTTGGTCATGGTTGTGCCTGTTCATTTAATCGTATCCCGTTGCCACGGAATCCATGGCAACGATGAAGTTAGTTTTGTGTCGGTTCTTTACGTTTATATCCGGCAGCTTTCAGGTTATTAAGATAATCGGCCCATAAAGCCTGGTATTCGGCGCCCAATTTATACAGCAAGTCCCACGTATAAATGCCGCTGTCATGGCCGTCGCTAAATACCGGGGCGATAGCATAATTACCTATCGGCTTGATCTCTTTAATAGAGACATCTTCCTTGCCGACCTGAAGAACTTCCTGTCCGGGCGCGTGACCAACCGCTTCAGCCGAAGGGGTATAGACGCGCAGATATTCGCACGGCAATTTAAACACGCTGCCGTCGTCAAAGCTGATCTCCAAAATATTGGAAACCTGATGCAGCTTGATTTCAGTCGGGTGGGTGTTGCTGGGTTTGGCGGTTAGGCGCATGTAAGTTCGTAGGTCTAGTGTTATGGAAAAAATCGATAAATTTCTTTTCTGTGCAAGAACCGAACAAGCACAATGGTATTCTCTTCTGATACAAAACCTAATCGATAAGCCCCAACTTGAATGCGATAAAAATTTTGATAACCTTTCAGTTTTTTGATGCCCGTTAAATTCGAAAGATTAGGGCTTTGTTCCATTGTGCAAATAAGGGTAGCAATTTTTTCCCTGACATCTTTAGGTACAATTTTCAAATCCTTGATGAAGCTGGCTTTTATCTCAATCTGCATATAAAACTTTATCAAGCTCCTCTCTTGAGGCCGATTTGCTTGAAAGCCCTTCTTCTACCGCCTTGCCCAATGCAAAATCTTCATCGTTTTCTGTATCGGCAATTGAAATAATAATGTCTTTATCTTTAAACATGATTTTGACCGATTCCAGAAAATTTGCATCAAGATCATTGGTGTTTAACTTGTAATTAATGTGCATGTAAGCCTCTTTGTAACTATGCGATTTACAACACGCCTTCTTCCAGTTGTTTCAAATAAATTCAGGTGCTTTAACACCTGCCTGTTTCCTTATTTCAACCAACTTGGCCGATTCAAAGAATGCCTTGGCATTGGCAAGTGATGTCCATTTGGAAAAGTGGACGATTTTATTAGCGTTGTTATCCAGCTTTAAAACCTGATATCTCAGCTCGCCCGCACTTTTTCTAATCGGTGCGGCATCATCGAAAATCTTTTTCCAGGCTGCGTAGTCGTCGACTTCGTGAATGATGAGAACGTATTCCATAGTTCATTCGCAAAGCCTCAATTACAAAATATAACGACTCAAATCCTCGTCTTCGACAAACTCGGACAAATGATCGTCAACATAAGCCGCATCGATAACGATGTCTTGTTCAATAAGATCCGAGGCGTTAAAGGAAATATCTTCCAGCAACCGTTCCAGAACGGTATGCAATCTTCTGGCGCCGATATTTTCGGTAGTTTCGTTCACCTGCCAGCCGAGTTCGGCAATACGCTTGATGCCGTCCGGAGAGAACGACAGCGATACGCCTTCGGTACCCAGTAACGCCGTATATTGCTCGGTTAACGAGGCATCCGGTTCAGTCAGAATCCGGACAAAATCATCGGCTGAAAGCGCATCCAATTCAACGCGGATAGGGAAGCGGCCTTGCAGTTCGGGGATTAAATCCGACGGTTTGGTCAAGTGAAACGCACCCGATGCAATAAACAAAATATGGTCGGTTTTGATCGAGCCGTACTTGGTGCTGACGGTGGTGCCTTCAACCAAAGGCAACAAATCCCTTTGGACGCCCTCGCGGGAAACTTCACCGCCGCCCAGCTCCGAACGTTTGCAGATTTTGTCGATTTCGTCCAGAAACACGATGCCGTTTTGTTCCACGGATTCGACCGCGCGTAAGCGGATATCGTCTTCATTAACCAGTTTGGCCGCTTCTTCATCCTGTAAAACTTTCAGGGCTTTGCTGATTTTCATTTTGCGGGAACGGGTTTTGCCCGAGCCCAGATTTTGGAACATGCCTTGCAATTGGCTGGTCATTTCTTCCATGCCGGGAGGCGCCATAATTTCAACGCCCACCGGCGTAAGATGTACGTCAATTTCAATTTCCTTATCATCCAGGTTGCCTTCGCGTAATTTCTTGCGCATTTTTTGGCGGGTCGATTCTTCGGTGTCGGACAGCATGCCGCCATTCGCTCTAGGCAGCAGAATATCCAAAACTCTGTCTTCTGCGGCATCGAACGCCTTGTTTTCAACCTTATCCATTTCCGCGATGCGGGTCATTTTGACGGCGGTATCGACTAAATCGCGGACAATGGAATCGACATCACGGCCGACGTAACCGACTTCGGTAAACTTGGTCGCTTCAATTTTAATAAAAGGCGCATTGGCCAGACGCGCCAAGCGGCGGGCAATTTCGGTCTTGCCGACGCCGGTAGGGCCGATCATTAAAATATTTTTAGGGGTGATTTCTTCACGCAGGGCAGGATCGACCTGTTGGCGGCGCCAACGATTGCGCAGAGCGATGGCGACGGAGCGTTTGGCATTGGCTTGACCGACAATATGCTTGTCCAGTTCGCTTACAATTTCTTTGGGAGTCATCTCAGTCATTTGTTTACTCGTTAGGTTCGGCGTCGAGTTCTTCTATACGCAAATTGTGGTTGGTATAAATACAAATATCGGCGGCTATATTTAAAGACCGTTCGACAATTTCGCGGGCGCTAAGATCGGTGTTTTCCAGTAAGGCCCGTGCGGCCGCCTGGGCAAAAGCGCCGCCGGAACCTATCGCCATTAAATCATATTCAGGTTCGATAACATCGCCGGTGCCGGAAATAATCAGTGACGTTTTGGCATCGGCAATAGTCAGCAAGGCTTCCAGTTTGCGCAAGGCCCGGTCGGTACGCCAATCTTTTGCCATTTCTACAGCGGCGCGGGTTAAATTGCCCCGGTGTTTTTCCAGCTTGCCTTCAAAATGCTCGAATAAAGTGAATGCATCCGCCGTGGCGCCGGCAAAACCGGCGATAACTTTATCGTGATATAAACGGCGTACCTTGCGGGCATTGCCTTTCATGACCGTGTTGCCCAATGTGACCTGACCGTCGCCGCCGATCACAACTTTGTCGCCCCGGCGAACAGAAAGTATGGTTGTTCCTCTAAAACTCACTTTAATATCCCAAAATTACTAAATACATGAAGTTAATTTTACATGGTCTGAATTTAAATGTGCGAAAAAATCATGGCAGGTTAGCTGAGGCCCCGAAAAACATACCCGGCTGAACTTAAGGCAAACATCGCAGCTGAAAATAAAATACAGTCCATCGCACCATGAAGTAAGCACGGAATCCCGGTAAAAAACCATACTCTTCGTAGTGAATTATTTATATCTATTTTGTAGACACTCTATATATAAATTCGCCCATTGAATGACAAAGGCTTTTAGACTAATTTCACTCGACGCACATGGGAGCGGTGTGCCGATCCCATCAATTAGGTGTATATTAAGACATTTACTTTTAGACTTTGGTTGTATGGAAAACTCTATGCCTATCGTTCCTTTTTCACCCGTTGGACTTATCGTGCTGAGCGTATTCGTTATCGGCTTGGCGATGATCATCTTCGAAGTCCGGCTGGCAATGGATAAATTCAAGCCCGCTTTAATGATGATGTCCTCGATAGCCGTCATTGGCGCTTACTATTGGTTCAGCGGCGACGATCCTGAGCGATTCAAACCCTTGATTGCGATGCAGGCGGCAACTAAAGAATCCTTATTTGCGTTGATCTCTTTTATGGCGTTCATGTGGATGATTGTCGAGATTCTCAACGAGCGTAACGTCTTCGCTGCTATGAATCACGCGCTAATGAACAGAGGACTGGGAGCGCGAGGTTTGTTCTGGGTGATGGGCTTATTGTGCGCATTGTTGAGTCCCTTAATCAGCAGCTTAACCACCACCATGATATTCGGTAAATCCATCAGTAACGTTTCCGCAGATTCGCGCTATACCCATCTGGTTTTGTGCAATACCATTATCTCATCTAACAGCGGCGTTTGGTTTATCGGCACTTCGACCAGCTTGATGGTGATCTTGGCTGATAAAGTCGCCATGACTGACTTGCTGATGTTATTTCCGGCATCGATTTTCGGCTGGTTGCTAAGCGCTCTGGTGCTGGATCTGTTCTACCTGAAAAAACTCGATACCGACACACTGCTTAAACCCAATACGGCAGCGGAAGGTTTAAAGCCGGGCGGGCTCAGCCTTGCATTAGTTTGCGCCTTCGCTGTTATCGGAGCCGTAGTGCTGAACATGGTGCTGCATGTCGATATTGAGTTCGCACTGGGTAGCGGTTTGGGTTTGGTGGTGATGTATATTTGGGTGCTAAAAACAAAATGGTGCAGTATTGAGATTAACCTGGACGTTCAGCTACAAAAAGTTGAATGGGCGACTTTAATGTACTACATCGGCATTATCACAGGCATGGCGGCGCTCAACCATGTCGGCTGGCTGTCTTATGTGCGCCAGCTGTACGAAACGTTGGAGCCGACTTGGGTAAATTTTATTTTAGGGTTGATTTCCAGCTGTATCGACAATAACTTGCTCGAAGCGGCGGCAATCATGGCGAATCCCAACCTAGGCGTTGATCAATGGATGCTGAATGCGATGATGGTAGGCATAGGCGGTAGCTTGACCGTAGTGGGGTCATCGGCGGGGATCATGGCTATGTCTATCGACAAAAGTTACACTTTCGCCACTCACTTACGTTTTCTGCCCGCAGTATTAGCTAACTTCCTCGGCTCTTTTGGCTTCTGGTATCTGCAATTCGAGGTTTTGCATTGAGTATATGCTGTAACCTCCTTCATAGTCAGTTATCGGACACTGGTTCGACATAGACGGATGTACGACGATGACTTGATGTTCCGGTATTGGGCATAGATCAGATGAGCATCGGTCTTGTCGCCACCTTGTTGCCAGCTGTATCAAACAAGTTGTAAGGACTCCTTCGTTGAGATATGAGCCGATGTCACCTAGCCTAGGACTATAGCCGTTGAAAATTTGTGACGGAACCAACCGGCGCGAATGCTACAATTTCGCCTCTCGACCTAACCGCCATCATGGCGCCTCACAACGTTTGCATTCATTCTCCATTCCCATGGCTATCGTCCCTTTCAGTCCCATCGGATTTACTGTTCTTGCCATTTTTCTCCTCAGCTTGCTACTCATCATCCTTGAAGTTCAGCTTGAGATGGACAAGTTCAAGCCCGCTTTGCTGATGATGTCGTCGGTAGCCGTTCTTGGCGTTTACTACCTTTTCTTTAGCGATAATCCGGAAGGTTTTCAGGCCCTCAAGCGGATGCAGGCGGAAACGAAAGAGGGGCTGTTCGCACTGATTGCCTTCATGGCGTTCATGTGGATGATTGTTGAGATTCTCAACGAGCGCAACGTGTTTGGCGCCCTGACGGAATTCCTTATGGAGCGCGGTTTGGGACCGAAAGGATTATTTTGGGCTATGGGCGGACTATGCGCGCTGCTTAGCCCCATTATCAGCAGCCTGACAACGGCGATGGTGTTCGGCCGTTCCATCCGCAATATCTCGACCAATGAGGAATACACCCACATAGTGCTGTGCAATATCATCGTGGCCTCCAACAGCGGCGTCTGGTTTGTCGGGACTTCAACCAGCCTGATGGTGATTCTGGCGGGGAGGCTGAACTTGGGGGACTTATTAATGCTTATTCCCTCTGCCATGGTCGGTTGGGTTCTCAGCGCATCGGTGTTGCACCTTATGTACCTGAATCGCCTAGGCACAGACGGGCTGATTAAGACCAAACAGGATCGAGAGGCGGCCAGACTTGCATATGTGCGCCGCCGGGCGGAAGACACGATTCACACGGCTCATGCTCGCGGTAAGATGAAGCCCGGCGGCATGGCTTTGGCTGTGGTGAGTATGCTGGCTATCGTCAACGCGCTGCTGTTCAATCTGCTGTTGCATGTGGACATTGAATTCGCCTTAGGCGCGGGGCTTGGTTTTATTGTTATATATATCGGGTATCTCAGAGGCAAAGGCATCAATATCGATCTAAATGTACAACTGCAGAAAGTCGAATGGAGCACATTGATGTATTACATCGGCATCATCACCGGCGTAGCTGCGCTCAACCATGTGGGCTGGCTCGAATACATCGCACGTTTATTTGATGTGTTCCCGCCTACGGTAGCCAACGTGCTGATCGGTTTGGCGTCCAGTGCCGTCGACAACAACCTAGTCGAAGCTGCGGCGCTGATGTCGAATCCAGCTCTGGATCATAACCAGTGGGCGCTCAACGCCTTGATGGTGGGCATAGGCGGCAGTTTGACGGTGGTTGGCTCGGCGGCGGGGGTCATGGCGATGTCTATACAAAAGACTTACACTTTTGGTGTGCATTTACACTTCCTGCCTGTCGTTTTGGTTAATTTCTTAGGTTCCTTAAGTGTCTGGTATTTACAGTTTGAGATATTCCGCCTTTCTTGATTATTTTCCCTGACTCATAACAAGAAAGAGAGGCTAGCGGGCTTAATCTCGTCAAGCCTCCCGATCTTCTGTGGTGCGGAAATATAAAATTCAGTTTATTTTTTAGATTTATCTAAGAGCAGAGCAGTGTTTAATTGATTTTTTTGCTAATTTTTTTTCATTTAATTCAACATTTAACTATGTCAACAAATTCACAGAGTCATTCCAAACAACAAGTAACCGTTTTGGCGCTCAGCGCAATCGGTGTTGTGTTCGGC
This sequence comes from Methylococcaceae bacterium, assembly GCA_044426515.1. GTDB lineage: Bacteria > Pseudomonadota > Gammaproteobacteria > Methylococcales > Methylomonadaceae > Methylobacter_A. The sequence continues at coordinate 10,083 of JAUGSS010000051.1, read as the reverse complement.
GATATCGGTACCAGCCCTTTATATGCGGTTAAGGAAGTCTTCGGCAGTCATTTGCCAATCGATAAACTTCATGTACTAGGCGTGCTATCGCTGATTTTTTGGGCACTGACTCTGGTTGTAACCACCAAATACGCAACGTTTATTATGCGTGCCAATAATAAAGGCGAAGGCGGCATCATGGCGCTAATGGCCTTAGCATTGCAAAGTGCTAAAGATAACCCACGAAAAATGCGTTTTATTATCACCATTGGTTTGCTCGGCGCCGCTTTGTTTTACGGCGACGGCATTATTACTCCCGCAATATCGGTATTAAGCGCTGTCGAAGGCTTGCAAATTATTGCGCCTTCCTCAAGCCATTATGTATTGCCGATTTCAATCACGGTGCTCAGCGCCCTTTTTATTGTGCAGGCTAAAGGTACCGGAGCGGTCGGAAAAATGTTTTCGCCTATCATGTGTCTTTGGTTTATTACTTTGGGCATTCTGGGCGTCAATAATATTATCAACGCCCCCGCCGTATTGGCCGCAGTTAACCCTTATTACGCCATTCATTTATTGCTTGAGTTAGGCTGGCACGGGTTTTTAATTATGGGTGCGGTGGTTTTGGCAATAACCGGGGCTGAGGCGCTTTATGCCGATATGGGGCATTTCGGTTTGAAGCCCATCCGTTACGCTTGGTTCAGCTTTGTTTTTCCCGCCTTGTTACTCAACTATTTCGGACAGGGCGCATTATTGCTTGAACATCCTGAGGCGGTGAAAAACCCATTCTATTTACTGGCGCCGACCTGGGCGATGTATCCGCTACTCATTTTAGCGACACTGGCCTCGGTTATCGCCTCTCAAGCGGTCATATCCGGCGCATTCTCGGTCACCAGACAAGCCATACAGCTGGGCTATTGCCCGCGCATGAATATTGCGCATACTTCGGGCCAGGAAGTGGGGCAAGTGTATATTCCTGCGATCAATTGGCTATTGATGGTCTCGGTATTTGTCGTGGTATTGAGTTTCGAGTCTTCCTCGGCACTTGCTTCGGCTTACGGCATTGCCGTTACCGGCACCATGATTGTCGATACTCTGCTGGCGTTTATCGTCATCCAAGGAATATGGCAATGGAAAAGATCGGCCAGCGTCATTTTTTTGACAACTTTTCTGACGGTAGATTTTTTGTTTCTTTCTTCCAACAGCTTAAAAATACCGACCGGAGGCTGGTTGCCTTTAGTCATCGGAGCAGTGCTGTTCTTAATGATGACCACCTGGATTCAAGGCCGTGCCTTGTTGGCGGAATATATGGATGACAGGCGGATGCTGTTTGAAGATTTGGAAGATAAGATAATGAGTCATCAGGCAGTAACCGTTCAAGGTTCGGCCATTTATCTGGCGAAAACCCTGCACGGCGTGCCGCAGGTATTTTTACATAATTTTGAGCATAACCATGTGCTGCATGAACAAATCGTTGTCCTGACGATAGTCACTAAAGATGAGCCTTATGTTGATGTGGCGCACCGAATCAAAATTCGCGCATTCGGCAAGGATAATAATTTTTACCGGGTTAAACTTTACTATGGCTTTCAGCAAAGTCCGGATGTGAGACAGGCTTTAGAGCTGTGCGCTCAGGAAGGATTAAACATCGATTTCAAGCAGACCTCGTTTTTTATCGGTAGCGAGAGACTCTCTTTCCGAAAAAAAAGCCTTATGCCTCAATGGCGTAGACCCTTGTTCAGGTTTTTATTCCACAATGCGTCAAGCGCAATAGAATTTTTCAAAATTCCTGTCGAGCGTGTTATTGAATTGGGTATCCGTATTGAGCTTTAGCGGCATCGCTGAATTTTTGCGAGTTACCCGTGTTCTAAGGTAACTCGCAAAAAATAAACTCCAAATACAATAGAACACGGATGACACAGATGATTATGATAAACGCGGATAATCTGCGTTAATCATAACTATCAGCGTTATCTGTGTTCTATTTTTGGTTGATTCATTGTGTAGTTTATTTATTGCGAGTTGCCTTAGCTACTTATTATTTTTTCAGTACGGAAACCCCGCTTGGCATGAAATTGTTAATGCCGCTTGCCGACTGCGCGGTTTTCGACTGCAAGCTTATGTCAATGTACGGTATAATTATTTTATATTCCAAGTTTAGGCAGCATTCATAAATGGCTCAATTTTTTGAAATACACCCGGAAAGTCCGCAGCTGCGCTTGATACATCGTGCGGTGGAAATACTTCGTAAGGGTGGCGTTATCGTTTACCCGACTGATTCCTCTTATGCGATTGCCTGCCATATCGGCGATAAGCAGGCACTGGATAAAATCCGCCGTATCAGGCAGTTGGACGATAAACACAATTTTACCCTGGTATGCAAAGACCTGACCCAAGTCTCCATGTTTACCAAAATCAGTAATGACGCTTACCGGCTGATTAAGGCGTTAACGCCGGGGCCTTTTACCTTTATTTTGGACGCTACGCGCGAAGTGCCGCGCCGCTTGCAACACCCGAAGAAAAAAACGGTCGGCATCCGCGTCCCCAATCACCCCGTCGCACAGTTACTGATTCAGGAGTTGGGCGAGCCGTTATTTAGCTCCACGTTGATGTTGCCGGGAGAGGATGAGGCATTGACCGATCCGTATGAGATCAGAAATAAACTGGAACATGAGCTGGATCTGGTGATTGACGCCGGTATTATTGAGTTTGAACAAACGACGATTATCGAATTTTCCAGCAACGGCACCGAAATTATCAGGCAGGGCAAAGGCCTTGCCCCGATGTTGGCTTAAGAGGGTACGGGCATGATGGACGAATTGACGCTGTTGCAACGCATAGCGGTCTGGATATTGCCGGTGATTTTTGCGATTACCGTGCATGAAGTGGCGCATGGCTGGGTGGCAAAAAGATATGGCGATAACACTGCCTCGGTATTGGGCAGGTTAACTCTAAATCCGGTTAAGCATATCGATTTGTTCGGAACCCTTATTATCCCCGGTTTGTTATTGCTCTCCGGTACCGGTTTTATTTTCGGCTGGGCCAAACCGGTGCCTGTCGATGCGCGGAATTTTAAAAATCCACTCCGTGATATGGCGATAGTCGCTTTGGCAGGGCCTGTTTCCAATTTTTTGATGGCTCTCGGCTGGGCATTGGTAGCCCGCTTAGGCGTGACGATAGGTGCGCAAGCCGAAGCTATCTCATTGCCGCTGATTTATACCGGGATTGCCGGTATCTCGATTAATCTGGTATTGGCGATGATTAACTTATTGCCTATTCCGCCGCTGGACGGCAGCCGGGTTTTGACCGGCATTTTGCCCGCTTATTGGGCATGGCAATATAACCGCCTGGAGCGTTTTGGCTTTATTATTTTATTAGTGCTGCTATATACAAATGCTTTGAGTACGATTTTGGCTATTCCCTTGTTTGTTGCGCAAAAAGCGTTTTTTTCAATTGCCGGGTTGTAGATTGATTTTTTGCCCCGGTTTCCAAGCGCCACTCCCCTTCTTGTATGTGCGAAGCTAAAGCTTGAGCGAGAATATGACTCAACTCATGGCCGAAACTTTAGAGCCCTTGCCGACTTTTGCAATGGTCAACGGCGAGCCTTTCAATAATTTACCGGATGACCTTTATATCCCGCCTGATGCTCTGGAAGTGTTGCTGGAAACCTTTGAGGGGCCGCTGGACTTATTGCTGTATTTGATACGAAGGCAGAATATGGACGTTGTCAATATACCGATAGCCCAGATTACCCATCAATACATCGCCTATATTCAGATCATGGGCAAGTTAAATCTGGAGCTGGCCGCCGAATATCTGGTGATGGCCGCGTTGTTGGCGGAAATCAAATCAAGAATGCTGTTGCCCAGGCCGCCTGAAGCTGAAGACGAAGAGGAAGACCCGAGAGCGACGCTGATTCGAAGGCTACAGGAATATGAGCTGATTAAAGAGGCGGCTGAAGAAATTGATCTGTTACCTCGAATTGAACGTGATATATTTGAAATCGGCGTCGATGTTTCGACGCTAAAAAATTGCAAACAAAACGTACCGGACGTCCAACTGAAAGAAATGCTGTTGGCATTCCAGGATGTACTAAAAAGAGCCGAGCAGCTCAGCCACCATCAAATTACCAAAGAACCTCTATCTGTCCGTGAACGCATGTCAACCATTCTGGAAAACCTTAAAGGAGCGGATAGTCTCCTTTTCTCGCAGTTATTTATCCGAAAAGAAGGTCGACACGGAGTCGTTGTCTCGTTTCTGGCCATCCTCGAGCTCAGCAAAGAACGACTCATCGATATTATCCAGTCAGAACCCTTTGCCGAATTACGTGTCAGAACCGCCGCCACCTGCGCCGACAGTTAAACCTTTAGCTCCGCCCGTCGACAACGCTCAGGGCGGGCCTATTGTCATTGAACAGCCTCTCGTAACTGAACAACCCGAAATTAATATGGAAATTAAGCGTGTAGTCGAAGCAATCTTGTTTGCCGCCAATCGCCCCATGACCTGCAAACAGGTACAACAGGTTTTTCCTGAAATTGAGCAGCCGGAAATACACGAAATACAAGCGGCTTGCGAGGCGATCAAAGAGGACTATCGACTCAGGCCGATTGAATTGAAGCAGGTAGCCAGCGGTTATCGCTTTCAGGTCAAACAGGAACTGTCGCGCTGGGTATCACGGTTGTTTGAGGAAAAACCGTCCAAATATTCCCGCGCCTTATTGGAAACTTTGGCTATTATTGCTTATCGGCAACCGGCTACACGCGGCGATATTGAAGATATTCGCGGAGTGAGCGTCAGTTCGAGCATCATTCATACGCTGCTTGAGCGTGAATGGATTCGGGTGGTGGCGCACAAAGAGGTGCCGGGCAGGCCGGCTTTATATGGCACCACCAAACAATTTCTGGATTATTTTAATATTACGTCATTAACTGAACTGCCGACATTGCAAGAGATTCAACAGCTTGATCCGTCGTCAGATACTACGCAACAACCCATGCAGGTAAAGAGTGAAGAGCAAGAAACCACCGAACAGATCACCGAAATCATCGAACAGTTCAGCGAAACAACCGATCCGGCCGCTGAAGCTGCAAACTGAAAGCAAGCCCGCCAAAGCCTCTAAAAGCATTGACACTCATCAGTCAGCCGAGGGAGAGCGCATCCAAAAAGTGCTGGCGCGAGGCGGTGTCGGCTCCAGACGGGAAATTGAACGCTGGATAGATGAGGGACGCTTGAAGATTAACGGTAAGCCTGTTGGTTTGGGCGACCGCTTGAAAGAAGGCGATCATTTGCAAATCAATGACCGGGTTGTCCATTGGGAAAAATTTGTCGTCCAGCCCACCCGGGTGCTGCTTTACCATAAACCTGTCGGCGAAGTGGTTACCCGTCGCGACCCGGAAGGCCGGCCGGTGGTGTTTACACAATTGCCGAAATTGGCTGTCAGCCGTTGGATAGCCGTAGGCCGCCTGGACATCAATACCTCGGGACTATTGCTGGTCACCAATAATGGCGAACTGGCCAATTGCTTAATGCATCCGTCAACGCAAGTGGAACGTGAGTATGCGGTGCGTATTTTGGGCGAGGTTTCAGAGGCCACCCTGGCAAAACTCAAGCAGGGCGTGGAGCTTGAAGACGGTAAAGCCAAGTTTGACGATATTAAGTTTTTCGGCGGCGAAGGCGCCAATAAATGGTACAACGTTATCGTTACTGAAGGCCGTAACCGTCTGGTAAGACGTTTGTGGGAATCGCAGGAAGTCATCGTCAGCCGCTTAATGCGGGTGCGCTACGGACCCGTAGTATTGCCGGAGCGATTGAAAAACCATTCGTTTTACGAGCTGAATGATAAAGAACTGGAATTACTGTTCGAATTTGCGGGGATGGCGGCGGAAAAACCGGCCATCGCCAAACCCGAGTTTAAAACTCATAAGTCTGCAAAACGTTAGCGATACCAGTCGTCGGGTTTAGCCGTAAGGCACAACGCGCGGCATAACCCGACAACTTATTTAGCTGAGACCACTCGGTTTCTGCCGCTTTTTTTAGCTGCATACATGGCGTCGTCAGCGCGTTTGACGAAAGACTCAAGGGTGTCGCCTTTACGCAAAGTGCTGACGCCCAGGCTTGCAGTGATCTTTACCGCTTCCATCTCATAGGCTATCGTATGATGCTCAATTGAGGCGCGAATCCGCTCTGCCAGCAACTCTGCACCGTTGGCGTCGGTGCCGCTTAATAAAATCACAAATTCCTCACCGCCGTAACGAAAAACAATATCACTGTCTCTCAGGCTTTCCTTAATCCATTTGGCACTTGAGCTCAGTGCGATGTCGCCACAGTCGTGACCGTAGGTATCGTTGATGGCTTTAAAATGATCGATGTCAAAGAAAATAAGCGATAAACTTTTGTTATTGCGTACGGCCAGACTCATTTCCCGATTAATGGCATCATTAAACGAAGCTCTGTTACGGGTTTGAGTAAGAGGATCCGTATGAGCCATTTTTAAAGCTTGATGAAACAACGTTGCATTTCTCAACGGATAAATCAAGCAGCAAAGTAGCGCTTCCAGTGATTGGAAGTCAGCATCGCTGAATCTATAGTTGCGCATCAGCTTTAATTCGCCCAGCTGTTGTTGCTCGGCTTTCAGGACATAGTTGCATGAATGCCGTGTAAAAACCCCGCTTTTTATTTCCAAGCCAAATTCCGGGTTAATATAGATATAGGCGCTATGCGGAATCTTAGCGGCAATTTTGCTGCTGAAAATCGAAATCAGCTCATTAAACTCCAAAGTCGTTTGTAAGGCACTGCTGATATCATAATTCTGGAGGTTAACCGCTTTTGTTGCTTCAAAAGTGTTGTTGCTGATAATCGCTAAATTTGCTGATTTTTCGCTCATGGCTGCTTCCTCGCGTAGATTGACGCTATTACGTTGCAATAACTAATGCGAAGCGCATGCCATTTCATATAAATCACATAATAATCAATAGATTAATATGTTATTTTGGTTCTTATCGGAATCACGTCATAAAATTTACACGGCAAAGCGGCAAGCGATTGCCGGTGGTGCGCCGGCGTGACGGTCGATCTGTGCCGCTGTGTGAAACTCGCCGGCTTGGTCCGGCGCAATGCGGCCCGGCGCTTAGAAATTCCAGCAGGGTTATCGGGATTTTAGTATTATTTTTGCCGTCAACGACGCAACGACTCAGTCTCTCTTTTTGAAAACAGCGTAAACATAAGAGTTTATGTAAAAAAAAGATATAATTAACGATTTTTAATTTAAGAGGATCAGAAGATGAACGAAAACTGGATTGCTCCCTCCATTCTGTCAGCCAATTTCGCCAAATTAGGTGAAGATGTTGATAATGTTTTAAAAGCGGGCGCCGACGTTGTGCATTTCGATGTCATGGACAACCATTTCGTGCCCAATCTGACCATCGGTCCTTTGGTTTGCGAAGCGTTGAAAAAACACGGCGTTACCGCGCCGATTGACGTGCATTTGATGATTGAGCCGGTAGACCGCATTATTCCCGACTTCGCCAAAGCCGGTGCCGATATTATTACCTTCCATCCCGAAGCCTCCGTGCATATCGACCGCACCCTGCAATTGATTAAAGATTGCGGCTGCAAGGCGGGGCTGGTATTTAACCCAGGCACGCCGTTGCATTATCTGGATTATGTGATGGATAAACTGGACATGATTTTGTTGATGTCGGTTAACCCCGGCTTTGGCGGTCAGTCTTTCATCCCTTCAGCGCTGGATAAATTGCGTCAAGTCAGAAAAAGAATCGACGACAGCGGCTTGAATATCCGTCTGGAAATTGACGGCGGCGTTAAAACCGACAACATCCGTGCGATTAAAGAGGCCGGTGCCGATACATTTGTTGCCGGTTCGGCGATTTTCAGCCAGCCGGATTACAAAAAAGTAATCGATGACATGCGCGCCGAATTGGCTAAGGCTGTTTAAAGGCGCCTTGTTTCCCACGCCTGTCCTGAGCCTTGCCTAAGGACGCCGGCGTGGGAAATGCACTTTGTGGCGCTCCCGCATCGTGTGTGGCAACGCCATTTTTGGATTTACAGCTTTAATTGAATCCCTGGTAGGATAATTTTATGAATTGGGCAAGTATTTGTGAAAACCCTGTTTTAGCAAATTTACCTTATAAAATTCAGACCGATAAATGGGGCAATATAGTCATGAGTCCGGCAACCAACAGGCATGGAATCTATCAGGCAAAAATCGTTGCCTTGCTGAGCCGCATAATGGACACCGGTACAGTGATTACGGAATGCTCAGTAGAAACCAGTGAAGGCACCAAAGTGGCGGATGTTGCCTGGGCATCATCCCGGTTTATCCAAATAAACCAAGATATGACGCCTTTTATTGCAGCGCCTGAGCTATGTGTTGAAATCATATCGCCATCAAATAGCGTCGCAGAGATGGATGAAAAAAAAGCGCTTTACTTTGCCAGAGGCTGTGAAGAGTTTTGGTTGTGCGATTCGGAGGGAAATATGAAATTTTACAAAAACACTGGAGAACTTGAGCATAGTCTTATCTTTGATGAATTTCCTGATACTCGATGTTCAAGTTTTTATAGTTTGACATTTAGGAATACAAATAAATCAGGGTATTCCCGCCATTGCGCATAAGTGACGGACAATAACATTTACGCCTCTAATGCCCGATTCAACTGACTTTCATGAAGTCAAGAACTAAAAACTTGAACATCGAGTGATAGAGTTGAAATGCATTAGGTAGGATTGCAGGGTAATCCCACCAGTGGCTAATTAATTTTTTTACATTTTATTGATTGAATATAGGGACTTAGCGTAACCCAACATTCCAACTGCATAAACACATTGAATACAAAATGACCCCAGAACAATTCAATCACTATGCCCGGCAGGGCTACAACCGCATCCCGGTTTGCCGCGAAGTACTGGCCGATTTGGATACGCCCTTGAGCGCCTACCTGAAACTGGCCGACGGCGCTTATTCCTATCTGTTTGAATCGGTACATGGTGGCGAGCAGTGGGGTCGTTATTCGATCATCGGTCTGCCCTGCCAAACCATCGTCAAAATTACCGGCAAGCAAATCCGTCTGGAACAAAACGGCGAACTGCTGGAATCGGTCACGCACGATAATCCGCTAATCTGGATCGAGCAGTTTAAGGAGCGCTATAACGTTCCCGATATTGACACCCTGCCCCGGTTTAATGGCGGCCTGGTCGGCTATTTCGGTTATGAAACCATCGGTTATATCGAGCCGAAATTGCGCGGCGCCGAAAAACCGGACCCGCTGGGGAATCCGGACATTCTGCTGATGGTATCGGAAGAAATGCTGGTATTCGATAACCTGTCCGGCAAAATGCTGTTGCTGACTCACGCCAATCCTGAACAAGCCGATGCTTATAACCGTGCCGTCGCACGAGTAAACGATTTGGCGGTCAAGCTGCGCGAGCTGCAAGCCAAACCGAAAAAACACCACGCCCCGACAAAGGTAGAAGAATCTGATTTTATCTCGGGTTTTACCCAACAAGGCTTTGAAGATGCAGTGCTGAAAGCCAAAGAATACATCACCGACGGCGACATCATGCAGGTCGTGTTATCGCAACGCATGTCCATCCCTTACACCGCTTCGCCGCTTAATTTATATCGGGCTTTGCGCTGTCTGAATCCTTCGCCGTACATGTTTTACCTGAATCTGGGCGATTTCCATATCGTCGGTTCGTCGCCGGAAATCCTGGTCAGGCTGGAAGATAACATGGTTACTGTGCGTCCGATTGCCGGTACCCGTCCGCGCGGCGCAACAACAGAGCAGGATATTGCGCTGGAACAAGACTTGCTGGCCGACCCCAAAGAACTGGCCGAGCATTTAATGCTGATCGACTTGGGCCGCAATGACGTGGGCCGAGCCGCCCAAATCGGCAGCGTACAGCTGACTGATAAAATGATTGTCGAACGCTATTCGCACGTCAGGCATACCGTCTCCAACGTCACCGGGCAGTTGCAGCAACGCGACAATGCCTTTGACGTTCTCACCGCAACTTTTGCGGCCGGTCCCGCCAGCGGCGCGCCGAAAATACGCGCCATGGAAATTATCGACGAACTCGAACCGGTCAAGC
>JAUGSS010000108.1:0-1376 GCA_044426515.1 Methylococcaceae bacterium | reverse complement strand
CCTTTTGAGACGTACTTCTTGGTACGTTGAAAAAGTTTTCGATATCACAAGCCCAAAATCGGCCAAATGAGGATGTCCTAATACAAAAGAGCGCCGTTCGGGGGGAATAAGAATTCATCCCGGGCACGCTCTTTGGGGAATTGAATCATCGAGACGGTGCTGAAAGTGACATTGGACTCTACGGACCACGAGCGTGATCATCAGAGCACAACATCACCGCAACACACATGCGAAATTCTTTTCCAATGGTGACCCTGCGCTGCCGGCGAACGGGGTAGCATACATGCGAAATACATTCCGTCCTCAGTATGGGCGCCCAGATGCTTCAATCGCCAGAACCGCAGGAAGGTATGCGCCGGAGTCTCTCGACTTCGAAGCATCTCCCTGTGTCGTTTGGAACTTTCTCAAAAAGGAATAGCGCGATAAACGGCGGGCAATATTTTCAACTCCTTTTCACAGAAAGCCTCAGAGCATACTCATTGAAGCTGGAATAAGGAGACAGGCGTACGAATGAGTAGCGCGTGTTTACTCTGAAGGACTGTGCCTTCGAGGGAAGAGTTGCGACGGCGTGAATCGGAGAAAACCTCACAAGAAAGAACCAAAAAAGGATTTGTAGAAAGAACTATTGATATTGTATCACACGTTATCTCTATTTAATCCCCAAAACAGATTTTTGTTGCCGAGACCGTGCTTCCAATCTCCGACGCCCGCCAAAGGAGATCGGATAATGATGATGAATGATGCGCGGATTGATCGGCGGATGACGAAAGAAGATCGACTGGTCGTACAAATGCAACGGATCCCGCAAGACATTCCTTGGATCGTCCCGATGGTGACGATGAATCTTGCGTACGGTTCGTGAGCGAAAGCGTTGTTGGAGTCTGCGTTATCGACACACTCCCCCGAGACGACGTTGCGGTAATAAACCGATACGGCGCATCATCTCTCACCGCAACGGTCGCAATCTCCCGTGATCGAAGCGTTGTAACACTTCCTCCATCGTCTAAATATCCAAAAACACCATCAATCGTGGGCACTTCAACAAGCTCTTGCGCAAGACTCATTAAAATATCTTCCGTGGTAAAGATTGTCGGGGTATTCGTTAATGGAACAGCGAGTGTGTATGACGAGGTATCGTCAGTGCGGTCAATATGTGCCGAGATTCCGTTCAACGCCGCCAAAGAAAAGAACGATGAAAATCCTGGAGTATTTTGCGTAAAAGCTTTGGGAATCAACGAAGCGATATCGCCACCAGAAACGCTCGCAGAAAAAATCGTCGCATCAGAAATCGTCTCATCCATCTTCGGAGCGACAAGAAGCCCAGCGCCACGAAGTGTCATCGAATGTTCATCGATAGTGAACGGAAGCGAAACAGC
>JAUGSS010000104.1:0-9927 GCA_044426515.1 Methylococcaceae bacterium | reverse complement strand
ATGCGCCAACCGGTTGGCTTGGGCGTTCAGTTCGGCATAGCCAAGCCGGCTCTGTTCATACACCAGCGCCGGCGCTTGCGGCGTTGCCGCCGCCTGCGCCTCAAATAACTCGTGGATGCACCGATGTTCGGGGAACGAGACCGCAGTGTCATTCCAGTCCGTCAACAGTTGCCGGCGTTCGGCTTCGGTTAACAGCGGCAAGTCGGACAGGCGCGCCTCCGGCCGGGCGGCGATGCCTTCGAGCAGGGTCTGGAAATGGCCGATCAGGCGGCTTATGGTTGCGGCCTCGAACAGGTCGGTGGCGTATTCCACCCCGCCGGTTAAACCCTGAGGGGTTTCCGACAATTCGAAGGTAAGGTCGAATTTGGCGGTGCCGCTATCGAACTGTAGCGTTTCCGCAGTCATTTGATTTAACGGCCGCTTGTCGTCGGGAATATTCTGAAGTGTGAACATGACCTGAAACAGCGGATTGCGGCTGCGATCGCGTTGCGGATTGAGCGCCTCGACCAGTTTTTCAAACGGCATATCCTGATGCGCGTAAGCGCCAAGAGTAACTTCCCGCACCTGAGCCAGCAGCTCGCGGAAACTCGGATTACCTGAAAGATCCGCACGCAACACCAGAGTATTGACGAAAAATCCGATCAAACCTTCGAGCTCCAAACGGCTCCGCCCGGCGACCGGAGTACCGATCACAATATCGTCCTGACCGCTGTAGCGGTGCAACAGCAGTTGAAAAGCCGCCGCCAAAGTCATAAACAAGGTCACGCCCTCGTGCCGGCTCAGGGTTTTCAGTTTTCCGGTCAAGTCGGACGGCAAATTGAATTGTTGAGTCGCTCCGCGGAATGACTGTACCGCCGGGCGCGGCCTGTCGGTAGGCAATTCCAGCGTTGAAGCGTTCGCCAGCCGGGCCTTCCAGTAAGCCGACAGCCGATTCAGCGGCTCGCCCTGTAGCCATTCCCGTTGCCGGACGGCATAGTCGGCGTACTGGATCGGCAGTTCGGGCAAAGGCGAAGGCAGGCCCTGACTGAATGCTCCATACAGCGCCGACAACTCGCGCGCAAACACTTCTTTCGACCAAGCGTCGAAGATGATATGGTGGAAAACGATAAAGAAAAGGTATTCTTCAGCGCCTAAGCGGATCAGCTTTGCCCGGAACAGGGGGGCTTGATTCAACTCAAAAGCGGCCGCGGTATCGGCCTGGATTTGCCGTCCGATCTCGATTTCGCGCAGCTCTTCGGAGATATTCCTTAAATCCGCTTTCAGTAAATTAACCGGGAGCGCCGGCAGGATCAGCTGAAAGGGAGAACCCTCTTGTTCGGCAAGGCAGGTGCGCAGAGCTTCATGGCGGCGGATAATTTCATTGAGCGCGCGCTCCAGCGCCCGCCCCTGATCTTTTACCTGCTTAAGCCGTAGCGAGAAGGGCAGGTTGTAGACCCGACTGGCGCCGGAAATACGCTCCAACAACCACATCTGCATCTGGGCAAAGGAAGGCGGCAACGCTCCAACGCGGGGGCTCCGGCTAATGGCCGGTAATTGCGCCGGCTCACCTGTCAACAGCCGGGATTCCAAATGCGCTGCAAGTTCCGTTACCGTCGGCAAATCGAACAAGGTGCGTAACGGTATCTCCAGTGCAAGCCGTTCGCGAAAGCGAGAGATAAACTGGAGCGCAAGCAGGGAGTCGCCGCCCTGTTCGAAAAAATTATCTTGGCTACCGATAGCCGCTACCGACAAGATTTCGCTCCAGATGCCGGCAATGAGCTCCTCCATCGGACTGCGAGGGGCGATAAAACCGTCATGTTGAAGCCGATGACTCATATCCGGCACCGGCAATGCCTTTCGGTCCAACTTGCCATTCGGGGTAACGGGCAATGCAGCCGGGAACATGAACGCCGAAGGCAGCATGAACTCCGGCATCTTCCGCTTAAGAAAGTCGCGTAACTCAGCGATGTCAGGCGTGAAATCGTCCTGAAGCACGACATAAGCCACCAGATGCTTGAACCCCTCGCGGTCTTCGTGTGCCGACACGGCCGCTTGGCGTACCGCCGGGTGTTCCGCCAGTTTCGCCTCAATATCGCCCAGCTCGATCCGGAAGCCCCGGATCTTGACTTGGAAGTCGTTGCGGCCTACGAATTCAAGAGTGCCGTCGGCCAGCCACCGAGCCAAATCGCCGGTCTTGTACATCCGTGCTTCGGCTTCAGTCGTGAACGGGTCAGCGATAAAGCGCTCCGCCGTCAGATCAGGGCGGTTGAGATAGCCTCTGGCAACGCCCGCCCCTGCGATGTAAAGTTCGCCGGTCAAACCGATGGGAACCGGTTGGCGGCAGGCGTCGAGAATGTAAACACGCATGTTGGCGATGGGGCGGCCGATGGATTGCCAACTGAGGGAATCGGCTAAAGGTTGGTAAATCGTCGCGTTGACCGTCGTCTCAGTCGGGCCGTACTCGTTAAACAGCTTCGGGCGATAACTTTTGCGTTCAAACCAAGCCGCCAGCACTTTGTTATTGACCGCCTCGCCGCCGATTATGATTTGGCGGATAGTGGCGGGAATGACGGCTTGCTCGTCCTGAGCCAATTGCTGCCAGAAAAGAGTGGGCAGGGTGACAATCGAGACCTTGTTCTGTTCGCACAGCGCCCAAAATTTCCCGGCGTTAGCTATCCACTCGTCGCTACGCAGCACTAATGCGGCGCCCGAAAGCAAAGCGCTGAAGATGTCCTGTACCGACACGTCGAAAGCTATAGCAACAAACTGAAGAATCCGATCCTCGGCACGAATCCGGTATCGGTTTCTCAGGTCAGTGATCATATTGCACAGGCCCCGGTGCTCGATCATCACGCCTTTTGGAGTCCCGGTAGAACCGGAGGTGTAGATCACGTAAGCCAAGTGTTTGGGATCAAGCCCCTGTTGGCTGCGGTCGGGATTGGTGCCCGGCCGATTCGCCCAAGGAGGATGCTCGGCTTCCAGATCGATCACCTTCAAGTCGCTCGTTATACCCGCGAACAGGCTCTCGAAGCGGCCCTGGGTTAGTAATGCCAACGGAGAACAATCTTCGAGCATAAATTCCAGGCGTTCTTTGGGATAGGCGGGGTCAAGCGGTACATAAGCGCCCCCGGCCTTAAGAATAGCCAGCAGTCCGACCACCATGTTCAGGTTGCGCTCGGCGCAGATGGCCACCCGCGTATCCGGCTTAACTCCCAAGCCGCAAAGATGATGCGCCAACCGGTTGGCTTGGGCATTCAGTTCGGCATAGGTAATCCGGTTCTGCTCATGGATTACCGCCACCGCCTGTGGTGTAGCCGCTGCCTGCGCCTCAAACAACTCATGGATGCATTTATCGTCGGGAAAAGAGGCGGCTGTGTCATTCCAGTTTACTAACAGTTGCCGGCGTTCGGCTTCGGTCAGCAACGGCAACTCGGACAGACGCGCCTCCGGCTGAGTAACGATACCTTCGAGCAGGGTTTGGAAATGGCCGATTAAGCGGTCTATGGTCGAAACATCGAACAAGTCCGTCGCGTATTTCAGTCTGCCTGTCAGGCCATCAGCGGCTTCCGACAGTTCCAAGCCAAGATCGAATAGGATCGTTTCGCTATCGGCTTGTAGAAATCCTGCTCTAGCTTCATTGAGCGGCCGCCGGTTATCAAGGCTGTTCTTAAGCTCGAACATGACCTGAAACAGCGGATTGCCGCTACGGTCTCGTTGCGGATGGAGCGTTTCGACCGGTTTCAAGGGTATATCCTGATTGGCGTTAGCCCCGACCTGCACCAGTAGGTCGCGAAAACCGGGGTTGTTTGACAGATCCGTACGCAATGCCAGAGTATCCCGCCTGGCCGGAGTACCGGTCATAATGTCGTCCTGGCCGCTGTAGCGGTGCAACAGCGTATGAAAAGCCGCTAACAGGGTTATGAATAAGCTCACATTCTCGTGTCGGCTCAAGGTATTTAGTTTCCCGGTTAAGCCGGACGATAAATTGAAGTGTCGAGTCGCTCCGTGGAATGACTGCACCGCCGGGCGCGGCCTGTCGGTGGGCAGTTTCAGTGTTGGCGGATTCGCCGGTTGCTGTTCCATCGCCTCAATTATCTCCGCTCTCGGCTCCTCTGATTTTAGAGATTGTTCAGCTGACGGCTTTTGGGATGGCTCCGGTAATTCGATAGATTGATCAGTTAAGCTCATGTTCATTTTTTCCTAAAATAAAAGTTGATTGATATTGCAGTCAAAGCAACACAGCCCTTTTATAATCAGTTGCGTTAACTCGTATAGATCGGTTGGCGTTGTCTAAAGAGGCAGGGTAGGGGATTTGATTTCTTCAAACAATCCGTACGGTTACTTATCACCGGTCAGGCAACCCTGCATATACCATTGTTCATGAGCATCCCGCGCTATGCCGGATGCCGTATCGAGACCAAATAGCTTGGTCAGTGCATCGATCTGCTTCATGTTTAAACCCTTGATGTCAGTGGTCGATGCGTCCGCTTTGACGCTTGCAGGAACGCCGTTGTCCTTGCTGATCGTGGTTTGAAAAATCTGTGCTGTTGCGCAGCAGGTGTTACCTTTGGTGCATAGACGGCCGAAATTGGTCGGGTGCTTTTTGTCGCCCGAGACCTTGATGACGCGATTGTCGCCGATTTTCATGACGATGCCGCAGCCTACACCGCAGTATGGGCAGACACTCTTAACGGTGTGGGCCGTCATAAGCAAGCAGGTGCTCGAGAACTTGAGCCATAAGGGTATTGATGACTTCATATCTGGCTGCCGTGATGTTTAGAAGTTGCTGTTCCGTCTGGATAAAGCGTTGAGCTAACAGTTCATGGCGGCAATGGGCGATCATTGCCTTCGCACTCTCCGGGGTAGCTTCAAGGTGAAATTGTAGGCCTAGAATGTGCCGCCCGACTTGAAAGGCTTGGTGTCGGCAGACGGTACTGCTTGCCAGGAGAACTGCATCTGTCGGTAAATCGAATGTTTCGCCATGCCAATGGAAAGCCTCGAAAGAACTTGGGAAAACTGGAATATCGCGGCTCTGGTGTAGGGAGTAAACAGGAAACCAGCCGATTTCCTTTTCGATACCCGGATATACTTTCGCCCCGAGAGCGCTGGCAATTAGCTGACAGCCTAAGCATATGCCGAGAACAATTTTGTTTTTGCCGATGGCTTCGGCAATAAACAGCTTTTCTTCTACCAGCCCGGGAAACTGCTCTTCATCGTTAACGCTCATCGGACCGCCAAGTGCAATAATGAAGTCAATATCATCAAGGTCCGGCAGGCAAGCGGATTCGAAAAATCGCGTATAAGTTATGGTCGCATGTCTGTTCACAAGCCAAGTTTCGGTGCTGCCTAAACCCTCAAAAGCGACATGTTGAAGTATATGGGCGCGCATTGTATTAGACAGTCTTGCGAGTTGCCTTGAGCATCAAACGCGCCAGGAACAACAAAACTATGACGCCGGCCAAGGTTGGAAATAATAAAAACGGCCAATCAGGCCGAGTTAAAAAAATAATCACGGGGTTGGAACCGGCAGGCGGGTGGACGGTTCGTGTGATCAGCATCGCAGCCAAGGCGGTGCTGACAGCCAAAGCCATGTTCCACCAGTCGGGACCGATGAACTTGAGAAAGCTCAAACCGATTAAAGAGCAAAGGATGTGGCCGACAATTAGATTGCGCGGTTGCGAAAATACCGCATCCGGGAATCCGAACAATAATACACAGGATGCACCGAAAGAACCCAATATCCACGGCTGGCCGGAAACTTGACTCAGGGCGGCAATAGCGGCAATGGCCAGGCCGGATCCCAATCCGGCCAAAGCGATGTGCGATTACGTCCGCGCCTACTGTCGAGTCCGGCTGTAACGGCGATATGGTCAATTTTTTGCGGGTGGCAGTTGCCTCGGATGACGGCGAACGTCTTGACGGCGACTTTATGACTTCAAGATGCTTCCTGATCTATCAAGTTTCGCCTACGGAACTCCGTCTGGTAGCCGTGCGGGAAAACGCCGGCGGCGACAACCGCAACGACAGAAGACAGACGCGCCTGCGCCATATAGCCGATTGCCGCATGGTGTATGCCAAATCGATCAGCACGCCTGTGAGCGCGTCATTGGTCGCTGCCGGCATCCATCCTGTCAGTGTTCCCAAGTCCATGCCGCCCCGTGCAGCCTTGGCCGCTCGCGCATTGGCATCAGCAAACGTTAAACCTGGAAAAACCATTTGATCCCCGCCTACCCAAAGTAGGCGCTTCCCTAGTGTAAAAAAAGCGCATCAGGCATTGGATTTCATGCAGCTTCCGGGATAACGCCGGGTTCATTGGCAAAACAAAACGACGCTGTTGACTTATAGGACGTTAAAGCCGGAGAATGAGGCAACTGCGCGGTTCTACTCTGGTCGGCAAAGCAATAACAGGATATAAGCGCGTCCTTTCAAGCAGCCGCCCAGGCCGCTAATGAATTCAACGTGGAACAAGTCATGAACCAACCGGCTCACCGTTTAGCAAGCTACGAAGATTTATTCGACCTCCCCGATCATGTGATTGGCGAAATCCTGCACGGACAATTGATCACGCAACCCCGTCCGGCGCCGAGACATGCCCGGACTTCGTCGATTATCGGCGGGGAAATCGTCCCGGCTTACGACCAGGGCCGGGGCGGACCCGGCGGCTGGTGGATTTTATTTGAACCGGAATTGCATTTGGGCCGGGATATACTGGTACCCGATCTGGCCGGCTGGCGCCGGGAACGGATGCCTTATTTTCCTGACGAGGCTTATTTCAGTATCGCCCCGGATTGGATTTGCGAAGTGTTGTCGCCGGGAACCGCACGCACCGATCGCGCCGTCAAGATGCCGATTTATGCCGAACAATGCGTGCAATGGCTGTGGCTGGTCGATCCCGATATACGCACCTTGGAGGTTTATCGCCTGTTGGAGGATCGCTGGCTGTTGGAACATACCTGGCAGCATGATGATGTGGTCAAAGCGCAGCCGTTCGATGACATCAGCATGAACTTGAGCGATTTCTGGACGCACCGCAGGCCTGAATAAGTTGCCGGCTCTTTTTTCAAAGCGTGCATCGTCCAGGTTTTCGTGGATCAAATGATTTTTAGGTCGAGTAGACCGGCTCCTCTCAATGAAGTCTTCTCTATCCATCTGCTGATACTTTTTTTTCATGGTACGCCTTACCGCACGCGGCTACTACGTGATCGCAGACAGTTTTGCCGTGCATCATCAATTGTCACCAAGCCCCTCACAGAACCGTGCTTGCGCTATTTACGCACACGGCTCCTCATTAGAACCAGCATCGCAGCGACTCGGCCAACCACGGCGCAGAAACGGTTATGGGCAGCCCCAGTCGTAAGCCGTGACCGGTATGCAATACCAGCAAAGCGGTTGCCGGCGGCGGTTCCTGTACCTGAACGGGTATGAACGCCGATGCGGACTCTTGATTTCTAAAATCGTGCAGCCGTGCAGCAAAGGTTTTGACATTAAGCTGATGCTCTCGGCAATACGCCGCTTGCGTCATACCGCTGTTTTGCCAGTTGTTCAGGTGCTGTATCCAATGGGCCGTTAAGGTCATACATTATCCTCTTCAAAAATTTTGAGAATAACGGTTCTGGACTCGTTAGCACAGGTGGCTTGGTTGAGCGCTTACGCCGTTATGACAGTGCCGGGTAAAGTGCCTTGTTTAAGTCGATAGGTCTTACAACACAAAATCCGAAGCCGCCAGGCTATTCATACCGGCCAACTTGATGGAAAAATCGGCAGCACTGTCCATATCGTTATTGCCATAAAGAATGTGTGCTGTTTTGTCAAAATACAGCTCTCCCGGATTGGCAAACACGCCGGAAAAAGCGCCGCCTACCGTGGGAGCTGAAAAAGCATTGTTGCCGGCAGATACCTTGTTTGCATCAATCGCCGATAGATCGATTTTATCCCGTTGGCCGTGGCTAAAATCAGTGATGATGTCGCGGGTGGTTGCGGTGGCGCCGGTTTCAGCGACCTCATTAAATTTAAACTTATCTGCGCCGAGTCCGCCTGCCAGATTGTCTTTTCCTAAACCGCCGATCAACTTGTCATTGCCTTCGGCAGCATTCAAGATATTGGCGGCTTTATTGCCGGTTAATACGTTATTAAGCCCATTGCCCGTGCCGTTAATTGCAGCTTTTCCCGTTAGCGTGAGGTTTTCTACGTTGTCGTATACGCTGTCGTAATCAATACCATCACTATTAGCTAAATTATAGCTAACCGCGGACTTGATAAGATCGGTGCCACCCCCAGCAAATTCCATAACCGTATCGGTTACTGAGTTAACAACATAAGTGTCATTTCCTGCTCCTCCTTGAAGAGTGTCGCTACCCAACCCACCATCCAGCATATCGTTGCCGCGGTTACCAAAGAGGGTGTTATTTAAGTCGTTGCCACTCAGGCTAGCGCCACCAATAACGTTACCGCCACCAATACCGGTCCCCGCTATAATGTAATCGGGAGTAGTCGTTAACCGTAGAACTTCAACAGTCGCAGGTAATATATAGCTGACGCTGGCATAAATCACATCCCAGCCTTCATCGGCATTCTCTACCACCACATCGCCGCCCTGATCGACGAAATAGACGTCATCTCCAGCCCCTCCATAAAGACTGCCAACACCATCACCTCCATAAAGACTGTCAGCCCCCTCACCGCCATACAGACTGTCATTTCCTTCTCCTCCTTGAAGATTGTCACTACCCAGTCCACCCTCCAGCATATTGTTGCCGTTGTTACCAATGATGCTGTTATTTAAGTCGTTGCCGACCCCGTTAATGGCATCGCCCATTAACCCTAGATATTCAACAGTCGCAGGTAATGTATAGTTGATGCTTGCATTAATCCTTTCATGATCACCTTCATCTGCATTCTCTATCACCACATCGCCGACCTGATCGACGAAATAGACGTCATCGCCACCACCTCCATAAAGACTGTCATTGCCATCGCCACCGCTCAGAGTGTTTGCATTCGCATCACCTGTCAGAACATCGTCAAATTGGCTACCGATGAGATTGTCGATGTTTAATAAAGTATCGGTCCCTGCTCCGCCTGTCGCCGTGCCTAATTGCAGATTAACGACTACCGCGCCGGCAGCATTTGTGTAATCGGCAGTGTCCAGCCCTCCACTGTGATATTCCGACTTACCTTTTGAATTGATAACATAATCATCGCTACCGCCGTCAAGTACATCGTTCCCAAGCCCTCCATCCAGTATATCATTGCCATAGCCGCCATAAAGGCTGTCATCATATTGACTACCGATAAGGCCTTCGATATTTAACAAGGTATCGTTTCCCGCTCCCCCTGTTGCCGTACCTGATTTTAGATTAACCACTACGGCACTGGCAGCACTTGCGTAACTGACAGTGTCCGTACCTCCATATCCATGAGCCTTACTACCTCCATTCAGTACATCATTACCCAGTCCGCCATCCAGTAAATCATTTCCAAATCCACCATCCAGGCTATCGTCGCCCTCAAACCCGTAAATGGCATCCTCAGCATCGGTGCCGGTAAGTACGTCCGCATCGCTTGTACCGTATATATTCATAACATTACCTCAAAATTAACTGATCAAAAAACACTGCCTAAACAGCAAGGGGTTTTAGCGCATAGCATGTGGTTTTATCCACCCTATGATTGACGAAATAGTGCCTAAAATTGCATTTATGCACGCCACTATACGCTGTTGCCTAATCGTCAAAATGATTCGTCAAAAAACTTTCCTAAAGTTGAGTCAGTTTTTATTGCACAAACAACCGACTCAACCGCTCAAACTATACTTCGACCGGTCAAATTTGCGGAAAATGAATCGGGTATAATACCCAAATTTAAACACAAAACCCGACATGATAAAGATCGACTTTACTGAAAAAGCCATTGACGAAGTGTATCAACAATTCATGGAGCATCCCTCAG
>JAUGSS010000097.1:0-49351 GCA_044426515.1 Methylococcaceae bacterium | reverse complement strand
ATGCCGGTAATGACGTGCTGGACGGCGGCAGCGGTATCGATACCTTGCTGGGCGGCAGCGGCGATGACCGCTATACGGTGGACGATGCCGGCGATGAGGTGACAGAAAACGCCGATGACGGCATCGATACGGTATACAGCGGCGTATCCTACCTGCTGGGTGCTAATCTCGAAAATCTGGCACTGTTTGACGGTTTGATGATCGACGGCTACGGTAACGAACTCGCCAACCGCATCACCGGCAACGATCAAGCCAATTGGCTGGACGGCTTGGGCGGAGCGGATAGCCTGATCGGCGGCTTCGGCGACGATAGCTACAGGGTGGATAACGCTGATGACCTTGTAATCGAGGACGAATATGCAGGCTATGACAACGTCGAAACGACAGTCAGCTACACCCTCGCCGACAATCTTGAAAACCTTATGTTGACCGGAGCGGATGCGCTCAGCGGTACCGGCAACGCCCTGGATAATACGCTATACGGCAACATGGGCGACAATGCCTTGGCCGGACTTGACGGCACTGACTGGATATTCGGAGGCGCAGGCGACGACTGGGTTGACGGAGGCTCTGGTGGGGATATTCTGCAAGGTGATGAAGGCGACGACCGGCTCGACGGCGGCGACGGCAACGATGCTCTGGATGGCGGTTTTGGCGTTGATACGATGCAAGGTGGACTCGGCGATGATGTCTATCAGGTATACGATTACGGCGATGTCTGTCTGGAAGGCAGCGATGCCGGTTACGACATCGTTTATGCACAAACGGCTTATACCTTGGGCAGCAATATCGAGGACTTATATCTGAGCGGTTGGCAACCCCTATATGGTATCGGCAATGAAATCGACAATAAGTTGTTCGGCAATTCATCCGATAATCTGTTGCAGGGACTGGCAGGCGATGACCTATTGGGCGGCGACTGGGGCGAAGACAGTTTACAAGGCGGTGAAGGCAATGACCGGCTCGACGGCGGCGACGGCATGGATTTTCTGCAAGGCGACGCGGGTAATGACCGACTCATCGGCGGCGATGGTTTGGATTTTATGCAGGGTGGGACGGGCAGCGACTGGCTCGACGGCGGCTACGGTATGGATTTTATGTGGGGCGGTGCCGATGATGATACCTATGTTGTTGATGCAGATACCGATAACGTGGGCGAAAACAGCGATGAAGGTCAGGATAATGTAGAAGCGACAATCAGTTACACCTTGCCGGATTACGTCGAAAACCTGAAATTGCTGGGCGATTTTACCCTGGAACCTTATGTCAACGCTCTCGACGGCACGGGCAACACATTGGACAATAATATTGACGGCAATGACGGCTCCAATATAGTCAGCGGGCTGGACGGTCAGGATACGATAGACGGCAGAGCCGGCAACGATTGGCTCAGCGGTGACGGCGGTGACGATAATTTATACGGGGGCGACGATGCGGTTTACCTTTATAACGGCGAAGGCGGTTACGAAGGTGAAGAAGGCTATTATTACACTGAATTGGCCGCGAATGCCGATGTCATTAGCGGCCAAGACGGCAACGATAGCGTCGACGGCGGTTCCGGTGACGACCAATTGTACGGCAGTGACGGCGACGATGTTTTGTACGGCGGCGATGACGGTTTAGGCGTTGACATACCGATGCTGGAGTCGTTTGTGTTCTTGACCAATGACGACATCCTTGATGGCGGAACCGGCCAAGACGTGATGGACGGCGGTTCCGGCAACGACGCACTCTATGGCGGCGATGGCGAGGACGACCTTTACGGCGGCGATGACGGATTGCTCAATATCAGGAACAACGATTTTCTGGATGGCGGCGCCGGCATCGATACGATGCGGGGCGGCACGGGTGACGATACCTATATTGTTGACGGCACAACCCAATTATTGACCGTGCAGGGCTTTGATGAATGTCATATCGGCAGCGGTGACGATGATGTTGGCCCCTCATTGACAAGCACCTCCGACCTTGTTATCGAAAATCCCAATGAAGGTTACGATCTGATTTACAGCTCGGTGAGCCTGACCTTACCCGATAACGTTGAGGAGGTGGACTTTACCGGCACCGCGAATATCGATGTGGTGGGTAATGCCGATTTTAATATTATCCTCGGCAATGCCGGTAATAACCGCCTGGATGGCGGACTGGGTGACGATACCATGACGGGTAACCTGGGCGATGATGTTTATTTCCTGGATAGCTTGGGAGACACTATCGTTGAGCAAGCCGGTGAGGGCGCCGATACCGTACGTAGTACTATTGAATCTTACACGCTGGGCGCTAACCTGGAAAACCTCGATCTGGTTGGAACGGCGATAACCGGTTACGGCAACGAACTGAATAACCTCATTCGCGGCAATGCGCTCGGCAACCTGATCGACGCGGGCGACGGCAATGATTTTATCAGCGGTGCAGGCGGCGATGATACGCTAAACGGCGGTCTGGGCGACGATTCTTATGTGTTTTCTATCGGTTTCGGCACTGATGTCGCGATAGATGGCGCTGGCAGCAACGATGAAGTGCGGATGAATGATGATCTGACCGTAAACGATATTACCCTTAGCCGGCAGGGCGATGATGTGGTGCTCGGCTTAAAGAACAGCCAAGATCAACTCGTTCTTAGCCAATGGTTTAATCCGGAGCAACGCATTGAATCCCTACGTTTTTGCGATGGCACGGTCGTGGATAGCGCTGCCATTGAACAGGCTGTAAACAATCAAGCGCCGGTCGCCGCGGATGATGCGGCTGCGGTTCGCGAAGACGCGAGTGTGAATGTTACAGGTAATGTATTGGCTAACGACAGCGACCCCGATAGCGGCGACAGTTTAAGCGTCATTAATTCAGGTCTTTATACCGGTATTTACGGCACTTGGGCGTTAGCGGGCAATGGCGATTTTAGTTATACGTTAAATAACGCTATGACTGAAGTTCAAGCTTTAGCGGAAGGTCAGCGTTTAAGTGAAACTTTGGCCTATGCCATACAGGATAACGATCCGGTCAGACCGTTAGCCAGCAATGCGGCGATTACCGTAAACATAGAAGGCAGCAACGATGCGCCAACGCTGGAACTGCCTATTACGGACCAAACCGGACGGGCCGGTGAGCCGGTCTCATATAAGATTGCCGACCATACCTTTGCCGATATTGATCAAGGCGATGTGCTGACGCTGTCGGCGCAATTACTGAACGGCGATCCTTTGCCGGCTTGGCTGAGCTTCGATGCCGTTAACGGCCTGTTCTCGGGTACGCCGGACACAGCAGGCGATGTACAAATCCAGGTGACGGCGACGGATACCGGCGGACTTTCCGCCACCGATGTATTTACACTGGCAATCGCCGAACAAAAAACCGCAAGCGTGTCCGGATTCGTCTATCTGGACGCCGATAACAACGGCGTTAAAGACGCGCTCGAAGCCGGGTTAATGGGGGTTGGCATTACCTTAACGGGCACGGATAGCTTAGGCAATCCCATTGCTTTTTCCGCTACCACAAATGCGGACGGCAGTTATCTTTTCGACCAACTGGGCTCCGGCGTTTATCAACTGAACGAAACACAACCGGATTATATAGACGGTAAAGACAGCGCAGGCAGTCTGGGCGGCATTGTCAGTAACGACCAAATCAGCGCTATCACGGTGAAAGCGGGCGAACACAGCAGCAATAACAATTTCGGCGAACAACGGGCAGCGAGTTTAGGCGATAAAGTCTGGAACGACAGCAACGCCAACGGCATTCAAGACCCAGGCGAACAAGGAATAGCGGGAGTTAGCGTAAAACTGCTTACAGCGGCCGGTGCCGTGCAGTCGACAGCCACGACCGATAGCCAAGGCAACTATCTGTTCAATCAATTGGCGCCCGGCACTTATGCCTTACAAGTGACAGCGCCGAATAACTACCGTTTTACCGGCAGCAATCAAGGCGGCAACGATACGCTGGATTCCGATGTCGATCCGCTGACCGGCAAAACCCAAGCCGTCACTTTGATGGCCGGTGAGAACAACCTCAGCTACGATGCAGGCTTGTCGATACAACCCCCCTCATCCACTTGTTTGACCTTCAACTTCAAGGGCAATTCGGCCACCGACGGCACGGACGGCAATATTCGCAGCTATAGCGAAGACGAGGTGTCGGTACATGCCAGCGCTTTTAGCCGGGATAAAACCACCGGCAACTGGAACAAGGCCTGGCTGGGCAGTTACTCAGGCGGTTTGGGCGTGACCGATAGCAGCGAGGGATCGGGCAGCGGTAATAGCCATACCGTCGATAATACGGGGCGCGACAATTATGTCTTATTCGAGTTTTCAACCGCGGTCGTCGTCGACAAAGCCTATCTGGGCTATGTGCTTAACGACAGCGATGTCAAAGTGTGGATCGGCACCTTCAATAGCCCTTTTAGCCAGCATCTGAAGTTGAGCGATAGCGTTCTTAGCCACTTCGGCTTTACCGAACTGAACCAAACCACACTGAGTTCGACACGTTGGGCCGACCTGAATGCACAAGGCATTTCGGGCAACACGCTGATTATTGCGGCCGATACTACGGATAAGTCACCCGAAGACAACTTCAAAATTCAGCAGCTTAAAGTTTGTGTGCCGGGGACTCAGGAGTTACCTCCATGCGTATTCGGTTCCGGAGACGCTCCCGGCGTAGGTACGCCCGGTTTCTGGAAGCAATGGACAGCGATTTGGGATGGCGATAACAGTAACGACTATCTATGTAACAACAAAGCCAATTTTGCCGAAACGGATATTCTGTATACGGTCACTGACCCGGTAAGCGGGACTAGCGCGAAAGGCATACTGGTAGGCGACTGGAATGGTAACGGTGTTACCGACCATTCGGAGAGAACTCTTTTTTATTCACCGGTCGAAGCCAAGACTATGCTCTCTGCATCGGATAATAGTCAAGACTGCCGTTACCTGATGACTAAACAATTGCTTGCCGCTTGGTTAAATGTCATAGCCGGGAACAACGCCGATAAAATTGCAACCGATATTAACAACGGTATCGAATGGTTGCAAAATCATACGCCTAATGAAGGCGGCTCCAGTTATGGCGACGGCAACCTGACGATCAATGTATCGGCTTTTAAAATACGGTCTTCGGATCAGGGTTGGCAGGTCGTCGCTAACCCAGATCCGGCGCATAGCGGGAGCTATTGCGGCGCGGCTATCAAAAACGTATTGGATTATTACAACAACACCGGAGCGGGTTTCGCTATAGATCGCGACAGCGACACTATCCAGGGGGATTTAGTAACTTTGCTGGGCTTGCAAACTTATCAGCAGGAGTTTCATGCCTAAGCCTTCGACGTTTAAATGAATAGCCGTAATATTCAGTGCCATAAATACAATGGAACGAAGATGAACTTGATGAACACTGATAATTAACCCCCCAGCTCTGCTGGGGGACTCGCAAAGTTTGACAATTACGGGAATCGTCGAGCGTTTCCCTCTCTTTGAAGTCCAAAAATATTCGGATTCTCATAGGTATTTGTCGTAGTCTTTAAGTAGCTTGGTAGCGGCATCGCCGATGATGACGAGGTTCAGAATCACTGCTTGTTGAGTACGCTTGTCGGCAAGAAAGTCATTAATACACAGGCCCTCTGCGCAGTATGGAAGCTGCTCGCTGTTTCGCGCACCGCGTCTCGTTTTAGGTCAAGTGCAAGAGAAGGTTTCATGAATCAAACATATCAGTATGGGGTTATTTGACAAACAACACCCTAAAGAATATAGTTAATAACACTATTTATAGAGTGATTAAAATGATTACAGCAAACGACTTAAAAATCAAAGGTATCGCCTGTTTAGAAGAGAGCCTTGCAGATCAGCCGGAAGCCGTTATAACCGTGCGCGGCAAAGAGAGCTTTGTGGTGATGAAAATCGAACACTACCACTACCTGCGTGAAATGGAACTGGAAGCTGCGCTATATGAGGCGGAACAGGATGTTGCAGCGGGCCGGTTCAGCAAAGACAGCGTGGATCAACATGTGGCCGAGCTATTTGCCAAATGAGTTACACCTTAATCTTTACCGACAGCTATAAAAAACGCGCCAAACGCTTTGCACGACAACATCCCGAATTGAAAGAGCAATACCGCAAAACTTTGCTGTTGCTGGCTCAAAATCCTTACCATCCATCACTGCGACTGCACCCGCTAAAAGGCAAGTTGGCGGCTTTGCATTCGGTATCGATCAATATCAGCTATCGTATAACCCTGGAAATGATCATCATCGAAAAGGAAATTATTTTGGTTAATGTGGGTAGTCATGATGAGGTGTATCAAGCGTGAACTGTTATTTTGAAAAATGCACGACGTAACTTGACGCAGATTTTGCTATCCCTCATGAGAGTTACGGAGTAAGCAGCGCCTCGTTTACGGTGGCTGTGAATCACTGCTACACTATTCAAAAATACAGGAGCCATCATGACAACCCTTAGCTTCGATACTCACGAATTTATCAAGGAACTGAAAAATGCCGGATTCAGCGAGCAACAAGCTGAAGCTATCACCAAGCTCCAACAAACCGCGATCAGCACCACATTGGAACAAGCCAAGCATGACTATCAACTGGACGATTTAGCCACGAAACGGGATCTAAAAGAGTTGGAATTAAAAGTTGATGCGAGCATCAGGGAACTGGAATTAAAAGTTGCCAAAGACATTGCCGAATCCAAAGCCGAATTAGTCCGCTGGGTAGTCGGTGTGGCTGTGTTACAAATGACCTTAATCATGGGTCTTATGTTGAAATCAACCCATTCGATTTAGCAGTGGTCGGGCATTTGCTCTCGTTCCCACGCGCTACGCTCATCGTTATACACAACTCTGCCAGTCTGCCGGGGGGCGCCGATAATCACCCTGGGCGTGCCGTGCGCGCCTTAAACTCCCAAGGCGCGCTGCGCCGCGAGTCACGGGCAACACGTCTGCGTATACGGGACGCAGCGCGTCCAGCACTGCATTCCCACGTAGCACGTGGGAATGAGAGTGAACGAGAGCGGTAGCAAGGTCAACTTGCAACCCATTGTATTTATAATGCAAAAAAGTTGTGTAGATACCTATGCCCGAAGGGAGAGGGGCAAAGCTGCAATCCATGCTTGTGTTGAGTATATAGGCGATGCAAAAAACCAGGGCCTGAGATTTATAAGCCGCTCTTTGCCGTTGCAGCTCTGATCAACTCATCCACTTCATTGGTTGTAGCCGCAGATTCTTCAGAGGGAGCCGAGTACTCGGCAACTCCTACAGCCGCTTCAACAACCACGCCGGGCGCTTTAACACGTTCCAAAATCTCGTTTTTAATCTGCGCGGCGATTTGCTCGGCTTTTTTCAATGGCGAACCCGGCATCGCAATAAGAAAATCCTGTTCGCCCATTCTGGCTGCAATATCAACGCCCGCTCTGATGTCTTCTTTAAAACAATCGGCCACGTTGCGTAATATGGCGTCCATTTCATGTTCAGGTAAATTGTTATTCCTGGTTTTAAAATCCTTTAAACTGATAAAAAGAATGGAAAAGGGAAAGCCGTTGCGTTTGGAGTTCTCGACTTTTTCCTTTAACCGGCCCAGCATCGTGTCTTTGGTCATTAACTGGGTTAGCGGATCTAAGGGGATATGTTCTCTATCCCATGTTTCTTGGGCCTCCAGCCGCAGCACGTTGATAATGCCTAATGAACAGGCCAGTAATAATCCAAGTATCCAGGTGAAATACCACATAGTAATCTCCTAATAAGCTGTATGATCGTTTTGTTGAATGTGTTCCAGCGTGATTTTGCCGCGCAACACACGGAATACCCAAGCGGTGTAAGCAACAACGATAGGTAAAAAAATCACTGTAACCCAGAACATGATTTTTAAGGTGGTAAGGCTGGAACTGGCGTCCCACACGGTCAACGAACTGTTCAAAGCCGAACTTGACGGGATCAGGAACGGAAACATCGACACGCCCGCGGTTAAAATAATGGAAGTTAATACCAATGAACTGCTTATAAACGCCAGACCGGGACGGTCGGCCTTTGACAGTACGATGGTGGCAGCTCCGGCAATAAAAGCCAGTGCCGGAATAATCCACAACATAGGACAATGCGCATAATTACCCAGCCATAATCCCGGTTCTTTGGAAACTATTTTTGCCAGCGGGTTGGAAGGCGCGTTAGGAGTAATTTCAGTGGTGATATGGTAACCGTCAATATTGGCAACCCAGATGCCCGCCACAGCAAAAACGGCCAGCGTTATGATTGCAGAAACAGTGACCACTTTTTTGCAGCGTTGATGAATGTCGCCCTCGGTCTTAAGTTGTAAATAGACCGCGCCATGCATAACCAGCATCGATAAGCTAACCACTCCTGCCGCCAAGGCGAAAGGGTTTAATAAGGCCCAGAACGAACCGGTATAAAAGATACGCATATCGTTATCGAAGTGGAACGGTACGCCTTGCAACAAATTGCCGAAGGCCACGCCGAAAATCAATGCCGGTACGAAGCCGCCGACAAACAAGGCAATATCCCAGTTACTGCGCCATGTTTGGCTGGGTAGTTTGCTGCGGTAATCAAAACCTATCGGCCTTAAGAATAACGCAAACAAGGTCAGCAACAACGCGAAATAAAATCCCGAAAATGCCACCGAATAGGCGATAGGCCAGGCCGCAAACAATGCGCCGCCTGCGGTGACAAACCAAATCTGGTTGCCTTCCCAGGTGGCGCCGATGGAATTGATAATGACGCGGCGTTCGCTATCGTTTTTGCCTAAAAAGGGTAATAAGACCGCTACACCCAAGTCAAAGCCGTCGGTAATGGCAAAGCCGATCAATAAAGCACCTAATAAAGCCCACCAAATTAAGCGCAGGGTTTCATAATCGAAAATCATAGTGATGCTCCTGTGGCGATTTCAAAATGGTAACGGCCTTTATGCAGGCTGCTGGGGCCTAACTTGATAAACTTAAGCATCAAGAATAGCTCGATGATTAAAAATACCGTATATAAGCCGATATAGCCGGCCAAACTCAGGTAGATATCCAGTTCGGTTAACGATGATGTGCTCAAGAAGGTCGGTAAAATCTCCGCAATAGTCCACGGTTGACGGCCGAACTCAGCGACAAACCAGCCCATTTCAGAGGCAATCCAGGGTAAAGGCATCATATAAAGGCTTGCGCGCAACAACCAATTCTGCCTACATTTACGAACCGAGCTGGCTATAACCGCAAAAATAAATATTCCCAGCATGATAAAACCGCAAGCGACCATGATCCGGAAGGTCCAAAATAAAGGCACAACTCTGGGGATCGAGTATTCCGTTGCCAATTCTATTTGTTGATCGGTCGCATCGACTACGTTTTCGGTATAGCGTTTAAGTAATAGGCCGTAGCCCAGATCCTGCTTATAGCTGTCGAACTCGTCACGGATATTGGGATCCTTGTTACCCGATCTTAAGGTTTGCAGCAATGCGTAAGCCTTCATACCGTTACGAATACGCAAGCGATTTTTTTTCAGGATCTCGGATAATCCGGTAATCGGCTCATCGATAGAACGTGTCCCAATCAAACCCAAGACCCAGGGGATTTTTATCGCGTAATGGGTTTCCATCGCTTCCTGGTCAGGTATGCCGATGGCGGTAAATGCGGCGGGCGGCTCTACGGTGTGCCATTCGGCCTCAATAGCCGCCAGTTTGGCTTTTTGTACTTCGCCGTCGGTATAGCCGCTTTCATCGCCCAAAACGATGACCGACAGAATAGCCGCTAAACCGAATCCGGCGGCGATGGTGTAAGAGCGTTGGGCAAAAGCCGCATCGCGGCCTTTCAGCATGTAATAAGCGCTGATGCCCAGTACGAAAACAGAAGCGGTGGTGTAACCGGCGGCAACGGTATGGACGAATTTAACCTGAGCGGCCGGGTTAAATAACAGATCGGCAAAGCTGGAAATTTCCATGCGCATGGTTTCGTAATTAAACTCCGCGCCGACCGGATTTTGCATCCAGCCGTTGGCGACCAGAATCCACAATGCGGATAAATTGGTGCCTAACGCGACCAGCCAAGTCACCAGCAGGTGTTGGCCTTTGCCTAGCTTATCCCAGCCGAAGAAAAACAGGCCGACAAAGGTGGATTCCAGGAAAAACGCCATCAAGCCTTCGATAGCCAGCGGCGCACCGAAAATATCGCCGACATAATGCGAGAAATATGACCAGTTCATGCCGAATTGAAATTCCATGGTCAAACCGGTCGTCACGCCGAGCGCAAAATTGATGCCGAACAGTTTCCCCCAGAACTGGGTCATATCCTTGTAAATTTCTTTGCCGGTCATGACGTAGGTCGATTCCATAATCGCCAGTAAAAACGACAAACCTAATGTTAACGGGACAAACAAAAAATGGTATAGAGAAGTTGCTGCAAACTGCCAGCGCGATAAATCAACCACGGCCTCTGAGATCATAAATTTCCCCTATGGGTTGCAGTTCCGGAGACCGGAACTAGAAATAAATGCATTGGCTAGAACGCAAACCAATGCCTTTTTACGATTAAAACAAATGCTTCCCAAGCTACCCAGCTTGCGATTTCGATCCGGATATCACCAAGATAGACTTATTACTCAATAATGAGTAGTTATAAAACAATGTACTAGAGAGACAGGTCTCATCCGGGTTTGATTTTAACAGCTAACAATTAATCTTGTGCGTTAAGAACGAACCGTGCTATTGTCTATTAATGTTTTCTAATATACCAGTTTATTTTTTAAGTTTTTCGGTACTTTTTTGTCTGATCGGTTATGGCTTGATTTTCTGTTCAGTGTCGGTACCGTTTCACTTTAATGGGGATTTCAATTGGCCCAAGATCAATTGAAAAAAATGCAAGGCACAACAATAACTACTAATGAGGAAAGTATCATGGCTCGTATTGTAATTCTAGGCGCAGGCATCGGCGGTGTACCGATGGCTTATGAAATGAAGGAAACGGTAGGAAAAAATCACGATGTCATCGTGATTTCCGATAGCCCGACTTTTCATTTTGTTCCTTCAAATCCATGGATTCCACCCAAATGGCGTAAACCCGAAGATTTAAAGATTGAGTTGGCGCCGGTGATGAAAAAGAAAGGCATCGAGTTCATTCAAAAAGCCGCCGCAAAAGTCGACCCGGTTAATAATCAGGTGCTGCTGGCTGACGGTTCGGCGGTTGCTTACGACTTCCTGGTTATTGCTACAGGGCCGCGCTTGGCTTTCGATGAAGTACCCGGCTTAGGGCCTGAGGGTTATACCTCATCAGTTTGCCATGTCGATCATGCCGAAGCGGCCATAGGCGATTGGGATAAGTTTATGGCAGATCCCGGCCCGATTGTTATCGGTGCGGTTCAGGGGGCGTCGTGTTATGGCCCCGCCTATGAATATTTAATGATCATTGAAACCGAATTACGCAAAAGGCAAATTCGCGACAAAGTGCCGATGATTTTTGTTACTGCCGAACCTTATATCGGTCACTTGGGTTTAGGCGGCGTCGGCGATACCAAAGGTCTGCTGGAAAGCGCTTTGCGTGACAAGACCATTAAGTGGATAACCAACGCCAAGGTCGATAAAATCGAACCCGGTATGATGTTTGTTACTGAAGTCGATGATGAAGGCAAGGAAAAGAAAAAACATGAGCTGCCCTTTAAACACTCGATGATGTTACCCGCTTTTACCGGTGTTGATGCAGTGCGCAATGTCGGTGTTGAAGGCTTGGTTAACCCGCGCGGCTTTGTTTTAGTGGATGAGCATCAGCGCAATAAAGTGTTTAAAAACATCTATTCGGTCGGCGTTTGTATTGCCATTCCGCCGATTGAACCGACGCCGGTACCCGTTGGCGCGCCAAAAACCGGTTATATGATCGAATCGATGGTAACGGCCGCCGCGCATAATATTGCCGATGAGTTGGCGGGCAAAGAGCCGACTCATCGAGCGACATTGAATGCTTTATGTTTGGCCGATTTCGGCGATTCCGGTGTGGCGTTTCTGGCCAAACCGCAAATTCCGCCGCGTAATGTAACCTGGTCGGCCGAAGGTAAATGGGTGCATCTGGCTAAAATCGTTTTCGAGAAATATTTCATGCGTAAAATCAGAAAAGGCATCAGTGAACCTTTTTATGAAAGAGCTATGCTCAAATTAATAGGCGTAGTCCGGTTAAAAGGAAAGTAACATGACTATTGATCGCGTAGTTTTAGCCGTTGCCGGGAGCTTTATTCTGATCAGTCTGTTGCTGGCGCATTATCATTCCGAGTTGTGGCTATGGTTCACTGCTTTTGTCGGGGCTAACTTGCTGCAATCGGCATTTACCGGGTTTTGTCCGATGGCAATCCTGCTGAAAAAATTGGGCGTGAAGCCGGGTAGCGCATTCTGATTGCGTTAGCGCAACTTATGGAGGGTACGGGTTAGACGGGTTTAAACGGATTTTTTATCCATCTTTATCAGTGATAATCAGTCAAATCCGCGTCATCTGTGTTCTATTTTTCTAGTTCCGCTCATTCCCAAGCTCCAGTTTGGGAATGAGCGCAAGGGCCAAAAGACTTTTGCCTCATTCTTAACAGGTACGTGAAGGTTATGCTTAAAACAATAAAAAACAAACTGGCATTAAGTCTATTACCGATACTCATGCTATCGAATTTGCCGGCCGTAGCGGATCATGTTTCCAAACATCCTATTGATAAAGCGGATAAACCCATTGGCCAATCCTTTACCCTGGATCAGGCGATCGATCACGCCTTAATCAACAATCCCGACCTGCAAATCGCCACGGAACGCATCAGCCAGGCTGAAGTCCAATTAGGCGTAGCGCTGTCTGCGTTTTATCCGCAAGTTACCGCCAAAGTCGGCTACGACCATTCCAACAATCCCGCGCAAGTTTTTTCGATGATTGTGGCGCAAAGGGATTTTGGCGCCAATTCGATCAATAACATTAATAATCCGGGCTATCGACAAAACTTTCGCCCGGAAATTATAGGCAAGCTGTCTTTATTCCGTGGCGGCCGGGATTATCAAAACAGCAAAGCGGCGGAGCTGGGCATAAGCGCGGCTGAATTTGAACGCTCGTCAGTGCGCAATGCTTTGATTGAAGCGGTAAGCGCTTCATATTATGCGTATTTGGCCGCGCAGGAAGCGCATAAGGTTGCTCAGGATTCCATTTCGGCCATTGCCGGCGAGTTAAAGTTGACCAAGCTGCGTTACGAAGCCGGAACCGTACTTAAATCCGACGTTTTATCATTGGAAGTGAAATCGGCTGAAGCGCAGGATGCCCAAATCAGGGCCGCCAACGGCATCGAGCTGGCTAAAACCAGCATCGCTACCTTGCTCGGCTTATCCATGGAGCAAGCGTTCACTGTCGCGTCAGCATCTTCGCTGTTGCCTGAACCCAAGTTGACGACATCGTTTAACGACTTGCTTGAACTCGCGATG
The DNA here is from genome assembly GCA_044426515.1 of Methylococcaceae bacterium. Taxonomy (GTDB): domain Bacteria; phylum Pseudomonadota; class Gammaproteobacteria; order Methylococcales; family Methylomonadaceae; genus Methylobacter_A. The sequence continues at coordinate 35,949 of JAUGSS010000097.1, read as the reverse complement.
ACGCAACGCCCGGAAATTAAAGCTGCGGCCAACCAGGTGGAAATCGCTCAGGCCAGACTAAAGAGCGAGCAGGGCGCTTATTTGCCCAAAGCCGATGCTTATGTGAGTTACGGCCAAAACAGCCAATCCCCAGGATTTTCCGGTAATAAAGACAATGTCACCGCCGGGGTCAGCGTCGAAATGGATTTATTTTCCGGGTTGGAAACTAAAAACCGCGTCAGCGCTGCGGAACGAAAAGCCGCCGAAGCTCGCGAAACGGAGCGTAAAACAAAATTGGCTATCGAACAGGAAGTCAAAATTGCATTCCTGAAGCTGGAAGAGGCCTTGGCGCGCATACGCGTTACCGAAGCTTCGGTGGCTGCTGCCGATGAGGCGTTAAGGCTGGTTAATGAACAGCGGCGCGCCGAAACAGTGACCATTACGCGTTATATCGAAGCTGAAGCAGCCGGAAATCAGGCGCATTCCAACACCATTGCAGCGCATTACGATGCTCTGGGGGCTGAAGCCGCATTGAAAAAAGCGGTCGGCGACTGGAAATAAAGGAAGTTTTATGCCACAAAACCAATATAAAAATACCGCTTGTTCCCACGTTCCGGTTTACTGCCATTAAGTTGAGCGCTGTAGTAGGAGCGGGCCGCGCCCGCGATAAAGGCGACAGCCTGCAATTGTGGCCCAAATATCGCGGGCGTGGCCCGCTCCTACGGTTTCTTGTGCTTAATTTAGTGCTTTTCGTGGACCGAATGATTTACCTAAGATAATAGAGAATCTTATGCCAGCAATCGAACATAAAAATATCAATAAAATCGTCCCTATTTCCGCAGCCGTTCTAGCCTTGATTTTGTTGTTGCTCTACATGCAAGGCAGTTTTGTCAGTAAAGTGCAGCCCGGAATAAGTCCGCAAACTGGCAAATTAGATAAGCCGATCAGCATGGCCGCCGTTGAAAAAAAGCAGGTCGACGATATTCTCGCTTGGCCCGGCACGGTAAGGTCGAGAACCGTTGCCAGTATCGCCTCTAAAACGACGGCCCGGATTATCGAGATTAAGGTCAATGCAGGCGATAAAGTCAAAAAAGGCGATGTTATCGCCAGACTCGATGAACGCGATGTTAAGGCCCAGGAAAATGCAGCCCTGGCCGCGCTTGCCGGCGCACATGCCCAGGCCAGCCGCGCCCAAGCCGACGAACAACGCACCCGCAGCTTGTACAGTAAAGAGGCGGCAACCCGCGAAGACTTCGATGCCGTAGTCGCCAGGGCAAAAGAGACGCAAGCCGGTGTGAGTCAGGCAACCGGCACGGTCAGTGAAATCAGGAGCCATTTGGCCGATACGCTGCTAGTCGCTCCTTTTGACGGCACCGTTGTTAAACGCCTTAAAGAACCCGGCGACATGGGGCTGCCCGGCATGCCCATAGTAACATTGCAAACGCCGCAAGGATTAAGGCTTGAGGCCGATGTGCCCAGCACCTGCGCCGGGCGTTACAGCATCGGTATGAACGTCAACGTGCGTATCGACACGCTGGGACAAAACACCAGCGCGCAAATTGACGAGATGAGTCCCGAAGTCGACCCGCAAACCCGCACCCAGCTGATTAAAATCGCATTGCCTGCAATGGCCGGCCTGCAACCGGGCTACTTCGGCTGGCTGGAACAAGCCTGCGGTCAACATGAAGCCTTATTAATCCCCGCCGGCGCAGTGCAACATATCGGCCAACTGGAAGTGGTCAAGGTCGTATCGGAAGGCCGGCAGCTGATGCGCCATATCAGGACCGGTAAAACCTTCGGCGAGCAAATTGAAGTTATTTCCGGTTTGCACGCCGGTGAAAGCGTTATAACCTATCCGCAGCAGGCGCAATAATGGATAGCTTGCAAAATGAAAGCCCCAAACGCGGTTTGACGACTAAAATTGTCGAAATTTTTACCACCTCCCAGCTTTCGATACTGTTCCTGATTATTTCGCTGTTGGCGGGAGCGGCGGCGCTGATCCTGACGCCGCGCGAGGAAGATCCGCAGATTGTGGTGCCGGTGATGGATGTGCTGGTCGAATTTCCGGGCGCTTCCAGCGAAGAAGTCGAAAAACTGGTTGCCACGCCGTTGGAGGTTTTGCTCAAACAGGTTGAAGGCGTCGAATATGTGTATTCCGTGTCCAAGCCCGGCGTGGCGTTGGTTACCGTGCGTTATTTCGTCGGACAGTCTTTTGAAGACAGTCTGGTCAAGACTTGGGACAGGCTGATGTCCAACCGGAATCTTATTCCTCCGGGCGTCACCCATTGGAAAGTGTCCCCGGTTGAAATCGATAACGTGCCTATCGTGTTGATGACGCTTTCGGCTCAGAATAACAATTACGACTCGATGGCGTTACGGCGTATCGCCGACGAGCTGATTATTTCCCTCAGAAGCGTCGGCGATGTCGGTAAAAGCTGGGTTGTCGGCGGCGAGCAGCGGCGGGTATCGATTTATGCCAATCCTGCCGCATTGGCAGCGCATGGAACGACATTGCTTGAAATTACCCAAGCCCTGGCTAATGCCAATGTCAATTTGCAAATAGGCAGTATTGAACGCGGCAACCGTGAAATCCTGCTGGAAGCCGGGCCGCATTTTCAGTCATCGGAAGAAGTGGGCGCGACCGTCATTAAGAGCGTTGCCGGACGGCCTGTTTATCTGCGCGATGTGGCGCGCATTGAAGACGGCCCGGCCGATGTCGATCATTACACCCGCATCGGCTTCGGTCCTGCGCTTGATGCTTTGCCCACGATAGGCAAGGCCTCCGGCAACAAGCCGCAAGTCGGGCAAGAGCGGCAGATGGTCACTATTGCCGTCGCCAAACGTAAAGGCAGCAATGCGGTGCATGTTGCCGAAGCCGTTATCGCCACGGCGGAAAAGCTGCACGGCACGCTGGTTCCCGAAGACATTTTGCTGAGCATCAGCCGCGATTATGGCGAAACCGCCAACCACAAAGTCAATGAACTGGTTAAGCATTTGAGTTTTGCGATCGTGATTATCGTGGTGCTGCTGGCTTTTTCGCTGGGGCTGAAAGAGTCGTTTATCGTGTCTATCGCCGTGCCGATGACCTTGGCGCTGACTTTATTGCTGGATTATATTTCCGGTTACACGATCAATCGCGTTACCCTGTTTGCGTTGATTTTATCGCTAGGTTTACTGGTCGACGACCCGATCGTCGATGTCGAAAACATCCACCGGCACTATAAATTACGTAAAGAATCACCGCTGCAAGCATTGTTGACGGCGGTCGATGAAGTCAGGCCGCCGACCATTCTGGCGACTTTTACCGTGATCGTGTCATTTTTGCCGATGTTTTTTATCACCGGCATGATGGGGCCGTACATGGCGCCGATGGCGTTTAATGTGCCGATCGCGATGATTGTTTCGTTGATCGTCGCCTTTACCGTCACGCCTTGGGCGAGTTTCAAGCTGCTGCAAAGCGAATACCACAATCATAGCGACGAAACGCCGTTGGAGCTTAAACAGACTTTTATCTACCGGACCTATCGCGCGGCACTCGGCCCTTTGCTGGCAACCTCGGGGCGGGCTAAATTATTCTTGCTGGTGGTACTGATAGCTTTTGTGGCTTCAACTCTGTTGGCCGTCACCCGCGCCGTTCCGCTCAAGTTATTGCCGTTCGACAATAAAAACGAGCTGCAAATCATGGTCGACATGCCGCGTGGTTCGACGCTGGAACAAACCGATGAAGTCGCGCGAGCTTTGGGCAGCTATCTTGCCACCGTCAACGAAGTCACCGATTATCAAACTTATACGGGACTCGCCGCGCCGATGGATTTTAACGGCATGGTTCGCCACTATTATTTGCGTAGCGGCGGTTATGTCGGCGAAGTCAGGATCAATTTATTGGCTAAAGATCGGCGGGAGCAGCAATCGCATGAAATCGCCTTGCGTATTCGGCCCGAAATAGAACGGCTCGGTAAAAAATACGGCGCAAACCTTAAAATTACAGAAATTCCGCCGGGGCCGCCGGTGCTGTCTGATCTGGTCGCCGAAGTCTACGGCCCGCCGGAAGCCGGCATTGACAGCTTGGTCGCCGTCTCCAAACGGGTCAGGGCCGATATGGAAAAAACCGAAGGCGTGGTCGATGTCGATGATTTTTCCGAAGCGCAACATGACAAGGTGCATTTTCAGTTAAATCGCGAGAAAGCCGCTTTGTCCGGGGTTAGCGTTGCCCAAGTAGCAGAAACTTTGCGTATCGCGGCCGCTGGTCAGAACGTGGGCATCGTGCATATAGACAGCGAACGCCAGCCGCTGGAAATCACCCTGCAACTGCCACGTGCGCTTCGCTCGTCCGTTGCCGATTTACTGGCCTTGCGCGTTAAAACCGGGCAGGGCGATTTGATACCGTTAAGTGAAATAGGCAGCGCCGATATAGAAAGCGAAGACCAGCCTATTTTTCACAAGAACCTGCAACGGGTGAATTATGTGATTGCCGGAATGGCGGGACGCAGCCCGGTGGAAGCGGTGTTCGATTTGAATGACGTGCTGGATAAACGCCCCTTGCCGGAAGGTTATACTGCCGAATTGGCGGGTGAGGGCGAATGGAAAATCACCGTCGATGTGTTTCGTGATCTGGGCTTGGCCTTTGCGGCCGCGTTGGTGATGATTTACGTGCTGCTGGTCGGGCAAACCGGATCGTTGAGCGTACCGCTGGTGATGATGATCGCGATTCCGTTGACCGTCATCGGCATCATGCCGGGCTTCTGGCTGCTTAATCTATTTGCCGCGCCTATTGCCGGTTACCCGAACCCGATTTATTTTACCGCCACCGCGATGATCGGCATGATTGCGTTGGCCGGCATCGTAGTGCGCAACTCGATTATCTTGATCGATTTTATCGAACGCATCCGCGCCCGCGCCGATGTGACGCTTGCGGAAGCCCTAATTGAAGCCGGTGCGATACGCTTGCGGCCGATATTCCTGACCGCCGGAGCGGCGATGTTCGGTGCCTTGGTAATTATTTTGGACCCGATATTTTCAGGGCTGGCATGGAGTTTTATCTTTGGAATTTTTGCCTCGACCCTGTTTTCGTTGCTGGTGATCCCGGTGGTTTATTTTTTGATTAACAAAGAAGAGTGACAGGGTACAGGGTCCGAAGTTGGTAAAGCTGCAAAAAAGTTCGGCCTGTACGATTAGAATAAATGATAGCCGTAGGGTTGCCGTGCGCGCCTTCTCCGGGGCTTAAAATACACCCGCTACGTGTTTAAACCCCTTTGGCGCGCGGCACGCCAGCCCGTTCATACAATGTACTGATTTAGTGCATTTCGTGGATAAATCGCCTTCTTCAAACTTATCGTACAGGCTGAAAAAGTGGTGTAGATACTGATGGCCATCGGAAGAGGGCATTTCAAATGGTAACTACTCAGCTATCAAAGACAACGGAACGCAGATGACACAGATGATTATGATAAACGCCGATAAATAAGCCTGAAACCGCAACAAACGGAGTTTTTCGGGATAATTCACAAAAAATCTTATTCAATCATAGTCATCCGCGTCATCTGCGTTCTATTTATCTACCTGCTGAGTAGTTACTTCAAATGTTGCTTTACCAGCTTCGGCTACTATAATTCACAGTTTTCTTTAATTTGATAAGCAAGTTCGAGCATGCAAGGCTGAAATTTCTTGGTTTATAAACACCTCAAGTTATAAAAAGGTGTTAATTTACAACCTATGATTTACTATTCACACAACTTTTATATGTTCATCTTTTGTGAGTAGTCATGCGGAATCTATTATTTTTACTGACGTGGTATGCCGTTACTGCCATAGCACAAGAAGCCCCCATGAACAGCGATGAAGCGGAATTGTTGCAAATGTACGGTGCCCAGGAAATGATCAGCGTTGCTACCGGCGCCAAGCAGCCGGTCGGCAAAGCACCGGCAGTTGCCTCAGTGATCACCGCCGAGGACATCAAAGCCATAGGCGCCACCGACATCGACGAGGCTTTGGAAACCGTGCCGGGCTTGCACATAGCGCATACCAAGGACGGCTACAATCCTGTCTATAGTTTTCGCGGCGTATCCTCCGAATATAATCCACAGGTATTGATGCTGATCAACGGCATCCCTATTACTAATGCCTATGCCGGAAACAGGAATAATTTTTGGGGCGGAATGCCGGTGCAGGCTGTTGCCCGTATCGAAGTCGTGCGCGGGCCGGGCTCCGCCGTATATGGCGCCGATGCTTTTGCCGGGGTGATCAACATCATCACCAAAACCAAGCAGGATATCAAAGGCACCGAAGTGGGCGGGCGTATCGCTAGTTTTGATACTTACGACGGCTGGGCGTTGCACGGCGACACTTGGGCCGGTTTCGACGTAGCCGCTATGGTGGAATACCACGATACCCAAGGCCAAAACAGCATTATCGATGCCGATACCCAGACCAACTTCGATAAGCAGTTCGGCACTCATGCCTCTTTGGCGCCGGGTCCGGTTAACTTGCAGCGGCGGAATTTCGATGCCCGGTTGGATTTGTCCCGCGACCATTGGCGCTTTCGCGGAGGCCTGCAACGCCGAGGCGACCAAGGCGCCAGTCCTACCAGTGCGCAGACCTTGGACCCGAACGGCCGTGGCGGTAGTGAGCGCTGGAATGCGGACCTGAATTACGACAATCCGGATTTTGCCAAAGACTGGGATGTGAAAGCGCAGATCAGCTATTTCGACACTTCGCAGATAACGGAAACAGATTTTACACTCTTCCCGCCGGGGGCAAAATTGCCTATTGCTCCCGCTACGGGCATTATTGGTAGCGGCCCTTTGGTGACTTTCCCCGAAGGCTTCATCGCCGCACCTAGTTTTTATGAACGTCATGCCCGATTCAATACCTCGGCCTTTTACACCGGTTTTGACCGGCATACGCTACGCATGGGCGCCGGATTCAACTACAGCAGCCTTTATGAGGTTGCCGCCCACAAAAACTCCGGTATTAATCCCATCACGGGAACCGCAAACCCGTTGCTGCCGAATTTTTCCGTCATTGATGTGACCGGCACCCCGTACCTTCCTATACAGCCTGCTGATCGCAAGAACTTTTTCGCTTTTTTTCAAGACGAATGGAGGTTCATGAAGGATTGGGCGCTTACCGCAGGCGTACGTTACGATAATTATTCGGACTTCGGCAATACCCTCAATCCGCGCACCGCTCTGGTCTGGGAAACCCGTTATGACCTGACCACCAAACTGATGTACGGCAGCGCTTTCCGGGCACCGTCATTCCAGGAACTGTATAGTATCAACAACCCCGTCAACCGAGGGAATCCAAGTCTTAAACCGGAAACCATGAATACTCTCGAACTCGCTTTCGACTACCGTCCTGTCGATAAACTGCGATTAGGTTTGAATCTATTCAATTATTGGTGGAAAGACATTATCCGCTTTATCCCCGATGTCGGAGCACCCACGGTTACCGCTCAAAACACTGGGCTTCAAACGGGTTACGGTACTGAAATCGAAGCTGAATGGCAGGCCTTTGAGACACTTAAGTTACTGGGTAACTACGCTTACCAGAAGCCAAGGGACACAACACTCAATCATGATGCCGGTAATTCCCCTAATCACATGGTTTACTTGCGGGCCAATTGGGAGTTTATGCCGCATTGGCAGTTAACACCTCAAGCAAAATGGATCATGGATCGTAGCCGGATAGCCGGTGATACTCGCCCACCTGTTGCGGATTATACTTGGGTAGATATGACATTACGTCGTAAGCAGTTGGCAGAGCATTGGGAAGTGGCTTTTTCGGTGCGTAATTTGTTTGATGTGAATGCGCGCGAGCCCAGCTTGGCCGGAAGACCGGCAGCTATTCCCAACGATTTACCGTTGGCGGGCAGAAACTTCTTTGGCGAAATTCGCCTTAATTTTTAAACTGAGATTTATGAATAACATGACCTCAAAGCACAAAGCAACAGGTTGGGCTGTTAAACAGCGGAGAATTATAGCCATGCTCCTATTACGTATCCTGACTCATCTATTAATTATTTCCAGTTTGGCCTATCCCGTTCTTGCGAGTGCTTCGACGCCTTCTGTCGCGGTTATCTATCCCGAGGTTCGGGAGCCTTATCGAAGTGTGTTTTTAGAAATTATAAGAGGTATCGAAACAGGACTTGGCCAATCGGTTAAACATTATGTTTTGGATGGCGATGACGATGCGCCGACTGCATTATTGGAGCGAGTGCGTGATGATCATGTTGATGTCGTTATCAGTCTCGGGCGGGCCGGTCTTTCGGCGACTAAACAGCTTGCCGAGGTCTTTCCTGTGGTTATTGGCGCTGTTTTGATTTCGCCCGGTCAGGAAACTAAAGGGCAGACCGGTATTACGCTGACTCCCGACCCGGAAGTGTTTTTCGAGAGGCTCAAGAGCATAGTTCCCAGCGCAAAAGAAGTGACGGTGATTTTTGACCCTAGGCAAAAGGCTTGGGAAATCGAACGCGCCCGTAAAGCGGCCGCGCTGCAAGGATTGACTTTGAATGCCTTCCCGACTGAAGATTTACGCTTGTCCGCCGAGCTTTATCGCAAAGTGCTGGCGCAAATTAAAGACGGTTCCATTGCTATTTGGCTGCCCCAGGATAACGCGGCTATGGACGAGCAGACGCTGTTGCCGGTGGTATTGCAAGAAGCTTGGGAGAAAAATTTCGTTGTGTTTTCCGGTAATCTCGATCATGTACGTAAAGGCGCGCTGTTTTCGCTTTATCCCGATAATTTCGGTATGGGACGCAGTTTGGCCGCCTTGGCCTTGGACAGGCTCAAAAGCGGCGCAATGAACACGGCTGCGATTAATCCGCTACGGGATCTGCTGCTTGCAGTCAATTTAAGAACCGCGGAACATCTGGGGCTCCATTTCGCAAGTCATGACCGGCAACGGTTCGATCTGGTCTTTCCGACGCCTTAAGCAACTGCAACTATTCAGCATATGACACATAAAGCAATGGAACGTAACTACTCAGCAGATAGAAAATGGAACGCGGATGATACGGATTAGACTGATAAACACGGATAAAACCAATGAATGGACTGTCCATCGACTCTTTAAAATCCGTTTAAATCCGTGTTCTATTATAAAATTGGCCCTGAGTAGTTACTATTTTTCAAGCACTATCCTTTCATAGATGAACTCACGCGCGCGGTTTATTTTGAAGCGTCCCAGCTTTCTACAGCAACTGGTTGTTACCTTTACTTTGGGTATTATCTGCCTTTCCCTGCTGTCATCCTTCGCCATATCAAGGCTGTCGTACCAAATTGTCCGTGACAAACTGGTAAAACAAGGGTATCAGGCAACCGAAACGTTTGCCGGTCAAAGCACTCTCGCGTTGTTGTATGCCAGCAAGGAAAATGCCGAAGAGCCTGCGCGAACCGCCTTGGCTTTTCCCGATGTGCGCGGTGTGGCGGTTTACACCCAGGACTACAAACCGCTGATGAGTCAAGGGGAATCCGTGGTGGAAGCCGTGGACAAGCAAACATGGCCGCAACAGTTACAATTGGATCAGGAGAGTGAAAAGGCTTGGTATTTCGTGGCTCCCGTATTTGCACGCCGTGTGGTGGATCAAAATGAGTCGCCTTTTGCCGCCAGCCCGCAAAAGCCGGAATTGATCGGTTTTGTGCGATTGATGATGAGCAAGGAAAAGCTCAAGGCCATGAAAAACAACATCCTGTATTCCAACCTCGCTGTTTCCGCCGCCTTTGCTTTGGTCTTTCTGCTGTTTTTGTATGGCATTACTAAACGCTTGACCACCCCGTTGAAACATCTGGCAAACAGAATGCGGCGCGCACAAGCCGGAGAGCAAAATGTGCGGGCGAAAGTGCAGGGCCCAAGGGACATCATCGACATGGAAAACGCTTTTAACAGCATGATGTCGGTATTGGAAACGCGTGAGCGGCAATTGGAAAAAGCGCGCGACTCGGCTTTAGAATCAGCTCAGATCAAGGGTGAATTTGCGGCCAACGTCAGCCATGAGTTACGCACGCCACTCAATGCCGTGTTGGGCATGCTGGAGCTGTTACAAGATATGGGGCTGACGCCGAAGCAGGTGGAATACGTGATGGTAGCGCGCAGTGCCGGTGAAGCGTTGCTGAAGTTAATCGAGGATATTTTGGATTTTTCCCGCATCGAAGCGGGTATGCTGAAGTTACAACCGGTAGATTTTGTGCTGCATGAGATACTTGATGAGGTCGTGGGCTTGCTGGCCGGTCAGGCACAGCGTAAAGGACTGGAGCTAAGCTACCAAATCGCCGACGCTATCCCGATGACTTTGCATGGCGAATCTTCGAGAGTCCGGCAGGTGCTGATTAACCTTGTCGGCAATGCGCTTAAATTCACTGAGTCCGGCAGCATCGAGATCAGTGTCTTGGCCGATAGCTCAAGAGAAGACAAAATGAGCTTGCGTTTTGAAGTGACTGATACCGGCATCGGCATTCCCGTTGAAGCACAGAAACATATTTTCGAAGCTTTTGTCCAAGTGGACGGCTCCAGTACCCGCAGCCATGAAGGGGCCGGCTTGGGGCTGGCGATTTGTTATCAATTGATTGCAGTGATGGGCGGTAAAATCGGTGTTGAAAGTATGCCGGAAAAAGGCAGCACCTTTTGGTTTAGCGTACCTTTCGAACTGTCTATGGGCCTGTCTGCGCCATCGAGTGCAATGCAGGCTTATATAGCCGGCCTGCGCGTTTTGATCATCGCCGACGGCAACAAAATGCGCCAGTTTTTGGCGCAGATTCTCGGCCGCTGGGGCATTTTCCAGCGTAATGCCGAGCCGGGCGAGCGGGCTCTGGAACTCTTACGCAACGCCGCCGCCCAAGGTGAATCTTATCAGTTCGCAATTATCGAACAAACTGTGTCGAGTCGCCAAAGTGCCGATTTAGTCACTGTTATGGCCAAAGATCCTCTGCTGGCCGGAATTAAGGTCATTTTGCTGTTGAATCCGCCTCAGGAAAACCTGGGTGAAATGGGGTTGCCGAATGTGGTGGGTTGCCTGTGCAAGCCTGTGCAGGCTTCGATGCTATACGATTGCATTCTGTCCGCCGAAAAGAAAACGGTGGAAGTCATTCTTCCGCAGGTGGCCAAAAAGGAATCGATCGTTTATTTGGGCAGCCGGATTCTCGTGGTTGAAGACAATCGGGCCAGTCAACAGGTAGCCATCGGCATGTTGGAGCGGCTGGGTTGCAGTATGGACATCGCCGGGAATGGGCGCGAAGCTTTAGAACGGCTGACGCGCCGATCTTACGACTTGATTCTTATGGATTGCCACATGCCGGAGATGAATGGCTTTGAGGCGACACGGCAGATTCGGGCATTGCAAGGAGAGTCCGCAAACCTTCCGATTATCGCGATGACCGCTAACGCGCAACAGGGCGATAGCGACCAGTGTCTTGCCGCAGGCATGAACGACTACTTGGCCAAGCCTTTTAAGCTGAACGCCCTGAAGGAAAAACTGCAACTGTGGCTGGGACGGGAAACAAACCAGCCTGCAATGACGGTCTCATCAGCGGCTGTCGACAATCAACAGGTTCTGGACGGAAAGATGTTACGGCAATTGCGCGAGGAAATCGGTATTGCCTTTGTCAAAATGGTGACTTTTTTTCTTGAGGATGCGCCAGGCCAGCTCGAGGCTATAACACAAGCCATCGTCGTAGAGGATGCTCCAGCCTTGGCTGAATTGGCGCACAGCTTGAAAGGCGCGGGACGGAATCTGGGCGCTAATCAATTTGCCGCCATCGCCAAAAAACTGGAGGAGCTGGGTCGTAAGGGCTCAATTCAAGGCGCAGAGGAATTATTGCTGGCGTTGTCGGGCGAGTATGAGCGCGTCAAGTCGGCGTTAGCGAAGGAAATAGACCCGAAAAGGGAAGGGCGCCTGGATATTGAACGGTTCGGCCCATTGGTATTGGTTGCGGATGACGATCGGGCTATGCGTTTCGCCTTGAACGATGTATTGAAGGAAGACGGCTATCGCATTGAGTTGGCGAGTACCGGCGTGCAAGCGCTGACTATCTGCGAAAGACAAATGCCGGATTTGATATTAATGGATGCGATGATGCCGGAAATGGATGGTTTTTGCGCCTGTGCGCGTATCCGTGAACTGCCGGAAGGCGCCCATACACCCATTTTGATTGTTACCGCGCTGGATGATGAACACTCCATTGATTTGGCATTTTCAGCCGGCGCCACCGATTACATTCCTAAACCGGTGCATTTTGCCGTGCTGCGCCAGCGGGTGGCCAGGTTGTTGGATGCGATACGCGCCGAAGAAAATTTAAATCGTCTGGCCTATCAGGACGTGTTGACCGATCTGCCCAACCGCGCCCAGTTTATGGAAAGGCTGACCGAAGTGCTGAGCCGTGCCTATGACGAACAACCGAACCATGCGGTACTGTTTCTCGATTTGGATCGTTTTAAATTAGTCAACGATACCATGGGACACGAAATCGGCGATCTATTGCTGAAAACCGTTGCCGAGCGTCTGAAAGGATGCGTCAGGAGCGGCGATTTGGTGTCGCGTTTTGGCGGCGACGAATTTACGGTGCTGCTGGAAAATATTTCTTCCTTCCATGTTGCTGCTGCGGTAGCGGATAAAATTTGCCGCACGCTTTCAAAACATTATGTGATCATGGATAGGGAGCTTTATATCAGTTCCAGTGTCGGCATATCGCTATACCCTGACGATGGCATTGAAAGCGGCTTGCTGATCAAACATGCGGATATCGCCATGTATCGCGCCAAGGAGCAAGGCAACAGCTACCGGTTTTATGAAGAAAGCATGGAACAGGATGTTTCAACCAAAATGCGTTTGGAAAGCGATTTACGGCGCGCTTTGGAACGCGATGAATTGGTCTTGCATTATCAGCCGCAGCTTGACTTGAAGACCGGTAAAATCATCGGCGTGGAAGCTTTGGTTCGTTGGCGGCATCCTGAACTGGGTTTGGTGCCGCCGAATGAATTTATCCCCTTGGCGGAAGAGACCGGTTTAATCGAACCGATCGGCGAATGGGTGCTGCATCAAGCGTGTTTGCAAAACAAGCTATGGCAACAAGCGGGCTTGCCCCCGATAACTGTCGCGGTGAATTTGTCGGCACGACAGCTGGACCGGGAGGGTTTGGCGGCCAATATCATGGCGGTTCTATCCGATACTAAGTTGGAACCGCGTTATTTGGAGCTGGAGTTGACCGAAAGTATCGTTATGAAAGAACCCGAAAAAACACGGGTTATTCTGGAGAGTTTGAGAACACTCGGTGTTTTAATTTCTATCGACGATTTCGGGACAGGTTATTCCAGTCTGAGCCAACTTAAGCATTTTCCTTTCGACAAACTGAAAATCGACAAGTCTTTTGTTGACGACCTGATCAGCAATCCGGACGCTTCAGCCATTGTGTCGATCATCATTGCGATAGCCAGAAATTTTAAGCTTAAAGTTATTGCCGAGGGCGTGGAAACACAAGAGCAGTTGCAGCATCTGCGAAGCAACGGCTGCGACGAGATACAGGGCTATTATTTTAGCCGGCCGGTATCGGCGGATGCAGCTGCGCGCTTACTTGCGGATAATGCCGAACAACCAAATCCCCATTAGCTTAGGAACGTGCATGAAATAACCTGAGCAAGTTTTATTTTAAACCATGAAGAACATGAAGAACATGAAGAACATGAAGAACATGAAGAGCATGAAGGATTTAAGTCTTCATGTCCTTCATGCTCTTCGTGGTCATTGCTTAAATTAATTTATGCATGTTCCTTATTTCCCGCCTCGCTCAAGCATGCTGTACAACGCCATGCCGGCCAGCATCGATGCAACAAATAGCCAGGCTTTAGGTGGCCCGGCGGCCGCACTGACCACCGCCGGTCCGGGGCAAAATCCTGAAAGTCTAAAATATTGAGCATTTCAAAAAATGCGACTTGCACGATCAGCTTAAAAAAACCATTTATCCAGGAAAGATGATAAATAAATCAGTACATCGGTAGGGCGTGCCGCGCGCGCCAAAGGGTTTATTAAGCCCCGTAGAAGGCGAGCACGGCACGCCCTAAAAATGGTTTTCGTGGACCTGTTATTTTAATCGTAACGGTCGAATATCGCCTCAAAAAGGCTTGACCACCGCCAGCATTACAATACCGACCAGAAACAAAACCGGCACTTCATTCATCCAGCGATAAAAAATATGGCTACGCCGGTTGCGGTCATGTTTAAAATCAAGCAGCCACAGATAACAGAAATAGTGATAAACCAGCGTCAGCGCCAATAGCGCCAGTTTGGCATGCAACCAACCGGCATTAGCATAAACAGCCCAGTCGTAAGCAACCAGCATCCAAATGCCGAATATCAAGGTCGCTATCATGCCCGGCGTCATAATACCGAAGAACAGCTTACGCTCCATCACTTTAAAGCGCTCATGGCTGATCTCGTCATCGCTGATCGCGTGATAGACATACAGGCGCGGCAAGTAAAACAAACCGGCAAACCAGGTAACCATAAAAATCAGGTGTAACGCTTTTAACCAGAGCATGAATTAGCCTTTTAGTAGTGATTCAATATTAGTTTTCATTTTTGCCGGATCAAAAAGGCCGATTTCTTTTTTAACAACCGAACCGTCCGGGGCAATCAAAAAAGTGCTGGGCGTAAACATAATGCCGCCGAAGGCCTGAGCGTGTTCCGAATTCAAATCCAGCGCCACATTGTAGGGCAGTTGCTTGACTTTAGTCATATCGACAACGTGATTCGGCGGGTCGTAATACATCGCAACGGCAATCATCTCAAGGCCTGAGGCATGGTACCGGCTATAGAGATCGATTAAGCCGGGGATTTCTTCGATACACGAGGGGCAGTCAGTGGCCCAGAACGTGACGATAACCGGTTTGCCGCGTAAATCTTTTAGCGCGATTTTCTGGCCGGCGAGGGTGGTAAAGGTTACCTCCGGTGCCGAAGTGATGGTTTTACTACAGCCTATTGACATGAGCAATAACAGTAATAAACCGAACTGGCGGTAGGTTGTTTTCATGGGGTTTGATGACTTGAATGTTGGGGAATGGAAACAAAATAACATAGCCAACTTAAAAAGACATAACAACTCCGGTTTGTAGTCTTTAAGCGTATAATTCCGGCGCGCCTTTTTTATACACATCAAGGACATGCTAACTTGAATAAAGAGTCATGAATAACAATTTTACAAAAGTGGAAATATCATGAGAAACGCAGTGATTACAGAAAACGAAAAATCAGCAAAAACGCTTACCACCGTTATTTATGCCCTCTATGCCGCATCCTATTTTGTTGGTATTACAGCCATAGTTGCAATCGTGATGAACTATGTCAAAAAGGACGATGTGGTTGGAACATTTCTGGAGAGTCATTTTCGTTGGCAAATTAGAACTTTCTGGTTTGCGTTGTTTTGGGGAACGCTCGGGGCAATTACGATGGTGTTCCTGGTGGGCTGGTTTATACTCATCGCTAATGGCATCTGGATTATTTACCGCATAGTTAAGGGTTGGTTGCGTCTCAATGAAAATAAACCGATGTACACTGTCAGTTAATTCCCAAACTCCGGCTGGGGAAGCCCGTGCCGTGCGCGCTAAAAAGAATGAGGCTGGAATGGGCGCTCTTCCCTGACACCGGCATACGTGGCGACTCCATACTCGATGTTTTTCCGTATTTTTATGCCTTAGTTCGGCTGACCACATAAACACCGATCAACACCAAAGCAGTTCCGGTCAGTTGCGCCAATGTCAATGTCTCGCCCAATAATAAAAAGGCCAATGCCAAAGTACCTATCGGTCCTATAGAGCTGATAATCGATGCCGAACCGGCACCAATACGCCTGATCCCGGCATTCATTAAAAATGACGGGAGCACGGTGGAGAAAATCGCCATAATCAGCGCCAGCCAATAAACAGTGGCCGGTAAATTCAACAATTTAACGCCATGCTGAATCACGAAATGCAAGCCGGTCGCCAAACAGGCTACCGTCATCGAATAGGCGGTAAAGCGTGTCGAACCTATCCGTTTAACCATCATGCCGCTGCCCATCAAAAAGAAGGCGAAGGCAATGGCGCTGGCTAAAACCAATAATGAACCAAACAACAATCCCGATGACGTTATTGCCGCCCTGTTGTCAACGAACACCAAAATCATCCCGGCATAGCTTAAAGCCAACGCAAGCGCTTGATGGCGGTTAATGGTCCGGCGTTGCAGTCCCGCCGTGAACAAAACCACAAAAGTCGGGTAGAGGAAGATGATTAAGCGCTCAAGGCCTGCCGAGATGTATTGCAGCCCTGCAAAATCAAGGAGACTGGCAAGGTAATAACCCAATAAGCCCAAACCGAAAATCATTAGCCAGTCTTGTCTGTTTAAGCGCTGCGCAACGTTTGTTTTTGCCGCAGCGTTGGCCGACCATAACGCAACCGCCAGGAAAAACGGCAAGGAAATCGCCATGCGTAATACCATCAAGGTGATGGCGTCCAGGTGATGGCTGTAGCCGTAAGCCAGTTTGACCAATACCGCTTTGGCGGAAAAGCCAAGCGCGCCGAGTAAAACAAACAGGTAACCGAAAATAGCCTGACGATTGTTTGGCGCTATAACGGATTCGGGTTGATGCACAAACTTCTCCTTAAATGGAAAAAACGGCCAAAGCAGCTGGGACAAGCCCCGATTCATGAATATGCCCCTTTGAGGGGCTAACAATAATAACCCCCCGGCTTTGCCGGGGGTGATTTAACCTGACGGGAGCGGATAACGCGGAAGTTCATAACAGCGGCGAAGTGTGGGCGTCTATGTTATGGGAAGCCTACAGCCAATTGCTTAATGACACGAATCGCTACACTTTTAGCCAAGCGCGTGAGCGCATGTTGGATTATTTAGTCGCATCGCTTAAGTTCACCCCCGCCAAACCTACTTTTTTAGAGGCGCGGGATGCTTTGCTTGCTGTTGCCCGGATTCGCGATGCAGATGATTATCACGCTTTTTGGCAAGCCTTTGCTAAACGTGGTGCCGGTGTTCACGCGGTCGCGCCCAAACGCAACTCCATCACTCATGCCGGTGTGGTAGAGGATTTTTCCACACCGTAATTCTGACTACTCAGCCTGTTGAAAAACAGGCTATCGATTCAACATGGCTGCCATTACCGCTACACTCAGCCAGGGGCAAGTCACCAGCGTAGATGGAGGCTGCTCTTATCAATCGGCTGTTTTTAAATTATATTTTCGCACCCGGTAGCGTAGCGTTTCCCGCGTAGCGCCCAGCGCTCTGGCTGCTGCGGTCAGATTGTTGTCCGCCCGTTCCAGGGCTGTCTTGATGATAAAGCAATCCATATCGTCCAGCGCCATGCTGCCATCCAAAGGCAACCAAATGCCCTGATCGGTTTGCAACGCTTCTACGGAAGGCTGTCCGGGCAATTGCAGCCATTGTCCGGGAAATGTCGGTCCGTCGGCGAATAATACGCAGCGTTCAATGACATTACGTAACTCCCTGACATTGCCCTGCCAGTAATGCGCTTTCAGCTTGTCCCACACCGTATCGGGGATGTCTTTAACCTGCCGTCCGGCTTTGGCGTTATATTCGGCGACAAATAACGGCACCAACTCGTCCAGATCTTCCACCGCCTCGCGTAGCGGCGGTAAGATCAGTTTGAACACGCTTAAACGATGATATAAATCGGCGCGAAAACTGCCGTCCTGGGCCATTTTTTCCAAGTCGCGGTTACTGGCGGCAACTATCTGCACATCGACCTGAATTTCCTTTTCCCCGCCCAAGCGCCGGACTTTGTGATCTTCGATTACTTTGAGCAATTTGGCCTGTAAATCCAATGGCATTTCGCCGATTTCGTCCATGAACAGGGTGCCGCCATCGGCCTGTTCGAGCAGTCCGCGATGCCGTCCTGCGGCTCCGGTAAATGCGCCGGGTTCATGGCCGAATAATTCCGATTCCAGCAATTCCCGAGGTAACGCCGCGCAGTTGACTTCAATCATCGGCTGCTGGGCGCGGGAACTGCCGTAATGCAAGATGCGCGCTGCCAAGCCTTTGCCGGTGCCGCTCTCGCCGCCGATAATCAGCGCGCTGAACGGCACTTGATTGAGCTTTGCCAATAACTGCCGTATGCCTTGCGCCTGTTGACTATGGCCGACATAAGCATCCGGCGAATAGCGCCGATGCCGGTGCTTGGTTTGATCGACAACCCGTCGCTGGATCGACGCACTACGCGCAGCGCTGGCGACTACCAAGTCAAGGCGCTCTAAATCGCAGGGTTTTTCCAGGAAGTCATAAGCGCCCAGCCGTAATGCCCTGACCGAATCCGGCACACTGCCGTAGCCGGTTAAGAATAACCATTCGGCAAATGCTCCCGGCAACCGCTCCATGCGTTGCTCTACCTCCCTCATCCGTGAGGTCGTACCTCCTCCATCCCTGGAGTCGTCGGCAAATGCTCCCGGCATGGCTCCTTGCGCCTTGACGTCATCGGTATAATTAATATTCTTTTTGATTTTTTCCATGAAATCCAGCGCATTACCATCCGGCAAATTCATATCCGAAAGAATCAGTAACGGTTCCAGTTTTTTATTCAGCAATAATTCCTTGGCCTCACTCAGGCGGGTAGTCAGCACCACTTCCCAACCGGATTGCCGATAATGGCGGGACAACTCGGAGCCTAACAGTTTTTCATCTTCAATGATGAGCAGGGTTTCTATCATAATTTATCTCTGACGATACAGTCATTGGGCAGCAATATGGAGACGCATGCGCCATGTGTCGGTTGATTGGTGAGGACAATTGTACCACCGACGTTTTTTACAAAGCGCTGTACCATAGCCAGTCCCAAACCGGTACCGCGTTGACGGCTGGTGCGAAACGGCCGGATACCATGCTCCAGCATATCCTTGGAAAAACCGATGCCGTCATCCTGCACGTCGATGCGTAATCCCTGTTTGTCTGTCCGAGCCTTGATACAGATAGTGCCGGGATTACCTTCAAGCGCATCGGCGGCATTCAGTATCAAATTCAGCAAGGCTTGCCGTATTCCGCTTTCAGGCAGATGTACCGGCAACGGGTAGGGGGCGTCTATTTCCAGGCGTATGGTTTCGGCAATCTGGTAACGCGTTAACGCTACCAAGTTCCGAATTAACGTCCGCATATCAAAAGTGCCGGCCACTTCCGGCGAATGGCGGCTTTGATCGAGCATATCGTTAAGCAGTCTCGCCATTCGCTTCAGTTCGGCGTTGATCAAATCCAGTCTCTCTAATTGGTCTTTATCATCGATTTCGCGGCGTAAATTATGGATCGCCATTTGAATTCCCGCCAATGGGTTACGTATCTCATGGGCCAATTCTGCTGCGACTTCGCCTATTGCCGCCAGGCGGTCGGCTCTCGCCAGACTGTATTGCTGTTCCAGCAAGGCTTGCGTAGCCAATCTGACTTCATGTTGCAAGGATTGGGCATGTAAACGATTGGCATCTTCCAGCTCTGCGAGATGTTTAATCATTTCGTTATAGCTGTTAAACACCGGCAGCAGCAGCGGATCAAGGTGATCCGTGGTGATCGGGGTGAAGTTTTCTTCAGTCAAGCGCTGCAGCAGTTCTCTCAAATCATTAAGCGGATGCAGGATTCGGAAGCGTAAAAATAAAACCGCCACAAATAATATCGCCAGGAATATAGCCAGGGCCACATATAATTCGGTTTGGGTATCCCGGCTGATATCTTCCAGCAATTCTTCACGTTGCAACGACTCGTTATCCAGCGTTTCGCTCATTAATTTGAGAGCTGTCAACAGGCGATTATGCCGTTCTTCTTTTTTTTGTACCGATAAATCGGCCAGCATGGTTCTGACCGTTTCCAGGCTGGCTCTAGTCTCCGTAGACAGATAGCGATTATCCATCATTAAAGCATCCATCTCATCCAATGTTTTAGTCAGCGCTTCGGGATGTGAATCCGACACTGTTTCGGTCAGGTATTCAATCAGCGATTGCTGCAAGCCCACCGATACATTTTGGATACGGTGCGAATAATTGACATAAGAAAAAACCGTTTCAAAGTGATGTACATTGCGCCAGATCATACCGCCGAGTATGGCCAGAGCCAGCAACAACAAACCCAGAAAGGCTAAGCCGCGGCGCTGAGCAGGACGGTAAAAAATCGGTTTCATTTAAAAAGAGTCATGATGAAAAGAGTTGTTTTTGGGCTTGGGCTTGCTCAATCATTCAGCCGGCCTGCCTATTAGTTAAACAATCTCAAAAGAAAAAATCACTGTAATCAGTGTCATTGAGATCAAGCCCAATAAAAAGATCATTTCCGCCCAACGCTCCAAACGTTCAGTACTCCGTTCTAAGCGAATCGATGAAAATGATAGTAAAGCGCTAATCATGAACAATAAACTGTCAATAGCCAAAGCTTTATCGATCAGGTAGTTGGTTAGTCCCGGCGCCATGCTTTTAACGATACTGATGACCATGATGCAGACGCCCACCATGGTTGCAGAGTTCGGTAAGATATGGTGAGAGAGATCGCTGGAATTATAATTTTTCATTAAACGTATTTGTATAATCAATTAACCGCGAGATAGGATTTTCTCCGGACCTACCCGGTTCTTCGTCATAATAAAAGCGCTATGGGGGACATGTAAAAGATCTGCAATCTTTCGCACCAGATATTCTTCATTCATATCTAATACGCCGTCAATAAAAGCAATTTTCCAAAGCGATTCAATTAATCGAACTGACTGTATTCTTTATTGATCAAGGAAGTGAATTGAAAATAATCAGTCGCCTGTTTTCTTTGTTGTTCGGCTAACGCTATTAAAGAAGTTGCTTGTTCGGCAGATAAAGAAAAGCTCTGATGAACTAAGGCTAAAATAATTTCCTGTTCTTTGGGCTCGACTTTATCGCCCATATACATCATTTCCAGGAATAAGACCACGGCCGCAAGTTGCAGTTTGTGTTCAGAAATATCTTCCGGCGCCGAAAGCGCAAGATGTTGCTTGAAAAAAAGTTTAATTTGGTTAAGCATTTTAAAGCATTCCGTTTACTTCGATGAGCTCATAGCGTCAAGATTAGTTTGCGCGCCGGAATGCCCCTGATGCGCTGCGTTTTGATATAACTCAAGCGCCTTGGCTTCGTTCTTGGGTACGCCTATACCATTTTCATACATATAAGCGAGGTTGTATTGAGCATCAGAATCCCCCGCTTGCGCTTCTTTTTGCAACTGGGCGATTTGGTCTTCTGTCGCTGTCGCCACAGGGGGTATGGCTACTTTTGTTTGCTTACTGTTTTCTGCTGCTTTTTCGGTACAGGCCGCAAGCGATATTGTTATCACTAGGGCGATAGAAATGGGGTTTAGTGGGTTGCGAAGTGTTGTCATTATTCAGCTCGGTTAAAGAACGGAAACCGGCACAGTGAATCATTGCCGGCCACTAATATTATGTGAGTTAGTTTACGTTTTACCTACATTATTTCTATTATTCATCGGGGAAATAGCCGACTTTGTCTATCCCGGACAAAAATAATAGCGGGTTAAATAAAATCTTCCAACTTTAGTTACATAAGGAAAAGTTACGACTGAGGGCTTAATAACTATCAACAAAAAAGAAATAATCTATTGCTTTTCAACCATATTGTAAGCGTATAACTACCTACGTATAATTCTAATCAAGCAAAAAGCCGTACCTTAACCGATTTTATACGGAGATTCCGATCGGATTGATGTTTATCAGGGGACTTATCCGGCATACTTTTTCAACCGTTATTCACAAGCGTTGCTGTTTTCAGCAGGCTTGCTCCGAGATCAGGACTTAATGACTGGTCTCCAATAGTTTCATGTACCTCCTCGTAGTATGAAAGTTCAGAGCTATCCAGTATCTGTACACCTTTTCTCCCTTTGTCCACCGGCATTGGGAGTTTTTTTTGCCTAGCGCAATGTACTCATAGATTTAATCCTGATGATCTGATAGTGCCATGAGCCAAACCTGAATCCTTTCCGCGGCTTGGCGCGCCAGATCAGTAAAGCCGCTGATTGCACCTGCCGCATCGGGCGTTTTAGCGGATTGTTGCAGATAAAATTCTTGCGTATTCGGCTTCTGTTTATTATCGGCAGCATAAACTTCTGCGGAGAAGCGCAGCACCACGCGCGCTCGATCCGGCGCATCAAATTGCTGTTCAAAATCCTGTAGCCGAATTATCAATGCATAACCCTGAGCCTTAGCGCTGAAGTTCAACAGTTGCTCAAACAATTCAGGCGGCGAAGCAATCCAGCGATCCAAACCGTAGAACCTGACTTGAGAAGGTGAGGAATAAAGCAGTCGATAGCGGATACGATTATCCCAAAGCCAAGTCGGCGCATTAACGTTAATCGACGCTTTGCCTTGATGAGCCGCCGTTGACATAACCAAACCGAAGTCATGCAGCGCCGGCTGTTTGGCGCTAACGCTACAACCCGCGCTCGCAAATGCTAAGCATCCGATTAATAGGTATTTCATTGTTGTTCCTTATAGCCCGGCTCACCCGGCCCGGAATCTTGTTGCGTTGGCCCGAGCAGCAATCCCTGCGGATCGTTTTCGAGCATTGCTGCGGCTCTTTTTACCTGTTGCGTTGTTGCCTGTAACTCAGTCAGCAGCTTGTTAACTTTCGGCAATGTCGTCTGCGTCAAAGCATCGCCGGTAGCTCTGCCGCCCTCGACAAGGTCGGCTGCTTTTGCGCTGAGATTTTGCATTTCCTTGGATAAGCCCTGTAAATCGTTAGCCAATGCATCGATATTATGCAGGGTTTTTCGAGCATCAGTCGTCAGTGCGGGCACCTCAGCCAGCGCCTTATCGACGCTGTTTTGCAACTCCGAAAGTTTGTCGGTCAATGATTTCAGGTTGTTTAGAATGCCGCCGATATTTTTTTCGTTTTCATCGGTTAACAGCGCACTTAGCCGTTGCATCAAATGATCGGCTTTATGCAAAAGCTCTTCCCCGGAATCCATCAGCTTGTCGGTCAACGACGGCACTAAAGGAATTCGGGACACGGGATCATCCCCCGGCAATAACTCTTCGGAAATTGTACCGGAATCTTCCAGTTGAATCTGGGTCAAGCCGGTCACGCCTTTTAAACGCAAGGTCGCGTAAACCCCTTTACTCAGCACGATATTCTTATCGACCTCAATAGGAACAAGAATATTGCCGGAATCTACAGGATCAAACTGAACATTGAGTACTTTGCCCACCGCTATGCCCCGATAAAACACCGTAGATTCCGGATTAAGACCGGAAACAGATGCCCGCGTTGAAATAACATATTGATTGCGTTCCTGATCCATGGTGCCAATCCAGAAAATAACCGCCGTCGATGCCGTTACCAAAGCAATTAAAAACAGGCCGGTAATCAGTGCATGGTTTTCTCTACCCATGAGGAGTCTCCTGAACCGCGCCCGCTTCCGGCGGGCTTGCGGCATGTACACCATCCCTGGCGATTGCCGCGTCTGCTCCCGGCAGGCTGGCGGCATACACACCATCCCTGGCGATTGCCGCGCCTGCTCCCGGCAGACTTGCGGCATACACACCATCCCTGGCGATATATTGAAATACCCGTTCAGCGCGTTTATTGTGAAAAAATTTCTCCACAAAAGGATGCTTGCAATTTAGAACGGAAGCCAGGGTACCAAAAGCGATCAACTGCTTATCCGCCAGCACTGCAACTTTGGTGCACAAATCCCTCAATATATCCAAATCATGGGTCACCATGACTACCGTAAAACGAAGATCCTTATGCAACTCGGACAGCAAACTGACAAAGTCTTCACTGGAAATAGGATCGAGACCCGAGGTCGGCTCATCAAGCAACAGCAATCCGGGTTCCAGGACCATGGTGCGGGCCAGCGCGACCCGTTTGATCATGCCACCCGATAAATCGGCCGGTTTTAACCAGGCATCATTGGCGGCTAAGCCAACCATTGCCAGCTTCATAAACACGATGCGCGCAATTAATTCCTCATCATCGAAGCCCAGCTCCCGCAGTGGAAAGGCAATATTATCAAAAACATTTAAAACGCTAAATAACGCGCCTTTCTGAAACAGCACACCGCAATTGTTACGCAGCCGCTGACCGTGATCGGAATTAGCATTGTTCAAAGACTGCCCCATTACGAATACCTCGCCTTGACTGGGTGTTTGCAGGCCAATGATCTCGCGGAGCAAAGTCGTCTTACCACAACCTGACGCGCCTACCAGGCCCAAAATTTCGCCATAATCCAGGCAAAGATTAATATCCTGATGAACAATCTTGCCGCCCTTGCCGGGATCGCCAAAGCTAGTCCAGACATGCTCCAGCCGTATTGCGTATGAATCACTCATGGCATCCCTACATCCATAAACAGAATAGCAAATACCGCATCGACCATAATCACCACGGTAATAGCCGCTACCACGGAATTAGTGGTCTCATTGCCCAGACTTTCGGTATTCGGCTTGATCCGGAAACCAAAATGACAGGCAATCAGCGCAATCATCAAACCGAAAACAGCGCTTTTTCCCAAGCCGATAAAAACGTTAGTCAGCGGCACCACATCAGGCAATTTAAGGAAAAATTGCTGATAACTGATGTCCAAGGTATTTTGCGCCGAAACCATGCCGCCTATCAGCGCCATGGCACTGGTCCATACGCTTATCAGCGGTAGGACGATGGCCAATGCCGTTACCTTGGGCAGCGTCAGGCGTAAGGAATGGGATATGCCCATTGCCGATAGTGCATCGAGTTCCTCGGTCACCCGCATGATGCCGATTTGCGCCGTCATTGCCGAACCGGAACGGCCGGCAACCAGAATAGCCGCCAACAAAGGCCCTAACTCGCGAATAACGCTCAAGCCCAGAATATCGATGATATAAATCTCCGCCCCGAAAATCTTCAGTTGCAACGCCGACAAATAACTGAG
Organism: Methylococcaceae bacterium; assembly: GCA_044426515.1. GTDB lineage: Bacteria > Pseudomonadota > Gammaproteobacteria > Methylococcales > Methylomonadaceae > Methylobacter_A. The sequence goes on along the minus strand of JAUGSS010000097.1, from coordinate 11,069 downwards.
CACAATGCCGATCAAAAAGCCGACCAGCGCGGTGATACCCAAAGCCCTAACTCCGGATTCATAAATCGTGATGGAAATTTCCGACCAGGGAATATCGCCCGGATGCAGTAACAGATAGCCTATATCCAAAAACAGCTGACCTAACAAAGTTACCAGTTGCAGGCACTGGCCCCAAAAATTGGCAAACAGTTGATAGCCGTATTTAATAATTAGGCTTGAATGGGAACCGGCCGGTTTGAGTTTAGGAATTTCCTGGGCTTGCCAGCGCTCGAATAAACGCAGATGCTCAGGCTTCATCTGCAACGCAAGCGGCCGTTTTTTTCCCCAGGCTTTCCAGAGGATCAACGCACCGGCGCTATCGAGCACCTCAACCGAATTCATATCCCATTGCATATTTTTATTGGCGGCGCAGGAGCTGATTTTTCGCTTCAGCGCAGGCGCCGCAACCAAACTGCGAAGATTCCAACTGCCTGATAATTTGGCACAAAGCTGCTTGTTGTCTTGTTCAACGATTTCCAGTGTGGGCGGTATATCCTGATTTGTGGGGGTGTCTGTCATCGTTGTTTCCAGATGTTCCGGTCCTCGGTCAACTTAAGACATATCACCACGAAGAATACGACGTTTTTATCTTGATTTTTCTCGGTGAATTTCGTGGTGAATGAGTCATCCGCTTATCTTTAACATTCCAGCCAATCCAACTCGGCGTCCGAAAAACCGGCAATTTTGCGCAACTCCCTGTTAAACGGGCCTTTAGGCTTACCGCCGATATAGTATTGTTCGATTAACTCCCGGTATTTAGCTTCAGCTTCAAAGCCGTGTTGCCGACAAACAAACTTAAACCAGTAAGAACCCAGCTCTACATGCCCAACTTCGTCAGTCAAAATGCGCGTTAAAATTGCCACGCTCGCATCATCGCCCAGTCTGCTGAATTTTTCAATAAGCGCGGGCGTCACATCCAGTCCACGCGCTTCCATGCACCGGGGAACCATTGCCAACCTGCCCGCTAAATCCTCCGCGGTATCTTTGGCATGATCCCATAAACCGCTGTGCGCGGGTAAATCGCCGTAATCGATCCGCATCGCCCGCAAATGCGTCCTGATTAATGCAAAATGCTGAGCTTCTTCATCGGCAACACGCAACCAGTCCCGATAGAATTGCTCGGGCATGCCGCGAAAACGATACAAAATATCCCAAGCCAGATATATAGCGACGAATTCAACATGGGCAATGGCATGAAAAAAAGCCGCAACACCGTCGGCTGTAGTCAATTTCCGCCGGGGCATCTGGCGCGGAGCCAATAACTCCGGCCGTTCGGGAAACTTTATCCGATCTATCGGCAATACAGGCCGATCTGAGCTGAACGTTAATTCCCCGGTCATATAAGCATGCCACGCCTGATGAGTCAGTGCTAACTTTTCATCGACATCGACCTGATGAAAAAACGCTTCGGCAAATTCAAATAAATTTCTCATTATTCATTATTGGTAACTACGCAGCCCTTGAAAAACCAGAAAAATTCAAGCTGATTTGACGGCGCTGACTGGGAAAGAAAAAGATGCGTGCATTATACCTTGTATGGGGACTGATGACTTACGCCTGCAAATCAAGCAACATTGGCATCGTTAATCGCCAAGAATGTAGCGAACTCATTCCTCTACAGCGCCTTGCCGCTGGTGATTAAAGGTCAAAGCCTCCTTCAAAGGGGAATTCATAAACCGGTCTCATGGAGAAGCCGGACTGCCATTTTAGGTGATTGACGTTATATATACTTCAACCAAGTCCAATGCCGGTTGCGCCGCTTAAACGCGTCATACCAACGACAAAGCGGGAACAGCAGCAGTACTACAAACAACCAAATCGAATAAACCACAGCAAGCCCATAGCCGTAACTGTCCGGCATTTGCGGCGACCAAGGCCCGATCATAATCGCAGATACCGGGCCATCGGTCAGTGCGGCGAGTATTACAGCCAGCAGATGAATCAGAAACAGATGCACGATATAAAAAAACAAAGGCGTTCTGCCGAAGACAATCAAAAACACCGGGCTTCGGGAATCCCGCTGATCGAAAAAAGCTAAACAAACCATCGCCGGCCCCAGCGTCATAAGGACATACAGCAGGGAAGGCGGATATTTACGGCAATTGAGGAACGAAAGTGCCGTAAATGCCGGATCGCTATGGACCTGCCAAGGATGAGGATCGCCGTAAACATTGATAAACCGCAGCAGGATAAAACTCGTTATTAACGTTACGCCCAATATCAGCAATATCCGCCGCCTGCGCTGCTCGGAACCGGAACAGTTCATGAGCTTGCCGAAAGCAAAACCCACAGCCATTACCCCAATCCAGGGGAGCAACGGGTAATACGGCTGAATCAGCCATTCCCCGCCCAGATGAACGACATCCCCGGTATGCAGTATTGCCCACCACGGCGCAAAACCGCCTAAATCCGCAGCTTGGACATCATCGAACAGGTTATGTCCCGCGATGACCAAGAAGCCGGAACCGATTATCCAATTCATCGGCAACCTTACCAGGCCGGCCATGACTATCATCGACCAGCCGATAGCCCATAATACGCCGCCTTCGATATGACGGAAGTCTACTTTGAAATTCCAGGCCAGGGCTTCGATACTGATCTGGATAAAAATCAGCAACACACCGCGTTTTAGCAGAAATCCGCTCAGTGGAGATTTTTCGTTTGGCTGGACTGATGAAAGATAGGCGCCGGTACCGGCAAGAAAAACAAAGATCGGCGCACAAAAATGGGTTATCCAGCGGGTCAGAAATAGTGCTACCGATGTCTTGTCGAGATCGGTAGGCTCGAAATGAGATTCGCTGAAAAAGTCGCGGGTATGGTCGAGTGTCATTAGCACCATGACCAAGCCGCGCAGAATGTCGATGGATAATAGTCTATGGGGCATTTTTAATACTCAAGGCGAAGCCGTCCGACAAAGGTCCGGAGAGTAAATTTCCGGTCTTATCGTGCAAAATAAAGTACTCGGTATTGTATCGGCCTTCGCCCCTATGATCCTAGAAAAAGCAGCCAAGCTACAGATCAACACGGATTTGCGCAGATGAATAACGGCTTAGGTCAATTCTTTGCAGCACCGTTTTTTGGGAGAAACCCAAGCGGGTGCTGACTCCAAAGGCAGGAAGATCGTAGTAATAACCTCACCCGGAAATATCTGATTGGCAATACTTACGGCTTGGCTTATTCCTATAGGATCTTGGCCGGTAATAGGTGTGGATTCAAATAGCTTAGGCTGCTTCACAGATAACATCTCTTAGAGGGATGTTATCTGTATTAATCGAAGATGGAAATTATTTATCTGAAAGTCTATAAATGAAATCATGCAGAGATAACTGCTCGATAAACCAGTGCAAGACTTTGCCTTTATTGGTCGTTTTCCAGGCCATGTAGAGAGTCTCTGTCGGTATCGTATCGTCTACCGGCAACGCGATCAGCAGGCCTTGTTTAAGCATATCCTGAATCCGGTGAGCCGGTAAAAAGCCGATACCTAAACCCGAGCTTAAAGCGTTGATCTTTTCCGCTATTGACGGAACGCTCAATACCGGACGCTTGCTGAATACCCGATGGCTTTGCGGCGCTTGATTCCTGGATGAATCCCTGACCACGATAAAACGGTGCTGCTCAATCTGTTGCCGGGATAGCGGTAGCGATGCTTGGGTTAGTTGATGGCCCGGCGCAACGGTAAAAATCCATTCAATCTGCTGAATCTTTTGATATTTAATGCCTTGATTCGGCGTGGGTTCAGCACCTGCGCCTATGACCAAGTCAGCCCGGTTACTGGCTATCGCTTCTTGCGCGCCGCCCAATACTTCTTCATAAAGATTGATTTCAATATTCGGCAATACCTCGTAAAACTTAGCTATTAACGGATAGATAAAATCAAAGCTCAAAATCGAATCTATCGCGATATTGAATACAGGTTCCCAACCGCTATGCGTTTTTTTGGTGGCTATAGCCAAGCGTTCCGTTGCCTCCAGGATTTCTCGGCCTTGTTCAAGCAATATTTTTCCTGCCTGCGTTAATACGGCTTTCCTGCCTTCCTTGCGAAACAAGACCACATTCAGGTCCTGTTCCAGTTTCTGTACGCTATAAGAGATTGCCGAAGGAACTCGGAATAGTTCATTAGCCGCAGCGGCAAAACTGCCTTTCCGGGCTATCGCATCCAGCACTTCCAGGGCATCAAGGGTGATGGGATATTTCATGTTTTCTGTTTGTAATTATTGTTCAAATATTTTGAACTTATTAAACAAAATCTATCGCTTTTTATTATTTAAGGCAAGCTTACAATGAATGTGAGGTTTCAAATTATTAAACACTTATGAGGTTGTTATGAAAAATTTAATTAATAAAACAGTGGTTTCCGGCGCAGGATTGGAAGCTGTCATACTGCGCGTTCCTACCGGTTTAATCCTGGCGGCGCATGGCAGCCAAAAATTATTCGCATGGTTTGGCGGTTACGGATTGGACGGAACCGGGCAATGGATGGCGTCGGTAGGTTTGAATCCGGGGTTTGCGATGGCGATATTGGCGGGCAGCGCCGAATTTTTTGGCGGAATCGCGTTAATGCTTGGTTTGTTGACGCGTCCGGCGGCGACGATTAATGCGGTAACGATGCTGGTGGCATTGTTTTGGGTGCATTGGGGAAACGGCTTTTTTCTGGATACGCATGGCGTTGAATATGCGTTGGCTTTATTATCGACGACTACGGCGCTGATATTTATCGGTGGAGGAAGGTATTCACTGGACGTTCTGATCGAGACAACACTACTGGAGGCTAAAGATGAATAAGCAAACACGACAACTCGCGGCTGTCATAAGCGGGCAAAATACTTCGGATGGAGCCGGTGTTAAACTAAAACGTATCGTCAGTCAGCAGCAAAAAAACGCTTTCGATCCTTTTATTTTGTTGGATGAATTCGGTTCCGATGAACCGACGGACTATATCGGCGGTTTCCCCGATCATCCGCATCGCGGCTTTGAAACCGTAACTTATATGCTGGAAGGCGCAATGTTGCACCGCGATCACCTGGGTAATGAAGGGCATTTGCGTGCCGGTGGCGTGCAATGGATGACGGCCGCGCACGGCATTATTCATTCGGAAATGCCGGAACAGGAAAACGGCTTGTTACACGGCTTTCAGTTATGGATTAACCTGCCTGCCAAAGAAAAAATGAAACCGCCGCATTACCAGGAATTTGCCGCTGCGAAAATCCCTCGTGTTGAATTGGCGGATGGCGGTTACATCAAAGTCATCGCCGGCGACTATGTGAGCGAAACACAAAAAATATCCGGTCCGGTAACCGGCGTAACAACACAGCCGTTGTACTGCGACGTATCGTTAAGCAGGCAGCAACAGTTCGATATACCGATAGATGAGCAACATACGGTCTTGGTCTATGTTTACAAAGGCGAGCTGGCTGTCGGCGCATCGGACAGGATATTAAAAGCCGGGCAGTTGGGACGGTTCATTAACGGCGATAGCATACAGTTGGCAACACAAGAGCAACCGGCGCGATTTTTGGTATTAGCCGCGCTACCGTTAAAAGAACCGGTTGTACAGTCCGGTCCGTTTGTAATGAACAGCAGCGAAGAAATCGAACAGGCGTTTCGCGATTACCGTGACGGCGTGTTGACGTTGTAAATTAATTAAATTAAGGAGACAAGCATTTAAGCGGGAGCCTAAAGTCATAGTCTTTCGCCGTTCATAATAATCAGGCTATTTTTTAACCTCGCCTACGATAGCCTCGGTTTGCCAGCCGCCCCCTAACGCTTTGTAGAGGGCAACCAGATTGCCGGAAAGCCGGGATTCGCTGGCGGCCAACAAGCTCTGAGCCTGATAAAGCGCCGTTTGGCTGGCCAATACATCGAGAAACGCGGTCAAGCCCTTTTGATAGCGCTCGTTGGCTAACTGAACCGCCAGTTGATTGGCTTCAACGGCTTTGACTAAGGCTTTGCGCCGCTCCTGCTCTTTGCTGTAGGCGATCAGCGCATCTTCCACTTCCTTAAAAGCCGATAATACCGTGGACTGATAAGTCAGCAAGGCTTGCTCGAATTGCGTTTTTTTGCTTTTGATATTGGCGTTCAGTTTTCCCCAATTAAAAATCGGCATCGTTAATGATGACGCGGCCGACCATGATTTTCCGAGCGGGGTGAAGTCGGTGATGGTCGTGTTTTGCAAACCGATGAACGCCGCCAGATTGATTTTCGGGTACAGCTCGGCGGTGGCAACGCCAACGGATGCGTTGGCTACGGCCAGTTGCCGTTCGGCGCGGCGAATGTCCGGTCTGCGTTGTAATAATTCGGACGGAAGATTAGCGATCACATTAGCGGCAACGGCCGGAATAACGCCTTGCCGATCAAGCCGAACAGCCAGTGCGCCGGGTTCTTTGCCGAGCAATACACTGAGTGCATGGATCGATTGCTTAACTGCCGTTTCATCATTCGGCAACTGCGCTTGTGCCGTAGCCGTCTGGGCTTGAGCCTGGGCCACTTCCAGCATGCTCGCAAGTCCGGTTTGTTGCCGGATTTGCAGCAGCTCTTGGCTTTCCTGTTGCGCGTGTAAATTTTCACGGGTTATTGCGGCCAAGCTTTGATTGGCGCGTAATTCAATGTAGTTGCGGGCGACTTCGCCCAATAAAGTCACCAGAACATCCCGGCTGTTTTCGACTTCGACATCAATCGTTGCATCGGCGGCTTCTACCGCACGCCTGACGCCGCCGAAAAAATCCAGTTCCCATTGGGCGTCGAAGCCCAGTTGAAAAATGTTGATGAATTGGTTGCCGATACCAAAACCGCCGCCTACAGAAGATGTGCCGCCGGCTTGGGAAGCCGGTGAGGATGTGTTGTTGAAACGTCTGCCGGCATTGCTCTTGGCGTCCAGGCTGGGCAAGCCTGCGGCAATGGTTGCGGAACGCAGGACGCGGGCGTCTTTAACCCGTTCTAAGGCAAGCTTCAAATCCGGATTGGAAGCGATGGCCTCGCCGATCAGTTTGTCGAGTAGCGGATCATTAAAAGACTTCCACCATTTATCAGGTTGCACCGGGTGGGGGTTTATACCGGCAGTTGTTTCGCTCCATTGTTGGGGGACCGGGATTGCCGGGCGTTCATAATCGGGGCCGACCGCAGAGCAACCGGGTAACAGCAAGATGGCAAACAACGCAAGCGAGTGACGGATCATAACAACGAACCAACATCGACGGCATAATCCTTGGCTTCAATGAATACGTCCATCTGCTGACCCACATAAACCGGCAATTGATTTCTGTCAAAACTGTAGAGTGCCTGTAATACACGCGTATCAACCTGTTCGGTGCTGTCGCCGGTCAGCGATTTTTTGGGTATCACGTACGGTTCCACATAAGCCAGGACCAGATCGGTTTTAAAGTTTCGATTGCCGCGCAGAAAAGCGACGGCCTTGCTGCTTTTGTCGAACCGCCAGGCATCGTTCTCGTCGATGTCCACCCGCACATGCAGCTGATCCATATTGCCCAACACCAGCAACGGCGTGTTCAGGGCTCCGGCTTGGGCGAACTCGCCCGGCCGGATGTTGATTTGCAACACCTCGCCGGCTACCGGAGTCTGAACTGTGAGCCGGGCCAATGTGGTTTGCGTAGCTATCAGCCCGGCTTCGGCTTGTTGCACCAGGGCTTTCGCGCTGCCCAGCCTTGCTGCGTTGATAAGCAAGGCATTGCGCCGCCTAAGCAGTTCCTCGGAACTGATGGCGCGCCGGTCGCTCACCGCTTCGGCCAAATCGCTCAGCGATTGGGTATCTTTAAGTGACGCATTGGCTTCGTTAACACCGGCCTGAGCTTTTGCAAGATCGGCGAGTTTAACGGCTAACTCGGCATGGGTATCGCGGTCGTCCAGAGAAAACAGCGGCGCACCGGCCTTAACTTTATCGCCAACTTTGGCCGCCACGGTCTTGACGATGCCGGACAACGGCGTGCCGATGGCAATGTTCCGGCTTTTTGCCTCGACTATACCCGCCCCGGCAATAAACGCTTTAAACGGCGCAGAGGCAGGCGCGGCCACGGCGGGAGCAACCGGTATCGGCTTATTGCTGCTGACGACCATATAAGAGGCAAAAAGGAAGCCTGTTGTTGCCAGTATTGGTAATGTGTATTTGACTTGCATTTCACCTCCTGTGGATAGATTTAAAGTAATTTAAAAATATTTCGGCCTGTACGATTAACTTCAATGTTCCTACACACCTTAAGTTACCGTCGTCATTCCGGCATGGAAACGGACCCGTTAGAGCACAGAATGAATCCAGTGCCATCGACGGTAATTCGCTAAACCCAAGCGCTCGTTCCCAAGCTCCAGCTCTCGTCTTTATACACAAGTGTTTACGAGACACCATCTTCTGGCAGGGATGCCGGAATTCTCGTTCCCACGCGCCGTGCTCACCGTTATACACAACGCTGTTCAAGAGCCGTCATGCTGAAGTGATACCGGACAGCCGACGTAGACGTGCCGTGCGCGCCTTATAACGCGCATGAAATCAGTTGAGCGGCTTGAAACGCTAGCGTTATAGGTGTCGAGCTGCTCAAGGGCCACTTGGCTAAAGTTAAATCCTGTCGGTCTCTGAGTTCCCCAAGGCGCGCACGGCACGTCCTACGCGAATGCCTCCAGCACTGCATTCCCACGCAGCACGTGGGAACGAGGTGTACTTGGACATTTGTGTATAACGATGAGAGCTCCAGTTTGGGAATGCAGTCTGGAAGCTCCAGCTTCCCGTCTCGCGAAGCTGGAGCTTGGGAACCCGCGTACTTCCTGTCCTTCGTAGTGAAATTTTTTAATTTTCATATTTCACCTCAACAATATGACCGTCATCCATTTCGGCAATACGATCGGCGAAACCGAAAATCCGGGCATCATGAGTCACGATGACCAGTGTCCGGTCTTTATGCAAAGCCACATCCTTGAGTAAGGTCATCACATTGTGCCCGGTTTCATGATCCAATGAACTGGTGGGCTCGTCGCAAACAATCAGTCTCGGGCTATGCACCAGCGCCCTGGCAATAGCGACACGTTGCTGCTGTCCGCCGGAAAGCTCCGAAGATAAAGCCGATACCCGCGCGCCCAAGCCGACTTGCTCCAGCACGGCGCCGGCTTTACGCTCGGCTTCGGCGCGCTTCATGCCGTTGATAATCAGCGGTACCGAAACGTTTTCCGCAGCACTAAGCGAAGGCAATAAATTAAAGGCCTGGAACACGAAACCGATGTTGCGCGCCCGAAAATCCAGCTTGTTCCGATTGCTCATATTCAGTAAATCCTCGCCGAATACTTCGCAATAGCCGCTATCCTGATCGAGAATGCCGGCGATAACTGAAATTAAAGTAGTCTTGCCGCAGCCCGACGGCCCGACCAGCATCATCAGCTCGCCCATCGCAATATCCAAATTGACGCCGTTAAGCGCGGTTACTTTTTGCCCACCGGTATCGTAAATTTTGACCACATTCTGACAACGTACCGCCAATGACGATGGATTCATGTATTAACCTTTAAACACAATGGCCGGTTCCAAACGGATCACTTTAAGTATGCTGATCAGCGCGGCAAAAACGCAAATCAGGCTCACTCCGCCGCCGCTAAACAGCAGCAATTGCCACGGAAACTTGAATGCCAGTATCGAATGGCGCATCAGATAACCGAACACTGCGGTCAAGCCCACGCCCAAACCGTAACCGATAGTACCCACTAAGACCGCCTGTAGCAAAATCATGCGCAGCAAGATCCAATTGCTGGTGCCCATCGCTTTTAATACGCCGAATTGACGCAGATTTTCCAGTGTGCAGTTGTAAAAAGTCTGGCCGGCAATGGCCGCACCGACGATAAAACCCAGTAATACCGAAATGCCGAAATTAATCGGGATGCCGGTGTTGTTCATAAAATATTCATAAGTCAGGGATTTGAACTGTTCTTGCGTATAAGCCGCCAAACCGGTTGTTGCGCGGATACGGCGGGTCAATTCGGTGAGATTTTGCCCCGGTTTGGCTTTAACCAAAACAAAGGACAACAGTTTGCGTTCTTTGGGCGCGTAACTCTTGGCGCGGGAATAAGTGGTATAGATCACCGGTTGGGACTGAAACGTGCGGGTAACCTTGGCGATGCCCACGACGATGGCGCGATGATCGTTTAACTCCAGGCTGTCGCCTGTTTTAAGTGCAATGCGTTTGCCGCCGGGGGTCGGCGAGGGTTTGCCCAGTTTATCCTGGGCGCCGTCTATATCGACGATAACACTGTCGCTACGGCGTAAATCTTCAATCGCCCCTTCCAGCATGACCGGCGGGCCGCCGATTAAGGTGGCATCGTCCAGGCCGACGACATTACAGGTTTGAAACGTGCCGTCGACCAGACGTACTTTTAAAAGTCCTTTGTACATCGGCATGGCCCACTGCACTCCGGAAATGCCGCGCACCCGATAAAGCTCGGTATCCTGCAAAGGTTTGATGTCATCGACGAACTGCACTTTGGCATCCATCACCCATATGTCAGGCAAACCGACATCCGATATAAAGCTGTAAGAGCGCGCCATTAGCCCCAAGAAAATAGCCGGTTGCTGGGTCATAATCAACGAGGCGAAAGTCAGCCCCATGACGATACCGAGATATTTACCCCGATCTCCCATCAGCATTTTTACGGCAATGTGATTCATGATTTTGAACTCTGTGTTGGCTGAATTTGAAGGATTTTATCATGCAACGCAAATTGGCAAGGTACAACTGTATTCATGAATGACAAGTTTCTTGTAGCCAAGCCGATACCTTGGCTGAAATCCACTTTCGTATTGGCGTGTATCTAAAATAGCTCTCGAATTCCAAGAGTTTGCAAGTTACGATCCTTAGTTTTAGCGCCGCTTGGGCTTTATATTGAAGCAAGATCGCAGTATCGTGCTAGGAGCCTGTCCGAGAATAGAAACGAAAAATTATTCAGCCCGAATACCCTTTCATCCAATTTTGATGCAGAGCCTGAAAAATTGCGGTTACTTTTTATAAACAGTCAATATAAAACAATATGTTATGGTATGATGACGA
>JAUGSS010000158.1:0-1013 GCA_044426515.1 Methylococcaceae bacterium | reverse complement strand
TCAACATACTCCGCCGTCCCCTTCCAATGTCCGTGAATATACGGCACATCATCAACCTTCTCTCCAACGTCATCATACGCATCCTCCGCATCCGGCATCTTGTCATGCGCATTCCCAATATGTCCCCGCAAATACCCAAGGTAAATCTCCGGCGTCGTCGGGTAACATACTCCGTCACCGTGATCATGACCGTTATCCTCAACCGCAGGAAGGTTCATCGCCCCAATCTCCCGCAATGCTTCTCGAATCGCATTCTCCGTCTCTCCTTCTCCCCCTTCACCAACATGCTCATAAACAATTCTCCCTCGTCCATCCACAAGGTAAAGGTGTGGCCACGCCCGATTGGCATACAAATTCCACACCGCAAAATCCGAATCAAGCACGACGGGATACTTCACTCCAAGATCCATCACCGCAGCCTCCACATTCTCCTGTTCCTTCTCAAACGCAAACTCCGGGCTATGCACTCCAATCACATTCAATCCAAATTTCGCATACTTCTCATAAAATCGCTTGACATGCGGTAACGTTCGCAAACAATTCACACAAGAATACGTCCAAAAATCAATCAACACGATCTCTCCTCTCAGCTTCTTCATCATCAACGGATCCGAATTGAGCCACACAAGATTGAATGGAAATTCCGGTGCCCATGTTTTTGCAAAATGCTTCAAAAACATAGATTAAAATACGGGATTCATATGAAAAATCATAGGAACAAAGCGCCCTAATCCAAATCCAATCCCCGCCGCCATCGACGAAATAACCAACATCTCAACACCAGATCGCCACACATTCGTACCAGTGAGTTTTGCCTTCAGCACACCAACAAAAAACAAAGCACCGACAGTCAGAACAATCGCCATAGGAATCGCGACCTCAATATCGAAGAAAAAATATGGCGCAAAGGTAAAAAATCCCCCAAGAATATAAAACACCCCCATGATCGCCCCCGCAAGGACTGGTGATGGATTCGCACTCGGTGCAAACCGATATTCATTCCGCTTTACCTC
>JAUGSS010000039.1:0-2329 GCA_044426515.1 Methylococcaceae bacterium | reverse complement strand
CAAGGAGAATCTATGCGAAAAAAAATGAATTCCTTGACCCAAGTTGAACACTTAGAGTAAAAATTCACTTCCACCGATGCGTTAGGTTTTAGGTGTTCAAGTTCGGCCAGAATCACTGTTCAAATTAATCAGAATACGCACCTTGGGCTGAACGCATGACTAGGGTGATGCTAGAAGACCTACATTATAAGCGTAACATGCACGGCGAAGACTCAGAGCAGTACCGGCACCAGCAAAAAACGGCACAAACTGTATTGCAAGCCTCACTAATCGAAATTCTTGAAGCGGCTATAGCTCACTGGGATCTATGCCGCCATACACAGAGCCAAACCACTCAAACTGGCCTATTGTAGCCTCTGCTATCGCTAATAATTTTCTCTCCGCAGTATCGCCAAGCTGCAACTTACCTTTAAACTCAAATGAACAACAGCAACTATTTGAATCATAGAAAACCTCCTTCAGATGATGCCCTAATTCTTCTCGCGCGGCGAGATTGGCAAAAGCCAGCATTTCAGAAAGCTCATTAGCTTTGGAGTGGCGACTTGTGAGTAAAACACCAAAAGCAGTAACACTTGAAACATTAACTTGTTCTGTCTTTCACCAAACCAATCTGTCATGGAGTTCTCCGTATTGCCTAACGTAAAGCTAAGGGGCGGGCCGCCCACGGGAGGCGGGCGAAGCCACAAAGCCTAAAAAAAGTTGAAGTGTACCGCCCGTACGAGGCGGCCCGTCCCTTTGAGCGCAATGTTAGGCTGCCCAGCCGTGCCCCGAAGGCCAACGCCCCACGGGCAGAAAGCCCGACGCAGGGGAGGCAGCCAAACCGCCACGGGCGGAAAAGCCCGGTGCAACACAAGCAGCCAACGCCGCCGCAGGGCATCCAAACCCACCCCGCCCAAGCCCAACAGCACACCCGCAAGGCACGGACAGCAGGTGAAGCCCGGAAGCCAAACCGCCACGGAATCCTGCCAAGGGTTGCGCCCCCTAACGTTACGGTAAGGGGCGCGCCGCTCACTGAGCTTAAACGAAGCCGCCAAACCTTGATAAAAAACTGAATTTCAAAACCGCCAACGGGCGGCGCGTCCCTTTGACCGACTTGTTAGGCTCGATAACGCAAACAAGGATAAATTATCTAATCGCCAAATTACGGAGGACTGATCTCTTCAAGTGCAGTAATATCTTCAACTCCAGCAATTTCAGAAAGCATATGAGTATAGGCAACAAGCTTTTCTTGCAAGTCTACTAGATCACTACGAAAAGCAGCTTTTTCCGCATCATCTAGGCTACCCTCACCGAATTTCCGATGCCATTTTGATGTAAATGGGCGAACAACTTGATTAAGTATAACAATTGCAACCTTCGAAAACTGGATACAATCTCTCCCGTGATTTTTCAGGACTTCTCTGGTTGTTTTAAAAATCGAATGAATGCTTGCCAATGCGGCTTCTTCTGTTCCTTCATCAGGCTGTAGCGCTTGGGTGGTAACACGTGTTAATAGCTCAACATAAAGCTCCCATGCAGCATCTTTGTCTGCATCTTTAGGTTTCCATTCCATTTCTAAAAACGAAGCTTTTATCTTTAACCCGGTTAGATTCCAGTTTTCAAATAGATGAGAGAATTTCATTATTTATTCCAATCTAAATAATTGTCGAGCGGATGTTGTGAAGCAGAGTGTTCGACTAAGCTTTCTAAGCTAGCGGTTGAATCAAACGATTTTCGCATTTTGCTTGTTATTTTTCTAAGGTACTTATTGAGACTTTCTGTCCCAAGCAACACTTCGCCAATTTCTAAGTACGCAGGTAGATCAGCTTCACCCTTTAGTTTTAATGAAGAAACTTCTGCTTTTGACCTTTTGCCATATCCGATTTCATATGGAACCCACCATGAACGGACTGTGTTTTCGCTATACAGACACATTAGGTGAGTTGAGTTTTGAAGCCCACTCTCAATGAATTCAGTAATTCCGTGAGGATTATTATTTTTAACAGCTTCTTGTAGCTGACTATCGTATATATCCAAATATATATCAATGTCCCCATTTTTCATTATGTAATCGCCTATTGCGATTACGCTGCTTTTATCCTCCGAGATATGCGACAGAAAAATGCAAGGATTACTATCTGAATATGAAGCGCTTTCAAGTGCAATGCTTTTTGAAGATGATAAAGCTCTATTTATACCAGCCATTCTGTCTCCTAAACTATATAGCCTAACGTAGAGCTAAGGGGCGCGCCTTTCACGGAAGATTAGCGAAGCCACCGAAGCTGAAAAAAACCAAACCTTCAAAACCGCCACGAAAAGGCGCGTCCCTTTGAGCGCCATGTTAGGCCAA
>JAUGSS010000063.1:0-5662 GCA_044426515.1 Methylococcaceae bacterium | reverse complement strand
GTCAATGGAATTGGAACGCTCTCCATTAGCGATACGGTTGTCGAAACGGTCACGCTCACGTTATTGGATAGCGAGAGCACTGGACTCGATGTGAGTTCGACGAAGGATGTAAGCTTCACTGCTGGTCCAACGCGACAGTTCATTCTTAATGATCCTGGAAACATGACGGTGGGGACACGACTTGGGTATACCGTCACTCGTCAAGATAGTTTAGGAAATGCAGTGATTTCTGGATCCGATACCGTGTATCTTTACAGCGATTCGACGGGAAACGAAGCATTCTATTCTGCATCAATCGGCGGAAGTCCAATAGCCTCAATCACCATTACCAACGGAAACGCTACCGCAGATTTCTGGTATTACGATGACAAAGCGGCATCCATCACCGTTACTGGCTCCGATAATGTGACGGCGCCGGATGGATTAACAAACATTGATGATGCGACGGATGGTGTCGTCGTGAATGCCGATGTTCCTGCGGTCTTTGAGCTGAATAATCCTGGAGATTTGATTGCAGGAGCACGGCTTGGCTATACCGTGACGCGAAAGGATCAATTCGGAAATACGGTAACGTCTGGCACGGAGACGGTGTATCTTTATGGCGATTCGACGGGAAATAAAGCGTTCTATAATGCGGCATCTGGCGGAAGTACCATCACTTCCCTCTCTCTTCTTGATGGAAACGCGACTGCAGATTTCTGGTACTACGATGATAAGGCGGGAACGTTCTCAGTGACTGCGTCCGATAATGCGACGGCAGCAGACGGAACGACGGGAATCAACGATGCTTCCGATTCGTTCACCGTCTCCCCCGATGCCACATCCCAATTCTTGCTCAATGATCCTGGAGACATGACCGCAAGTACGCGTACTGGCTACATTGTCACAAGAAAAGATGCGTTCAACAACCTCGTCACTTCGGGAAGTGATACAGTATTCTTGTATTCGAATTCCAGTGGATTAAGCGCATTCTATAATGCCTCCGTTGATGGAAGTTCCATAACATCGGCAACGATTACCAACGGATTCTCGACGGGAACGTTCTGGTATTTTGATGACACTGCTGGATCGTGGACCATCACCGCATCGGACAATGGAACGGCGCCGGATGGAGCGACGGGGATTGATGATGGAACCGATACCATCATCGTCACCGATATTCCTATTGTTGCAACACGATTCGTCATTCAAAATCCAACCGATGGAACCGTTGGCGATACCATTTCCGTCACCGTTCGTGCTGAGGATGATTTTGGAAGTGTTGATACGAGTATTCAAAGCGATGTGACCCTTGTCGTTTCCGGCGCTGCATCTGGTGGTGGACTCGTCGACATCGTGAATGGAACTGGAACGCTGGGAATCTCCGATACCACTGCACAAACGGTCTCGTTGAGTCTCTCGGATAGCCAAGGAACGGGGCTCAATACGAGCTCGACACAAGATGTTGTTTTTGCGACGGGGCCCGTGACGCAATACCTCATCAATGACCCAGGAGATACGACTGCTGGCACTCGTGTCGCATATACCGTTACCCGGAAGGATCAATTCGGAAACTCCGTCATCTCTGGAAGTCAAAGCGTGTACCTCTTCTCGACGCTTGGCGGAACAGCAAAGTTCTTTGATGCTGCGAGTGGCGGAAGTCAGATTACGTCTGCGGTGATTAGTGGTGGATTATCGAGTGCAAACTTCTGGTACTCCTATGAACAAACAGGAAGCGACACGGTGACTGCGTCGGATAACGTCACTGCACCAGACGGCGCGACGGGCATTGCCGATGCAACTGATGGAATCGCGATTACTCCTGGTGCGACGTTTCAATACACGCTCAACAATCCTGGAGATATGAGCGTCAATACTCGTGTCGGCTACACGGTCACAAGAAAAGATGCATTCGGAAATTTGGTGACGGCGGGAAGTGAGACCGTCTCCTTCTACACGAACTCGACGGGAGCTGCCGTGTTTTATGACGCGGCAACAGCGGGAAATGCAATCACATCTGCCGTCATTAGTGACGCATCTTCTTCTGCATTGTTCTGGTATTTTGACGATACCGCCGGTTTCTGGACGAATACCGTATCCGATAATGCAACGGCACCAGACGGCACCACTGGCGTTCACGATTCTGCTGATACGATCACCGTCACGAACATTACCATCACTGCAACGCGATTCATCATTCAAGATCCTGCTGATGGAACTGTCGGAAGCTCAATTCCGGTGACGATCCGTGCTGAAGATGATTTTGGAAGTGTTGATACGACAGTTCAAACGGACGTCACGCTTCTTACTTCTGGATCTGCGTCTGGTGGTGGGCTCGTCGATATTATCAACGGTATCGGGACGATGACTCTCTCTGATGCTGTTGCCGAAGCAGTGACATTGAGTCTGTCGGACACCGAAAGCACTGGTCTTGATGTGAGCTCGGCGCAAAGCGTCAATTTCGCCTCTGCTTCTGTTCCTGGTGGCGCTGGTCCATCCACCGAAACTCCCGCTCCAATTGTCGTCGAAACGCCTGTTGTTCCCATTCTTCGTTTCAGTGGACAGGCATATCCTGGCGCGACGGCGAGCTTGTTTGGACAAACTACAACAGAAAAACTCTTCCTGATTAAAACCACTGTCACTGCTCCTGACGGAACATTCACCTTAGAATACACCGACATTCTTCCAAGTATTCTCTCGTACAGCGTCGAAATTACCGATGCCCAACAAAACGTCGCTCCCCCAGTCGTCTTCACCGCACCAGTCACGCAAGATGCGGTGACGGTTCTCTCATTTCTTGCGTCAACCACTCTCCAAGTTCTTCAGTCATCTGTTCTTCATGGACTTCATTTCTCTATCACTGGAAGTGCCGTGCCGAAAGGTCGCGTCGAGCTTTCTGTTGATGGAAACGACCCCGTCCAGTTTGTTCAAGCGGATAGCAATGGACTCTATCAACTCTTCCTTGAAACGCTCGACTTAGACTTTGGTGAACACACGCTTCGAACACGTCAAACGACCCCAGACGGACAGGTCGGCGAATACAGCATTGCTCAAACGGTCTTCGTCACCCACCTCTTGAACAAACAGATGGACCTCAACGGCGATGATGCAATCAACATTACCGACTGGAGTATCTTCCTCGTTCGGTGGCTCTCGACGGATGCAGCGACTCGACTTCTTCTAGACTTTAATAGCGATGGAGTAGTGAATATCTCAGATTTGAGCATCTTCATTCGCACCCTTCGCTAAACCCATCCTATGAAAAAAATCTTCCTTCTTTCCTCTCTCCTCTTCCTTGGCCTCTCGCTTGCCGGAACAGTTTCTGCTGCAACGTTCAACCTCTCCGCAGATCCTTCGACTCTCGGAGTTGGCGACACGGCAACGGTAACGCTCACCATTGATACGGAAGGCGTTCCAGTGAATGCGGCAGAGGCGACGATTCAATACCCGAAAGATCTTCTTGAGGCAGTTGATGCCGATAAATCTGATTCTCTCTTCAACTTCTGGGTGCAGGAACCGACGTTCTCGAATACGACGGGAACTCTCACGTTTCTTGGTGGTGCGACCAATGGATTCAACGGAGCGTCACTCCGTATTGCTCGCTTCCATTTCAAAGTGAAGGCAGAAGGAGTCGCGAGTATTGTCTTTACCGGTGGCACCATTACGGCGAGTGATGGAAATGGAACGAACGTGTTAACGTCCATGAATGGTGCCACGATTACGGGAACTTCTGCTTCTACTCCCGTTTCTGGCTCTGCACCGCCAACGCAAATTGTTCGTGAACCGACACCGGCAGAGGCGCTTCCTCCAGCTCCAACCGTGTCTGTTCCGCTCTACCCCGATTCTTCCCTTTGGTACAACACGCTTTCACCGTTCCTTGTTCAATGGAATCTTCCGACCGATATTACCAATGTCGCCACCGCTGTTGATCAAAATCCTGACTTTGCGCCAAGGACTTCAGAAGGACTCTTTGACAACAAAATCTTCCGCGTGCTCGACGACGGAATCTGGTACCTCCACATTCGCTTCAAGAACGCGCTGGGATGGGGGCCGGTATCAAACGTTCGTATCGCACTCGATACCCTTCCACCATCCGCCTATCAAATTGACGTTCAGCCATCATCGGTGACCGACGTCCCAACACCGACGCTTTCTTTCAAGAGCACCGACCAGCTCTCTGGCCTTCATAACTACACTGTTCAAATTGACGGGAACACCGCAGTCCCAACGTCTGAAGGAACGTTTTCCGTCCCAACGCTTACCCCAGGAAAACATACGCTCAATGTTGACGCGGTCGATCGCGCTGGAAATAGTACTAATGCATCCGTCGATGTCACGACACTTGCACTGACGTCGCCCACGATTAGTCCTATCAGCAAAACGATTTACGTCGGTGAAGGGAGCTTAGAGATTCAAGGAACGTCTGCGTATCCTGATGGAAAAGTCTTTATTGAGCTGCGAGAGAAATCGGGAGAGCTCATTGAATCGACGTCTGTTTCGCCGAATCAGAATGGAACATGGAGCACGGTGCTTGAACATCCATTGAAACAAGATTTCTATGCCGTCGGCGCCATTGCTCACGATGCACGAGACGCACAAAGCCTTCCGACATTCGCAACATTTTCTGTCATTCCTCGTCCGTTTCTCGTCCTTGGCGGCATTCAAATCTCGCAGTTCTGGTTCTTTGCCTTCATCATCCTCCTCCTTGGCCTTGGGTACGTTCTCGGGTGGTACATCGAAAAGAGGCTCAAGGAGAAACGAGGATGGCACATGATCATTGCACAACGTGACGTCGACTCCGCGTTCAATCAAGTGCAGAAAGATCTTGACGACATGGTCGATCGTCATGAGCAAAAGAAACTGTCGGGAAACGATGCAGAAGAAATGATTCTCATCGCAAAGCGCCTCAGCTCACGCATCGCTAAAACGAAACAGTACATTCTTGATCACATTGAAGAAATTAATACGTAACCCCTTTAACCACTCCCCCTATGAAAAAGATTCTCATTGTCGAAGATGAAAAAGCATTGGTCGAGGTGCTCCGTGACGAATTCAATCTTCATAAATATACCGTCGTCGTTGCGTACAATGGCGAGGAGGCTATGGAGAAAATTCAAAAAGAGAAACCAGACTTCGTTCTTCTCGACCTTCTGCTCCCACGAAAAGATGGATTCGAGGTGTTGAAGGAAATCAAAGAAGATCGCGAACTTCGTCACATCCCCGTTCTTGTCCTTTCCAATCTTGGGCAAGATGATGACATCAAGAAGGCACTGGGACTTGGTGCGGTCGATTATTTCGTCAAAACACAGCACCCAATCAAAGAAGTGATCGAAAAAGTTCAGCACTACATTGTTCAAGGAATCTCTCGCTAATTCTTTTTTCCCTTTTTTCTTTATCCATTCTTATGAAAAAGATTCTTGTCATTGAAGACGAAAGAGCATTAGTCGAAGTGCTTCGTGATGAGCTCACCCTTCATAACTTTGACGTCGTTGTTGCGTACAATGGCGAAGAAGCTATGAAGCAAATGCGTGCGGAGCTTCCGGATTTCATCCTGCTCGACCTTCTCCTTCCTCGAAAAGACGGGTTCGAGATTCTCCAAGAAAAACAAAAAGATAAAACCATCCGCGATATTCCCGTCCTCGTCCTCTCCAACCTTGGTCAAGGCGACGACGTCGAACGCGCC
>JAUGSS010000078.1:0-4480 GCA_044426515.1 Methylococcaceae bacterium | reverse complement strand
ATCATTCGCCTCGACAAATTTCACAATTTCGGCCGCCAAGTCTTCATATTTTTTGGCATCGCTTACTGCATCGCCGGCATTGCCTCTTTTTTCAAAGAAACCTTCAACCAGCTTGAACTCATCCTGCATTTGTTTAGCCAGCACGATCGTTGCATTGGCGTCTTTGTTGGCAATATTGCCTTGCAGGTTATGAGAATTGTTGTCGATAGACTCCATCAACTCTTCGAAATCGAATTCGGCTTCGGCATAGACAAGGCCGGTTGCCAAAATGAAAACAATTTTGAAAAAATTAATTGTTTTACCCATATTTAATGTAATCCTTTGGTCTGGCGGCTATTACGCAATTCTCATGTTGGAAGTTGTTAAAAAATACCCGTTTAGTTTGAGGCTTTACCAAGGGCGTGCCGTGCGCGCCAATAGACAACAACACATTCGAGCACCGAAAAAGGCGCGCATGGCACGCCCTACAGGTTTATTCCAATATGGCACTAGGCAATCAGCTCCTTAATAACCTTACCGTAAACCACCGTAGGACGCTCCGAGCGGCCTTGGTATTTATAGATCAGTTTCAAGTGATCCAAGCCCATCTGGTTGAGTACGGTCGCGTGCAAGTCATAGGTATCGACCGCCTGGCTTTTATCCGCCACTTGCAAGCCGATTTCGTCGGTCGAACCATAAGTGGTTCCGGCCTTAACCCCGCCGCCGGCCAGCCATTGCGTGTAGCCCCAGGCATTGTGGTCGCGTCCGGTACCGCTTTCGCCCCATGAGGTGCGGCCGAATTCCGATGTCCACACCACCAAGGTAGAATCCAGCAAACCCAGCGACTTCAGGTCGGTCAGCAAGCCGGCAATCGGTTTATCGACGATTTTGGCGTGCTTGCCGTGGTTTTCTTCGAGTTTGGTATGGGCGTCCCAATCCCTGTCGTCGCCATCGATATCCACCGGCCCGGTAACGACCTGGATGAAGCGCACGCCGCGCTCCACCAGACGCCGCGCGCGCAACAAATTGGTGCCGTATTCTTTGGTAATCTCATCATTCAAGCCGTACAGCGCCGTGGTGGCATCGGATTCCTTGCTCAAATCGACTGCTTCCGGCGCTGAAGTTTGCATCCGTTCGGCCAGGTCATAAGCCCGAATACGCGCCTGTAA
Organism: Methylococcaceae bacterium; assembly: GCA_044426515.1. Lineage (GTDB taxonomy): Bacteria > Pseudomonadota > Gammaproteobacteria > Methylococcales > Methylomonadaceae > Methylobacter_A. The sequence goes on along the minus strand of JAUGSS010000078.1, from coordinate 3,332 downwards.
CTCGGTGTCTTCCGGATAGGCGAGTCCTTTGAGTTCGTTTAATTGCTTCAACAGCTTCAAATTATCGTTTTGTTGCGATGCCGCGGTTAACTCAGGGCGCTCTAAATACAGGATAGGCGATTTACCCGAGCGGAAAGCGGTCCCTTGATAAACCGCAGGCAAGAACCCCGCACTCCAGTTGACCGCGCCGCCGCTCGGTTCCTTTTTACCGTTGTAGAGCACCACATAAGCAGGCAAATCGGGATTAGCGGAGCCCAACGCGTATTGAACCCAAGCGCCTAGAGACGGCCTGCCGGGATTCAAGCCCCCGGAGTTCAGCTTCAGAATCGATATATCGTGCGTCGCGCCTACGGTCACGCTGGATTTAATAAAAGCGATATTGTCGGCATGCTGTGCAATATTCGGGACCAGGTCGGAAAACCAGGCTCCGCTTTGTCCGTATTGTTTCCAAGTCCGGTTCGAGGCGTAAAGCTTACCGAGTCCGCCTTGGGTGCTGGTCTTGATGCCCTTTAGGAAAGAGGCCGGAACCTCTTGTCCCGCCAATTTAACCAGTTCGGGCTTGTAATCGTACAAATCCAGCGTACTGGGCGCGCCGTGTTGATGCAGCCAGATCACCGATTTAACTTTGCCCGGAAAATGCGGCTGCTTGGGTGTCAGCGGATCAACCAAGTCGGCAGCCATTGCGCTTGAAAGAAACCCGCCCCCGGAAAATCCGGCTCCCGGCACCAGCCCGCTCAAGGCCAGCCCGCCCAAGCCGTATCCGGTTTTGAGCAAAAAGTCTCTACGCGATTGATTGTTCATGATTCATTCCTCTTAGAAAGTGATAGTTGCGATTAGAACCGGTATATGAATTCGTTTGAATTCGTAACCGTATGCACCAGGTCAACAAAAGCCGCGGCACGAATAGGGTCCAATTTTTGATTTCCCTTCAAGCCGGTAGGTATGCTGACCGCAAATTTACCTTCCGCCGTTTTTTCTCTGACCACCTTTTCGTGATTGTTCAAAAACTTTTGTAAAATATCTTTTTCCGAATCACTGGCTTTACGGGAAAACAAGATCTGGTAAAGCCTATCCAGTTGAGCGGGCTCATCGTTACCGGCTTCGTTAATAACTCTTCCGGCCAAAGCTTGCGACCATTCGAACACTACATCGCTATTGAACAAGGTAAGCGACTGTAACGGAGACGTGGTAACTTCGCGTTTGCTGTGCGCCTCTTGCGCGGAAGCCATATTGAAAGATTCCAGCAACGGATAAGGCACGCTACGCCGGGTAAAAACATACAGACTGCGGCGGTTGAAATCATGAGCGTCCTTGGACACTTCCCATTGATTGCCGGCTCCCAGATTTGCAGGCACCGGCGGGAATACGCTCGGGCCGCCCAGCTTATCCTCAAGTTTGCCCGACGCGACAAGCAGCGAGTCGCGAATCTGTTCGGCCTCCAAACGTTTGCGCGGGAACACCGCCAGCAATTTGTTTTCGGGGTCCGCTTTGGCGACATCCTCACGGTAAGCCGATGACTGGCGGTAGGCGCCGGACAATAAAATATCGCGGTGCAGCTTCTTAACGCTCCAGCCTTGCTTGATGAAATTGTCGGCCAAATAGTCCAGTAATTCCGGATTGGTGGGCTTTTGTCCGGCCTTGCCGAAATCGCTGACCGTTTCCACAATACCGCGTCCGAAATATTGTTCCCAGACCCGGTTCACGAACACCCGAGCCGTCAACGGGTTGTTGGAACTGGCTATCCAGTTGGCCAGAGCGGTCCTTCGGCCTGATGAAAATGCGGTGGGTTTAATAAGCGGTTTTTCGTCGGTAATCGCTTCCGGAAATGCCGGTTGCACTTCGTCAAGCTTGCGCTCGTGGTCGCCGCCGAACAGCACATAGCTGGGCGGAGCGTCGGCATGCCCGAGCTCGGTCATCGCGGAAATCTCCGCCGATCCTGAAGCCGGTTTAAGATCTTTAAATTTTTTCAGCTCCTCAGTTAACTTATCGTATTCCGCCCACTTTGCCACGACTTCAGGACTGTAATCCTTATGGTTACCTTTACTCTCCGTCACATCTTCAAGGTAAGCGGCCAGGCTGCGCTCGTCGGTCACATGCGCCAAGCGATGGTTCACCCAGCGATCCTGGGCATTCCACTCACTATTCGGTTTGAATATCGCCTCCCGGCTGTCGGTCAAGTAACGCTCTTTATGATGCTTCAGCGCCGGCTCCCTGACTGTGTCGATAATCGCTTTTTGCTTGTCGCGAATGTCCTTCGTCGCTTCTTGCCACTTCGCCAAGGCCGCTTCATACTTGCGTTCCGCCTCGCCTTTCTTGGCGACCGGGATGTTGTCTACCGGGCTCAAATTGGCAAAAAACGATTGCAGCGAGTAATAATCTTTTTGACTGATCTTGTCGAACTTGTGGTTATGGCAACGCGCGCATTCCACGGTCTGCCCTAAAAATACTTTGCCCACGGTATCGGTAATATCGGTGGTGATTTGATACTTTCTTTGCACCAAGTCGCGGGAGTTATGATTGTCCGGGAAATTCGCCATATAGCCGGTAGCAATCAGCGCTTCCTGATTGTCGGGCCACAGCTCGTCACCGGCCAGTTGCTCCTGAATAAAACGGGAATAAGGCTTATCCTGATTGAAGGCATTAATCACATAATCGCGGTAGCGCCATAAATTGGGCCGCGTCTCATCATTCTGAAAGCCCGTGCTGTCTGCGTACCGCGCCAAATCCAGCCAGCGGCGGGCTTGGCGTTCTCCGTACTTGGGCGATGCCAACAAGCGATCTGCCAGCTTTTCGTAAGTATCCGGCGAGGTGTCGTTGACAAAGCCAGCCACTTCCTCCGGCGTGGGAATAACGCCCCAAGCATCCAGCGTAGCCCGGCGCACAAAAGCGGCGCGATCGGCGTCGGGCGAAGGCATCAGCCCCTTAGCTTCCAAAGGCGCCAGCACAAACGCATCAATCGGCGTCCGCGCCCAGGTTTTGTTATTAAGCGCAGGCTCGACCGGAGCTTTCACCGGCTGATACGACCACAGCTTTGATTTGGTTGTCTGCGACGCATTTGCCTCGACAGCCTCCGGTTTATTGTCCGCAGCCACTTTATTATCCACGGCGACCGGCGCTGTCGAAGCAGCGGGCTCCGGCGCTTTTATTTCAGCGGCCGCGGCTTTGCCTTCCGCAGCTACGGCCTGCGCTGGTGAGCCTATTGCAGCCACCGGGCTGTTAAACAGATCCACAGCAGACTCGGCTTCCCCGGTCATCGCTCCGCCAAGCCCCCAGATAACGGCGAGATATAGTTTCTTGTTCATTAATATCCTCCAAAAATAAAAGCGTTCGAG
>JAUGSS010000114.1:0-11586 GCA_044426515.1 Methylococcaceae bacterium | reverse complement strand
AACGCGGTGTTGCTATGGCTGTTGCTGATTGTGTAGAAGACGGCACAATCCCAGCTGCTGAAGCTGATGATTTATTCGTATCAGTGGGTGTATTCATTCACTGGGCTGCAGAAGACGATGCTAAAATCCAACAATACAACTACGAAGCTACTAAAGAAGCTCTGAAACGTGCTGTTGCCGGTACTCCTACTGCTGCTGAAGTTGTTGCCGCTAAAGGTACTGCTGTACATCCATTCGCCGCTAACTAAGATTTATCCAGTTAGCTGGAATGCTAAAAATACCCCGGTTTAACGGGGTATTTTTTTGCCTACAGGATTGTAGGAAGCTTTGCCAATTGTTTGATATCTTCAGTTTTAATAGCGCCGGAGTGCAAAGCACTGGCGACAAGCGCTTGATGAATTCCCGCCTCGCTCAAAGCCATTAAATCCTGTTTATTTCTTATACCGCCTGCGGCGATGAAGTTTTTGTCCGGATATTGCCGGCAAAAATCAGCTAACTTGTTCAGGTCGGGCCCTTGGCTGCTACCTACACGTTCCAATGTCATGATGATGATATTTTCCGGCCAAAAAGTTGGGTCGTAAAAAAGACTAGGCGCGCCCAAAGCCCCCGAATTTGAATAATCCAGCGAAAGAATAAAGTTATTTTTATAGGCTTTGATTTCTGAAATAGTTTCATTCTGATAGGATTCGCTGCCTAAAACAGGCAGGGTATTTTCTTGAAGTTGTGCGCCCCGGTCATATTTTTGGTAACCCTTGTCTATCCAGAATGTTATTTGCGGGAAACGAGCCAGCACGTCATTTATCAAATGGTTATGATTACCCTGATGGGTAATCGCGTTCAAGTCCGCAATATAAAAAGCATCGAACTCATAAACGCCGAAGAACGCCTCAATAACCTGAAAAATATCAGATGATTTGCATAAATCACTGTTAATAGGTTGGTAGTGCTTACGGTTGCCCTGCCGAGCATGAACAACGACGCCGTCTTTTAAATCAATTACCGGGATTATTTTCATAAGCAGGGTTTGCAGGTGATATAATATAACGTTCTATTTTATAACTGTTTGTTGAATATTGTGAAAATCCTGGTGTTCGAGTATATCACTGGCGGCGGCTTTAATAAGCAGGAATTGCCTGATTCCCTGGTTGATGAAGGGAGTTTGATGGTTAAAGCGCTGCTCGATAACCTAGCCGGATTAAGCAGTCTCGAAGTCACTGTGATGCTCGATTGGCGATTAGTCAGTCCAACCGATTTACACACTGTTATCATCCGGCCGGAACATGATATTACAGAAGAATTTTGTAGATGGGTTAAGCAATGCGATCTGGTGTGGCCGATAGCGCCGGAGTTTGACGGTATTTTACAAACCTTATGTCAAATAGTTGAATCATTGGGCAAAATATTGCTGACATCGGCCTCAACCGCTGTTGCCATTGCCGGTAATAAATTCAAGACTTATGAACGACTTAATCAGCACCCTATAGCCGCTGTTCCTACCCGCATGTTTGAAGATACTTATGCCCCCGGTGAATGGATAATTAAGCCGGTTGATGGCGTGGGCTGTGCAGACAGCTATGTCATCACCAACCGGCAGGACTTCGAGCGGATGACAACACGAAAAAGTCATGAGTGCATGGATGCAGGAGGTCGAGCAATGCAGGGAGCCGCGAAGCGGTGTGCCGAATATATCATTCAACCGCATCTTCAAGGTGCAAAAACCAGTTTGTCGTGTCTATTCAAGCAGGGGCGCGGTTGGTTGGTGTGTGCCAATTTACAGCGCTTTGAGTTCACCAACAAACAATATCGCCTGGCAGACATCGTGGTTAATCATCATCCCGACCTTGGCCTGTATCAGGCTTTGATAGCTAAAATAGCCGGCGCTTTGCCCGAGTTGTGGGGTTATGTCGGTATCGATTTGATAGAAAACGATCAGATCTGGGTGCTTGAAATAAATCCCCGCCTGACCACTTCATTTGTCGGTATATACGATGCTTTAGGCATTAATATTGCCGAGGTTGTTTTGCAGTTACTGCACGGCGAGCCGATACTCAACCCAACCCGCAACAAACCCGTTACCGTTCAAGCAAAACAGGAACCCCATGCAAGCTAATACAGTAGGCTGGGATATAGGTGGCGCTCATGTCAAAGCCGCAGTAATCAGTGCCGGCAAGATTATCGCCGTTCATCAGCAACCGTGCCCGTTATGGAAGGGATTGGCTCAACTGCAACATGCTGTAAAGGCTATTATGCAGGAAGTGGCCGGCTCAAATCCTTGCCATGCTGTCACGATGACAGGCGAGTTGGTTGATTTGTTTGATAATCGTGACGATGGCGTGAAGCAAATCATTACAACCATGATCGACCTGCTGCCGGGAACTGAAATACTGATTTTTGCAGGCCGGCAAGGCTTCCTAAAAACCTCACAGATTGAAGCCGGACATTATACGTCCATCGCTTCCGCCAACTGGCTGGCCAGTGCCTCATTTGCCGCGCAAAAAATGGGCAACGGGCTGTTTGTCGATTGCGGCAGTACTACCACCGATATATTACCGCTCAAAGATGGGCAAGTCCCGGCAGAAGGCTACACCGATTACCAGCGTTTATTGTCTCAAGAGTTGATTTATACCGGTATCGTCAGAACCGCTGTAATGGCCGTTACGCAAACAGCGCTGGATCAAGGCAACACAATCGGCCTGATGGCCGAGTATTTTGCCACCATGGCCGATGTTTACCGCGTCACCGGCGAACTCAATGAAGCTCATGATCAAACCGATACGGCGGATGGTGCGGAAAAAACTGTTTTAGCCAGCGCCAGACGATTATCGCGGATGATCGGTTGCGATTTTTATCCCGATGAGTTGCCGCGTTGGCAACAATTCGCCGAAAACATCCGTAGCCGGCAAATACAGCAAATACAACGCGGCTGTGCAGCCCGGTTCTCCAAACATGAGCTTTTGCAAGGCAGTCCATTGATTGGTGCCGGAGTAGGGCGGTTTTTGGTTAAACAGATTGCATTGAATTGGGGCCGCCCTTATCTGGATTTTTCCGATTTATTCCCGGCATCGGCAATTCACTCAAGCCTGACAATAGCAGACTGCGCTCCTGCCGCCGCTATAGCTTATTTAGCTGAAAACATGAATTTAGAAACCAGTTAATATTATCAATATCGATTCGATACCTAATTAGTTATGTTAAGATATTCTTTTTTGTCGACATTAATAAATGTTTGCAGGCTCTATGGAAAAAGTTGATGTATTTGACCTGATCGAGCGGATGTCAGCGCTGATCCGGTCTGAAGAACGTAAAAAGTGTACCGAATTAGGCTTGCAACCGGTTCATTTGCAGGTCATGGATTATTTATCCCGTTGCAACCGCTATAGCGACACTCCGGCAGCGCTGACCAATTATTTGGGCATGACCCGCGGCACCGTTTCCCAAACCTTGCTGCTGCTGGAAAAAAAAGGCTACATTAAAAAAACCGCCGATGAAAATGATCGGCGTATGGTTCATCTCAGCCTTTTGGTTGGCGGTGATGCTATCTTGAACAAAGCCCGTCCGGCAGATTTATACAGTCAAGCTTCGGCAATTTTTAAAGAAAACGAAAGCCGGGAAAACGTTTTTGTTAATGCACTAACCGCGCTGCAAAAAGCCAATAAATCCCAATCATTCGGACTTTGTAAAACATGCAAATATTTCACTACAACTTCGGACGGTTTTGTTTGCGGCTTAACCAAAGAACGACTTAGCCAAACCGATAGTGAGAAAATATGCCAGGAACATGCGGTTAGTTGACGGTTCTTGAGTTGGCACGATCGCTTCTATGCCGGCGGCATGATTAAGTTCGCTTAAAAATCTTTTATTCACCACGAAAGACACGAAGAAAATAAAATTCGTGTCTCGGCAATTGCTCCTGCATCCATACCAGCCTCATGGTGAAGTTTTTAATCGAGCTCTTGTGTTATTCATGAGAAACCGTTCATAACCTTACCCGTAGTATGTCTATTTGATGGCCTCGCTTATAGTTTTATTAAAATAAAATATCTGTATTTTGTGCGGGTTTTATAGCGGACTTCCCTTGCCTAAGCAAAGCTTCATGTGTCTATATTTATTTGATTTTAAATACATTTATTATCGATCACCTGTTTGGGTCAACGCGAATGCGAGTAAACATTCAGTCATTTTAAGTGATTGCAATCATAATGAGGATTGTTGAAAAGACCGAAGGGCATTTTTATTCTGCTGTATTTTCTTTTATACTTGTTCGGATAAATACATAAAGGAGACCCCATGGAAAAGCCATACATTTTACACATGTTAACCACCGCTAAAAATCTCAGTCCGTTTGATGTCAATATGGCATTGGATGCAGGCTGGGTTTCTGCATTACCCTATATCAATGTTGAACCGAGTGAAGTTCAAGGTTTGGTGCAGGATGCTATTTTTTCCCGCAGCCCCAAAAACTTAAAACGCACCGGTATATTCATTGGCGGACGCGATACCAAGCAGGCGATGGACATGTTGAAAATGGCCAAACGTTCGATGTTTCCTCCATTTGAAGTGTCTGTGTTCGCTGACCCCAGCGGCGCATTTACCACCGCAGCCGGCATGGTTGCTGCGGTCGAACGTGAATTATTGGCTAAATTCGACACCACTCTGGAAGGAAAAAATATTCTGGTACTGGGCGGAACCGGACCTGTAGGTCAAGTAGTTGCAGTGATTGCCGCGAAAGACGGAGCGAAGGTCAAGCTCATCGGTCGTCAACTAGATAAAGCGCAAGCCATTGCCGATATGTGCAATAACGAATTCGGCGACGGTAATATTACTATTGAAGCCGGCGCAGATGCGGATAAAGCGGAATATATCAAAACCGCTGATGTTGTTTTTGCAACCGGTGCAGCAGGTATTGAACTATTAAGCGCGGAACTCATTGCATCGGCTTCTCAACTAAAAGTTGTTGCCGACGCCAATGCCGTACCGCCTGCCGGTATTGCCGGTGTTGATGCCTTCCATAACGGCACACCGATTGAGGGTTCAATCAGTGGTGCAGTCGGTTTAGGCGCTATGGCTATTGGTAATATTAAATTTCAGACTCAGGTTCTTTTGTTGAAAAAAATGATCCACTGCGATAAACCTGTTTACCTGCATTTTGAGCATGCCTTTGAAATTGCAAGAGAATATATTAAATCTAGCGCTTCAGTCTAAACTCTTGTATTAACCTGCATAATAAAAGGATCTCTCTAATGGCAAAACGCAGCATTCTTCATATGCTTGACCCCATGCCGAATAACAGTCCATTCGATATTAACATGGCGCTGGATGCAGGGTTTGACGTGCTTATTCCGTATAACAACGTCAAGTTGGATAGCGTTTATGGCCTGACTCAAGATGCCACCTTCTCCCGCAGTCCGTCAGGTGTTAAACGCACCGGGATTTTCATTGGCGGCCGCGATTTAGGTTTAGCCATGGACATGCTGAATACAAGCAAACAAGCCATGGTTTCGCCTTTTGAAATTTCGGTTTTTGCCGATCCTAGCGGCGCTTTTACTACGGCTGCCGCATTGGTGACTTGTGCGGAAAAAGAACTGGAAGCAAAACATGGCAAGGAACTGCAAGGATGTTCAGTTGTGATTTTTGGCGGCACCGGTCCTGTGGGCATTGCCACCGGCATTATTGCTTCATTAGCCGGCGCCGATGTGACATTAACCGACCATTTATCAATCGATACGGCTTTAGATGTTGCTAAGGCATACAACCGGCGTTTTAAGTGTACTCTTAAAGGCGCTTTAGCCAATTCCGATGCAGACAAAGCCCAACTGGTAGCCAACGCCGAGATTATTTTTTGTACGGCCAAAGCAGGCATTCAGGTTTTAAATGCAAATGTACTGAAAAAGGCAACGCAACTAAAAGTGGCCGGCGATGTTAATGCAGTCCCTCCTTTTGGCATAGAGGGCGTCAAAAACGACGATTGCGGCGCACCGCTTATCCACGCCATAAATGCGCAAGGCGCTGTAGGTATTGGTGCTTTGGCTATTGGAAATGTTAAATTTCAACTGCAACATGAATTGTTAAAAGCAATGCTGGGAACCGGACAGCCTTTGTTTATCGACTTCAGATATGCATTTAACAAGGCCAGAGAAATGCAATTCGGTCCTTGCGTAAATTAACGCAACTACTCGGTTATCAAATGCCTATAGAACGCGGATGACACTGATAACTTTAAAACGGCGATCAAATGATTTTTCTAGGTTAATTCAAAAAATCTTATTCAATCATAATGATCAGAGAGCGTCGCGTTCTATTTCCCGATTGCTAAGTAGTTACAATTAACAACGCATAATCAGTGTCTGAACGGGAATCCTGAAGCCTTGCCAGTCAAGCATTTCAGGACTTCCGTTCAGGTACAGCCTGGTTTCTAAGGCAAAGCCGGAAGCGAAAAGTGTTTTTGTAAATCCGTCAAACGCGGCTGATCCAGATAAACATCATCAGGATAATAGCCGATATGATGAACCCCCATCTTTTTTAATAACTCCAACTGTTCAATAAAAATCGGCGAAGGGATTTTCTCCCGTGTCTTCCAGTTGACCGTTTGCAACTCGAATACGGATTTCTTTAAACCTTCGGGATAATGAGCCGCAGCCGTGGCTAATTCTGCCAACCATTGGGCTGTTTTTTTTGTTTCTTCAGCCGGAATGGCTTCAATGGCAACATAATTATAATGTGCTAAAAAAGATTTGAACGACTGGGCATACCGTTCCTCAGTATCCGGTTTTAACAAAGGCAATGCATGTAAATTGCGTGCTGTTTTTATAGCGGGACGATTATCACGTACTCTATTAGCCAGTTCATCGGTAAATTGGCTAATCAGCTCGGTTTTGTGGTGTGTCCGACATTCCGCACCCCTATGTTGCATTTTTTTATTTAATTTATATAATTCAATTAGTTAATATTTTTACGATATTTTTGAGATTCATCAAAGCAACCTACGTCAGCTTAAACTTGACTAAAAATAATGGGGAAACGAACTTTATCTCGTTTTAGTTTGGAAGCTTAAAATCCATAAAAATAAAACATACTTAATTATCAATGCCTTAAATAAATGCAAAAATTGTTTTAGGGGTGTGGAATGTCGGATCTAGGCCATTGAGTTTAGCTGTGCCAAGCAAGGTTTGAATAACTGCGGCTCGTTGTCCGGCGCGTTCCGAGCCGGCGAATAACCCGTTCTTTTTGTTATGCAAAGCTTTGCATAACAAAAATTATGCTCAGTTCGTTATTATGCATAGTTCGCCTGTAGTCAACTGCAAAGCCGCATAACGGCGCGATTTACAGCTCCACATGACTGATTTTAACTCAGCATAATAAACTTGGTGGTTTCCTGTAGTTTCTTTACTTACTACAGGAATAAACCATGTTTACTAAAACTCATCTGGCGGATCTTACCCACCTGGATTCGCTTGTCGATAATCCGCTCGGCAGCATTGCCATCCCCTATGTTGAGGCATTAAATGCCCAGCACTATGCAAGGTACACCATTGAGCGCTATGTTAACTGTGTAATTCATTTTGGTTTCTGGCTAAATGCCGAAAGCGTGGAATTGCAAAGCATTAATCAGGCGGTTATTCACCGCTACCTTGATGATCTGCTTTTGGTATCTTCCGCTTCTGCTACTTCCAGTAACTCCATTAAAATGGATAGAGCAGCGCTAAATCATTTGCTCACTTTTTTGCCACAACAATATTCAATCATCACCAAAAGTCCGATAGAAGCGGAACTTGAACGATTTACTGATTACCTGTTGAATATTTGCGGTATGTCACCGCAGACCTGTGTAAACCGTTGCCAGCATGTTGGTGCGTTTCTTAGCCATCGATTTTGCTCAGAAGCGCCTGTTTTCGCGCAAATTTCGGGCGTTGATATTGAAGCCTTTTTTCAACACATGGCTTTGAAATGGCGACCAGCATCACTGACAGTTGTTGGCGCCAGTTTGCGCAGCTACTTTCGTTTCTATGCTTTGCAAGGTCACCCCGTCTCGGCATTGTCAACCTTTATACCAAAGATTGCGTCCTGGTCACCTGCAACCTTGCCAAAGGTACTATCCGATGCCCAAGTAGATGCCTTTTTAAAGGTGTTCGATTACGCCGATCCAGTCGGTATGCGCGATTATGCCATCGCCCGTTGCTTGCTGGATATGGGGTTACGTGGTCACGAGGTGACCTCTTTAAAGCTAGATTCCGTGGACTGGCGTAATGCAACGCTAACCATCAGCAGTAATAAGAGTAAACGCGTGCAGCAATTGCCGCTCCCAGTATCTACGGGGCAAGCTATCGCACAATACCTGTTTAAAGGCCGACCGCTGACATCAAGTCGAATCTTGTTTGTCAGACATCGAGCCCCTTTTGATCAGCTGTTATCTGTATCCGCTATTCGTAATGCAATGAATCGTGCGTTTGTTCGTTGCGGTCTGCGCAATCAATTTTGCAATACCCATGTTCTACGCTCAACCACCGCGACACGCCTACAAAAGGCGGGCGCGTCCATCAAGGAAATTGCAGACTTGCTGAGGCATCAAAGCCTTGATACCGCAAAGACCTATGCCCGTGTCGTTCTTGAGCGTTTACGGGCTGTGGCGTTACCTTGGCCTGGGAGTCCCTCATGAACGCCTCTAATTTTTGGCTGTTACGGGTTGAGGCGTACTTAGTTCATCGACACGGACTTGGTTACAAACTGACTATTGACGAAACCGTTCTAAAAGGCTTCGCCCGCTTTGCTGATGCCATGGGCGATCAATACTGCCTGACAATGGCGCTTGCTATGCAATGGGCTCAAGACTCAAAACGAGACCATCCCATCACCCGAGCGCGACGCATTGAGGTTTTACGCGGTTTCGCCCGATTCTGCCAGCGACTTGATCCGGCCACGGAGATTCCTCCATCAGGATTATTTGGCCCGGCTCACCGACGGCTTATTCCGCATATCTATACCGAAGTCGAGCTGATCGCCCTTCTTAATGCAACCGATAATCTCGTCTCTCGACACGGTTTACGCCCCGCCACCTGCCGCACTATTTTCGGGCTATTGGCCTCAAGCGGACTGCGCATCTCAGAAGCGACCTCGCTAACCCGTAACGATGTTGATCTTGATTCCGGTGTGCTCTGTATCCATGAAACTAAGTTTCTCAAGAGCCGCTGGGTGCCGCTGCATCCAAGCACTACCCAATCGCTAAACGACTACGCCCAGTTACGTGATCAGATCATATCTGGTCCCGTCTGCAATCGGTTTTTCTTATCCGACGAAGGCCAACCCGTTAAGCGGGCAAACATCCTGTATACCTTACATTCGATTTGCCGACAACTTGGCTGGAAACCGCGCGGCGATTATGTACATCACCGACTACATGATTTGCGACACACTTTCATTGTGCGTAGCCTGTTGAGATTTTACCAACAGGGCATTGATGTTGACCATGCAGTGCTTGCATTATCAACTTATGTCGGACACGCGCGGGTCAGCGATACCTACTGGTATTTCACCGGCATTCCGGAATTGATGTCCATCGCTGCCGAACGTTTCCAACGATACGCGCAGGAGGTCAGTCATGAATAGCCTACTGACTAATCCAGCTGAATTTGCCGCCTTGGTTCAGCGCTTTTTTACTGAACGATTACTACAACAGAAAAATGCAAGTCCCAGAACAATCGCAGCTTACCGTGATACCTTCCGAATGCTCTTGTGTTATGCCGAACGCGAAATAGGTAGGCCACCTACCAAACTTGCTCTAATCGACTTTGATGTGCGCTTGATACTCAAGTTCTTGGCATACCTTGAATCCGAACGCCACAATACGGTGAGAACTCGTAATGCTCGTTTGGCAACTATACGGGCTTTTGCCCATTATGTGGCTTTGCAATGCCCTGAAGCCTTGCTGCTGACCCAGCAAATTCAGGCAATTCCGATGAAACGCTTTGAAAAGCCTATGCTGAGCTTCCTGTCGCGTGAGGAAATGCAAGCTTTGCTGGAAGCGCCCGATAAACAAACCTGGTGTGGCTGTCGGGATCATATTTTGTTAACACTGCTTTATAACACTGGCGCTCGGGTATCGGAGTTGATTGGTATCCGGGTGGCCGATGTTGAACTAACCGTATCACCTTCAGTACGCCTGCATGGTAAGGGCCGCAAACAACGGACTGTACCTCTATGGAAAGAGACTGCCACCAAAATACGGCACTGGCTGGTGTTCGCTAATTTGAAGCCTGAACAAGCTTTAGTGCCGACTCGTCAAGGCTTACCCATGACGCGCTCAAATGTAGCCGAACGGATTGCCCTGGCGGCGAACCAATGCCCACAGTTGCAAGGTCGTTGCGTAACGCCGCATACTTTGCGTCATACAACGGCCATGCACTTACTGCAAGCTGGCGTAGACATCACTATCATCGCTTTATGGCTGGGTCATGAAAGCCCTGTGACCACTCACGGTTATATTGAGGCTGATCTATCCATGAAAGAGCGGGCGCTGGCTGCCATAGCACTACCGCCAGAGATTGGGCAGGTACGCTATCACCCATCGGATAACCTTCTAAAATTCTTGGAGAGTCTTTAAGATTATGCAAAATCGGCAGCGTGGAAAGCCAGGTGCGCTGCCGACTTCCGATACTTACTCAGCATAATAACGAACTGAGCATAATTTTTGCCCAGCGCGATAGGGCGAATGCAGTTTTCCACCGGGTTGTTGTCAATGGGTAAGTCGCCGGTTTCGGCGTAACGGGTCAGCGCTGCCCAGCGTTTCAAACTGTAATCAATGGCTTTGCTGGTGGCGGTATTGGGTGCGGTGCGCTGGCGGGTTTGTTGCAACCAGTCGTGTAAGGCCGCCAGCGTGGGTAGGCTTTTTTCAGTGCGCAGCTGTTTTCGCTCGGCCGTGCTTAAATCACGGGCTTCGGCTTCAACTGCATACAAGGTAGCGATACGGTTTAGGGCTTCTTGCGCGATAGGACTCCGGCTGGCTTGAAACAGGTCGAAGAATTTGCGCCGCGCATGGGCCAGGCAGGCCAGTTCGATACACGGCTCAAGCACGCGTTGCGATTCAGGATGTGCGCGGGCAGCGGCAAACAGGGCTTTATAGCCGCCGTAGTCATCAACCAACAGAGGGCCGTGCCAGTCACCCAGAAATTGCTGCGCATACCGGCCACTGCGACCGGCTTGATAGTCGAAGACGATAATCTTGGGGCCCGGTTGCAAATCATTACTGCGATAGGCCCACAGATAGGCTTTCTTGGTTTTACCCTTGCCGGGATCGAGTTGGGGCACGGGCGTCTCATCGGCGTGCAAGCTATTCCTCTGCAATAAATGCCACGCCAAACGATCCGCCAAAGGTTGCAAGGCGACACCGAGCCGGCCTACCCAATCCGCCAAAGTGGAGCGTGACAAGATCACCCCATCGCGAGCGGCGATTTGTTCCAGCCGGTACAGCGGCAGATGATCCAGGTATTTGTTGATGATCACCCAGGTCAATAAACCGACGGCAGCCAAACCGCCATCAATCACGGCGGGAGGAATCGGCGCAGCAGTGACGGTTTCGCAGGCACGGCAGGCGTA
>JAUGSS010000145.1:0-1967 GCA_044426515.1 Methylococcaceae bacterium | reverse complement strand
AAATCAAACAAATCGAAGTTAATTTTTCTAAAGCTGTCCACCAACAAACTCTTTGGGTTATTGGTTCGGTGGGTACGATTGTCATGGGTGTTCGCCTGCTCGAATGGTTCTTGGCTCATTTAGCTATGTAGGCCGGGTTAGCCATGTAGGGCGTGACGGTTTCCCCAGAAAATCAGTTATCATTATAAATTTTTTTGTGTCACATAATCCTGTGTTTTAGAGAAGTATTTAATATACAAGGTCGGGTTAGCGCTAGCGTAACCCGACGCAACATGTGGTGAATATGATTGAACGAACCGCCCTTGGGAAACCGGGGGGCGGTTTTTTTATGCCATTTTCCCACTCTTTCTTCTTTGCATAATTGGTTTATGTTAAATTTGATTGTGGGGACAGGCTTATGTATTTGGACTATAATTGTCCAATTTGTTTAATTAGGTTTTTCCATGCCGACCATTAGCATGTTTTACGGGATTCTTATCTTGATGTACTTTCGAGACAATCGACGTCATCATCTTCCGCACGTTCATGTCCGCTACCAAGGCGAGGAGGCCGCAGTATCCATTGAAGACGGCTCTGTTTTTGACGGACGCCTCCCTCCTAAGCAACTCAAAATGGTGCAAGCATGGATTGAGATTCATAAAGAAGAGTTGATGGTGGACTGGGAGTTGGCCGTCAACGGTGACGAACCTTTCCGAATTGCACCCCTTCAGTGAGATTACCAATGTTGATTGATGTTATTTCTGTCCGTGTACGTCCCGAGTTCCAACTTGATATTGAATTCGAAAACGGTGAACGACGCAGATTTGATATGCGTCCACTGCTTTCAATTAAACCTTGGAATCGTGTTGCGACACCTGTCTTGTTTGGACTTGCGCGTGTTGATTACGGCACGGTTGTTTGGCCAGGGGAAATTGATATTGCACCTGAAACGCTCTATGATGATTCGGTGCTGCTTAACGATTCTGCCCCAACGCTGGAATAATTGGGGGCAGCCAATGGGGTTGAATAGCATCGCCTCGTTGTCCGGCATCTACCGGTAAAAACAAAAAACCGCCCTTGGGAAACTGGGGCGGTTTTTTTATGTTCTTGTGCGTGTGAATGTCGGGTTACGGCTATCGCCTATCGCCTATCGCCTAACCCGATAATACGGGTCTTGTTGGTGACGGTACAAAAGCTACTTTCAACGGAAAAGGGGGCTGGTTACTTTTTAAGTGCCACAGGCTCAGGCTCTTTGGTTTTTACACACAATTGACCGTTATGTTAATAATCGCTACCCTATGAAGATACACGGGTTATGCTTTGTATGTTATAGTTCAAAGCATCTATAAACAGGCGAAAAGGTCGATAAAAATGGCTTTGGCACAAGACGATATTGAGCAAATTCAATTACTCATCAAAAAAACGTTATCCGAAACACCGGAGACATTAAACGCTAATGTGCGTTATGAGCTGGATTTGCGGGAAAGAACCATACGCGTGGAAGAGGCGTTGAAACATCAGCGGGAGCTGATGTTGGAAGGCTTCAAGCAGATGGAAAAGCGCTTTGAGCAGGTGGACAAGCGTTTTGAGCAAATGCAGCTGGATATGAATAAGCGTTTTGAACAGGTGGATAAGCGGCTTGAGCAAATGCAGCAGGATATGAATAAGCGTTTTGAACAGGTGGATAAAAGGTTTGAACAGCAGCATCAGGAAATTATGGGGCTGCATCATGAAATAAAATTGTTGATGCGTTGGAGTTTCGGCACATTACTGGCGATTGGCGGTTTAATTGTTGCGGTGCTGCGGTTGGCGGCGTAATAACTGGGGTCAGGGTAAACTTAAATCTCCTTACCACCTATCAGTTTAACGAAAATCTCCAATACGTCATTCCGGCAGGGATTGCCGGAATCCAGAAGCCAGGGATGGCAAGGCTCAGATCACATCCATGTGTCCTGGATACCGGCAGTCCATGCCGGTATGACGTACTA
>JAUGSS010000096.1:0-27760 GCA_044426515.1 Methylococcaceae bacterium | reverse complement strand
GGATTCCTAAATTGTTAGGTTGTCCGGTTATCAATGTTGTAGTTCTGTGTTAACCGTAAGTTTTTATTTTAGGAGTTTCAAAATGGCAACAGGCACTGTAAAGTGGTTTAACAACACAAAGGGTTTTGGTTTTATTGCACCTGCTGATGGCGGCGAAGACGTTTTCGTTCACCATTCAGTTATTCAGGGAGAAGGCTTTAAAACTCTGACTGAAGGCGAAACGGTCACTTTCGACATTGAATCAGGTCCAAAAGGCTTAACTGCAGCTAATGTTTATTCCAAATAACAGGGATAACCGGATTTAAAAAAAGCCCTTGTGAGATGATTCACAAGGGCTTTTTTTTGTCTCCCGTTTTTAAAGGTTATTTTAAAGGGCGACCTTTGGCGTCTTTATTGATATGCCCGCCAAACAGCAGGATGCTTTCTATAAAGCCCCAGAGCGCTGCGAATTGCGGCGCTCCAGTTACGTACAGTATTACCGTCAACGTTATTTGAAAAAAGGCCAGCTTGTAAAAGCCCAGATAAAGCCGATGTATCCCTAGCCAGCCCAACAATAATGCCAGCACTGCGGCCAAGTATTTGTATTTAACGGCTTTTGGCGGCTCCAGATACGCGCCCACCAGATTAATATTGTTTGCAATTGTTCCTTCGGCGTCAAAGTTAACGTCATCGCCTTCATCCGGTGCTACGTCGGCGGTCCAATCCTCTAAATGAAACGTAAACAACGCTCCTTCAGCTTTTATCACCCCGGTTTGCGTATCGGAATCATAACTTTCAATCTGTCCAATCATTTATCATCTACCTTTTAAAAATGGGACACCGATTGGCGCCCTTTGTTCCCTGTGGACACGCTCATATCGCCACAGCCAAATCTCAAACCAAGATTAATCATCATGCAAACGCACGGCTAAGACATCACATAACGCGTGATGCAATACTCCGTTTGCAGTCGAACCCAGCAATAGCGCAAATCCATGCCGACCATGTGAGCCCACTACGATTAAATCGACCTTGTTTTCTTCTGCAACCCTGATTATTTCCAATTTAGGGCTACCCGTTTCCATCCACCGGCAGTCTTCAGCAATATTCAGAGTTTCGGCCAGATCGGCCAATCTCTTTTTTGCCGCGGCCATTAACTCGGCAGTTAAATCCAGATCAAACGGTATTGTCGAGCCATAAGCCGCATCGGTAATCAGCAGATTATCCATCACATGCACAATGCTCAGTTTTGCCTGGTATTTATCGGCCAAATCCTTTGCTCTACCGGCAACGGTTTTACCGTGCTCCGAGAAGTCAGCGGCCAGTAATATATGTTTATAGCTTTCCATGATTACTCCTAAATTCAGCGCCGAAAGTTTCCCTCATTCCTTTGCAAAAGTCAGATTAAGGGGGATTTAATAACGCCATTACCTGATAAGATCCCAGTATGTATAAAAACGCTAAGCCTAAACTAAAAGTCCAGGTTTGTCCTAACGCGTTGCGAATAATATGCCCGGTAACCGCCCAATGCCAAACCATTAAAGCAATCGTTATAATAAATGCCAATAAAGCACTTGTTCCTATCGTCATTGAGGCCATTCCCGGTAGAGCAAAGAAACTAATCATCGCGTCGGTACCCAGTAAGGCGCAGGTCGTTTGAACAACCCTCTCCTGTTTTCGGGCTAGGTATAACATAAGCCGGCTAAATCCGATAATCAGCAAGGCGGAGACAATCGCTTGTAACAGAGACACAGCCAAGCCCGTACGGATACTTACCATTAAAAAACTGACGATAACATCAAGCACTAGCAACAGCCGCAACAACCATACGGAAGGCGGTAAATCCTGCGGACCTTGTTTAAACAGGCAAATCTCAAATAATAGTTTTATTATTTCAAACATAAATCTTTCTGTTATGCATCAACCTCGGTCACTACTTACTCTCTGCAGCCGGTCTTTCCTGTATCATTATTTGGCCGCTTCAAGCTTTTCCTCAGCTTCCATCCAGGCGGCTTCCGCGTCGTCCAGGGCTTTGTCTATTTTTACTTTCCGTTCCATCAGTTTTTTTAGTCGTTCCTTTTCCGATTCCGCGTAAATTGCGGGATCAGCCAACTGATGCTCCAGCTGCCGCTGTTCATTATGATATTTTTCAACCGCGACTTCAGCTTTTTTCAGGGCATCGAATAAAGGTTTGTGTCTTTGTCTGCGTTCTGCATCCAGCTTTCTCTGATCTTTCCGCGAGACTGTCTGCGCACTGTCGACAACAGTTCTTTCTTCACCTTTTTTCTGCTCCGTCAACCACAAGCGGTAATCGTCAAGATCGCCATCGAAAGGTTGCACTTTGCCGCCTGACACCAATAATAGCTGATCGGTAACCGAGCGTAATAAATGCCGATCATGCGAAACAACGACTATAGCGCCTTCATAATCCTGCAAAGCCACGCTCAAAGCATGGCGCATTTCCAGATCCAGATGGTTGGTCGGTTCATCCAGCAGTAATAGATTAGGATTTTGATAAACCAGCAGCGCCAATACCAGACGCGCTTTTTCGCCGCCGGAAAAGGGTTTGACGATGTCCAAAACCTTGTCGCCGCAAAAATCGAAACCGCCCAGGAAATTGCGTAAATCCTTCTCGGCCGCCTGTTTGTCCAGTTGCTGCAAGTGCCACAACGGGCTTTCATCAATGCGCAGCTGCTCCAGTTGATGCTGGGCGAAATAGCCGATTTTTAACGCTTCCGCTTCATTCCTTTTACCGGATAACGGTTGCATATCGCCTGCCAGCACTTTAATCAAGCTGGATTTACCGGCGCCATTCGGCCCCAGCAAGCCGATACGGTCGCCCGGCGATATCGATAGCCCCGCCTGCTTAATGACGCAGGTTTGCCCATAGCCAATATCAACCTTATCCAACGTTAACAGCGGATTAGGCATTTTTCCCGGTTTGGCGAAGCTGAAATCGAACGGTGAGTCGACATGCGCCTGCGCGATCAGTTCCATGCGTTCCAGGGCTTTAATACGGCTTTGAGCTTGTCTGGCTTTAGTGGCTTGCGCCTTAAAGCGGTCGACAAAGCTCTGCATATGGGCGATTTCCCGTTGCTGCTTTAGGTAGGATGACTGTTGTTGCGCCAGCTTTTCCGCACGCATGCGTTCGAAGGCTGAATAATTACCGGTATAAATTTCGGCCTTATTCTGCTCAATATGCACGATATGATCGGTAATGGTATCGAGAAAATCCCGGTCATGAGAAATCAGCAATAAGGTGCCGGGATATTTACATAACCAGTCCTGCAACCAGATCACTGCATCCAAATCCAAATGGTTGGTAGGCTCATCAAGCAATAATACGTCCGAGCGGCACATCAAGGCCTGAGCCAGATTAAGCCGCATACGCCAGCCGCCGGAAAACGAATTGACAGCATGAGTTTCCTGGTCGGGGGTAAAACCCAAACCGTTCATTAATCGCGAAGCCCTGGCTTGTGCGGTATAACCGCCAATAATTTCCAAGGCTGCATGCAATTCGGCCTGTTTCAGGCCGTCATCGGCCTGTTCCGCAGTAAGTAGCTGTTTTTGCAAGCGTCTTAGTTGCTGATCGCCGTCAATAACATAGTCAATCGCTGAACTCGAGACGGCAGGCGTTTCCTGGGCAACATGAGCGATTTCCAGCCCCGGCGGCATCGAAAAATCCCCCTCATCCAAATGCAGTTCGTTCTTAACCAATGCGAATAAACTGGATTTGCCCGCGCCGTTTGCGCCGGTAAAACCTACTTTTTGGCCTTTGTGAATGGTGAAAGAAGAGTTGGCAAACAACACCCGTACGCCCCGGCGGAGAGTTATATTTTTAAAATTTAGCATTTAAGATTCAATGTAATAAGAAGCAAGGCTCAAGGTCCATAACCTCCAAGTAAAAAATTGCCTTGGAAACTAGAATTTGGGGTAAATACAACCCATTCAACAAACATAATCGAGATCAGTGGCTAAGGCAAAAATTCCGCGATGCCAAATGTAGTCTTTACCAAACTCAGGTTGTGTTTTTTAGATTTTGCTGATTTTCATCAAAGAACAGCCTAAAGGCAACTGGCTGCCGGCCTATTCTTAAGGCGCAAGCAACCAGGGGAATTGCTGCGCTTTTACGACTCGGCTTTTTGTTCGCGAGCCAACAGATTTTGCACGGCCTCCAACGGGGCCAAACCTTCATATAAAACCTTGTAAGTTTGCTCGGTAATAGGCATGTCTATACCATATTTTTTAGCGAGCAAAAAAGTCTCTTTGGCGGCTGAAACGCCTTCAATTTCCTGAGCGATTTCCTGTGCAGCCGCTATTGTGTCTTTGCCCTGTCCCAGGGCTAAGCCAAAGCGCCGGTTCCTGGATTGGTTGTCGGTGCAGGTCAAAATAAGGTCACCGAGGCCGGCCAAGCCCATAAAGGTCTCCTGTTTGCCGCCTAGTTTGACTCCGAGACGAATAATTTCGCTTAAGCCTCGGGTAATCAGCGCTGCTCGGGTATTGGCGCCAAAGCCAAGCCCGTCGGCAATACCGGCGGCTATAGCCATGACGTTTTTTACTGCGCCACCGACTTCTACGCCAATCAGATCGGAGTTGGTGTAAGTTCGAAAACGCTCACTATGCAGGATGTCGGCCAGAAGACCTGCAAAATCCGGTTGGGACGACGCAATAGTAATAGCTGTCGGTAACTGAGCCGCTACTTCTACGGCAAAAGTGGGACCTGAAAGCAAGGCCGCCGGGGTTTGCGCAGAAAAAATATCGGCTACCACCTCGTGTAGCAAAGAACCGTCATCAGGATTAAAACCTTTGGTTGCCCAAGCTATTTGTACGTCATTAGATAAACAGGCTTTGAGTTTAAGCAAGGTATCTTTAAATGCGTGACTGGGTACGGAAACCAGTATCAGGCTGCTAAAGCCTGCGGCCTCAGCCAAGTCAGCGGTAACGGTGAGGTTTTCAGGAAAAGCCAAACCGGGCAAATAGCGTTTATTTTGACGATCCTGGGCCAGCAATGCCATGTGTTCCGGATTGTGTCCCCATAAAAGCACCCGGCAACCATTTCTGGCTGCCAGAATGGCTAGAGCCGTTCCCCATGAACCCGCCCCCAAGATGGCTATCTTTTTATTCATCGGGCGAACCCTTCGACAAGCTCAGGATAGGTTGGTTAATTGATAGCCTCAGAACCAGGCGCTTGTTGTACGTGTTGTAAATGTTGTGAATATAAGGCGTCAAAGTTTACCGGAGCTAAGAGCATCTGTGGAAAGCCGCCCTTGGTGACGAGGTCGGAAATAGCTTCTCTCGCATAAGGAAAGAGTATGTTGGGGCAGAAGCTGCCAACCATCGGGCCCATTTCAGCATCGGTAAAACCGCCTAAAGAGAAAATCCCCGCCTGATTGACTTCAACAAGATAAGCGGTTGTCTCACCATTTTTAACGGTGATGGTTACCTTAAGGGCCACTTCGTACATTGAGTTTTCTAAAGGCATAACATGGGTGCCTAAATTAAAGTCGACAGCCGGCTCCCATTTTTCGGTGAATACTTTGGGCGAGTTGGGCGTCTCAAATGACATGTCTTTGGTATAAATTTTCTGGATAGCAAATTGCTTTTCTACTGCGCTGTTTTCTTCGCTCATACTGAATCTCCAAGGTTAAGGTTTAAGAAATGTGCCGGCAACTCATAGCGGCTAATTTAGTTTTTGCGCTTGCCGTTTGATTTTAAATGATTTTATAGGTAATTTGTAATCGTCCTCCCAGGCTTGCATGCCGCCGGTAATAACGAAAACTTGCTCAAATCCGGCTTTGGTCAATTGCTTGGCGGCCGATGCAGATCGCGTACTGTTTTGGCAAACAATAAGGACCGGCTTGTTTTTGTGTGTTTCCAGTTTTGACAGGTGAGCGGGCAAGTTGCCTAATGGGGTGTTGATCGCGTTTTCAATATGGCCTTTCAGAAATTCGTCCGGTTCGCGCACATCGATAATCATAGTATCGCTATCGTTCATTTTGGCGACTGCCAGCAAAGGCGAAACAGCGCTGAATTTTTTGAATGCGGTATCCAATAGTTCCTGGATTAATAGGTAAGTAACGACTGCCAGAGCGAGGGATAAAATGTAATGATTTAAAATGAATTCTAGATAACGTTCCATGGATAAGTTTGTCAAAGTTAAGTGAAAAGATGAATTAGTGATTGGAGCAGAAGACATCCTGCATCATTTTAATGAGTAACAGCATACGGGCATCGTCAATAAAGTAATAAACCCGGTTGGCCTTTTTTATAGAGCCGAGTATGTTTTTTTCCCTGAGAATTGCCAGATGCTGGGAAATATTGCTCTGGCTGGTGCCAACTTGATCGACAATTTGTTGTACGCAGATTGAGTCACTACCTAAAACGCATAATATTTTTAAGCGCAACGGATGTGACATAGCCTTTAAGCAGAGAGCTGCTCTGGCTATATCGGCATCATCTGTACTGGTATGCTGGCCTGTCATTTCCATAGGACTGCTTAATATTTCTAGTTTATTGAATCTGATTAAAAAAGAACCCGCGAAGAATTATTTATACACAACTGTTGCCAACGTGTATTAATATAACGGCTACTTGAGTGCATAGTCGGCATGTTGCCAAAATATGAAAACCAGTAAATCTCGCAAAATAATACATCACTACGACCATTTTTGGTAATGGAGAATAAAATGGCTTATTTTGTAGCTAAAGTAATGATGCGGATTTTTTTTAGTATCGGGAGATAGAGATAAAGATGTTGAATCGGCCAAAGCCTGTAGTGTTGCTGATCCTTGACGGATTCGGTTACTCACTGGACAAAGAATACAATGCCATTGCAATGGCGAATACACCTTGTTGGGACACATTGCAGAAAGACTGTCCGATGACGCTGCTCAGCTGTTCCGGTGCTGTCGTAGGATTGCCTGGCGGACAAATGGGTAATTCAGAAGTTGGACATGTCCATATAGGCACGGGGCGTTATGTTCCGCAGGATTTTTCTAAGGTTAATGATGCGATAGTTGACGGCAGTTTCTATTCCAATCCGGTTCTTTGTCGAGCCGTGGAGCTGGCCAAGGAAAAAAATAAAGCCCTGCATATCATGGGACTGCTGTCGCCTGGCGGTGTACACAGCCATGAAGAGCAGATTACGGCGATGGTCGAGTTAGCCGCCAAGAGGGGTCTCGATAAAATTTATCTGCACGCTTTTTTGGATGGCCGGGATGTTCCGCCCAAGAGCGCGATGGCTTCACTTGAGCTGCTGGAAGCAAAGTTTGCGGCGCTTGGCGTTGGTCGTATCGCCTCAATTGTAGGACGTTTTTATGCGATGGACAGGGATAACCGTTGGGATCGGGTAAAGCAGGCTTATGACCTGATTGCCAAAGGCGAAGCCGGGTTTAGCGCGGATTCTTCTCTACAAGGATTGCAAGCGGCTTATGAGCGGGGCGAAACGGATGAATTTGTTTTGCCGACAGCTATTTTGGATTCCGAGCATCAGGCAGTCGCCCTTGATCCTGAAGACTCTGTGGTGTTTATGAATTTCCGGGCAGATCGTGCCCGCGAGATTTCAGTGGCATTAACAGCAACTGCATTCGACGGATTTGATAGAAACCGTGCGCCCCATAAAGGCTATTACTGTACTTTAACGGAATATCAGCAGGATTTTGATTATGACGTGGCCTTCCCGCCGACTGATTTAAAAAACTGTCTTGGCGAATATTTATCCAAACTGGGCATGACCCAGTTGCGGTTGGCGGAAACTGAAAAATTTGCCCATGTCACGTTTTTCCTTAATGGCGGCATAGACGCGGCTTTTCCTGGCGAGGAAAGAATATTGGTGCCGTCGCCCAAAGTCAGAACCTATGACTTGCAGCCGGAAATGAATGCGGCAGAAGTGACCGATAATTTGGTTGACGCTATTACCGGCGGTAAATACGATGTCATTATATGTAATTATGCTAATTGCGACATGGTTGGGCATACCGGCATAATTGATGCTGCGGTTTTGGCTGTAGAAGCTGTCGATGCTTCATTGCAGCGCATAGTTGACGCCTTAAAGTCGGTGGGAGGGCAGATGCTGATAACCGCCGATCACGGTAATATTGAACAAATGGTTGATAAAGAGACCGGGCAGCCGCATACCGCACATACGACAAACCCTGTGCCTTTGGTTTATGTCGGCGGTGACCGGCCTTTAGATGCGGGTGGCAGTTTATCGGACTTGGCTCCCACCGTATTGGCAATTTTAGGGGTTGAGCAACCCGCTGAAATGACGGGTCGATCACTTATCAAGTTTGTTTAATCTGTGGATGAGAAAGAAGCTGGTTGTTTGTTTTTTGCTGGGTGTGTTCGTTCAAGAAAGTAACGCAGAAATCTCAGCAAAAAGCGAAGAGCTAAATGAAGTTCAATCGGGTATTAAAGCGGCCAGCCAAAATATGCAGCATATTCAGCTGCAAAAAAATACTCTAAACACACAGTTGGGCGAAGTTGAAAAGCTCTATGGCAAGACGGTTGCTTTATTAAGAACATTGCAAGGTCAAGTTGAACAAAAGCGCCGGAATCTGGATAAGATTCACCAGGAAATGCAGAGCCTTCACGACGAAGTCGCTAAACAAAACAGCGAATTAGCAGGTCAAATGAAAGCCGCCTACGCAATGGGGCAAAAGGAAAAGTTGAAGTTGCTGCTTAATCAACAAGATCCCGCATTATCCAGTCGAATGCTGGTGTATTACGATTATCTTAATAAGGCTCGCCTGACAAAATTGGCCGATATTTCGGAGTCTATAAAGCATCTGGATCAGCTGGGTAAGCAACAGCAGCAGGAAACCGAGCTTTTAGAGAAAGATCTTGAGCAAAAAAAAGCAGAACAGATAGCCGTGAACAGCGCTAGAAAACGACGCACTGAATTATTGGCGCAATTAAAGAGCGATTTTTCTTCAAATGAGCAACAAGTCATTCATTTGAAAGAAAGCGAAAATAAGCTGAAGAATTTGGTATCTTCATTGCAGAGATCGACTAATGATCTTACCTTTGAAGATGAGCAAGCCAAAAAATTACCCATGACTGCTGAGATTTCGCCCGAGCCCGCCAAAGACCTGCCGGGGTCAGGTGACGATTTTTCTAACCCTCCGTCCAGCTCTTCTTTTGCCAAGGAGGATTTTTCCGCGCTTAAAGGCCAGCTACCTTGGCCTGTCAAGGGTCGATTAACCAATAAGTTCGGCAGTGCGCGAGCCGAAAGTACTGAAAGCATTTGGGATGGCGTGTTAATTGACGCCAAAGAGGGAACGGAAATACACGCGATTACCAGCGGGAAAGTGGCGTTTTCTGATTGGCTTCGTGGTTATGGCTTGTTGATTATTATTGATCACGGTAAAGGCTATATGACTCTTTATGCCTTTAATCAGAGTTTGTATCGGCAGGTCGGTGATTGGGTAAATGTTGGCGAAGTCATTGCTTCCGTTGGGCAAAGTGGCGGTCGTAGTCATTCCGGCCTGTATTTTGGAATACGTAACAAAGGCAAGCCGGTTGATCCGCAAGAGTGGTGCCGTAAGTAATCGGGACTAGGTGTGTTAATTGTAAGTGGCCAAGTTTTGGGAAATCGAGTGTTTGGAGTTTTAAGGTACATGTTAAAAAAGAAAAATATTTTCATTTTGTCCTTAGGGATTATGTTGGGTGTTTTTATGGGCATCTGCGGTAGCGTCTTTGCCGAGCGGGATAGCGCAAAGCCTGTCGCCGAAGCGGAAGAAGTCCTACCCTATGAAGACTTGCGCACATTCACGGAAATTTTCGGACGAATTAAAAGAGATTATGTCGAGCCCGTTTCTGACAAAAAATTATTGGAAGATGCTGTTCGGGGCATGTTGAGCGGACTTGACCCTCATTCCGCTTATTTGGGAGCCGAGGAATATCAGGAATTAAAAGAAGGTACGACAGGTCAGTTCGGCGGTTTAGGCATCGAAGTCACAATGGAAAACGGCTTTGTTAAAGTGGTTTCTCCTATTGATGATACGCCTGCCCAGAGAGCAGGCATTAAAACCGGAGATTTGATTGTCAGGCTTGACGATCAGCCGGTAAAAGGCATGACCTTGGCGGATGCGGTCAAGCTTATGCGTGGTGAGCCGGGCAGCAAGATTTTACTCACCGTGGTTCGTGAAGGCGAGGAAGCTCCTTTAAAAATCACTATAATCAGAGACATTATAAAAGTTAAAAGCGTAAAAAGCCGGGTGCTGGAAAAAGGTTACGGCTATCTGCGTATCAGCAGTTTTCAGTCAGGAACAGGGGAGAGTCTTAAAGAGGCTCTAGCTGCACTGAAAAAGGAAAACGCAGGCAACCTAAAAGGTTTGGTGTTGGATTTAAGAAACAACCCGGGCGGGGTACTGAATGCGGCAGTTGAAGTGAGCGATGCTTTCATAAAGAGCGGTCTCATTGTTTACACCGAGGGTCGTATTGAAAATTCGGAAATGCGCGTTAATGCCGCTCCTGATGACCTTATTGACGGTGCGCCGATGGTCGTATTGATTAATGCCGGTTCCGCGTCAGCTTCGGAGATTGTAGCCGGAGCTTTGCAGGATCAAAAGCGTGCTGTGATCATGGGCGAAAAATCGTTCGGTAAAGGTTCGGTGCAGACTATATTGCCAACCAGTAACGGTGCCGCAGTTAAATTGACAACCGCCAGATACTATACGCCTTCCGGGCGCTCTATCCAGGCCGAAGGTATTGAGCCGGATATTGCCTTGGGCCGCGTTAAATTGGAGTCGTTGGAAAAAACGGAATTCAAGCCGGTCAAGGAAGCCGATTTGTCTCGTCATTTACAAAATGGCAAAGGAAAAGAGGGGGCGGATGAAGCACTGGATAAAGACAAGGAGTCCTTGGAAATGAAAGATTATGCATTATATGAGGCGTTAACCTTGCTGAAAGGCATCAGCATCATAAAAAAATAAGCATTAGTCTTTAGCAACAGCAAACCCGGATTTTGGCAGATAACTCTGTTTGCCGAAATCCGGGTTTTTTAGCAATACAAGTCCGGATAGCGGTCACCACCCGCTATTGCCCCACTTCACAATAATCCATGCTCGGCAAAAGAATAAGGCTGTCCGTCACCGACAATAAAATGATCCAGCACCCGTATGTCAAACAGGGCTAATGCTTGCTTAAGTTTTTCAGTTATGTGTTTATCGGCCTGACTGGGTTCGGAAATACCGGACGGGTGATTGTGAGCAAAGATGACCGCTGCTGCATTATGGCGTAGCGCCTGCTTAGCGACTTCCCTCGGATAAACGCTGGCGCCGTCTAGGGTGCCCCTGAATAATTCATCCAGTTGAATGACCCGGTGTTGATTATCAAGAAATAAACAGGCAAACACTTCGTAGCTGTAGCCGCGCAGTTGCGCGCTGAGATAAAAGCGGGTGATTTCCGGGCTGGTCAATGCATCGCCCCGTTGCAGGGCTTCTTTAAAATGCCGTCTGGCCATTTCCAGTACAGCCTGGAGCTGAGCATAAGTTGCCTCGCCCAAGCCTTTACCTTGGCAAAAGCGTTGCTGATCGGCACCTAATAAGGCGTTCAAGGAACCAAAATCAATCAACAGCTCACGAGCCAGATCAACCGCCGATTTGCCGGGTGAGCCGGTGCGCAGAAAAATAGCCAGCAGTTCCGCATCGGTTAAAGCGGCTGAGCCACGATGCAGTAGTTTTTCTCTGGGCCGATCTTGTGCCGACCAATCCTTAATGGACATGGGCTTCCCCTTATATATGATTGAAATTTAAGCATAGAAGAATTTCTTTATACTTGCCATAATATCAGCTTTATTTATCTATCCGGGCATCGCCATTAACAAGCATATTTTATTGGCCGTCAGCGGCGGCATTGCCGCCTACAAGTCGGCCGAACTGGTCAGGCTGTTGCGAAAACAAGGCGCAACAGTGCGCGTGGTGATGACCCGTTCAGCCATGCAGTTTGTCAGTCCGCTGACCTTTCAAGCATTATCCGGCAATCCGGTGCATAGCGAGTTGCTTGATGCAGATCAAGAGCTTGCGATGGGACATATCAGTCTGGCGCGTTGGGCTGAGGTATTGATTATCGCTCCGGCAACGGCCAATACGATTGCAAAATGCAGCCATGGTTTGGCTGACGATTTATTATCAACACTGTATCTGGCGGCAACCTGTCCCGTTTATGTTGCCCCGGCCATGAATCAGGCGATGTGGCACAAGGCGGTAACTCAAGAAAATATTCAAAAGCTGAAAAGTCACGGCGTTACTCTTATCGGTCCCGAACAGGGCGATCAAGCTTGCGGCGAAACCGGCTTTGGCAGAATGTCCGAACCCGCTGAAATTTGCAGACGGTTAATGGACGAGCCGACCCCACAATGCTTAAGCGGGCTTAAGGTTTTAATCAGTGCCGGACCCACCCGCGAGCCTTTAGATCCGGTACGCTATATTACCAATCGCAGCTCCGGGAAAATGGGCTATGCACTTGCCAACGCCGCATTAAAAGCAGGCGCGCAAGTAACGCTGGTGAGCGGTCCGGTAACGCTGGCAGCACCTGTTAATGCCGCGTTGATACGCGTAGAAACAGCGGCGCAAATGTACGCGGCGGTTATCTCTAAAGCTTCGCAACATGATATTTACATAGGTGCGGCAGCCGTTGCAGATTACAGTCCTATGCTGATAGCGCAGGAAAAAATAAAAAAACAAGCCGAACAAACCACGTTAACGTTGCAAAAGACCAAGGATATTTTGGCGGAAGTTGCACAGCTTACTAACCGTCCGTTCACGGTCGGATTTGCTGCAGAAACCCATGATCTTGAACAATATGCCCAGGATAAATTGATGCGAAAAAATCTGGATATGATTGCGGCAAACTGGGTAGGCCGCGATTTGGGCGGTTTTGACAGTGAGCAAAATGCATTGCAGGTTTTCTGGAAAAGCGGCAAAAAAAACTTGGCAATGACCGACAAAAATCACTTAGCCGAACAACTATTGAGTTTAATCGCAGAGAGAATGGAACATAACAACCATGAAAAAAATACAGCTTAAAATTCTGGATGGCCGTTTAGGCAAAGACATTCCATTGCCGGAATATGCTACAGCGGGGTCGGCGGGTCTGGACTTGCGCGCTTGTTTGGATGAACCGGTCGAGTTAAAACCGGGGGAAACGCTGTTAATTCCAACCGGTCTGGCTATCTATATTAACGACCATCAGTTGGCCGCCGTATTATTGCCCAGATCCGGTCTGGGGCATAAACACGGCATCGTTTTGGGCAACCTAGTCGGGCTGATTGATTCGGACTATCAGGGGCAGGTTTTTGTGTCCTGCTGGAACCGGGGAAATAGCGCTTTTACCATCAATATCGGTGAGCGGATTGCGCAAATGGTTTTTGTGCCGGTGGTGCAGGTGCAATTTGAACAAGTCACCGAGTTTGATCAAAGCTTACGCGGTTCAGGCGGCTTTGGTCATACGGGCCGTCATTAAGCTGTTTTTTTGAGAGGCACAAACATGGTACGACTATTCTCTTTACTATCAGCTTTTGCTGTTTTAATGATTCTAATTGCCGGCACCGGCGTTTACTGGATCAGTGCAGCCCAAACCGCGCAATCAAAGCAGGATTCGGCGACAACTGCGGCAAAAAGTATCGCATTAAGCATAACTGCACAGGTAAATCTGCTAAGTAACGTGCTGGAAAAAATGGCGCAGGATCCCGAGGTGCTGACGGCGGTTACCAGTGCCGACACCAGCCAATTAACCACGGTGGCGGTAAAACTTGAAAAACATATACCCGACATCCTGAAGATCCGCCTGCTATTGCCCGGCGTCAGCGAGCTCGATGATAAAAGCGTACCCAAAATGGGTTATGCCGATTTGGACATGGTACGGGAAACGTTTAGCAAAAACCAACTGCCGTCAATACAAGGCGATAACGGGCCTGATAGGCATTTGGCAATCACACGCAGGATTATGCAAAATGATCAAGTGGCAGGCGTTATTCTGGCCAGCTTGAACTACGGTTTTATTAACAAAACCCTACAAGCGGCGGAACTAAAAGACGGACATCTTGAATTGAAACAAGCGGCCCTGGTATTGGGCAGTGCAGGTATTCCTGCCGATGGTCAAAGCGATGATGTGCCCATACAGGTAGCTAATACCAGTTGGGAACTACATTACCGGTATGCCGGCAGTACAAGTTCATCTGAACTGGCGGTCACTGTTGGCATAATCGCCTTTCCTGCATTGCTGGCACTGCTGGCCTTTGTTATCGGCTACCGAAAGCTTTCAGGTTTGCTGACGCAAGATCTGGGCAGCGTAGTGAAAGCCTATAAGGACCTGATGACCAATAAGCTCCAGGGCACTTATCCCGTTAAATTGACCGAAATGAATGCCGTTATCTCAACACTGGTGCAGTTCAAGCGGGTCATGGATAATCAGGACGACTTTGTCGTCAGCGATCATAATGCTGCTGATTTTGAAATGAGCGGTTTTTTTGATGAGCCTGAAGACTACATGAAACAGGAGAACACCGCTCAAGCATCAAAAGCAGGAGCACAAACCGACGATGTTGGTTTTAAAAAGCCGGTAACGGAAAAAAACCAGCTCATCAAACCGGAAGTCGTTGAAAAAATCACGCCGGACGCCTTTGAAATGCCTTTATCGACAAAAAAAACCGCTAATCCGGGCGCTATTTTCAGGGCTTATGATATTCGGGGCATAGTCGGCAAGACACTGACGAAAGAAGTGGTTTACGACATAGGCCGTGCTCTGGCTACTCAGGCTAAAGAACATAACTGTAAAACCGTTGTGGTTGCGCGGGATGGAAGAACCTCCAGTCCCGCTCTGGCGGAAGCCCTGGCCAAAGGGATTACAGCGACCGGCCTCAATGTACTGGATATTGGTATGGTGCCTACGCCGGTGCTGTATTTTGTCGCAAAGCATACCGAAGGGCGTTCCGGCGTGATGATCACCGGCAGCCATAACCCTGCCAATTATAATGGGCTGAAAATAGTCATTAACGCCGAAACCCTGGCCGGCGAAAGAATCCAGCAAATCAAAACCTGCATTGATAACCAGGCTTATGCAACAGGTAAACCCGGCAGCATCGAACAGAACAGTCAATTCAGCAATGAATATATCGGCATTATTTCTGAGGATATACATATTGCCAGACCTATGACCGTTGTCCTGGATTGCGGTAACGGCGTGGCCGGTAAGCTGGGGCCCATGCTGCTGAAAACGCTGGGCTGTGAAGTGATAGAGCTGTTCTGCGACATCGACGGCAGCTTTCCCAACCACCATCCCGATCCCAGCGACCTCAAGAACCTGACCGAATTGATGGCAACGGTCAAACATTACAAGGCTGATATTGGCATCGCATTTGACGGTGACGGCGATCGTTTGGGCGTTGTCGATTCAAACGGCAAAATCATCTGGCCGGACCGGCAAATGATGTTGTTTGCCAAGGATGTGCTGGCAAGTAAACCCGGAGCGGAAATCATTTACGATGTGAAGTGCTCCCGCCATCTGGCTGATCAGATTGTAAAATACGGCGGCAGGCCGACTATGTGGAAAACCGGGCATTCATTAATGAAAGCAAAGCTTAAAGAAACCGGCGCCAAACTGGCCGGTGAAATGAGCGGGCACATTTTCTTTAATGATCGCTGGTTCGGTTTTGATGATGCCTTGTATTCGGCTTCGCGTTTAATCGAAATACTGTCCCGCGATACGCGCAGCAGCGCCGACGTATTTGCCGATTTTCCTGATAGCATCAATACCCCGGAATTGAATGTCGCGCTGGAAGAAGGCGAAAACTTCAGCTTTATAAACAGCCTGTTCGCGGCAGCCAAATTTAGCAATGGCAAAATCATTAATATCGACGGCATGCGCGTTGATTTCCCGGACGGATGGGGACTGGTGCGGGCATCAAACACAACACCGTCACTGGTTATCCGTTTTGAGGCGGATTCTGAAGCTGCAATGCTCAGAATTCAAGAGCAATTCAGACAGCTGATGAAAGAAATCAAACCCGATATTACCTTGCCGTTTTAACCGCCTTAAAAGCCTGCTACCCTTTTTTTCTAAAAAGGATAGCAGGACGGACTCCTTGATATACCCTATTACCCTCATCTATGGCGTTATGCAATCTTGTAACTCCAAGATCAGGATGGGGACTTGATTATTGAAAAAAACTTTCGTCTTCGCCGTCGCTTTCCAGTGATGGCCCTGGAATCCTCTTTTCTTCCATTGCCCATTCTCCCAGGTCAATTAACTTGCAACGCTCGGAACAGAAGGGTTTGAATTGTTGTTCAGGAAGCCAAGGTACGGAACATCCGCAGTTAGGGCATTTTACAATAAGTGGTTTGTCAGATGCCGACATTAGAACAGGCAACGGGTTAAGGTAAAAGCAATGTCATCAGGACTTTGAGTCGGACGTTTGTTGTCGGAAGACGGCACCATGAAGCGGATGGTGCAACGGTGTTTGCCGCCGCTTATTTCGGCAAAGCAGTGTATGGATTTATCCACGCTTATTTTAAGCAGTTGATGAGATTGGTTGCTGTCCAGCAAAAATTGAAAAAAACCTGCCTCGGCAACCTCTTGGGTAGGTGAACTGCAATTTCGTATAAAGTTAAGAATCAGGTCAATGGCGATACGAATATCGGAAAATGGGCTGCTCCAGTGTTCCAGATCCTTTAATCGAGTTGCCTCATCCTGTTCCAGCCAATAATGGAATTCGGGTAAATCGAAAGAACAGGTTCCGCCGGGAATGGAACTGCGTTGAGCTATGCTCTGGAACAGGTCGCTTTCCATAACTTGGGTGCCGATTTTTCCGCTAATGGCATAAAGTTTTTTGCTGGTTTGATTTAATTTGCTAAGCAATTCTTCCAGTTTTTGGGTGTCGACGCTCTGGTTATGGGCGATTTTATTCAGCACGTTGGCGTGGCGGTCCAATTCTTTCAGTATTTCGGATTTCAGATCGTTGCGTCTGAAAATGGTCATGATATCAAGCAGAGCGTTTATCGCAGCGCGTTTATCGGCAACTGTTTCCCCGGTTAAAAAATGGCTGAATTGTTGGAAAAGCTGTTCTAACCGTATGAAGACCCGGATGCGTTCATTGAGTGGAAATTCATAGGTAATAGTGGTGTTCACAGACAAGTTAATCCCGGCAAGCGCTTAATGAAAGGTACGAATTGTGCAGTTTTTTTACCCGTTCTGCAAGTCCATAATCAGCATCCGAGTTATCGATCAGATCATCGGCTTTTGCTGTTCTGCATGCGCGCGAAACCTGATGATCAATTATGGACTGTATTGTTTCGGTGCTCAGCCTATCCCGAATCCTAACCCGTTCAATCTGTATTTCAACGGGGCAGTCGATAACCAGTATCCGGTCAACAAGATCAGTCATGCCGGTTTCGAATAATAATGGAACACTGATAATGCAATAGGGAGCGCTCAATTGTTCGAGCGCCGATTGTATAGCTTGGTAGACCAAGGGATGAACTATCGATTCGAGTTTTTGTTTCTGCCGGGGTTCGGAAAAAACCAGTTCTCTGAGCTTTTTTCTATTTAACGATCCATCCGGATTGAGGATGTCGGCGCCAAATTCTTGCTGTATTTGAACAAGCGCAGGTTGCCCTTTTTCAACCAGCCGATGGGCTATTTCGTCAGCATCAAGCACCGGGATATTTAAGTCGGCGAAAATCTTGGCAACAGTCGATTTTCCACAACCGATGCCGCCGGTTAATCCGATTTTCAACATGGCCTACAAGCCGACGCTAGTCAAATAGAGCTGGTTAAGATCGCTTCCCCACAACAGTGCGATCCACCCTGCGGCTGCTAAATAGGGGCCAAAGGGAATGGGCACGTTATGATCGTGTTTAACAAAAATGATCATACTGAGGCCAATGACCGCACCGACCAGAGATGATAATAAAATGATAATCGGCAAATACTGCCAGCCCAGCCAAGCGCCGAATAAAGCCAGCAATTTGAAATCGCCATAGCCCATGCCTTCTTTGCCGGTTGCCAGTTTAAACAAATGAAAAACCGCCCAGAGAGCCGTATATCCGGCAACCGCGCCGATGATGCTGGCGTGAGCATCGGTAAATATATTAAACAGGCTCAGGCACATTCCCAGCCAAAGCAAGGGCAGCGTGATGGAATCGGGTAATAACTGGTGGTCAATATCAATAAAAGTGAGGGTAATCAAAGACCATGTCAGCAGCAGGGCAAAACCGGCTTGAGCCGTGTAGCCGAAATGCCAAGCCACGATAATTGAGGTTATCGCCGTTAACGCTTCTATAACCGGATAACGCATTGAAATGCGGCAAGCGCAGGCGGCGCATTTTCCTCTTAAGAAAAGATAACTGATGACCGGAATGTTCTGGTAAGGCTTAATGGGCGTATTGCAACCGGGACAACGGGATAAAGGAAAAACAAGGTTAAAGGGTTCTTCAGCTTGCGTTACTTCGGGATCAATTTGCAGGTATGCCGCGCATTCCTTACGCCATCCGCGTTGCATCATTATCGGCAATCTATAGATAACAACATTGAGGAAACTACCGACAAGTAAACCGATAACACCGGCCAGAGCCGAAAATAGGATGGGTGTATTTAAAAGCGTACTAAGCTGTTGCATCTGCGTTTTTTGAGAAAAGTGAGCGCTCCATGGCACAGAGCGTTTATGAATAGGGGATTGGGCAATGACTCGCGCATTCTGTCGAATTTGGCGTCTAACCTATTTAATAGCAGAGCCAAGGTCTAGTTCTTTAATGTTGACAACTCATGTCAGCACAGCAATATCAGCGTGTTTAGCGATTTTCATTTCTTGTCAACATAATGTGTAAACTATCTATCCAATGCTACAAGGATATACGTAAAGAGTTAATTTGCTAAAAATAAATATGATTTTTTCATCATTTTAATTATAGGGTATGAGGGGCCTTATGTTAATCCCAAAGATCGCAATTTAGATTGTTGTTGCGTTCATTCTATTCAGTCGTCTTTTGCCAGGGGTCGTGTACAGAGTGATTTTTCATGAGAAAGCCGTACGCCAAACCCTACCAACTACTTTCCCTGATCAATATCGCCACCGCCGAACGCAGTACGCATCCAGCCAGACTTTCCGGCGGCGTACTCAAGGATAATCTACCGCGCACGGTAATCGGCAATGCGGACGGGGTATTTCCGCTCTGCAATAACAGCCGGTAAACGCCTTGCTCGGGAATCAGACGATGCTGTTCATCTTCGCGCACCGCGATGGCTCCACCGTAGCGTGAAGCCAGCTCCGCCAGCGTCAATTGACGGCTGCCGGTTCGGTCGATGCTCAATACCTGCGCCGGAACCCCCGGAAAATCACCGCCATCCGGGTAAAAATGGCCTTTTGCACCCGGTTGCAGGCGTTCCAAGTCGGCTTCCTCAGCATAAGCTACAACCAGCGTGTTGACGCTGACAATCGCGCCCAGAGCTTCGTCCTTGGCCAGCCATTCGCCGGGCCGCAATGCATCCGATAAATCCCGGACACGGCCTTTAAACGTTGCGCGTAACGTCAACTGCTCATGTGCGGCACGCAAGCCTTCCAGTTCCGCCAGCGTTGATTGCAAGGCTTCCATATCCATCGGGTTATGCCGTGCCAGAGCCAGTTCCAGGCTTTGCGCTTCCAGTTGCCGAGTCAGTTCAGCCCAATGCCGTTCAGCGCCGGCGATGCGAAAATCGAGATCCGGCGAAGTCAGTTCCACCAGGATTTGCCCTGCCTCGACGATCTCGCCTTCGTGTATCAGCACACGTTTGACCTGCGCCGGTTGCGCACTATACAAGGTGAACTCAGCCTCGGTACGTAAAAGTCCGGGAACCAGCAGATGCGCTTGCCAAGGGATGAACAACACGGCCATGAAGATAATGGGTAACAGCCAAGCCGGACAAGGGCTCAAGGCTAGTTTATGGGTGGCGAACAGTTTTCGCCAGACAACGATTTCTTTGATCATAGGCCGCAGAATAAACCAAATGATTTCAACCGCGAACAGCACCAAGCCCAGCGCCTTGAAAAAAAAGTGATAAACCGCCCAAGCGATGCCGGAAAACAGCAGCAAGCGATAAATCCAGGTCGCATAGGCATAAACGATCAGCAAACGGCGGCGGTCTTTGGGCCAAATTTCCGGCGGCGCCAGCTTGAAGCGAAACAGGCTTTCGCGCAGATGCCAGCGCGCCAAAGTGAAGGAGCGGTCTTGCAGGTTGGCAATATCGAGAAAATCGGCAAATAAATAATAACCGTCAAAGCGCATGAACGGATTGAAGTTAATCGCCAGCGTCACCAGCCAAGTGGTGCTGGATAATACATAAACGCCGCTACGCATGGCTCCGTCGGGCAACACCGCCCACAACAGAGTAGCAAAGGCGGCCAATGCCAGTTCGGCGAGCATCCCGGCGGCATCGATAATCAAACGCTGATAACGACACGGCAAGCGCCAAGTATCAGTGACATCGGTCCACAACACTGGAAAACCCAGCATCAGTGCAAAACCCATGGTCGGCACCCGGCAGCCGAAATGGCTGGCGGCGAAAGCATGTCCCAGCTCATGAACCAACTTGGACAAAGACAGCATGATTGCCGTAGTGAGTATCCCTTCCGGCGTTAATACGTACAGAAAACTGTGGCTGAACGTGCTCCATTGCTGAGCGACCAGATAGCCGGCCAGACCGGCAATAATCAGCAAAAGCATAACAAAGCGGCGCTGAAACATCCAATTTACCGAAGGTAAAGCCCGCTTCAACAAAGCATCTGGGCGCAGCAGCGGAATGCGCATAAACAGGTAATTATGCAACAACCAGAGCCAGAAACCGGTATGCGAAGCTTGTTCAAGTTGTGCCAGACGGCGGCTTGCTTCTGCACCGCGCGGCTTGGCTAACTGGTGAGTATCGAGGAAGCCGGCGAACTCCTTGATCTCGGAAACGTTTACATGTATCGGCGTAGTATGCTCAATAGCTTCTACAATGCATTCAGGATCTGCCAGAGACCAGTG
Source organism: Methylococcaceae bacterium (assembly GCA_044426515.1). Lineage (GTDB taxonomy): Bacteria > Pseudomonadota > Gammaproteobacteria > Methylococcales > Methylomonadaceae > Methylobacter_A. Next base: position 6,785 of record JAUGSS010000096.1, on the reverse strand, counting down.
TTGCAAACACTCGAACTCCAGCCAGCCCAGCCGGTAATACTTGTGCGTGGCCGGATCGTGTAAGGTCCAGGTCGGCGCACCGTCGTGTGCTCTGGGACCGGGATAAAGCGCCAAATCTTCCCGCAGTACCGGCCACTCAGGTTTCTCTGTTACCACGGCAGCCATAACCGTGCAGTGCGTAGCGGCTTGCGCAGCAGCCATAACAGGAAAGGCCGCCGTGCACCGTAGAGCTTGGCGGTGCCGTGATAACCCAGGCGCGGTAGATTGGCTGCATCGGTAAACTCGGCCTTGAGCCGGTAAGCCATCACCTCGGCCGGGGTGGGACTGGTGCGGTAGCTAAAATAAGTAAGGCTGGCCTGCAACGGGCGATGCGGGGCCACATTGGAAAAAAACAGCACCTTGTCGCCCGCTTCCAGCCTGATTAAATCATCCATCGGCAAACGAATTTCCAACTCAACGGCTTGCGGATTGGCAACAGCTAGGATTTTTTCGCCTTGGGTAACCGGCCGGCCCAGCCAATCGTTCGGATCGTCGAACACCGTTACGCCATCCTGATTGGCCGTAACCACGCAACGTTCCAACAAAGTACGCACATAATCGGCTTCCGCCGCCTGCTGATCCCATTTGCCTTTTAATCCGGCCAGCTTGGCTTTTGCGCTAGGGTCCAGCAATGCTTGTTGAGTGGTTTGCAGGTATTCGGTTTGGGCAATGTCGCGGGTTTCTTCGGCCACTTTAAGACGGCTTCGCAACTGGGTCATATCCAGAGAGAACAGCTTCTGCCCTGCCCTAACCTCTTCATTCGGCTGGACATAAAAGTTTTCCACCACACCTTCCAGCGGCGCACGCACCATATTCGGCTGGTGAGGAATGACCTCCGCCTCGGCCAATACCGATTGACGAACAGGGAAAAAAGCCGCAACCAATATCAAGCCGCCGATAATAAGCTGCCGCCGATACCCCTGAGCGTGTTCCCGCCAAGGCTTTGCCGGTTTGGCGGCCTCGGATAAAGCTAAAGCATAACCATAGGCTTCGGTCAGGTAAGAGAGTAAATGTATCTCCGCCTCGTTCCAGGGGGTTTCTCTAAAAAACACCAGCACATGAGTGCCGCCGGATGGCGCAGGCAAAGGCACCCACAGGCCGAATTCAGGAGTCCAATCGGACCAGTCGTGAGCGAGTTCCGGCGGCAGGTCATCAGCGCCGAAAACGGTGATTGAATCGGCGCGAGGGTCTCGGGAAAAATACTGCAACATCGGCGTTAACCAAAGCGCATAAGGGCTGTTTTTTTCCAGGCTCACGACACCGGATGCCGCCACCAACCGAGCCGAATCGCGACGCCAAAGCAGCGCTTGCCGATAAGGAAACAGCTCGCTGGTTTCGTTGACCATGACATAAGGCAATTCCTCAGCCGGAGCCAGCCGCGCGCGGGATTCCAGTTGCAGTAATAGCGTGAGCCGGAGTAGATGATGACCGGGATATTCGTTCACGGGCTGGTTGTGAATTCGATAGCACCGCTCATGCCGGGTAACAGTTCGTCGGCCTTGTCAATAATACGTCCGTACACCTTAATGGTTTGACTGACCGGATCTACCTTGCCGCCGATACGGGTTATTTCAGCCTGATAAGACTTGGCGACCTCATCCAGTGTGACCCGAAAACGCTTGCCGGGAATCAAGGTAGGCATAGAGCGGGACGGCGCCATAAATTCAACTTCCAGATTCTTGTCGTCAAGAATTTCCAGCAGCGGATCGCCGGGGCGCACCGATTGATAAGGGCGAGCGATAACTTCCGCTACTTTACCTGAGAACGGCGCATAGATAAGGCAACGATCCAACATTGCTTGAGTTATGCGCACATCGGCCTTAGCCTCTTCCGCTTCGGCTTTGGACACAGCCAGCTCCAAAGCGCCGATTGATCGCCGGATTTCCAATTGCTGATTCACCTCATAGGTTTTAAGTTTTTTCCCCAGCGTAGCTTCGCTTTTACTTAACTGCGCATCTTCAAGCGTACAGTGAAAACCCACCAATAGTTGCCCCGCCGTAAAACGTTCGCCGTCATGCAACTTAAGTTGGCTGATTCTGGCGCTAATTTCACTGGAAATCAGGGTACTTTGCCGCGCTTTGAGCTGAGCGCGAAGATGCAGGTCGGTTTGGCTTGGGGGTGATTCAGCCGGTACCGAAGTCGGCGCCAGCGTCAACAACAGAACTAATCGCTTCATTAATAATAAGTAAATCCTAAAGATTAAAATTAAAAGGCTTTCACCGCGAACAACATGGACGCAAGAGCAATTGCCGAGATACGAAGAACACGAAGTTCTGTAGGGTACCTTTATTTAAATTTCACGGTGTTTGAAAAGGTACGCGCAGTACCCTATAGGGCTTTTTTATAACCTACCTTCATTACCATGATAATAACCATCTGGAGATGCCTTGCGCACAACTTTCGGTGCAGGTGCAGCCAATAGCGGTGCAATCGGTGTTGATCTTGGTTTTAGTTCAGGAGATTGCACAAGCATAGATTTACTCAGCTCGGCTTTAGGGACAGTCGAAGCCTCGGGCAATTTGGGCAATTCACCCGCATACCAGCGATTTAAGGTTTTTTCCAACTGAACGGCCAGAGTGCGCACGGTAACATGTTCGATCATGCCGGTGGCGGGATCCAGGCCGATGGAGGCATAGATATTGCCCAGCGCCGCATAAACATCCGACATGCTTTGCTCTTTTTCCAATTGCGAAGCGAGTGCGGCGGTGGCAGCATGAATGCGATCTAGCTCTGAGCCTGCATCGACCTCGGTATTATCGGTGACAGCTTTGAACAGGCTATCGTCGACCTTGCTCAATTCATTGGCGCTTTGATAAGCATCCAGCGCTTTAAGATATTGTTGGTAACCGATATTAATTTGTACCAGCGCGGCTACGCTCAGCGCCTTGCGACGGGTTCTGGCAACTTCAACTTGAGTTTCAGCCGTTTTCCACATTTTCGGCGCCGCCAACAGGTTAACCAGATTGAACGTGGTCCGGGCGCCAGCCTCCAGCCACATCGAATGCACCAGAAAAGAATTGCTGTCCCAGTTTGCCGACAGCGGAATGGTCAGCCCCGGCAACGTTTTCAGCATTTCTTTCCAAACTTCGTTGCGGCTGATACGCTCCTGATAAACTTCTTCACGTAATTCCGGCCGATAAAACAGCCCCAGATTCTCCAATTCCGCCGGCGTGGCTTTCAGCACCAGCGGTTCCGGGGTTTTCACCTGTTGCGCCAGTCTAAAATCCGAGTGCATCGGCGCATTGATCAAACCAGCCAGCTTGGACTTGGCGCTGGATAAATCGGCCTTTAGCTTTCTCAACTGGGCGATAACACGCAACAAACTGCGCTGGTATTCAAGCACGCCGACTACCGGTTGCAGCCGGTCTTCGCCAAGGGCTCTGCTCATCTTCAACGCTTCTTCGGCTTGCGCCAGCACCGGATCCAGCTTAGGCAGCAAACGGTCGGCAATATTGGCACTCCAATAAGCCGACAAAATTTCTTTAATCAGATTGTTGATGACCTTACGACGGCGCTCCTGGGCAATTAACACTCGGTCAGCCTGTTGCTTGGCCTGGAAATAACTCACCCCGAAATCAAGCAGATTCCAGGTAAAGGACAAATCGGCCACGCTATGCAAAGTATCCTGCGAGGTCGAGGCCTCCAACGATTGTTTTCGGGTGGTGACCGATTGGCTGGAAGAGGCTAATTCATCTTGCCGTCCCTGATAGCCGGCATTAATAGCCAGACGCGGCAGCATATTCAGTGTAGCGACTTCTAATTGGGTATCTTGTAACACTGCTTCCATCATGGTCAAACGATGATCGAAATTGTATTTCAACGCCCGAGCCAGAGCATCGTAAAAAGTCAGCGGTTGGGTGATAGGCTCCTGATTACGGTAAATTTCCTCTTGATCGTCCAGCATAGCGGCCAGACGAGTCTGCGGATCAATCGGTTCAGGGACGATGGCGCAGCCGGTCAATGCGACAGATGCGACCAGCGCCGCGCCAAGAATTTTGTAGTAATGCATGGTTACAGTTTATCTAAAATCTAAAATTGAAAAGTTATAATTGTTTCAAGCTATCGAGCAGCGCACGGCTTTCTTGCAACCTGCTCAACTTGCCGACAGCATGTACCTGCTCGGTAAAACCGGGTTTACCAAGGATAGCATCAATGCTGTTTTTCATCCGCCCCTGAACGTTGGTTTTTGGTTGGCCTGTTTTTTCAGGATGCGCATTTTGAGGTTTGCCATCCTGATCCAATCTGATCTCGTCGGCCTGAATTGCGTCCCCCTTATTAACATCGACATTGAAGCTGGCATGGACCTCCTGTCCATTACTGTCTTTCGCCGTCACTATAATGGTTTCGCTGTTAGCGCCTTTGGGCGGTATACCGGAAAACGTCAAGGTTTTGGGATCGAACTTAAGCCAGGTGGGTAAAGCCCCACCCGATGCGGAAGCAGCCTTAAATTCCAAGTGTTCGTTCGGATTGCTATGGTGAAAGACCGAGTCCGGAATCTTAAATGAATAACTTTGGTTTTCCAGTACCAATTGGTTACGTATAGAACCGGTCAGCGATAACTCAAAATGCAGCGCATCGCCCTGCGAGTTGGATCTTTGTTGCGGCATGAAAACATCGACTTCGCTATCGACTACGGCAATAATTCCTAATCCTTGCGCAGCAGAACTGCTGGTCGAAGTGGAAGTGGCCTTGGCCGTAACCGCACTGCCGCTGTCTTGAGTCGTGGCAGCAGGCACCAGCAAAGGCGCGGGATTGGCCAGAAAAACTATTGAGCCTGACGGGGCATCGAGTATACCGGTAACGTTTATAACCAAGGTAGTGAAAGAACTGCCGCCATAGCCGTCGGAAATCGCATAACTAAAACTATCGGTGACGATAGCGTCGGTCTCAAGCTCATTAGCCTGATAGCTATAGCTGCCGTCGGCAGCTAAAATCAGTGTGCCGTACCTTCCGATCAGAGCCGATCCGACATAAGCCGTACCTACCGAAGCAACGCTATCGGCAATGCCGGTTTTAACGCCGATGACAGTCAACGTATCGCTATCGGTGTCAATACCGGCCGGAAAACTGCCGCTTCGAATAACGCCATTGGCTACGCTAACGGTAAGCTTAGAACCTGCATTGACGCTATTGCTATCCGGATTCGCTGCCGGAGCATCATTGGTTCCGTTTATAATGATATTAAGAGTAGTGCTTGTGTTGTCACCATCCTTATCGGTGAGGGTATACGTGAACGTGTCGTTCAGAATATTGCCGACTTTAAGCGCGTTCACCGCAGCATTACTGTTGTTCAGCGTGTAGCTGTAGCTGCCGTCGCCGTTCAGCGTCAGGCTGCCGTAGCTGCCGCTCAGCGCCTGCCCTATTATTCCGTTGATTGCGCCGAAACTTACCGCCGTCACCGGCGTTACGGTCGTGTCCGCACCGATCCGGTCGGCAAGATCACCGGCACTGCCCGATACAAAGACATTGCCATGAGTGGTTATTGCGAAGACGATACCTGCGTTTACACTACCGGTATCCGGATTTGCCGTCGGCGTATCGTCGACGATGCGCATCATCAAGGTACCGTTGGCAATACCGCCGACTACATCGGTGATAGCCAAAACAACCGCGTCAATATTTTCTGTCGAGTCAGGGGTGTTTTGTGCTTGTGTCAGCGTGTAGCTGTACATTAAGGTACCGCCGGTCGAGACGCCGCCGACAGCCGACGCAGAGCTGTAGCCGGTCAACATGAGTATGCCTTTCGGCGTCGTCACGGAAACCGGCGCATCAAACAACGTGCCTAATTGCGCCAAGGTAAGCGTAGTATCGCCAACCGTGACGTTCGCCAAGCCATCCGCCGCCGACAGTGTCACCGTGCCTATGCCGGTTTCGCTGTTGTCGCCGATACTGGCCAATCCTGCTTCCTGTATGGTGATATGGCCCGTGGTCTGACTGCCGTTGCCGTCCAATGGAGCGATTCCCGGTGCGCCATCAGTGCTCACGCCGTTAATGGTGATCGTCAGTGTGGTGCTGCCGGTATCGCCGTCGCTGTCGTCCAGCGTGTAGCCGAAGGTTTCGCTCAGGCTGTTGCCGGTTTTGAGCGCGTTCACTGCGGCATTGCTAGTGTCCAGCGTATAACGGTAGCTGCCGTCGCTGTTCAGGGTCAGGCTGCCGTAGCGGCCCGCCAGAGCCTGCCCTATTGTCCCGTTGGTTGCACCGAAGCTTACCGCCGTTACCGGTGTTGCGGTCGTGTCCGCGCCGATCCGGTCGGCAAGGTCGCCGACACTGCCCGATGCAAAGACGTTGCCGTTGGTGGTCATTGCCACTACAGAGCCATTGTTGACACTGTTGGCATCAGGGGTCGCCGTCGGCGCATCATCGACGATGCGTATCGTCAGGGTATCGTCGGCAGTGCTTCCGCCCGCATCGGTGATAATCAACGCTATCGCGTCCGTGCTTTCAGCCGCGCCCGGTGTGTTTTGTGCTTGCGTCAGCAGGTAGCTGTACGCCAGGGTACCGCCGGTCGAGACGCCGCCGACAGTCGACGCAGCGCTGTAGCCGGTCAGCGTGAGTATGCCTTTCGGCGTCGTCACGGAAACCGGCGCATCAAACAACGTGCCTAATTGCGCCAAGGTAAGCGTAGTATCGCCAACCGTGACGTTCGCCAGTCCGTCCGCCGCCGACAGTGTCACCGTGCCGGTACCGGTTTCGCTGGTGTCGCCGATAGCGGTCAATCCCGCTTCCGTTACGGTGGTGTAGCCGGT
>JAUGSS010000033.1:0-53538 GCA_044426515.1 Methylococcaceae bacterium | reverse complement strand
GAAACCGATGAAGACAGCGGCGAAACCATTCTTAAAGGTATGGGCGAGTTGCATCTTGACATTAAAGTCGACATCTTAAGACGTACTCACGGCGTTGACGTTATCGTTGGTAAGCCCCAAGTGGCCTACCGCGAAACCATCACCAAATCGGTTGAAGACGAATATACCCACAAGAAGCAATCAGGCGGTTCAGGTCAATACGGCAAGATCAACTACATTATCGAGCCAGGCGAGCCGGGTAGCGGTTTTGTCTTTGAATCAGCGGTTACCGGCGGTAACGTGCCGCGCGAATACTGGCCTGCGGTTGAAAAAGGCTTTAAAAGCATGTTGGATAAAGGCGTTCTGGCCGGATTCCCTTGCTTGGACTTTAAAGTTATCTTAACCGACGGTGCTTTCCACGCGGTTGACTCTTCTGCGATTGCGTTTGAAATTTCTGCGAAAGCGGCGTTCCGTCAATCGATCCCGAAAGCGGGTCCGCAACTGATCGAACCGATCATGAAAGTTGATACTTTCACGCCATCGGATCATGTGGGTGATGTTATCGGTGACCTTAACCGTCGCCGCGGCATGATCAAATCTCAGGATGCGGGCGTAACCGGCGTTCGTATCAAGTCTGACGTGCCGCTGAGCGAAATGTTCGGTTACATTGGTGACTTACGCACCATGACCTCTGGTCGCGGTCAGTTCTCCATGGAATTCTCGCACTATTTACCGTGCCCGAAAAACGTGGCTGAAGAAGTTATCAAAGAAGTTAACGAACGCAATAAAAAGAAATAAGTTGTAAAGCTAAGCCGGGCAGTTCGTCTGCCCGGCCGCACTACCCCGCTATTTTCCGCAGTAACCGTCTATCTCAGTCGTCGCCCCCGATACGGATAAAAGCACAGCACTTTAGCTACCCAATCCAAAACACAGCCTTCAAGCGGATAATTTTCCTCTATGTTTCTATGGCGGACTGGGCTTTTAGGTTAATGGCTTATGTATTGAATATTGTCCAATTCATGTTGAATACTGCCGATTTGATCGTGAGCAATGCCTATTTGTATGGCTTTGTTGATATAGGACTGGGCATGTATAGATTTTCTGGGATCGGGTTTGGAGTTTTTTAAGTCATGAATAATAACCTTCAGCATATTTAAGGTAATGGTCTTATTGTTGGGCATTTTTTCAATGGCATTTTCAAAAACGGCTAGAGCCTCTTTGATCCTGCCTTCCTTAAATAAGCTGACGCCTTCATTATTAATATCCACTAATTCCTGCTTTATCCGGCTAATCAAATTTTCTGCGTAATTATCACTGATAAATGTATTGCACATCTTGTTGATGTCATCGATAAAATGTTTATCGTCAATATTGGTTTTAATTAAATCTGCAAGAATTTCCTCTGCAATTTCATTGAACCCGCTCAGATGCCTGATCTTTGCCATTTCCAATGCCAGTTCTCTGGATATTTGTTTGCCATATTGCTCGTGTAACTTAAAGGCTTTTTCATAAGGCTCCTTCGCCACACCATAATTTTTTGCTTTTTGAATCTCGATTTCCAATATTGCCGCTCTAAGTCTTGAATCAGGATCATTAAAAAAAGACTTGTTCATTTCGTTTAATGTTTTTAGCGCATCGGCGGCTAAGTTAGACTTTAAGTAGACTTTAGCCAAGCCCGAAAAATCATTGGATGAGCCATGCACAGAATGTTTACCCAAATTAATAGCGGCTTTATAGGCTTTTTTTGCAATTTCAATATTTTCAGTTTTGTCAGCCAGTAAGGCCAGCCGTTGCTGCCGCAAAATAGTTTGAGGTGACAGATTAATCGCCTGATTAAGCGCGGCTAACGCTTCTTCATTGTTGCCCAAGGCTTCATAGGATTTTGCCAGCCAATCATAAGCTTCCAACATCATAGGATATTGCTCAATAAACTGTTTCAAGGACTCTATCGCCTGTTCGTAATTGCCATCCAAAAAAACGATAACAATCAAACCCAGGCTAGCCCATGGAAGTTCTCTTTCTTGCAATATATCCTGATAAATTTTTTTGGCCGAGTTGAAATCCCTGATAATAAGAGCAAGTTCGGCACGAATTTTTAATACCTGCAAGTGGATTTTTTTACTGCCCTGCTGAAGCAATTTGTCGCAGTTTTGTATCGCCTGGTAAATATTGCCTATATCTATTTCGCGCTCAATGTTGGCAAGATATTCTTTGCGGGCGATACAGCGCTCAATCCGGGTTGACAGCTGCAACCGGTTAAAAGGCTTTATCAGGTAATCGTCAGGCTTGCAGTCGAGAGCGCTAAGTACCATATTCTTACTTTGCTCAACGGTAATCATGATAAAAATAGCGCTAAACGGCAATAGCTTAAAGTATTTTGCTTCTTCCAGAACTTGCTGGCCATTTTTCCCGTCGCCAAGATTATAATCGCAAAGGACAATATCGAATTGAGCCCGCCTCATCTCAACTATTCCATTAATACCGGTTCCCGCCTCAACGATATGACGCGCACCGAGTGAATACAGTATGTGTTTAATGGTTTCTCGTATAATCGCTTGGTCCTCAACGACCAGAATCTTTTTTACGTCAAAGTTTAGTTTCATAAGGGTCGATCATAACCTTAAATTGGCGCGTAAAAATCATATAATTGCGACTTCATTGCCACTGGATCAACGACGCAAAGCGGAAGGCTTTATCGGAGCCAAATGAGATCTCTGCAAAACTGATGACACGCAAATATTCGGCTGCGTACGATGTTTAGAATACTGCAAGATTTTGCCATGCAGTTTTTGAAGCAGGGTTATTTTCTTCCTGATAAGAAAGGCACAAAAATAACCGGTTCCAGTTTTTCAACTTCATAGCCGTTTTCCGTACGAGTGACTCGCTGTAACCGTTGCTTGTCGTTCTTGCCAATTGGGATAATCATCACGCCGCCTACAGCCATTTGCAACAATAGGTTTTCCGGAATTTCCGGCGGCGCGGCAGCCACTAAAACACCGTCATACGGCGCATGATCCAGCCATCCCCAGCCGCCATCACTGTGCAAGAAACTGACATTCTTGAGCTTTAAATCCCATAAACGGTCTTTGGCTTTTTTCTGCAACGGCGCGATTCTTTCAACGGAATAGACATGATCGACCAGCTGCGCAAGAATTGCCGTTTGGTAGCCGCAGCCGGTGCCTATTTCCAATACTTTTGTTAACCGGCCTGATGACGCCAGCAGCAGTTCTGTCATTTTTGCGACAATATAAGGCTGGGAAATCGTCTGGTTGTAACCAATCGGCAGAGCGGTATCTTCATAAGCCCGGCTGGCCAAAGCCTCATCCATAAAAATATGCCGGGGCGTATTGCGCATGACATCCAAAACTTTATGACTGCCGATACCCTGCTCCATTAATCGATTGATCATGCGCTCGCGAGTGCGCAAAGAAGTCATGCCTATTCCTTGCAGACTTTGAATCATAAATCATGCTCCTTGGGTAACCACGCCTTCAAATCATTGAGCCGCTCATATCGAGTCAAATCCAATTGCAACGGGGTAACCGACACGAACCCGGCATTAACGGCATAAAAATCGGTTCCGGGGCCTGCATCCTGCTCCGCTCCCGGCGGCCCTACCCAGTAAATAATACGCCCGCGTGGATCTTCGCTCTTGATGACCGGCTCCGATTTATGCCGCTGCCCCAACCGGGTTGCCTGATAGCCTTTTAAATCCTGAATAGCGACATCCGGCACGTTGACATTAAGAATAGTATCTTCCGGCAAGGGGTTATTAAGCAATTGCCGCAACAACGTCACCGCAACCTGTGCAGCCGTTTCAAAATGACTGGGATTACTGCCCGCCAACGAAATGGCAACGGCAGGCAGGCCTAAAAAGCGTCCCTCGGACGCCGCCGCAACAGTACCTGAATAAAGGACATCATCGCCTAAATTGGAGCCATGATTAATCCCGGCAAAAACCATATCCGGCTCTTTTTTCAGTAAACCGGTTATTGCCAAATGTACACAGTCAGTGGGCGTGCCGTCGACTTTAATAAAGCCGTTGTCCGCGGCATAAGCCCGTAACGGCATTTCCAGCGTTAAAGAATTACTCGCCGCACTACGGTTTCTATCCGGAGCTACCACCGATATTTCAGCATGTCCACGCAATGCATTGGCTAATGCATTCAGTCCTTCAGCCAAGTATCCGTCATCATTACTTAACAAAATATGCATTATCAATCGCCCTGAAGCCGATTAAGCTATAAAATCGACCATATTAGCAACAATACACAACAAAATCAGCTTTCGTGGCAAAAAAAAAACTCACTTCAGAAGACTGCGATTTATTTCGTCAAACTATCGGTAAAGTACACACTGTAAAAAGCGATAAAGTGCTGTTAACAGATCCAACTAAACCCAAGCCCTTCCCTATATCACCGACTGTTGATGTAGAGCAGCACTTAAGCGGTGCAGTCGAGCTCGATATTGAAAAAGTGGGCCTTGAAGACTCGTTGAGTTTTACGGCGCCGGGACTACAGCATAGTGTCCTAAAAAAGCTGCGCAAAGGGCAGTTTGGATTGGATGCGGAAATCGACCTGCATGGGCTAAACAGCAATGCCGCTAAACGGCAATTGCTGCATTTTCTGCATGATTGTGTAGAAGACGGCTGCCGCTGTGTACATATTGTTCACGGCAAAGGTTATCGTTCAGCCGACAACCACCCGGTATTAAAAAACAACCTCAATTTATGGTTGAGACAGCACAAAGACGTTCAGGCCTTTTGCTCGGCTCCGCTTAAAGAAGGAGGAACCGGAGCCGTTTTTGTGCTGCTGCAAGTGTCCGGAAAATATGATGTATAGGGTGCTTCCACCTTACCGAATTCGTAGCAGGCAGCAATCAACTCGGTTAAACACGGCATACTGGCAAATGAGCGATTTAAAATTTTTCGACCTGTGCGAATAGCTTAAAAAAGGCGATTTATCCTCGAAATGTACGAAATAAATTAGCATGCGTATTGAAGACGGCGTGCCGCGCGCCAAAGGGTTTAGATACAAAGCAGGTGTATTTTAAGCTCCGGAGAAGGCGCGCGGCACGCCCTGGCTCTGTCCCGCCTAAAAATGAAAGCCTGGTTTCAAATATTTTCATGCTTTTTGTGCCGCCTGGAGGCGCCTACTTTCGGTTTTCATGGACTATCAGAGTATATCTATCCACGTAATCATCATTCAGCAATAAAATGGTCCTGATAGTCTTCCATGGCCCGCCTGATCACTTCATGGGCTTCTTCGCGGCCATAAACATTGGTGATTTCGCAGGAACTCTTTTCGCTCGGCAGCTGTTTATACGTCAAAAAATAATGTTTCAGGCGGTTGATATAAGACTCGGGGCAATCCGATACATCGCTCCATTGCCGGTAAAACTCGTCGCCTTTCATGACCGCAATAATCTTGTCGTCAGCTTCTCCCCCATCCAGCAAACGAAATCCGCCGATAGGTATCGCCTGCAACAGAATATCGCCGTGAGTCACACTGCGCTCACTTAAAACGCAAATATCCAATGGATCGCCATCGCCTTTAGCAACCGGTTTGCCGGATTTTAATGCGGCATATTCGGCAACCCTGTCCGCACAATAAGTTTGGGGAATAAAACCGTAAAGCGTAGGAACCGTGTTGGAAAATTTTTGCGGCCGATCGATTTTAAGGTAGCCGGTTTCTTTATCGATTTCATACTTAACGGTATCCGACGGGACTATTTCGATAAAGGCTGTAACAACCTCCGGAGTATGGTTGCCCGGACTGATGCCGTGCCAGGGATGCGCTTTGTATTGTATATTCATAGATAATGGTTAATTTTGCTCAATAAGTTTTTCGGAAAATAGAATAGGGAGAATTTTACTGATAAACGCTGATTAACAAATTTAAAAAATAAAATCCGTTAAATTGCGTCGCCTAGGAGGCTGTCCGAGAACTAACGTTTAACTAATTCGCCTGCTATTTGCCTACTATATATAGCGCCTTAATATATTTAAAAACACTATATATTGAAGTCGACTGATAAGCATGTTAGTTCTCGGACAGGCTCCTAGAGGTATTTAATTTTGGCATCCGTGCTTTAGATAGCTAAACAGAAATCGGCGCCTTGATATGTTCATGGGCCTGATAATCGATGACTTCAAAATCTTCATAGTGATAATCGAATATCGATTCAGGCCTGCGCTTTATTTTTAAAGCCGGCAGCGCGTAAGGCTTGCGGCTTAGCTGCAAGTTAGCCTGCTGATGATGATTCAGGTAAAGATGCACATCGCCGCCGGTCCAGATAAAATCGCCGACTTCCAAATCGCACTGCTGGGCGACCATGTGCGTCAATAAGGCATAACTGGCAATATTAAACGGCAAACCTAGGAACGTGTCGCAGCTGCGCTGATAGAGCTGGCAAGACAGCTTACCGTCGGCGACATAAAACTGGAAAAACGCATGACAGGGCGCCAGAGCCATTTTGCCTTGCGCTACATTCTGTTGCGGGCTGATGCTCTCATCCGGCAAATCCGCTACATTCCAGGCGGAAACGATAATCCGGCGGCTGTTGGGCGTTTTTTTAAGCTGTTCGATAACTTGCTGAATCTGGTCGATATGCCGACCGTCCGGCGTCGGCCATGAGCGCCATTGCTGCCCGTACACAGGCCCCAACTCGCCGTTTTGATCCGCCCATTCATTCCAGATATTGACATTATGCTGATGCAAAAAACTCAGCTTAGTGTCGCCTTTTAAAAACCAAATTAATTCATAAATTATTGACTTTAAATGAATTTTCTTGGTTGTAACCAGTGGAAAACCTTCCTCCAGCGGAAAACGCATCTGATGGCCGAAAATGGACCGTGTGCCGCTACCGGTTCTATCGCCTTTTGGGTTTCCTTCGGTAATAATTTTATCGAGTAATTCTAAATACTGCTTCATATGTTATTTTTCATGACTATGGGGTTAACAAAATTTGCCGATATTGTCAGCTATAGTTATATCAGCCAGGATCACCGTATTAAAATAGAAGTTATTTAAAAACAATAGACTATAAGTATAAAAAATACCTAAAAGCATCATCAAAATACATAGCCTATTGATTCAACGATAAATTTAAAAGTCAAATGCGGTGGACCTGTTATATCAGCATTATCGAGAGAATATCTTAATGAATTACAAATACTCGATGTTCAAGTTTTTATAGTTTGACTTTTAGGAATACAAATAAATCAGGGTATTCCCGCCATTGCGCATAAGCGACGGACAATAGCATTTACGCCTCTAATGCCCGATTCAACTGACTTTCATGAAGTCAAGAACTAATTTGGCAAAAATCAAACCGAGCCAGCCTTTTTCTTTGCCCAGGTTTTCCAAAACATGCCGGTAATGATCGAACAGCTCATCGCCGTCTTTTTCAAGCAGGCTTGTCTCGTTCCCACGCGCTGCGCTCATTGTTATACACATCTCGACGTAGGCCGGAATAAGCCGGTCCGCGCCTTAGGCGCAGGACCGGCGTTTCCGGCATTCCGAGGCTCAGGAGCGCCGGAAACGCCCACCCTGGCTATCGCCGGGTGGACTTATTCCGGCCTACATCCTGTCTTTAATAGACTTGTGTATAAAGACGAGCGCGCTGCGTGGGAACGAGGGGAGGTATAGAGGCAATAATACTTTCACAGCCTCTCCAGCTTGGGAATTGGGTTCTGGATTACTCATCTTCATCTTCTTCCCAGTCAGGGTATTGCTCAGGCTTTGAGCCTGACTCGGCAATAACACGAGGGTATTTGATGCCTGCAACGGGTGAAAAAGGTTTTTTTCGGCTTGGTGTAATCTGCAAAAGCCAGCTATCGCCGTAGTTGAACAGGTAGAAGAATTTTTTACCTGTCTCCAATGGGAAAATACTGTCAATAGTAAATTTATACAGGCCTCCGTTTTCACCATCAAAACGAATGCGCTCACGGCTTCTCTCCGTCCTGGCGATATAGAACTCATACAATTATGGTACGAGTATTACTTCCCGATACAAAAACTGGAAAATATCTTCCCCAGCAAATCATCCGAAGTGAATTTTCCGGTAATTTCCGCAAGACTGTTCTGAGCCTGCCTTAAATCCTCCGCAACCAGCTCTCCGGCTTGACTGCCTCTTAACTGGTCTAAGGCGCTTTCAACAAACTCATGGCCTTTACTCAAGGCTTCGATATGCCGCCTTCGGGCGATAAAAACATTATCGGTGGCCTCATTAAAACCGACGCTCTGTTTGAGGTGTTGTGTTAACAGTTCCATGCCGTTGCCGGTTTTTATCGACAAATAGATTTCGCTGCCGAGTTCGGTTTGTTTGATTTCCGGTTTTATCCCCAGCAAATCTATTTTGTTGTAGATTCGGGTGGTGTTGTTGCCGGACGGCAGGGTTTTTAACACCGAGTCTATATCGGGCTCCCGTGCATCGATTAGCAACAGGATTTTATCGGCATTTTTGATTTCCAAGTGGGCTCTGCGGATGCCTTCTTGTTCTATCGCATTATCGCTTTCACGCAGGCCTGCGGTATCGATAATATGTAAAGGCATGCCGTCCAGTTGGATGCGCTCTTTTAATACGTCGCGCGTGGTTCCGGCTATGTCGGTGACTATTGCGGCTTCATGTCCGGCCAGTGCATTGAGCAGGCTGGATTTCCCTGCATTCGGTTTTCCGGCCAAGACGACGGTCATGCCGTCGCGCAGCAAGCGGCCCTGTTGTGCTGTTTTTTGGATTTGTTCAATACCGCGCAGTATTCTGACTATCCGGTTTTCAACCACGCCATCGGTCAGAAAATCGATTTCTTCATCGACAAAATCGATAGCCGCTTCGACATAAGTTCTGAGTTCGGTCAACTCTTCAACCAAGTCGTTGACCTGCTCTGAAAAAACGCCCTGCATTGATTTTTGCGCCGAGCGGACTGATTGTTCGGTGCTGCTTTCAATCAAGTCGGCGACCGCTTCAGCCTGGGCTAAATCAAGTTTATTATTGAGGAATGCGCGTTCGGTAAATTCGCCGGGATTGGCTAAGCGGGCCCCTAGCGATAAAACCCGCCGCAGAAGCATGTCTAACACGACGGAGCCGCCGTGACCTTGAAGCTCAAGAACATCTTCGCCGGTGTATGAGGCCGGAGCCGGAAAATAGAGGGTGATGCCGGAATCGATGACCGATCCGTCGTCATCGCTAAAAGATGAATACTGGGCCAGCCGGGGAGTTAATGGTTTATCTCCAGGGATGGAGTGTATCCCGTAGGCCGCCGGGAGCGGACGCGGGAAATCTCCAGGGATGGAGTGTATCCCGCAAGCCTGCCGGGAGCAGGTGCGGCGGATTAGATGTTTGGCGATTTCGGAAACCAATGCCCCCGAAATGCGGATAATACCGACACCGCCGTTCCCTGGCGGTGTTGCAATGGCTGCAATGGTATCTAGGTTTTCAATATCCACTTAATCCCAAGTTATGCGGTTTTAGCTATTTGCTTGGTGATATACGACTGTTGAATGATAGACAGGGTGTTGTTGACTACCCAGTATAAAACCAGACCGGCCGGAAAAAACAGGAAGAAAATAGTAAAGACGATAGGGAACATCTTCATGACTTTAGCCTGGATCGGATCGATCGGTGCAGGATTTAAGCTTTGCTGAATTTTCATGGTGATGCCCATGATAACCGGCAAGACATAAAACGGGTCTTGGATCGATAAATCCTGTATCCATAACATGAAAGGCGCTTGGCGGAACTCGACGGTTTCGCTCAATACCCAGTATAAACACATAAACACCGGAATCTGCACCAAGATAGGCAGACAGCCTCCCAAGGGATTGACTTGCTCTTTTTTATACAGCGCCATCATTTCGGTATTGAAACGCGGTCTGTCATCGGCAAAACGTTCCTGCAATTCTTTAAGACGCGGCTGAATTTTGCGCATCTTGGCCATTGACCTATAGCTGGATTGCGACAATGGGAAAAACAGTAACTTAATACACAAGGTCACGCCGATAATAGCTACACCCCAATTACCGGCGGCATCGTGGATCTGGTTCAACAGCCAATAAATGGGTTTACCGATAAAAGTTAAAAAGCTGTAATCAACGGTAAGCTCAAGACCCGCTGCTATTTTTTCCATCATCGGCTGGACTTTAGGACCGGCGAATAATTGGGCGACAAATTGAGCATCCGAATTGGCGTTAACGGTAACCGATGGCGAATAAGTTCCGATGACGTAATGGTCTTCATTCAGCGTTTTGGTATAAAAGTGATTTTCCTGATCGGCAGGCGGAATCCACGCAGACGCAAAATAATGCTGAATCAATGCTGTCCAACCGCCTTTGGTCACAACATCAAGATTTTCATCAGCCATATCGTCGTAGCTTATTTTTTGATATTTTTCTTTTTCGGTATAAATAACGCCGCCGGCATAGGCTCTCATACCGCCGGTTAACATCCCGCCTTTGCTGGTGTTATCGGGTACTCTAAGCAACTGACTGTATTGTCTGCCGGACCAAGCCTTTGCCGAATCGTTTTTAACTTTTTGTTCCAGCGTGATTTCGTAACTGCCGCGTTTAAAAGTAAATAACTTGGTAATCGTCAGGCCGTTATTATCAGTCCAGGTCAAAGGCACTGTTAAAGTATCTTGTCCCGGTTTCAGATCGTAATTGTCCTGTTCATTTTTAAATACCGTGTGATGATTCGGCGCCGTTGCAAAACCGCTGTCGGCAATCAAACCGCTTTGGGCGACAAACAGTTTTTCCGGGTTGCTGTCAAATAAGCGTACCGGAGCGGTGTTCTTTTCCGATACCGATAAACTGATCAGTTCGCGTAATTTATCTACGACGCTGTTGGATTTTTCGACCGGATAGTTCAGTAAATCCAGATTTTGGATTGTGCCTCCTTTCATATCAATTTGAAGTGCAAGCACATCGGTTTTAATGGTAATGATATTGGCGGACGACACCGTTGCCAATGGAACGGCTGCGGTATTTTGCTCTCCTTCTTCGGTCTGGGCTGATGCACCCGTGGCGGAAGGTAAATCTTCTTTGGTATTGGCAGCTACAGGATCCACGATAGCAGCAACTTCAGGCTTCGGGCCATAATCCAGTTGCCAGGCTTGTTGCAGCATAAAAACAAGCATTGCAAAAGTAACGATCAGTACAAATCTTATATTATCCATTCTTATTACCAAATTTTTCTGGAACGGGATCAATGCCACCTGCATGAAACGGATGGCATCTTAATAATCTTCTGAGGGTGAGATAAGAGCCGATAATGGCTCCATGGAGCTGAAGCGCTTCCAGAGAATAACTTGAACAGCTTGGATAGAAGCGACAACGGTTTCCAAGCAGAGGGCTAATAAAGTACTTATAAAACTTTATAATTGCTATGAGCATGAATCGCATCGGGATACCAACTTAAGCCAATGCCTTTCCAATGATTTTCTTAATAAATCCAGCGGAGCATCTACGGCTTCTCTACGAGCCAAAACAACAATATCAATATTCCCCAAATCATGTTGTTTTATTCTAAAGTTTTCCCGGACAGTTCGCTTAATTACATTCCTTTGCACTGCCTTTCTTATATTTTTTTTAGCAATTGCCAAGCCCAGCCGAGGATGATCAAACTCATTCCTGATGGCTAACAGGGTAAAATATTGGTCGCTTGATTTTACAGGCTTAGCAAAAACCTTTTTATATTCAGCCGGTTTTTTTAACCGTAACTGCGGGGGGAAACTAAAAACTTCTTCAGCCACCAACCGTCAACTAAACGGTTAACTGGGCGCGACCTTTTGCTCTGCGAGCATTAAGAACTTTACGGCCGCCGACTGTTGCCATTCTTGCACGGAAACCGTGGGTTCTTACGCGTTTGATTTTACTGGGTTGGTATGTTCTTTTCATTTTACTTAAGGCCTGATCGGATGAGTGTTAACAAAAACAGATAAAAAAGACAGCGGATGATAAAATAAACCACTAGGCCTGTCAATTCTGTAGCGCAATGTTTTATTGTTGTATAGTGATAAAACGCAAAATTACTCTATTAATTTTAATCAACTTTTTACTATTGCAATGAGCTCAATTTGGAACAACTGTCTTTCTAAACTTGAAAATGAAATTTCAGGGTCTGACTTCAGTACGTGGATAAGACCCCTTCAGGCCATAGAAAGCGAGGGACAAATAAAATTATTAGCACCCAACCGATTTGTACTGGACTGGGTTAAAGAACATCATCTTGCAAAAATTGAAGAAACTATTCATGAATTTTCCAACGGCGCATTAAATTTAAGTCTGGAAATCGGTTCCAAAAATTCATCGGTTATTACGGCAGCTAAAATAGCCAAGCCTGCCGGAACTCAAAAATCTACGCCCAACTTCCTGAATAAATCGTTTACCTTCGATAATTTTGTTGAAGGTAAGTCCAATCAACTGGCCAGAGCGGCTTCAGTCCAGGTTTCCGAGAACATCGGTAAAGCTTATAACCCGTTACTTATTTACGGCAGTTCCGGTTTGGGTAAAACCCATATGATGCATGCGATAGGCAATGCGGTTTTACAAAAAAATCCGTCGGCGACAGTCGTTTACCTGCATTCTGAAAAATTCGTCCAGGATATGGTGAAAGCATTGCAGCAAAACTCGATTAATGCATTTAAAGAATTTTATCGCGGTGTTGATGTGCTGCTAATCGACGATATTCAATTTTTTGCCGGCAAAGAACGCTCCCAGGAAGAGTTTTTTCATACCTTCAATACCTTGTTGGAAAAGAAACATCAGGTGATTTTAACCTGCGACAAATATCCCAAGGAAATCATAGGGCTTGAAGACCGTTTAAAATCCCGCTTTGGCTGGGGACTCCCTGTGCTAATAGAGCCGCCTGATATGGAAACACGGGCCGCTATTTTAATGAAGAAAGCCGCCTTGGTTAATATTGAACTGGCTCAGGACGTGGCGTTTTTCATCGCCAAGCGAATTCCTTCCAACGTCCGGGATCTGGAAGGCGCTTTAAGACGAGTCATTGCCAACGCGCAATTTACCGGTCGTGACATTACCATCGACTTTACCAAAGAAGCCCTGCATGATTTGATTTCCCTGCAAGATAAATTGGTTAATATCGATAATATCCAAAAAACGGTTGCCGAATATTTTAAAATCCGAGTTGCCGATTTATCTTCTAAAAACAGAAAACAATCCATTACCCGGCCACGGCAAATGGCTATGTGCCTGGCCAGAGAACTGACATCGCACAGCTTTCCTGAAATCGGCGATGCCTTCGGCGGACGCGATCACACCACGGTTATGAACGCCTGTAAAAGAATTGCCGAGTTAAAAGAAGCGGATAACAAGATTGCGGAAGATTACTCCAACCTGTTGAGAACCCTGTCGCATTGACCGTGAGCAAGCTGTGGATAAAATACATTTTTGCCCCCAGCTTTTATTTAACCACAAGCCCTACACTTTGAAACCGCACCCTTAACCACATTTTTATAACAACCCAGCTAATTGATTATTAAGGATAAAAAGCTGTTTTCAACAGCTTCCTTTTAAGCTAATAGTAATAATAGAAAAAATATTCTTTTATGAAATTTATTATTAATAGAGAAGAAATCCTGGCTCCTTTGCAGCAAATCGTCAGCGTGATAGAAAAAAGGCAAACCATGCCCATTCTTTCCAATGTTCTGATGGTCATTGAGGACGATCAACTGATTTTAACGGGCACGGATCTTGAAATTCAGATCATTGCCAAAATTAATATCGCAACGGCCACGCCAGGCTCGATCACTGTGCCGGCCAGAAAGTTTTTGGACATTTGTAGATTATTACCTAACGGCGCTGAAATTAAGTTTGAGCTGCATGATGATAAGGTAAAAATTACCTCCAGCCGCAGCCGGTTTTCTTTGAGTTGTTTGCCCGCCGATAACTATCCTGAATTCGCCGAATCGGAATTAGAGAACCATCTCTTCATCAATGCCGGTAAATTTAAAAAAGCGCTGGATAAAACCGTATTCTGCATGGCTAACCAGGATGTTCGTTATTACCTGAACGGCTTGTTGTTTAATGTGTCCAACAGTAAATTGAAACTGGTGGCATCGGACGGACACCGCTTGTCGATTTATGAGGACAATCTGGATCAGGCTAGCGGAGTTGAGGCCAGAATTATTCTGCCCAGAAAAGGCGTTCTTGAACTGAGCCGATTACTCGACGATCCGGAAGCCGAACTGAAAGTCGAATTTTCCAGCAACAATATCAGAATTTTCATCAAAAACCTGATTTTCTCGGCAAAACTGGTCGATTCAAAATATCCTGATTTCGGCAAAGTTTTTCAGCAAGAATTTTTTAATCAAATCCATATTCAAAAGCAGATATTAAAAGAAGCCCTTACCCGTGTCGCTATCTTGTCGAATGAAAAATTTAAAGGCGTGACTTTCGATATTACCTCGGAGAGCATGAAAATCAGTACGCATAATCCGGAGCATGACGAAGCCGAGGAAGAACTGGCGATTGAATATATCGGCGAGCCTTTATCCATTGCTTTTAATGCCCAGTATTTGCTGGATGCTGTTTCAAACCTGGATTCCGAGCTTGCAGTTTTGACCATTGCCAGCAACGCCAGCAGTTGTTTTATCGATGAACCGGGTGAGTGCGGGTATAAATTTATCGTTATGCCCATGAGACTGTAATATTGCAATAATGAGTCTGTTGAAATTGGATATTTATGCGGTTAGAAATATCCAAAAAGAAACCGTCATCCCCTCTCCAACAATCAATCTGATTGTTGGAGAAAACGCCAGTGGCAAAAGCGCGTTTATCGAAGCGATTTATATTTTGGGGCGAACCAAATCCTTTCGTTGTTCAACTATCAAGCCGGTCATTAATTTCAGCCAAAATCACCTGATTGTTTCCGCTCACACCTTGCAGGAAAATGGTCATCGCCTGCACTTGGGTATACAGCTGGATGGTAAAAATATTGAAGTCCACATCAATCAACAAGCAAAACAAAAACGCTCGGATTTAGCTTATGCTTTACCGCTGCAACTGATTCATCCTAAAAGCTACGAATTGCTGGATGCCGGTTCGCAAATCAGAAGAGAGTTCTTGGATTGGGGTGTTTTTAATAGCGATCAAAACTTCTTACCGGTCTGGCGTAAATTTAAAAAAGCCCTCTCCCAACGCAATGCCTTATTAAAAACAAGGCGACTTGAACAGATCAATGTTTGGGATAAAGAACTGGTTTATTACGGTACAATAGTCGACAGCTACCGTCAGCAATATTTGGAAAAACTCAAGCCTGTGTTCATCGAGATTATCGGCAGATTCCTCGCTCTTGATGGAATCGACCTGAAACTTGTGTCCGGCTGGAATACAGCAAAAGAATTTAGCCAAGTTTTAATTGAAGATCAGGATAAAGACTTACGCTATGGCTTTACCCATAGCGGCCCGCATCGCGGGGATTTTCAATTATTGGTCAATAACCGGTTAGCAAAGGATTTTGTTTCACGAGGTCAATTAAAGCTATTAGTCATGAGTTTGAAACTGGCACAGGTGCAGTTGCTTGCCAATGAGCATAGCCAGACAGGCTGCATCTTGATTGATGATTTCGCAGCCGAACTTGATGTCATCAACCGTGCTAAATTACTGCGCTATTTGTCAGAAATGGCATGCCAAGTCTTTATAACGGCTACCGAAGCAAATGATTTTGGCGATTTAAGCCAGATAACAAATTACAAAATGTTCCACGTGGAACAAGGCACCATAAAACCCGTGTAATGTTTCACGTGGAACATTCGCAATCAACAGGAAAAAAATAATCATGAGTAACCCCAGTGATCAAGTTGTAGAAACCTCTGCGCCTGAATACGACAGCACCAATATTCAAGTATTAAAAGGCCTGGATGCCGTAAGAAAGCGGCCGGGCATGTATATCGGCGATACGGATGACGGTTCCGGTTTACATCACATGGTTTTTGAGGTTGTCGATAATTCGATTGATGAGGCATTAGCCGGTTACTGTAAAGAAGTCCGGGTGATTATTCACAGCAATGGTTCAGTTTCAGTTTCTGACGATGGCCGGGGTATTCCTGTCGATATTCACAAAGAAGAGGGAAGGTCTGCGGCGGAAGTCATTATGACGGTTCTGCATGCCGGCGGTAAGTTCGACGATAACGCCTACAAGGTAAGCGGCGGTCTGCACGGCGTGGGCGTGTCGGTGGTCAATGCCTTATCCGAAGAGCTGAATCTTGAAGTCCGCAAGAACGGCCAGCTTTACAAGCAGCAGTACCGTATGGGGGAGCCGGTCGCTCCATTAGCGGCAGTAGGGCCGGCCGAAGGCTCCGGTACCTTGATAAACTTCAAACCCAGCTCAGAGACGTTTACCGACGTTGAGTTTCACTACGACATCCTGGCAAAAAGGCTTAGGGAATTATCTTTCCTGAATTCCGGTGTACGCATCAGCCTGGAAGACGAGCGCACCGACAGGCAAGATGTATTCGAATTTGAAGGCGGCATCGGTGCTTTTGTGGTTCATCTTAATAAAAACAAAACGCCGCTGTTCCCCGAAGTATTTCACTTTATAGCGGAAAAAGAGGGGGTCACGGTCGAAGTGGCGATGCAGTGGAACGATTCCTACCAAGAGAATGTATTTTGTTATACCAACAACATTCCGCAACGTGACGGCGGCAGTCACTTGGCCGGTTTCAGGGGCGCTTTGACCCGGACCATCAACCAGTACATTGAATCCAGCGGCTTAGCCAAGAAAGAAAAAGTGCAAACTACCGGCGATGATGCACGGGAAGGCTTAACCGCCGTGCTGTCGGTGAAAGTACCCGATCCGAAGTTCTCATCGCAAACCAAAGACAAATTGGTTTCTTCGGAAGTAAAACCGCTGGTCGAATCGACGATGAACGAGAAGCTACAGGAATTCTTGCTGGAAAAACCGCAAATAGCCAAAGCCATCGTCGGCAAGATTGTCGAGGCAGCCCGTGCCAGGGAGGCGGCCCGTAAAGCGCGTGACTTGACGCGTCGCAAAACCACTTTGGATATTGCCGGGTTGCCGGGCAAATTGGCGGATTGCCAGGAAAAAGATCCAGCGTTATCCGAACTGTTCCTGGTGGAAGGGGATTCTGCGGGCGGCTCGGCCAAGCAGGGCAGGGATAGGCGTACACAAGCCATCCTGCCGTTGAAGGGGAAAATCCTTAACGTAGAGAAAGCCCGTTTCGACAAAATGATTTCCTCGGAAGAAGTCGGAACCTTGATTACCGCCTTAGGCTGCGGCATAGGCAAGGACGAATATAACCTGGCTAAGTTGCGCTACCACCGTATTATCATCATGACCGATGCTGACGTCGATGGATCGCATATCAGAACCTTGTTGTTGACGTTCTTTTACCGTCAATTGCCCGAGATCGTCGAAAAAGGCTATATCTACATTGCCCAGCCGCCGTTGTACAAAGTTAAAAAAGGCAAGCAAGAGCATTACGTTAAAGACGACGCCCAATTGAATGAATACCTGATCCAGCTGGCCTTGGATAAAGCCCAGCTGTTTACCGATGTATCGGCGCCGCCTATTCAAGGGCAGGGCCTGGAAAAACTGGCTAAACTGTTTACCGAAGTGGACGGCATCAACAATCGCTTGTCCAGACGTTACGACGAGGTATTTCTGGAGCAATTCGCCTATATGGACATAATCAGCGACGAACTCAAACACGACCAGCAAAAACTCACCGCCTGGTTTGCCACAATGGAGCAGAAACTGACCGATTGCGACAGCAAGGCGGTATACACCGTTGAACTGGATTACAAATCAAGCAATGAGTTTTCCGTCGTGGTTAACAAGCGCTTGCATGCAATAACCAAAACCTTTGTCTTGCCGTCGACTTTTTTCAACGGCAAGGATTATCAAAAAATCGCCCAATATGCACAAGATACTGCGGGCATGTTTAACGAAGGCTCATTTATGCAAATGGGCGAAAGACAGCAGCCGGTCAGCAACTTTAAACAGGCTTTTGAGTGGATGATGAAGGAAATTAAAAAAGGCCAGCATATCCAACGTTACAAAGGTTTGGGCGAAATGAACCCGGAACAGTTATGGGAAACCACGCTGGACGCTAATAACCGGCGCTTGCTGCAAGTCAGGATTGAGGACGTGATTGCCGCCGATGAAATTTTCACCACGTTGATGGGAGATGTGGTGGAACCGCGTAGGGACTTCATTGTTAAGAATGCGTTGGATGTTACGAACCTAGACGTTTAAGTGTTGTTGAATTACGACTTGAATATGGCATCTTGGAGCAAAATCGATTGAGTCAGGAAGGACAGCTGCTCGACAAAAAATCCCTTCGGTCAGCGACCGGAATTGGTTAATGACGGCAAGTTGCAGCCAGAGGGGGTACGAAGTGGCACACGTTACCGTCTCCCATAATTTGGCTCAAAACCGGGGCTATCGGCCAAGTTTGAGCCAAACTAATGTGCCAAATAGTTGGATTCTCATTGTAACTCTTTGTCAGAGCAATACTTTTTGTTTGGATCACTCTCAATACTTGAGCCAAAATTTTCCGCCAAAGCGACAATTCCAAACAATATTCAGCGCCCAGATCAGCGGAGAGCAACGCGCATGACGCCGGAAACCAAGGCCCGTCAGCAAATTGATCAAAAGCTCGAACAAGCCGGCTGGACTATCCAGGACATGAAGCAGCTCAATTTGGCTGTGGGCGCAGGCGTGGCGGTGCGGGAATATCCCACCGATACCGGTCCTGCCGACTATGTACTGTTTGTGAATCGTAATGCGGTCGGCATCATCGAGGCCAAAAAAGACAGCGCGGGCGAAAACCTCACGGTTACCGAGAAACAAACCGAGCGTTACGCCAACGCCACGCTCAAATGGCGGAAAGACAACACACCTTTGCCTTTCCTGTTTGAAGCCACCGGCCAGATCATTCGCTTCACCGATGGCCGTGATCCCGCGCCACGCTCACGCGAGGTTTTTCATTTTTTCAAACCCGAAACGTTGGTTGCCTGGCTGGCCCAATCGGAAACCCTGCGACGCAGGCTCGTCGAACACATGCCTACCTTGCCCACGCAAAATCTGCGCGATTGTCAGATCAGTGCCGTTGCCGGGCTGGAAAAATCACTGGCGCAAAACAAACCTCGTGCTTTGGTGCACATGGCCACGGGGGCGGGCAAAACCTTTACTGCCATTACCTCAGTGTATCGGCTGCTTAAATTCGGGGCTGCCCGCCGCATCCTGTTTTTGGTCGATACCCGCAACCTCGGTAAACAGGCGCATCAGGAATTCATGGCCTACACGCCGCCGGATGATGCCCGCAAGTTTACCGAACTCTACAACGTGCAACGTCTGGCTTCGCCCACTATCGACCCGCATTCGCAGGTGTGCATCAGCACTATCCAGCGCATGTACTCGATTCTTTCGGGCGAGCCCATCGACGAGTCCGCTGAAGACCTATCGCTCAACGAGGTACAGCAAACCACGAAACAAGAAAAATTCGTGCGTTACAACCCGACTGTGCCCGTGGAAACTTTTGATTTCATTATCATCGATGAATGTCATCGCAGCATTTACAACCTGTGGAAACAGGTGCTGGACTACTTCGATGCCACGTTGATTGGCCTCACTGCCACGCCGGACAAACGCACTTTCGGTTTCTTCAACGAAAATATCGTTGCCGAATACACCTACGAGCAATCCGTTGCCGATGGCGTCAACGTCGGCTATGACGTGTACGAGATTGAAACCGAAGTCACCAAAAAAGGCGGCGAGCTCAAAGCCAAAGAATGGGTGGATCACCGCGACCGGCAAACCCGCAAAAAACGCTGGGCTGAAACCGAAGACGACACCACCTACACCAGTAAAGAACTCGATCGCTCCGTGGTCAACGTCAGTCAAATTCGTCAGGTCATCCAGGCGATGAAGACCGCCGTGGAAACGCAGATTTTCCCGGCACGCAAAGAAACACCCAAGACCCTGATCTTCGCTAAAACCGACAGCCACGCCGACGACATCATCAACATCGTGCGCGAGGTCTACGGCCAGGGTAACGCCTTCTGCAAAAAGGTCACCTATCGTTCCGAAGAAGATGCCGACAGCGTACTGGCCGGCTTTCGCAACGACTACAACCCGCGCATCGCCGTCACCGTGGACATGATCGCCACCGGCACCGACGTCAAACCGCTGGAAGTACTGCTGTTCATGCGCGATGTACGCAGCAAGGGCTATTACGAGCAGATGAAAGGCCGTGGCGTGCGCTCGCTCGACGGCGACAGTCTCAAACGGGTCAGCAATAGCGCCGACGGCGCCAAAACTCGTTTTGTGTTGATCGACGCGGTGGGTGTGGAAAAATCGCTCAAAACCGAGAGTCGCCCGTTGGAGAAAAAGCCCACCGTGGCATTGAAAGACTTGCTGCAAGGCATCGCCATCGGTCACCGTGATGACGACACCGTGCTCTCGCTGGCCAACCGCTTGGTGCGACTGAACAAGCAGCTCGATGACAAAGCCAAAGCTCGTATCGAAAAGGCGTCGGGTGGCGTTTCGGTCGGCGAGCTTGGCAAGCGCCTGATTGCCGCGCTCGACCCCGACGCCATTGTCGCTACGGCGCTCGCCACAGCAAAGGCCAATGGCATTACCCGCAGTGAAGACACCCTGTTGCCGGAAGAAACCGAGGCCGTACGAACTGAGCGAGTAGCTGCCGCTTGCGCCCCATTTGATCAACCCGATTTGCGCGATGAGATCGAAACCGCCCGCAGTGAACGTGAGCAGATCATCGACCACATCAATCCGGATCAAGTGACCTTCTCCGGTTTCAGCGAACAGGCCGAAACCCAGGCCAAAGCGGTGATCAAAAGCTTTGCCGACTATATCGCCCAGCACAAAGATGAAATCGCCGCGCTGGGTTTCTTTTACCGGCAGCCCTACCAGCGCCGGCACCTCACCTTCGACATGATAGAAGAATTGCACGAACACCTGAGCAAACCGCCATTGCTGCTGACTACCGAGCGCTTGTGGAACGCTTACGCCCGCGTGCAGGCCGGGCAAGTCAAAGGCGTGGACAGCAAACGCCAATTAACGGATCTGGTGTCATTGCTGCGTTTTGCGCTGGGACTGGAAACCGAGCTCAAGCCTTTCAGTGAGCAGGTTGATAAACGCTTTCAGGAATGGATTTTCCGCCACAACGCCCAGCGCACCACAGCTTTCACACCCGAGCAAACCGAATGGCTGCGGCTGATGAAAGACCATATCGCCAGCTCTTGCAGGATCAGCCGCGATGATTTTGATTATGCCGAACTGGCGGACAAGGGCGGCTTGCAGAAGGTTTGGGGGGTGTTTGGCAATCATCTGGACGGGCTGATGGATGAGATGAATGAGGAGTTGGTGGCGTGAGTGAATTGCCAAATGGTTGGGTGCAGATAAGGCTCGGGGATTCAATTCAGATCCAGAAAGGCAAGAAACCGATTGGCCTTGGCCCTAAAAGTGGGGAAAGGACAGTACCTTATATCAACATTTCAGCATTTGAAACAAAGCATGTTGAAGAATATGCACCAGAGCAGGACGTGCCGAGATGTGCGCCAATAGATACACTATTAGTTTGGGATGGTGCGAGAGCAGGCTTGGCTGGCCGAGGTATTGGTGGATTTATTGGGTCTACCTTGTCAAGACTGACGTCAGACCTTGCTGACCCCGGTTATCTTTATTACTTTGTTCATTCAAACTATGGGTATATGAACACTCACACCAAAGGAGTGGGAATTCCACACATTGACCCCATCGTTTTGGCCGAAATGTCATTCCCGCTGCCACCTTCTACCGAACAAACCCGCATCGTCGCCAAAATCGAAGAACTTCTCACCGACCTTGATGCCGGTGCGGCCGAACTCAAGGCCGCACAGAAAAAGCTGGGGCAATACCGGCAATCGCTACTGAAAGCCGCCGTGGAAGGCGCACTGACCGCCGAGTGGCGTGCAGCCCGAAAATCCGTTTGCCCTGAGCTTGTCGAAGGGCGTTCTACACTAACCTCTTCACCCGATCATCCTTCGACAGGCTCAGGACGAACGGATGAAGAGGAAACCGGCGCGCAATTGCTGCAACGCATCCTCATCGAACGCCGCGCCCGCTGGGAAGCCAAACAACTCGCCAAGTTCGCCGAACAAGGCAAAGCCCCACCCAAAGACTGGCAGCTTAAATATCCCGAGCCGGTGCAGCCGGATACCAGCGATTTGCCGACGTTGCCGAAGGGCTGGGTGTGGAGCTCGATTGGGCAGTGTTTTCATGTTGCTGTTGGTGCCACACCCAGCCGAAAAGAACCGAGTTATTGGGGAGGCTCAATTCCTTGGGTAAGTTCTGGAGAGGTGCGGTTTTCGCGCATTACAGCAACAAAGGAAATGATCACTGATGATGGGCTCAACAATAGCAGCACGCAGATCAATCCAATCGGAAGCGTTCTGCTAGGCATGATTGGTGAAGGTAAGACACGCGGCCAGGTCGCAATTCTCGATGTAGAGGCTGCAAACAATCAGAATTGCGCGGCAATATGGGTGGGTGAAACGGGTGTGCCATCCGAGTATGTCTACTATTGGTTGTGGTCTCAATATGAGCAAACTCGACGCGGAAGTAGCGGGAATAATCAACCCGCCCTAAATAAATCTATTGTGGAGCGGATTCTATTTCCGTTGGCACCACTGGACGAATTGCAGGAATCTGTTCGCTTGGTCGATAGCGCGCTTGATTCAATTTTGGAGCAAGAAGCGGCTATCGAGATTTCATTAAAACAATCCGCCGCCCAACGCAAAAACATCCTCAAAGCCGCTTTTTCCGGCCAGTTGGTGCCGCAAGACCCCAGCGACGAACCGGCCGGCGTGTTGCTGGAGCGTATCCGTGCCGAGCGTGTCGGGCGCGAAGCGGTGAAGAAACCGCGCGGACGCAAGACTAAGGAGGCAAGATGAGCGAACTATACGATAGCCTTGATTTAGGAACTCTGGCTGAATCCTGCGATCTGGAATGCAAGGCAGCACAGGGACGCGATGGGCGCGGCGAATTGCCGGAGGATTTCTGGAAAAG
The DNA here is from genome assembly GCA_044426515.1 of Methylococcaceae bacterium. Taxonomy (GTDB): domain Bacteria; phylum Pseudomonadota; class Gammaproteobacteria; order Methylococcales; family Methylomonadaceae; genus Methylobacter_A. Next base: position 30,510 of record JAUGSS010000033.1, on the reverse strand, counting down.
CTATAGCGCCATGGCCAATGCTGAGGGTGGCGTGATTCTGCTCGGCGTACAGGAAAAGCCGCGCGGACAGTTTCATGCCGTGGGGCTGGCGGATGTGGAACGAGTGCGCAAGGCGATCTGGGATAACCTGCATAATCGTAAACAGGTGAGTGTCAATCTGTTGACTGAGCAGGACGTGCAGCCGGTACGGATAGATGGACAAACCGTGCTGCGCATACAAGTACCCCGCGCGGCCAGACAGATGAAGCCCGTACACTTGGGCAGTAATCCATTAACCGGCACTTATCTGCGCCGCTATGAGGGCGATTATCAGGCCGATGAGGAAACGGTTCGGCGAATGCTGGCCGAGCGGGTGGAAGATTCCCGCGACGAACGTGTGCTGAAAGGGTTTGATTTCAACGATCTGGACATGGATACGGTGGCGGCGTACCGCAATCGCTTTGCGGCCGTGAAGCCCGGTCATGTTTGGACGGATTTGCCTCTGCCCGAATTTCTGGAGCGGATCGGTGCGGTGGGTAAAAATCGTGAAGAGGGCTATTCCGGTCTACGGCTGGCGGGTTTGTTGATGTTTGGCCGCGCCGAGGTGATCTGCGATGCCTTGCCGCACTACATGGTCGATTATCAGGAGCGGGCCGAAGCCAAGACAGAAAAACGCTGGATCGACCGATTGATACCTGACGGCAGCTGGTCGGGCAATGTGTATGACTTTTTCCGAAAAGTGTACCAAAAGCTGACGGTTGATTTAAAAGTGCCTTTTCAGTTGCAGGCGGGTCAGCGCATTGATGATACACCGGTGCATGAGGCATTACGCGAGGCCTTGGTGAATACCTTAATTCACGCCGATTACTCGGGGCGTGTATCGGTGCTGGTGGTGAAACGGCCGGATATGTTTGGCTTTCGCAACCCCGGTCTGATGCGCGTTCCACCGGAACTGGCGGTGATTGGTGGCAATAGTGATTGCCGTAATCGGCGCTTGCAGAAAATGTTTCAGTTGGTGGGATACGGTGACCATGCCGGGTCAGGCTTGCCTAAAATTTATCATAATTGGGCCGGTCAGCATTGGCGGCGTCCTGTGCTTTATGAATGGCCGGATGCTGAACAAACTTTGATGGAACTGCGCATGAGCAGTCTAGTGCCGGAAGATGCTGTGACAGAATTGGAACTGCATTTAGGCGAGCAGTTCCGCGCCCTGCCGGAATTGGCACGGCTGACCTTGATTACCGCCTGCGCGGAAGGTATGGTCAATCATGCCCGCCTCCGCGAAATTTCAGCTGAGCACCCGGCCGATATTACTAAGTTACTGGCGGGACTGGTTCGTGACGGTTTTCTACGGACCGATGGCGTTGGGCGCGGCATGGTGTATTTTCTACCTTGGCAAAAGCAGCATTCGAGCGCTATTTTCGGACGTTCAGGCGAAGATGATGGCGCGGAGGCAGTCTTGTTGTTACCTCCACAGCTCGGCTCCATACCTCCACAGCTCGACACCATACCTCCACAGCTCGACACCATACCTCCAGAGCTAAGCAAACTCTATCTGGATTGGCCGGATTTACCTGCCGAATTGCAAACAACGCTGATCGAACTGGCTAAACCGGTTAGCCGGCACCGTCGCGTTGCGCCTGAAATTTTACAGAATACGGTCTGCAATTTGTGCAGCGGCCGCTATCTTGGGCGCCGGGTGCTGGCACATCTGCTCAATCGCAATGCCGACGACCTACTTAAACGCACACTAAACCCAATGGTTGAAGCCGGACAATTACAAACCGCTTTCGATTCGGCTAGTGATCCGCGTCAGGCTTATACCGCATGCTTTATTAAATCTACGAATAGCACCAACTCATGAATACCTCTTCTCTCGTCCAAAAAGTCTGGAATTTCTGCCACACCCTGCGCGACGACGGCGTGGGTTATGGCGATTATCTGGAACAGCTTACCTATCTGTTGTTCCTGAAGCTGGCGCACGAATATGCGCAAGAGCCTTATAATCGCGATACCCATATCCCAAAAGGTTATGACTGGGGCAGTCTTAAATCCAAAGTCGGTGAACCGCTGGAGTCGCATTACCTCGCCACGTTGCATAAGTTGGGTCAAGAACCCGGCATGCTGGGCGCGATTTTTTTCAAGGCGCAGAATAAAATTCAGGACCCGGCCAAATTGTCGCGCTTGGTGCAATTGATCGATGCCGAAAACTGGATCAGTCTCGACGCGGACACCAAGGGAGACCTGTACGAAGGCTTGCTGCAAAAGAACGCGGAAGATACCAAGAGCGGCGCGGGCCAATACTTCACGCCGCGAGCGCTGATAGAAGCGATGGTGGCCTGCGTCCGACCTGAGCCGATGAAGACCATTGCCGACCCTGCGTGCGGTACCGGCGGTTTTTTCCTGGGCGCCTACAACTGGCTGACTCGGCCTCCTTCGGCGGGCTCAGGACGAGCGGGGTTGGACAAACGCCAGAAAGAGTTTCTGCGCGACAAAACCTTCCACGGCAACGAGATCGTACCCAACACTCGCCGCATGTGTTTGATGAACCTGTTCTTGCACAACATTGGCGAGCTGGATGGCGAGCCTTCGGTGGAGCGTTCGGATGCCTTGATCACGGAGCCAAAACAGAAAGTGGATTACGTGCTGGCCAATCCGCCGTTCGGCAAGAAAAGCAGCATGACCATCACTAATGAGGAAGGCGAAGAAGATAAAGAAGCGCTAACTTATGAGCGCCAAGATTTCTGGGAGACGACCTCGAACAAGCAGCTCAACTTCTTGCAGCACATCGTCAGCATGCTGAAGCTGGATGGCAAAGCTGCCGTGGTGTTGCCGGATAACGTTCTGTTCGAAGGCGGTGCCGGTGAGAAGATCCGCCGCAAACTACTGGAAAATTGCGACGTGCATACCGTGCTTCGCCTGCCAACCGGTATTTTCTATGCGCAGGGTGTAAAGGCGAATGTGTTGTTTTTCGATGCCAAGCCTAAGGATGGCCAGACCCATACCAAAGGCGTGTGGTTTTATGATTTGCGCACTAATAAGCACTTCACCCTAAAGACGCGGACGCTAAAACTCGACGACCTGCAGGATTTCATTACTTGCTACAACCCGGAAAATCGTCACGAGCGTAACGAAACTGAGTGTTTCAAGTTTTTTAGCTACGACGAGTTGATGGCCCGCGACAAAGCCAGCCTGGATATTTTCTGGCTTAAAGACGACAGCCTGGAAAATCTGGATGACTTGCCACCCCCCGATGTGCTGCAGCAGGAAATCATCGAGCACCTTGAAGCCGCGCTGGCGTCGTTTAGGGATGTTGCGGCCGGATTACAACGATAAAATACTTATGGCCAATCAATTTACGCAAAAAGAAGAACAACAATGGCACGTCAAAGTAGGTTGCTCGCGCCTGTATCAATTATTCGACCAATGGGGCTTGTCGCTACAAAAAGTCCATCGTGACTACGGTCCCGCCAACGCCCAGGAACAGGCCCAATTCATCGCCGACTTAAAAAAAACGGCGCAGCTCAGCGAAGACAGCGCACTGATCGCTTTGGATGAATTCGCGTTGTAAAGCACAGCTTACACTCACTATGCATGGGCTGAAAAAAATACCAAGCCTAAAATCCGGAGCGACGAACGCCACCGACAGAAACTCAACGGCTTTTTGAGCGTTGACGTGCAGCGCGGCAGCACACGGGTTAACAGCGTTAGACAAATTGGGATGTTGTTGTTATGCTGACATGCTATCAGTAAATGATTACACAAAATTTGACTGTCTGAAGGCATTAATGAGCCGGTTATCTCCACCAAAAAATATTGTGCCTTTAACTAAGGCATACGCACGAAATAATTTCAACAACTTACTCCCTCTCCCTTCGGGAGAGAGTCGGGCTAAGCTCAAGTTATTTCATGCACGTTCCTAAGCGAGAATCGGCGTGCTACCCATTAAAAATTCTCAGTCAGCCAAGCATCTGCTGTTAGCATTAATCGGCTCCATTTTTGTCGGCGAAACATTAAGTCACTCGTTTATCAACCTGTTACCGCCACTTTTGCATTGGCATAAGGCCTTGCTCGATGCAGCATTGCTCTTGACCTTAATCTTTCCTGTAAGCTATTTTTTGGTATTTCGCCCGCTTAAAATACAACTAAACAAGCAACAAAAAGCGGAAAACCGGCTTCGAAAAATTGCCGGCCAAGTGCCTGGAATTGTTTTCCAATTTCAACTGCGCCCTGATGGCAGTTCTTGCATACCATACGCAAATGAGGGACTGCCCAAGATTTATCGGGTTAGCCCGGAGGATGTCCGCAAAGATGCATCGTATATATTTACAGTGGTACATCCCGATGATCTGGACAATCATCTGGCCTCCATTCAAAGCTCGGCGCAAGACTTAACGCCTTGGCTTCAAGAGTATCGGTTGAAGTTCGGCGAGGAGCCGGAATGCTGGCTACTCGGTAATGCATTACCGCAACGGCTGGCGGACGGTTCAACACTCTGGCACGGCTTTATCACCGACATCACCGAGCGCAAACAGATAGAAGCTGAGCTTCAAATCGCCGCTATTGCCTTCGAGTCCCAAGAAGGCATGGTCATCACCGACATCAACAACGTCATTATCAAAGTCAATCAGGCCTTTATTAAACTCACCGGTTATTCAAGCGAGGAGTTAATTAATAACAAGATGAATATATTAAAATCCGGCCGTCATGATCCGGAATTTTACGCCGCAATGTGGAACAGCCTTATTCACACCGGCACATGGCAGGGCGAAATCTGGAATCGCCTTAAAAACGGTAAGGTGCATCCTGAATTTGTCACTATTACTGCGGTAAAGAACAAGCACGGAGAAGCCATCAATTATGTTGCTACCTATACCGATATTACCGAGCGTAAGGTTATAGAGGAAAAAATCAATAATCTGGCTTTCTACGATCCGCTGACCCAATTACCTAATCGGGTATTATTGGCTGACCGTATACAGCAAACTTTGGCTCGCTGCCGTCGCAACCGGGAAATTGCCGCTGTTTGTATGCTTGACCTGGATGGTTTCAAACAAGTCAACGATACTCTCGGCCATGCATCAGGCGACCAGCTGCTATCGGAAGTGGCTCAGCGTTTAAAAGACTGCATACGCGAGGAAGACACGGCTGCCCGCTTCGGTGGCGACGAATTTGCCCTGTTGCTCGGCGGCTTCACAAAAATCAGCGAATGCGAGCAAACCCTGGCACGCATCGTCGCCACCATAGCGGCTCCATACCGGATATTCGGGCAAATGGCGCATGTTTCAGCCAGCATCGGCGTCACTCTGTTTCCCGAAGACAATAGCGATCCGGATTTATTGTTGCGCCACGCCGACCAGGTCATGTATGAGGTCAAACAATCCGGCAAAAATGGCTATCAACTGTTTAACGCCGTACACCAAAAACGCAATCAAATCGCTCATGACTTTCTCAAGAAAATCGGTGCAGCGTTGGCTAAAGGACAGTTTGAGCTCTACTACCAACCCAAGGTGGATTGCCGTCAAGGCAAGGTGGTGGGCGTTGAAGCCTTAATCCGTTGGAATCACCCGATTCTTGGCATGCTGGCGCCGTCCGAATTCATCCCTGTGATCGAATACGACGACCTGATTATCGCCTTGGGTGAATGGACAATACAGGAAGTCTTGCGGCAAATGAACGAATGGCATGAAACGGGACTTAACATTCAGATCAGCGTCAATATTTCCGCCCGCCAATTGCATAATCAGGCGTTTTTGCAGCGTCTGCAACAATTACTTTCGGGATACTCCCCCGAAGTCATTAAGGGATTGGAAATAGAAATTGTTGAAACAGCAGTGTTAAAGGATATAACTATGGCAGAGAAAGTCATTTCCAAATGCCGCGCCATGGGTATTCGCGTGACGCTGGGCGACTTTGGCACCGGGCTTTCACCGTTGGTACAATCGCTGGTGCATTTAAAGCATCTTGCTGTCGATGCCTTGAAAATAGATCTGAGCTTTGTTTCCGACCTGTTGACAGACCCTGGGGATATGGTCATTGTTGAGAGTGTGGTCGGTTTGGCGGCATCCTCCCGGCTTCAAGTGATTGCCAAAGGTGTGGAGTATATCGATCAAATATTAATGTTAATGGAACTGGGATGCGATGTTATACAAGGCTACGCTCTGGCTAAGCCGATGTCGGCGCAACGAATACCTACATGGCTGTCAGCATTTACGCCGAACCCACTTTGGAGTTTATCCGCCTCCTATTTAACTTCGCGGGATTATTTCGAGTTGCTGCTCACGGAAGCCAATCACCGTTATTGGACTAACAGAGTTATCGCCCGTCTTGATGACATTTTTGACTCTACTGCCCCGGAGTTACTGTCGGCGCCGTCGTCATGCCGCTTTGCCCAGTGGTATGACGACGGCGCCAGCCATTTTCGCAATATCAGCGAATTTCATGCACTTGACGAAGCGCACCATAATCTCCACCGGATCAGCACTCGCCTGCACGAACATCATCAGGCCGGCATGACTGTTGAGGCCGATGCCGACAAAGCTCAATTGCTGGCCGGGCAACATGATATGACCCATCTAGTGCATCAATTGCTGGCTGATGAATTACTCAAGCAACAAACTCGATAAGGAAAACCCACATGGCCGATTACGATCTTATCGTATGGAGCGACAAGCTCGTCACCGGAATCAGTAAAATTGACGAGCAACATCAAATTCTCGTCAATCTTTTCAATGAGGCCAATACCAAGCTAACTATTAATAATGCCGAATTTATGGAACAGATTACTCGGGATATGCTGAGCTACGCACTGTACCATTTCGAAACCGAAGAGGCATTGATGCAAAAGTACAACTATATCGAGGATAAAACTGAAGATGCTGACATTCACATCCGGCAACACCGTGGTTTTTCAGCCAAAGTAGTCGCCGTGCGTAATGATATTAAAGCTGGAATGGTAGTTTCGCGAGAAGGTTTGCTTTCTTTCCTCAACAGCTGGTTAATCGATCACATCCTCAACACCGACAAACAGCTGGTCGCTTTTTTGTTGGCATCGAAACAATACCGTGTTGACAATCAAATCTAATCTATCTGGCCTCATAGAGGCGCGAGATTGGATTTGTATCCAGTAAGAGGAGGGGGAAATTTGGCGCTTTAGGCGGTCAGAAAGTGTTTTGCTGAACTGATTAATCAGCAAGAAAGAGCGTTTACGCCATATCAGGAAACCGGATGGTATCCTGATATGGTAAATAGATATTAGATTTTTGATTTCAAATCAGAAAACATTTTCATTGCATCTCTTAATTCTTGTTCAGCTTCTTGCAAAGCTTCTTCTTTAGCATGTAATTTGGCTGCTTTCAGAACGTTGTTAGCTCTTGAACGAGCTATATCAACTTTGTCATTAGCATTTATTTCTTTGCTTGCATCCAATGCGTCTTTAATAAGATCAGCAACTTTTTCCCCTTCAGTACCGCTGGTCACAGCGTCAAGCGCTATTTTAATTTTACTTCCTACCAAATCAATTGCATCAGAAGGGCTATAAGTAACTCTACCTTTATCAGTTTCTGCCAATGCTGAAGTTGAAACTGCGCCCATAGAAGCTGCAATTAATAAAGATAGTAAGATTTTTTTTAAGATTTTCATATTGCACTCGACCTCAAGTCATTGTTATTTTTAATTAAATCGGCTGTGTAACTATTGAAATATAATAGTCATATACCGGAAATAATTTTAACACATTTCGAAACTGTTCAACCAGTTGCGGAAGAGTGAAAGGAATTATTTTTAGCAGGGTTTATTTTTGAATTTAAAATCAGATTCAATTACGCTAATAAAATAATTGAATCTGACTTAACACAGCCTGTTATTTATGTGCTGCGTCGTAGGTTGCTTTCATTTCTTTAAATGTAGCTAAAGTGGCTTTCAATGTTTCTTCGGCTGATTTAGCATCGCCGCTTTCAAGCGCTTCACGAGCCACTCTCAATTTATCATTTGCTTTTTGACGACTACGTTCAGTCTGTTCATAACGAAACTCTTTTTGCAATTGGCGTGCTTCAGTAATTGCTGCTACAGCGGCTGCTTTATCGCCACCTTGTTCTACTAAACTGATTGCTTCTTCTATCTTAGCAATCGTGCCTTCAGCCGCCATTCTAACGACAGCATTCAAATCTTTTGACTCAGCAGCAAATGTGGAAGATGAAATTGCAGCCATAGACATTGCCATAACAACAGAAACTACGATTTTTTTGAATACTTTCATTGATTATATAAACCTATATTGTTGATATTTTTGGGTTCAGCATAACTATTAAATATGAGAGTTTATGCAAAAAGCAATAATTCAACATAATGAATGGCTAATACCGCAAGGCATTCTAGCACAGAAAAAATTAATTACCGACTTTTTTACTATGAAATACTACAGTTTTAAAACAACAAAAATACCTTATAAATCAATAATTATATGACATTACAAAAATACGCTTCGTCACTCAAATGAGTAATAGCGTTTGAAACTATTCATCATCTCTTTTGACGTCAATAACCATTTCCCCGGCCTCATCTTCGGACACGATAAACAAAATCGGCGCACAGCAAACCGAACAGTCTTCGTAATATTGCTGAGGTCCGGAACTGGTGTCTACCAATACATCCAGGGATTCGCCGCAATAGGGACAAACGATAATAATTTCATCGAGATCGTGCATAACTAAACCTTTCTAACTAAAGCGTCCAACCAGGATATGGGCAGAATGCGTTTAAGAACAGCAAACAAATAGGTAGGAAAAGTAACGTAATAACGTATTTTAGGTTGTCCGGCTTCCAGCGCATGGATAACTTTTTTGCTAACGGCTTCAGCAGAGAGCGTAAACGGGGCCGCCGCACCTTCTTTTTGCAAGCGTGCTTCCATCGCTTTATAGGTTTCCTTATGGCAGCTGTGCGTCGGATCTATATTTTTCTTGTACAAAGCAAAAGCGTTTTTTCTAAAGTTGCTTAAGATCGGTCCGGGCTCGATCAGGGAAATATAAATATCAGTACCGTAAAGCTCCAAGCGTAAAGTATCGGCCAAGCCTTCCAACGCAAATTTGCTGGCATTATAAGCGCCCCGATAAGTCATCGCGACAAATCCCAACACTGAACTGTTATAGATAATCCGGCCATGCCCCTGTTTGCGCATCAAGGGTATCATCAGGTTGGTCAGCTCATGCGTACCGAATAGATTGGTTTCAAACTGAAACCTGAGTACATCGCGAGTTAAATCCTCCACGGCACCGGGTTGCCCGAAAGCGCCATTGTTAAACAGCGCATCAATTTTGCCGTCGGTTAATTCAACCGCCAATCCCACCGCTTGTTGAATGCTGTTGCTGTCAGCCAAATCCAACTGCACTGCGGTAAAACCTTCCTGTTGCAAGCGGGATACGTCTTCCGGCTTTCTTGCCGAGGCGATAACGTTATGGCCGCGTTTTTTTAATTCAACAGCGGTAGTGTAACCGATGCCGCTGGAGCAGCCGGTGATTAATATTGTTTTTGATCGATTCATTGCGGCCATTACTTATGAAAAACTTGTCGAATTACTTAGCTAATTCCTGCTCGGTAAAATAGAAACTTTTTCCGCTGCTGCAATTGACTAAAAAGACCAATGCTTTCTTAGTGCTTTGGTCATGTAGCTCAGCGGCTTCAACACGAGTGCATTGCTCTGAAGCCAATGCTTTTTCTGCGGCTTGTCTTCTTAAGCGTTCAATATCAGGCAATCTGGCTTGGTAATTTTTGACTAAATCGGGCAATTGTTCCGGATCATAAGGCGGAATGGAAAATACTGAGAATTTCTCGGGGTTATTTTTAATAAGAAATTGGTTTTTTGCACTTTCGCTCATCGCCTCTTGTTTAAGTTGAGTTTGTTTTTTTAATAACAACTCTTGTTCAAGTTTTTCTTGTTGTTCTTGTTGCGCTAAATCCTGTTGTTGTTTTTCTTGATCCAACTCGTCGGTAGAGCTGCCTGTTTTAATATTGATTTGCACAGTCTTACGGTCAGCATCGCAAGGCTTTGCCTGATAATGTGTTTTGCCGTTAATGTCGGTGCATTTGTAAATTCCTGCAAAAGTGCCGGCAGAAAAAAGACTTCCTAAAATAAGCAGTGTAATTCTCATTTTCCCCTCGGTTGCTCTATCGTAAATTACAGAGCGAAAGAGTATAGGCGATAAACCCAGGACAAGCGCATTAAAATTAACAACTTATTTAGAATCAATAAGAGGAATAAAAGACTAACACGCTGATTTATAAAATATTTTAAAAAACAGTTGTCCGGCGGATAAAGTTCTTGGCTTCGAAAATAATAGTAACAAATTAGAAGACTTTAAAACTATTTATTACTATTAGCTGAGCATTATTCGGTTGATAAGTCGTTTTTTGTATATAAAATCAATAACTTGATTGATATGGTAAAGTGCGGTTAAAAGGAGTTGTATCTTGTGTGTGATTTGTGGATAACTAAAGACTTAAAGTTATCCACAAATCCATCCACAACTTATTCAGAATTATTTAACAGCTTTACTCTATGTTGCCTTGAGCCATAACTGTATAAAATAGGCAGCCTTTCGTCGTGTGGATTAAACATCATCATGTCAGAACAACTATCGTCCAATAAAAATACCGTTCAACCGGCGTTAATGCGGTTAAAAAACTATATTAATCAAGAAATCATCGGCCAGGATGTACTGGTCGAACGGATGCTGATCGGCCTGTTGGCTGACGGCCATATTCTGGTTGAAGGTGCTCCGGGCCTTGCCAAGACCCGAGCAATCAACGTGTTAAGCAAAGGCGTACAAGGCGATTTTCATCGGGTACAGTTCACCCCCGATTTATTGCCGGCCGATTTAACCGGTACCGAGATTTACCGTCCTCAGCAAGGCACATTCGAATTCCAGAAAGGGCCTTTGTTTCATAACCTGATACTGGCCGATGAAATCAACCGGTCGCCGGCGAAAGTTCAGGCGGCGTTATTGGAAGCTATGGCCGAACGGCAAATAACCGTAGGCCAAGCGACTTATGCGCTGCCGAAATTGTTTATGGTTATGGCAACGCAGAACCCTATCGAGCAAGAAGGCACTTATCCGTTGCCGGAAGCACAGTTGGACCGTTTTTTACTGCATGTAAAAATTGATTACCCGAAAGCAGAGCATGAAAAAAGCATTTTGCATCTGGCCAGAGCGGAAGCCCGCTCCGATGCGGTAAAAAAAGGCGGTCAATTCGAGCCGATTGAGCAAAAGACTTTGTTTGCCGCGCGTAATGAAGTACTGGATTTATATATGGCGGAAAGCCTTGAACACTATTTGCTGCAAATTATTTTGGCGACCCGTAACCCGGCGGCTTATGGGCAGGATTTGGCTGCCTGGCTGCAATATGGCGCAAGTCCGAGAGCCAGCATAGCGCTGGATCGCTGTTCCAGAGCTAAAGCCTGGCTGGCGCAACGCGATTTTGTCAGCCCTGAAGATATTCAGGATATGGCTTTTGACGTATTGCGGCATCGTTTGATACTGTCTTACGAAGCCGAGGCGGAAGGCATCACAACCGACCGCTTTATTAAAGAACTTATTGCCAGAGTTGCGGTACCTTGATGATTTTTGCTAAACAGGCCGGCCCGAGCGGGCCAATAGCCGGCGAATTGGTTTCAATATCGTTAAAGACACTGGTCGATTTTGCCAAACCTGCGGCAGGATTGACCTTGAAACATTCGGCCATACGTGCAGGGCAAAGCGGCGGTTATGTGTCTCGCTTTAAAGGCCGCGGCATGGAATTTGAAGAAGCCAGGATTTATCAACCGGGCGATGACATACGCAGTATCGATTGGCGGGTTACCGCACGCACCGGTAAAACCCATACCAAAGTGTTTCGCGAAGAACGGGAAAGACCGGTGTTTATTTCCCTGGATAACCGTCCCGCTATGCATTTTGCCACACGCGGCGTTTTTAAATCGGTATTGGCGGCCAAACTTGCCGGTTTGTTGGCATGGGCAGCACAGCATCATGGCGACAGGATCGGCGGGCAGATATTTACCAACACCGTGTGCCGTGAATTAAAGCCTCAAAACGGCAAACATGCGGTGTTGCGGCTTTTAAATGCTATTGTTTGTAAGGACGACTTAACTCGCCCGGTGAGCGAGTCGGCGACTCAAGCCGCCTCCACAATTACGCTGGAACAAGTGTTGTCAAGGTTGATGCAGCACGCCCGCCCCGGCAGCCTGGTTTATATCATCAGCGACTTTCGCGGCATTAACGATCAAGTTGAAAGCTATCTGGCAAAACTGTCGCGGCATTGCGAGGTAGTGTTGATTTTTGTTTATGATCCGTTGGAAAGCCATTTACCCGAAAAAGGCCGCTATCGTTTTATCGCCAGGGACGGTGTGTATGCCGCAGGCCAGTCGGGAACTGGCGCGGCGATCGCCAGGGACGGTGTGTATGCCGCAGGCCAGACCGATGATAAACGGGATGTGGTTATCGATACCGGCGACCGGCAGCGGCTACTAAAATATCAACGGCATTTTGCCGAGCGGCTGGACCAGTTGGAGCAAATAGCCAAAAAAATGGGTCTAGGCTTTATTCAGTGCAGTACCACAGACGATCCGATACAACGTTTAAGATAAATGAACTCTCCTCTCCTCGATTTGAAAGACATACACGAACCCGAAGCCATAGGCTGGTGGCCTCCGGCTATCGGCTGGTGGCTTTTGGCGGTAGCCATCCCGTTGCTGGTTATTTTGCTGGTCTGGCTTTATAAAAGACTGACCCGCAAGACGGCGATTAAAACCGCCAACAAAATACTGGCTCAAATCAAACAGGACGCAACGCGGGATAACCAGCAAAAATTGTGCGAGCTTTCCGTGTTGGTCAGGCGAGTTGCCATCAGTGTGTCGCCCCGGACAAAAGCCGCCGGTTTAACCGGACGGCAATGGCTGGTATTTCTCGACAATTCGGTAAAAGGTTCGCCGTTCAGTGAAGGTGTCGGTCAGCTTCTGGCTGAAGCGCCTTACCGAAAATTACCGCCCACCGGGTTGGAAATTTCCCAACTAATCACTCTCTGCGAAGACTGGCTTAAATCCCAGGCAAAAACATGATGGACGCGAAAGCTTATCTCGTTTCCACGCGCTGCGCGGTAATGCATCAGGGACGCGCTACATCCCGTAATGCCATAGTTGCAACGGGGCCGGTAGACACGGCGCAGCGGGCCGAGACTACATTCCCACGCAGCGCGTGGGAACGAGGAAGAGCATGATTCACTTCGAATGGCCTTGGCTGTTGGCCGCTTTACCCTTGCCTTTATTCATCCGCTGGCTGCTTCCGGCCAAGATGCCCGTGGAACAGGCGGCATTAAAGGTCCCGTTTTTGGATGATTTTTCCGAAGGCGAAACCAGGGCCGTTTCCCAAACCCAACAATGGCCTTTATTGTTGGCGGCGATTGCCTGGCTGTTATTGGTCATCGCCTGTACCCGACCACAATGGCTGGGCGAGCCGATCGAGCAGGCGGTCAGCGGCCGGGACTTAATGCTGGCGGTGGATTTGTCCGGCAGTATGGAAGAGCAGGATTTTTTTATTAACAAGCGGGCTGTTGACCGGCTGACGGCGGCCAAAGGGGTCGCTGCCGATTTTATCAACCGGCGCGTCGGCGACAGGGTGGGGTTGATCCTGTTCGGCACCCAAGCCTATTTGCAAACGCCGTTAACCTTTGACCGAAAAACGGTGATGACCTTATTGAATGAGGCCGTCATCGGCCTTGCCGGCGACAATACCGCGATAGGCGACGCCATCGGTTTGGCGGTCAAGCGTCTTAAAAACGAGCAGGTCAACAGCCGGGTTTTGGTGTTGATGACCGACGGCGCCAATACCGCCGGTGAAGTCTCTCCGTTAAAGGCTGCCGAATTGGCCGCAGCCAACCATCTGAAAATTTATACCATCGGCATCGGCGCGGATGAGATGATTGTGCGCAGTTTTTTTGGCAACCGTAAAATCAATCCGTCTGTCGACCTGGATGAAAAAACCTTGATAAAGATTGCCGAGAGCACCGGCGGTCAATATTACCGGGCCAGAAATACCGATGAGCTGAATAATATTTATATGAGACTGGATGAGCTGGAACCGGTTGAAAAAGATAAGCAATATTTCAGGCCCCGTAGCGAATTGTATTACTGGCCGTTGTCGTTGGCATTAGCCCTGGCGGCGGTCATTGCATTATCCAAGGTACGTTTGTCATGAACATAAGCGACTTTCATTTTATCAGGCCGTATTGGCTGGCGGCTGTTATACCTTATCTGCTGATTTTAGTTTTAATGCTCAGAAATAAGCTGGCTCAAGGCAACTGGTCGGCGGTATGCGATGCCGCACTATTGCCTTATCTGTTGCAGGAAAAGGCGGTCAACCAAAGCCGTTGGCCTTTAGCTGCGGGAGCCATCGCCGCATTGTTGGTCATTATTGCGCTGGCCGGGCCGACTTGGGAACGACTGCCGTCACCGGTTTTTAGAAATGATTCGGCTTTGGTTATTGCTTTGGATTTGTCCCTTTCGATGGATGCCGCCGATATTAAACCCAGCCGCTTGATTATGGCGCGTTACAAAATCGCCGACATTCTAAAACAACGCAAAGACGGCCAGACCGCATTGCTGGTTTATGCCGGCGATGCCTTTGCGGTGACGCCGCTGACCGATGATACCGAGACCATAGACAGCCAATTATCGGCATTAAATACCGATATTATGCCCAGTCAGGGCAGCAACACCGTGTTGGCATTGGAAAAAGCGGTGGAACTGTTCAAGCAGGCGGGCCTGCAAAAAGGCCGGATCTTGTTGGTCACCGATGGCGTTGATGTCGATAAAATCTTACCCGCTGTAAAGTCACTGGATAAATATCAGCTGTCGATATTGGGCGTCGGAACGGATGACGGCGCTCCGATAGCGTTGCCCGAGGGCGGTTTTGTTAAAGATCAGCGAGGCAATATCGTGGTGCCTAAATTAAATTCCAACGAGCTAACCCAGCTGGCGCAGGCAGGCAACGGCGTTTATCAAACTATAACGGCAAACGATGCGGATCTTCAGAACCTGTTGGCAACCATTAATAAATCGGTACAGCAGCAGGGCAAGGAAAACGACAATTTGTTGCTGGATCAGTGGGCGGACAAAGGGCCCTGGTTATTATTGCCGGTTTTGCCTTTGGCCGCGCTGACGTTCAGAAAAGGCCTGTTATGCTTTGCCTTATTGTTGATGCTGCCCTTGCCTAGAAACAGTTATGCGTTGGGTTGGCAGGATTTATGGCAGAGCCAAGACCAACAGGCGCAGCAGGCTTATAAAAAGCAGGACTTCGCCAAGGCGGCGGAGCAATTTGAAAACCCGGATTGGAAAGCGGCAGCGTATTACAAGGCCGGCGAGTATGATAAAGCATTGGAAAACCTGAAAAGCGGCAAGTCCGCTTACAATCAGGGTAATGCGCTGGCGCAAGCCGGTCAGCTGGAGGAAGCGATAAAAGCTTACCAAAAAGCTCTGGCTGTTAATCCTAACGATAGCGACGCCAAATATAACAAGGATGTCGTAGAAAAAGCCCTGGAAAAGCAAAAACAGCAGAACGATAAACAACAATCCCAGGACGACTCCCAGCAAAGCAAGGAAGGCGATCAATCGGAGCAACAGAAGCCGGATCAAAATAAAGCCGGGGAAAAACCTGAACAAAAACCGGAGCAGAAGCAATCCGAGCAACCACAAACCGCAGAAAATCAGCAACAAAATAAAGCCGAGGAAAAAAAGCCGGATGCCGAAAAAAACCAGCAAGCCGAACAAAGCAAAGATGAAGTCAAACACCAGGGTAAAGAACAAGAGCCTATCAACACCCGGAAGTCCGATGAACAACAGCAAGCCAACGAACAATGGCTAAAAAGGATCCCCGACGATCCTGCCGGTTTATTAAAACGTAAATTCAAATATCAATACGGACAGCGTGGCAATCAAACCAGTGGCGATGCCGGCGATTGGTAGGCAGCCGGAATCAGGCAGTTAAGCGCGGAATGCGTAACTTACAAATATTCTTGCATTAAAAAATCCTTCCTTCATCACGGGTACGAAGTTTTATTTCTTTGCGCCTTCGTGGTGAGAGTCTTTTTGCATTTTTGTTATTTGAAAATTTGCGGTTGTTTAGCTCAAAAGTTCGACGTTCAATAACGCTTAATGCCGGTTTTTTTCGTTCCATACCCCGTACTTGATCTTTCTGAAACAATTCCCCCGCTTCAAGGCAGTATTCTCTCTTTTAGGCTATATTAGGTACTTATTGTGAGCCTCTGTTTCAATCAATGGAGAGCTATCATCCGAGGCGGTGTACTTAAAGGGTATAAATTCATCAATAAGCGAATGGTTCGGGGTGTTTATGTTTTCTGACAGCTGCATAAAATGAGATCGATAAAAACACATTTAACTGCCGTTCTCTTATTGTGCATTCTGCTGCCTACCGGCTTGATAGGCGCAACGGCATGCTGGTTCGTATACAACGGCATTAGAGAAAACCGCATAGAGAATGTAGGCCAAATAGCCAATGCACGTTATGAAGCATTGCGTATGCGGCTGTATGAAGACAATCAACGTAGCAAAGATTTACTGAATAGCTTGATTGCCAACTGCCGCCACAGCGACCAGGGAATCAATGCTTGCGCCCGCGCCAAACTGGAACAGTTTGCCGCCACCAATCATACCGTCGGCCTTACCCTGCATTCAGGAATCGAAAGCGATCTTGCCATGGGCAGCGATGCCTTATCGTTCGATCAATTAAAGCAACCTTTTCAGACCGGCCAGATAGCGGCAAGCTCGAAAGTAAACGGCGTCTCGCTGTTATCCCTGGTCGCCACCGATTCGGCTTCGGGGTTTAGCCTAGTAACGACCTATCCCGCCCAGGAACTGCAGGATATTTTCGTTAATTCCCCGGTGTTGGGACAATCCGGAGAAACCTTTCTGGCCGATAATCAGGGTTTTTTCATCACCAAGCCGCGCTATATTTCGCAACAAGGGACCACCAAACCCATATCATCGATACCGATGCAGCACTGTTTGCGCAGTGAAAGCGGCGAAACTCTCAATCTCGGTTATCGCGACACCTCCATCATCCATGGTTTTCGGTTCGTACCGGAAATCGGCGGTGGTTGCATCATGGCGCACATCGACCAGGTGGAAGCCTTTGCACCATTGAGACAACTGTCTATGGGCTTAGGCCTTGCGGCGTTCGTTTTTGCTTGTTCCGCCTGGTTAATCGCAACCATGATCGGCAGGGGCATAGCCAAACCCATTATCGCACTGGCAGACATGGCGCGGGCCTTGTCTTTGGGAGACTTTATGCAACGCGTTTCTTCAGCAGGCTACCTTGAAATCGCTGAATTGTCGCAACTGTTCAATAGCATGGCCGGGCAGCTGGATAACACTCTCAGTCGGTTAAAAGCATCCGAATACGCGTTGGAGCAGATCATTATTGAGCGCACCGCCGAACTCCATCAGCGGCATAGAAAATACCATTCGGTCATTCAAAGCACCGGAGAGGGTTTCTGGCAAGTGAACAGGGAGGGTCTGCTGCTGGAAGTCAATCCTGCATACGCCCGTCTTTCCGGATATGCCGAGACGGAATTGGTCGGTATGCAGATTTCCGAACTGGAAGCCCGGGAAACGCCGGAGCAAACAGTCAAACACATCGGCAAGATCATGCGCTATGGCATGGATACCTTTGAAACCCGGCATCGCCGTAAGGATGGGAGCCTGTGGGATGTTGAAGTCAATGCTTCTTTCATCAGCGAAGATGGCGGCTACTTTGTTGCTTTTTTCAAGGACATTACCGAGCGCAAACGGATAGCAAACTCATTGACACAGTCGCATAATCTGCTGCAATCGGTCATCGAAACGGCGCCCGTCCGGATTTTCTGGAAGGATAGAGAATCGCGCTATCTTGGCTGTAACAAGCTCTTCGCCAGAGATGTCGGGAGGCAATTTTCACAGGATGTGATCGGTAAGGACGATTTTCAGTTGGGCGTTAAAGAACATGCCGAACTTTATCGCTCTGACGATCGGCAAGTCATGGAGAAGGGGCTGCCCAAGCTCGATTTCGAAGAATCGAGAACCGCTCCCAATGGGTGTCAGATTTGGTTGAAAGCCTCCAAAACTCCGTTGCGCAATGAGGCGGACGAAATCATCGGTGTTCTCGGTGTTTATACCGACATCACAGAAAGTAAACGGATAGAGCAGGAACTGCGGATTGCCGCCACTGCTTTCGAAACCTTGGAAGGCATCACTATCACCGACGCTAACGAAATTATCGTGCGCGTCAATCAGGCGTTTACCCAGATTACCGGCTATACCGCCGAAGAAGCCATTGGCAATAAACCTTCTATTCTTAAATCAGGACGTCATGATCAGGATTTTTACCACGCCATGCAATATGCTTTGCAAAACCATGGCCAATGGGAGGGCGAAATATGGGATCGCCATAAGGATGGTCATATCTATCCGAAATGGCTTGCGATAACGGCGGTCAAGGATGATTTTGGCCATATCACCCATTATGTGGGTAACTTCACCGACATCTCCGAACGCAAAGCATCCGAGGAAAAAATCAAAAGCCTGGCCTTCTACGACACCTTGACGCAGTTAGCGAATCGGCGTTTGCTGGCTGAACGTCTGGAGCATGCTATCGCCATTCAAGCGCGCACCGGATCTTACGGGGCATTATTGTTTCTCGATCTGGATAATTTCAAGTTGCTAAATGATACCCAAGGACATGGAGTGGGTGATGAACTGCTGATCGAAGTTGCGCACCGGCTGAAAGCCAGTGTACGGGAAACAGATGCCGTAGCGCGATTGGGCGGCGATGAATTTATCGTACTGCTGGAAGAACTGGACACAGCGCCTGACAGTGCCGCCGTTCAGGTAAAAACAATTGCGGAAAAGATTGTTTCGGCACTGACGGAGCCGTATATTTTAAGCAGCATCATACATAACTGTTCCAGCAGTATCGGCATAGTACTGTTTTGCGATTCTGACATAACCGCCGATACTGTTCTGTCTCAGGCGGATACTGCCATGTATGCGGCCAAAAAGAGCGGCAAGAATACCTACCGATTTTTTGATCCGGCCATGCAGCAGGAATTGGAGCAACGGGCAAAATTTGAATCCGCGTTGCGCCAAGCCATCAACAATGAACAATTAAAGCTCTTTTATCAACCGCAAGTTAACGACAAGAAACAAATTATTGGCGTGGAAGCGCTGATTCGCTGGCATCATCCCGAGCTAGGCTTGATTCTTCCCATTCAGTTTATTCCGTTGGCTGAAGAGACGGACATCATTTTGATTATCGGGCGCTGGGTATTGGAAACAGCCTGCGCTCAACTTAAGGCATGGAGAAACCAGCCTTCGGCCCGAAACCTAAGCATTGCAGTAAACGTCAGCGCCAAGCAATTTTATCAACCCGGTTTTGTCGATGAGGTACGCAATATCATGGCGCAATACGCCATAGAACCTATGCAACTTAAACTGGAATTGACCGAAAGCATGGTATTGAAAGAAATGGATGTCGCTGTCGCCAAAATGCTCGAACTCAAATCTATTGGTGTGCTTCTCGCCATGGACGATTTCGGTACCGGTTACTCATCGCTGAGCTACCTGAAAAACCTGCCTTTCGACCAGATCAAAATCGACAAAAGTTTCGTGGAGGGCATCAAGAAAAACAATAATGATGCTTTCATCGTACACAGTGTCTTTACCCTGGGTAAGCTGATGGGGATAAACGTGGTCGCTGAAGGCGTGGAAAGTATCGAACAGGACGAACTTCTAAAATCGTTGGGCTGCATGGTATTTCAAGGCTACCTGTTTGGCAAGCCGGTACCCATTGAGGAGTTGGAATATCAGTTAAGAAAACACCTCATCGAACTAATGCCTGATTTTCAGGGAGCCAAGAATTTAAAATATGAAGATTGAGTTTTAGAACTTATTTTTTCTTCCGTACATAAGTCAATAATCGCTTTAGTACGCTGCTGTTTTGCGGCGCTATTTGATCGTCGTCAGCGTCTATATCCGCCAATGCATCAGTATCGATACTACTGGAAGTTATATCTTGTTCCTGTTCATTGCCTGGCTTGCTCTTCGATAACTCGGCAATCTCTGCATCCATACGCTGGGCAAAAGCTTCCAGGGTGTCTTCGTCCTCGATTTCATTAACTTCACCGGCTTCGGCATTCTTAGCTTTATTCTTTTCAACCGCAGCCCAGCACCAGTTATTCAAAAAGGCATCAGCCAATTCTTTCGCTTCCGGTTTAACCTCGTTTAGTGTTAATTCTCCGCGTTTTAATGTCCTCGGCGATATGCCCAGATTAATGAGCTCCCTGCAATCAGTGCGCCATTGCCGGGCTTCGGTTAATGAGTAAGTCGGATATTTGCCCAGAGTCACTTTTTCCTTGTCGGCAAGCTGATAACGCAATCGCCAAAATTTAGTGCCGTCGGTTAACACCTCGACAAATAGCCCGCCGCCGTCCGCTTCCTGATAAGCCTTGTCCTTAGGTTCCAAGTTCTGTAATTTAACTTCATTGATAGCCATAGCAACTTCCACCGTTTTTGCCCATAAACCTTCATAATCATGAGCGCATTAACAAATTGGGGCATATCTCTAATAAAAACAGAATATTGAAAACATGCCCTATTTTTATGTTCATGAAGATAAATTTATTCTTTATGAGCACAATCCGGGCATGATTATAGGTGGATTGGATTTGAATACGCAAGCCAGTACCCGGCATCCGTTACCGTTGCCTTCGTGAGGATTGGGTCAAGCGTCATGAGCGCCGGAGGTAATAGCAGTCCGTTCTTATCCGTATATGCGATGGAGTAATAACGCTCCCACAACACCGCCTCACCGAGCCGGCGAAGAAATATTCCGCGCCGCGTTGAAAAGCCGTCGCATCAGCCATCTTTTCTAGGGCTTTATGCTGAAATATTTCAACGGCCTTAAGCCGGTAAATAGCCCTGAGCATTGTTAATCCTGGACGTATAAACAGGCCTTGCGGCCGTACGCAGCTTCCTCGTCAATCCTCAACGCATAGCCACTTCGCAGACAAAAATATCAGTCCCATCAGCGCATACGCAATCGACCATTCCCAAGCCGGGGTTAAGGACAAAGCGGTATCGCTAACCGTCCAGCGATAAGAATGGATCAAGCCGCAGGCCGATAATAAACTGGCCGAGCCGCTCCATAAAGCGGCCTTGATAAAATGCCGCTCGATAATCGCGACCGTTAACGCCGCCAGGATCATCGCGGTAAAAATAAAGCCCTGCTCCAACGCAAAAGCGCCGTGAATCCAGATGTCCGACTGTTGAAAACGCATCAGCATAGCCTCTGAAAATGCGGGCATTTGTCCGCTGCCGTAGTCGGCGGCCCGCACCCCGCTTTTCGCCATAAAAGCGCCCCAAGCGGCAATACCCGGAAGCAGCCCCAGCACAACCGCCGGAGCATGTTTTCTTGGCGTTTCCTGAAAAGCCTGGGCCGCAATCACAATGCCTATCCACAATACAATCGCCATGCCGGCATCGATCGGAATCGCCCAGGCGATATACGATAAGCTGCCGGTTAGACAAATCAACGTAATAAAGGCGCCGTTTAAAATCGAATAACCGGCGCGGGCGCCCATCGCTTTCCAGCCCGGATGGCCGATATAAATCGTGGTTGGAAAACAGGAACCGAACAGGCTGGCCGCTATTGTCCCTATACCGTTAACCGCTAGCGAAGGTTGGGTTGGATAGCTGTCTCCGGCTGCCTCGGCCGATTCGATATTTTGTAAGGAGCCGATCACATTAAACAGCCCCATCGGAACGATAACCGACAGATAAGTTAAATTGTTTGCCGAAGTCAGCACCTCGAACAAATCGCCGAGTGCCGGTACCGGCAAATACAAATCCAGCTCATTATTCGGCATCGGGCCGACCGGCGCCAAGCCCATTAACCAAGACAACAAAACGCCTAATGCTACCGCAACCAAGCCGCCCGGAATATTGCCGCGAAACCGGAGCTTGCCGAAATAGACCAGCAAAATCACCCCCAACGTCACCAAGCCGACGACCGGATGCGCATAGGTCCGAAACAAAAAACCTAAGGAAATAAAGGTTAAGGCGATACCCGATAAAGTCGATAATAAGGCCGCGCGCGGCGTCGCTTGTCTTAATCTTTCGACTACGAACGCACCGCCCAATTCAATCAGGCCGGAACCGAAACAGGCTAACAAGCCCGCCTGCCAAGCGATGTGTTCGGGATTTGCAGCGCCATTGGCTTCGGCCAGCAACTTGGCAGGCAGCATCACCAGGAAAATATAGGCAAACAAAGAAACCGTGTTAATGCCGTAAGGTAGGGCGCAAATATCATTGCGCCCGGAAGCTTCCGCCAGTTTTTTGGCTTGATAAGCGTAATACAGATTACCGACCAGCAATGAAACTGCGGCGCCGGGCAGAATATGTTGATAAACCAGGTTATCTGAAAACCCCAGGACCTGCCGGCATAAACCCACGATAACCAATAACTGCACAAGATTATCCAGAGCCAAGCCAAAAAAACCGTCAACATCGGCGCGTACAAACCATTTCATGGCGAAATCCTAATCAAAAATAATAAAGCGGGCTTCTCGTTTAAGCCGGGGCGGTTTATGGAAAGCCACCAAACGGAAATTGTTCTTTTTAGACGGCATTACCGCTCCGCCAACAACCCTCGCAAGTTGTTCATAGCCGTAGCCGCAATTTGCCCTTGCAGATTGATATTGTCGATAATTTCCAACACGGTACGAGTATCAACCATCGCCCTGACGTTCGGATTAACAGCTTTCAGGTCATAAACCGCCGCGTCAATATCCGCCGCTTTGGTTTGCGCTTCGCGGATCGCTTTTTCCTTGGCTTTGATGCCCTCCTCGACAGCCGATATTTTTTCCTTGTCAGTCTTATCCTTTTTCAGCGCTTTCAAATCCTCTTTCAGCGGCAGTAATGCTTCGGTGAGATTTTTAACTTCTTCCAGAAATGGCTGCATATCCATCTGAGCCTTGGCACGACGGGCGCCAAAGTCTACAGTCCAGGAAAAATCGCTGTCTGCTTCAGGAGTTCCGTGCTTGCTGAGCAACCTTGCTATTGAAGGAAAGGCTTTGCCCTGATTTCCCGCCTGTTCCAGCCAGTCCGCAGTCAATGGCCTCGGCAAATCGGCATCATCTAAAATACCGCCTTGCTTATCAAAGCCAAAATACGCCAGCGTCGTCGGTGTTTTCTTGCCGACTTTGATTTGCGATAAATCGTAATACCAAATGCGTTCGGTTTTTTTGCCTTTGGTAAAAAACAGCAAATTGGTTTTAACACCGGCTCCCGCTGTTGAAAACACACCGCCGGGCAAACTGATGATGCACCACAAATCGCATTCATCGACCAGCTTGCGCTTGGTTTCTACAAACGCGCTCTCATTGGTTCGGAATAGCAAGCCTTCATCCAGCACAATGCCGCAGCGTCCGCCTGCTTTGCCGTCCATCGGCATTTTCAGGTCGGCTAAAATATGTTGCAGGAATAAAACCTGAGTCGAACCGGTCTCAAAACTGTAATTCTTTTGTGCATCCGTGCCTTCCTTGCCGCCGAACGGCGGATTGGTCAGAATCACATCAAACGTGGCCGGGGCTTGCTCAAACAGACCTGCATAGGTAGGCCGGTTGGTTAGCGTATTGCCGTGCCATAAATTCGGTTGGTCTATGCCGTGCAGGATCAAATTGGCTAAGGCGATAGGAAAAACCAGGTTCTCTTTTTCCCTGCCGAAAAAGGTGTCGTGTTTCAATACATCCAACATCGTCGCGGCGGGCGCATTACCCAGATTGCGGCTGATATGTTCGAACGCCACCGCCAAAAAGCCGCCGGTGCCGCAACAAGGATCGTAAACCGTTTCCCCGGCTTGTGGATCGAGAATATGTACCATGCCTCGGATCACTTCGCGCGGCGTAAAAAATTGGCCGCCGTCGGAATTTTTCTCGCCCATTTTCAACAGCAAATCTTCATAGACTTGCGACAAAGTAAAAAAGTGAGTGTCGTCGATATGGTCGATATGAATTTCATGCACCTTATCCAAAATATCGCGCAGATTGGTTTCGCTATCGACCCGTACCTTTTCCACCGCCGTCATAATCCGGCCGATCACCCGCTGTTTGCGGCTGGCATTGCTATTGGGCAACTGGGTGTTAGGATCGACATCCAAACTGTGCAAATGCGCCAGCAGTTCGTTATTGATAAATTCGAACAGCTTGCCGTCGCCCGCCCCGTAAAGTTGCTTGCGCTTCCAACCAATAGCTTGCTCCCCCGTCTCTTCCTGATCGGCAAACGGCGCGGCCCAATCCTGCCACCGGTACGGCGCAGCCAAAGCCGGGGCATAATCGTTACCCAAAGCTTCGGCTTGTTCCCGCGCCTTTTGCTCTTGCGCATCCAGAATGCGCAAAAACAGAATCCAGGTCAGTTCCGGCACATACTGCAAGGCGCTGGCGCAATTGGAGCGGCGCATCACGTCGCAAATGGCTTTAACGAATGAGGATAACGATTGCGTGGAAGCGATGGACTTGGGCGATTTGCCTTTTTTCGCCGATTTCGGTGTGTTGTTTTGTTTGTTGATCATATTTCATTACATTTTGTAGGAGCGGGCCATGCCCGCGAAAGACTTTCTTGCCGCCTCAAGTAACAATCGATTTCGACCATTATGGTGCTATCACCGAAATGGTCTTCAACCACCTGATTACTTTTATAGCTAACAATCAAACCCAAATCGCATTCCAAAACGGATAATCCCCTACCCGTTGAACCAGCCCCGCCCGCAAAGGATTGGCAATAATGTACCGAGCGATATTGAGTAAATCCTCCTCGGCGCGTAAGGCATGATCATGATACCCCGGTTCCCATAGCGTCCCGCTACGTTCAAGAGCGCGATTCGCCAATCTTGAACTGGACGATTTCAGTCGGTTGATAACAATGCTCAAGTTATCTTGATTGCCCAAACCAACAAGCCAGTGCGCATGATCCGGCATCAGAACCCAAGCGAGCATTCGGGCATCGCCAAGAATTTCGTTGTTTTCAAAGCACCGAGCTGCGGCGCAACCGGCGTTAAATTCATCAAAAAAACGTTGCCGATTAAGCGTTGTAGCGGTTATCAAATAAGCATGGTTGGGTAAAGACGCTCTTCCCTTGCGCAATGCCTGGTGTCCGGGTCGATTCTTTTGTAGGAGCGGGCCGTGCCCGCGAATGGGGCTAGGCATGATTCATATCGCGGGCACGGCCCGCTCCTACAACAGATTTATTTGAACAAGGCATGTTTATTTGTTCTCGAGGGCTTTAGTCAGTAACTATTCATGGAGTTTATTGCACTTATTCTACTGCTCATTTTGTTACCCAGGTTTTATCTTGTAGGAGCGGGCCGTGCCCGCGATTGGGCCGCGACATTGCGCTGATCGCGGGCACGGCCCGCTCCTACAACGAATTTATTTAAACATGGCATTTTTATTTGTTCTCAAAGGCTTGGGCAAGCAAACGTTCAGGGATTTTATTGAGGTCATTCAACTGTCCTTGAATCGCATATTTTACCGGCTTTAACGTTGCCAAGGCTTTAGACACCCTTAGCTGTTTTTGATAAGGCGGCAGCAGAATCGAACCTTCCGCCAGTCGATTGAACAGCATCCGTTCCCGCACCGCGCCGCGTGCCAATGAATTGATGCATTGCTCGCCATAAGGCGATCTGAGCCAATAATAAAACCAGCGCGAATCGACCAGCCCGGCTTTGCCTTGCAAAACGACATAATCCGGGCTGGTGATACCGGGTTCATCATCGTCATCCACAAAGGCAATCGAGCCGATCAAAATACGCATCGGGTTATAAAAAACCGTGCCGCAAAATACCGGCTTGTAGCGTTGCGGCTGTTTGCCCGGCGGTTCTTTGGCGGGAGCCAAGCCGCCACGAGTTGCTCCCAGTACGGGATAGTCCGCCCAGGTTTCGCCTATGCCTTTTTTGACTTCCTCCAACACCTCGCCCAAACGGGTTTCGATGACTAACGATTGTTCAATGCTTTCGCGAATATAGGCATTCGCCAGATTGACGATTTCCTGTTGTTGCCATTCCAAAGCCTTACGGGCGGTTTCTACTTCGGCGAGTTGGTTTTTTAGTTTAGTGGTTATTTGGCGTTGTTCATTTAATGGCAGCCAAGGAATTGGCTGAATAAATATCTGCTTATCCGTAACAGCAGGATATAAAGCGCCTTGAACAAGAGCAGCCAGTGAATCAACAAACATCCTTGATTGCGCAAAATAAAACAAATAGTCTGGCTCTAACTCTGGGCCAGAACGAAGCACACAAAATCCTGTGCTACAAATCTCATCGTGCAATTCACTGGGTACAATCGCAACCGCATTCAGATTAGGCCTGGTTGTTGAAACAATGACATCACTTTGATGCACTACTTGGCGAGCACGAACAGAAGCAGATTTTCCATTTATTCTCCAAGGTGAAGTTATTTTTTTAGTTGTATTATCGACAGCAGAAATATCAATGTACCAGAACTCCTCGTCAGGCTGAGCCTTTGGATTGATAAGTGTGATATTTCGTTCGCATAAATCATTTAATGGACGCAAAATAAAACTCATATTCCAAACAACCGCCCTTTAGCCTCAAGAATCACCGCCGCCGGTTGCCCCCATTTTTTCAATGCCGCCAAACCACCCGCCCGACTGATTTCCGGCACCTGCCAGAGCGAATCCGATTCCAATGCCTCGGTGCCGCCCAAGCCGAACTGGTGGCCGAAACCTTTCAACACAACCGCAGTGTCGCTCGGCATGTCTTCGAACCAGAGTAGATTCCGGTCGAGATAACCCTGGCCGCGCTCCTGCCGTTTCAAAGCTTGGGCGCGATAGCCGTGGTGGGCGAACATGTCGTAATAATCAAAATCCTGCATCTCTTCCAGTTCCCGTAATACTTCGGGCGAGTAGTTTTCGCCCAGCAAATGATCGATCAAGTCGCGGCGTTTTTTGTTTTCTATCCACAGTTGCCGAAAATCCCGCAAGTTGCCCGCCTCGCTGAGCACCCGTTGCAGCATTTCCCGGCGGTATTCCTCTATCGGGATTTTCACATCCCGGCCTTCGCGGCGGCTCAGGATAAAGCGGCCTTCCGAATTGACGGTGACGGTTTGCCCGCCAATTTGAATCACCGGCGGTTCGTCTCCTCCTTCACCATCCCCCCCGCCGTCTTCGCCACCGCCGCCGGTCTTGTTTTTGCCTGAACTGTGCGCGCTAATAAAGTCGGTGCCGAACAAGTCGGTCACGCCGGTGTAATCGTACAGCCAGAATTTGTATTTTTGCGTGACTTCGTCGATGCGGGTGCCGCGTCCGACCATTTGGTAAAACAGGATGCTGGATTCCAGGTAACGGAAAAACACCACCGCATTGAGCCGTTCTATATCGACGCCGGTCGCCAGCAAATCGACGGTGCAGGCGATGAAAGCCCGTTCGCCGGAGCCGCGCATCGGCTCTATCAACTCTCTTCCGCCATTAGCCGTGCCCATGCATTTGAATGCGTAATGTTGTTTGGCGACGCAGCCCTGTTGTTTGCACCACTTGCTGTAAAGGTTATTCATCTGCATCGCGACACGGTCGGCGTGGATTTCGCGGGTGCAAAAAATAATCGCTTTCTGCTCGGGACCGCCATGTTGGCAAAGCTGCTTGAACAAATCCTCGCACATCGCCGCAATGCGTTCCGGTATCAGTAATTGACTGTCGAAATGCCGGGACGTGTATTGGTCTTTGATTTCTTCCTGCCTAATTTCTCTGCCGGTTTTGGCGTCAATCGGGTTGGCTTTAAGCACCTCTTCGCTGGTAAATGTTTTGCCGTCTATCGAGGCCTTGCGTTTGATGATTTCGCAGGCAGCCAGATACCCGTCTTCCTGGGCTTGGATCAGGTTGTATTCGTAAACCGGTTCGCCAAAGTATTTGAGGTTGTTGGCGGTGATCAGCGCATCTTCTTTGTTTTGCGTTTTGGATTCGCGCAGTTGCCGGGGCGTGGCGGTCAAACCGATCTGCACCGCATTGGGATTGCGCAGTAACACTTCGGACCATCGGCCCCAGGCGGAACGGTGGCATTCGTCGATGATAATCACGCTGAAGGCATCGGGCGGATAGTGTTCGCTGAGAAAGCTGGCGGTGTCATTGTCTTCGTCATCCAGCCCTAAGGTTTGGTAAGTCGCAATATGAATCCGGGCATTTTTGGCGCTGTTTTCGCCTTTGCTGTGGGTGACAATACGGGCATTGTCGCCGAATACGGCTTTAAGCTTGTTGTAACCTTGTTCGCGCAGCTCATCCCGATCGCATAGAAACAAAGCCGGTTTAGGCAAGCGCTGGGCTTGGTGCAAGCGCCACAACAGGTTTGCGGCAATGACGGTTTTACCGGCCCCAGTGGCTAATGCCAGCAACACGCGGCTGGGTTGCTGTTGCTGTTCGCAACGCAGAATTTTTTCAAAACAGGCGCGGATAGCGGCATCCTGATAATAGCGGGCTTTGGGATAGGCGGGACTGTCGGCCATGAATAACAGGGCTGATTCGGGTTTGCCAAGATCAATCCCCGTATCGTGAGCATATCGTCTGGTTAAGTCGTTATGGCTGGGAAAATGGTCTTTGAGTGAGTGCGGTCCGGCTTGCAAGCCGCTGGTTTTGTCGTATTCACCGTATAAATGACCGTTACTGGCAAACACATATTGAACGCTAAAACGGCTGCATTCAGAGTAACTTTTGGCTTGCTGCATGCCTTTAAGCGGGTCTTCCGATTCTTTTTTGGCTTCCAGTACGCCAACCGGTAACGGCTTGGGCATGTCGCCTGCTTGTACGCAGAGCAGGTAATCGGTACGGCCGCCGCCGGCACGCCTGCGGCCTTTATGGCCGATGGCTTCTACCGGGGCCGGAGTTTCCAGTTTGAGTTTGGAATGATCGTCATAGCCTTTTTCTCGCAGCACAGGATCAATCAGGTAGTAGCGGGTTTCGGCTTCGTTATAGCTCATGGTATTTCCCTATGGGAGGCTTCCTTATAAACGGATTAGCGGAACAGGTAGACTACTCCCAATACACACTGTTTTAAATTTCTTACGGATTTACTTTTTTATGCGCAAAATAAAACAACGCTACGCCAATTAAGATCATCGGCGTTGACAGTATCTGTCCCATGGTCACCCAATCCAAAGCCAAAAAGCCTAACTGCGCGTCCGGCATTCTGAAAAACTCGACAAAAAACCTGAAGCAGCCGTAACAAAACAGCGCCAGACCGGTGGTAGCCATAACCGGCCTTGGTTTGCTGGAATATACCCAGAGAATTACAAACAACACAACGCCTTCCAAGAAAGCTTCGTACAACTGAGAAGGATGACGGGCTAGCGGACCGCCATTAGGAAAAATCATGGCCCAAGGCACATCGGTGGGTCTGCCCCATAATTCGGAATTGATGAAATTACCGATACGGCCGGCACCCAAACCGATAGGCGCCAGCGGCGCGATAATATCTGTCAATTGCCACAGGCTGCATTGCTGCTTCTTTGAAAATAACCACATCGCGACAAACACGCCCAACATGCCGCCATGAAAAGACATACCGCCTTGCCAGATTTTAAACAGCACCAGCGGGTTATTCAGGAAACCGGCAAAATTATAAAACAGGATATAGCCGATTCTACCGCCCAGGACTACGCCGAATGCGCCGTAAGTCACCAGGTCTTCTATGGCTTCCGGCTTGATCGGCGACCAAGGCCGTTCTGCGCGTTTTTGTCCTATGAACCAAACGGCGGCGAAACCGATCAGGTACATCAGGCCGTACCAGTGAATCTTTACCGGGCCTAAACTTACAGCAATGGGATCAATTTGTGGGAAATTCAGCATAATTGTCGAGTGAATGATTTATTGAAATGAAGATTGATGGATAAGCTCTTTTTCAATTTTAATGTCATGCGGAAAATGCTGTTTTGTCATTAAATGAAAACGTCCGGCCCATGCCGTTAAGTATGAAAAATTTCTGTATGCCTAAGTTCTACAGATTATTGGTTATTACCCAAGCTTGTATTGTTCTTATTGTATCTTTAGCCACATCTGCCGGCCTAATAAGATTTATATCTCAAGCCTGATGAGCCTGTCTTAAAATACTGACATGTTTAAACCTTCCTGATTAGCAAGATGTTTCAGCCAGAGTGTTGTAGGTGTTCATGCTGATATGGCAGTGCTAGCTGAAACATCTTACTAATCAGGTAAACCTTTGAAAGATTAGATCGCCTTTAGGCGATTCCAGTATTGAGGGGCTAACAATAATAAGTCCCGGCTTTGCAGGGGGTGATTTACAGCGGTTTCAATTTAAATGAGTTACACGATTAAAAGGCTATGTCGATATCATGGTCGCTGGAGTGCAGGCTTCGCCTGCGCTGGCAAGCAAAGCTTGCACTCCAGCAACGCCTTTAGTAACTAACTGAATTTGA
>JAUGSS010000010.1:0-48693 GCA_044426515.1 Methylococcaceae bacterium | reverse complement strand
GAATTGTTCGGTGATGAAAAAGGTTCGTTTACATGAGCTTTTACCAGCAAAGCAGGGTGGTTCGAAACGGAAACAAAAGGCTGATTGGTCCTGGATGAGGTGGGGGACTTGCCGTTCGGTATGCAGGCCAAATTGCTGCTTGTGTTGCAGTAGCGCGAAGTGGTTAAAGTCGGGTCCAGGCAACCGGTGCCGGTGGATGTCAGAATCATTGCGGCAACCAATGTTAATTTGGAAGAGGCGGTTGCGGCTTCGCACTTTAGAGCGGATTTATATTACCGTTTTAATGTCGCGACTATTCAGCTAAGTCCTTTACGCGAACGCTTGGGCGATATTTTGCCTTTGGCGAGACATTTTTTGAAAATTTACGGCGATCGTTTGGGCTATAGCGAAATCAAGCTGTCGCCGGCCACCGAATTGACCTTATTGAATTACGATTGGCCGGGTAATATTCGCGAACTGGAAAACGCCGTTCACCGCGCGCTGTTGGTTTGTCCCGGTAATCGTTTACGTCCTGAGGATTTCAAACTATCCGGTGTCAGGATTTCGGAACACGGGCCGTCGGTTTCAACCTCGTCTTTAGAAAATGCGTTACAGCGGCTTTGCGAACAAGCGCCGCCCAAGCTGTTTGAAATTATAGAAGAGACGGTTATTCGGGCGGCTTTCGAATTCTGCGAAGAAAACCAGGTCCAGACCGCACGTTTGCTGGACATCAGCCGTAATGTGCTTAGGCATAAGCTGGGGCTTTACTGCATGTTGCCGAATGCGCAGAAAAAACTGTCGGGCGCTTACACTGATACGGAGGTCTGCATCGGGGGAGGGGCTGGAAAAACAGACCCGAAAACATTGTACGGATTGACTTAAAGGGCGTTTTTAGAGGAAAAATCCCGGTTGAATGTTTCAGGTTGCCGCCTATTTCAAAGCCGCAACGCAACAAGCGGAGATCTTGCTGTAAGGTCACCAACAAACAAGATGTTGCTATGCAACGTTTCCATTGGAGTTAGTTATGGGTTTTAGCGTTACTCACTTATTAGTTGTATTAGCCATCGTGACGGTTGTTTTCGGCACTAAACGTTTGCGTAATATAGGCACTGATCTGGGCGGAGCCATTCAAGGTTTTCGCACGGCGATGACAGAAGGCGAGCACCCGCCCGCAGCAGATAAGGGCGATGTTGTTGAGGGTGAAGTCACTTCCCCAAAAATCGATAAAAGCTAAAATCTTGTGCATCCTGCTTAAATAGCTTGTTTCCCTATGGTGGCTGCGGTTGTTAAACTGCGCTTTCATAGCGGTTCAGAATATTCATATCCCCCCGATAGTTAGGCTTGCCTGCGTTACCGGCAAGTGCAAGGTTAAGCGTATACCTACGCCGGTTGAATCCCAAACTGCTTTTTGCTAACCGTATCCATCGTTTCCAAAGTCTGGAGTTTCCGCATCACGTTGCGTGATGATGAGCTATCGAGACTATCCGAAGCAACTCACTTAGCTGATTTTCCTGAAAAGGCGGATCAATACAGGCGGTCGCCGTATAATCGCAAGGTGGACATTTCCGCCGCATACAATTGGCAAGCCCAATGCTCGCAGGGCTGGAGATGCATTACATGAGGCTGTTGCGCTTGGCTAATGCGAACAAGGCGTCTGAACCGGATGTGCCGGCGTTGGAAATCATCGATAATCCGGAGGTGGATTTGAACAGTTTTAGGGAAACTGCGGCAGGATTGTAGCCGCTAAACTCAACCAGCTGCCGAGTTTAAGGTTTTTTATGGTAAATTCATCGCTTCATTTTGAAATTAAGAATTCCATTTTGTTAAAAAACTTTTTCTTTCCAGTAGGCTGGTGCGGCGTTTTATTATGGCTGTTACCCGCTTTAAGCTATGCCGATACGCCTACCTCGAGTGCGGCTAAAGGCTTTGGCGTGGTCGTGAAAACCGCTGATATCACGTTGCAGGGCAATAGCTACGTGTTGTCTGCGGATATCGATTATCTGCTTAGTGCGCGGGCCAAGGAGGCGCTGCAAAACGGTGTGCCGTTGTTTTGGGATATCCATATCAAGACCCTGCAGCACCGTGATTATTTCTGGGATACAACACTGATTAATACCGGTATTCGTTACCGCATTCAGTATCACGCCTTATTAAATATGTACCGGGTTAGGAATGAGGGCAGCGGCGAATTGTATAATTTTTCCTCGCTGTCTGCGGCGCAGGATTCGATGTCAACGATACGTGATTTTCGTGTCCTGGATAAGGCGCTTTATGTGTCTGGAAAACGCTACTTTGTCGGCATCAAAGTAACGCTCGATCGGGATGCCCTACCTTTGCCGCTACGCCCGATTGCCTATACTAACCCTCAATGGTATTTATCCAGCGATTGGACATTATGGCCTTTGACAAAATAAAACCCCCCATCAGTTTGTCTATATTGATCCTGTTCGGCTTGATTTTGCTGTTGTTGCAATTGATGAGTTCGGCAACGCAGGAATCTTCAGAGTTGAGCGCGATGTATTCATGGCTGCTTTTGGTCAACGCGTTGGGATCGGTGGTGTTGCTGGGACTGGTCGGCGCTAATATTTATTCGTTGGCGCGGCAGTTAAAAAAACGCGAGGCGGGTTCGAGGCTAACGACGCGCATGGTGTCGTTGTTTGTGGTGCTGGCGTTGGCGCCCGCCGCTATTGTGTTTTATTTTTCGATGCAGTTTCTGCATCAGGGTATCGATAGCTGGTTTAATGTGGAAATAGACCGGGCGATGGAAGACGCGCTGGAACTGAGCCAGGCATCGTTAGATCAGCGCATGCGCTGGCATTTGCGGCAAACGCAGCAATTGACAGGGAAGTTG
Organism: Methylococcaceae bacterium; assembly: GCA_044426515.1. Lineage (GTDB taxonomy): Bacteria > Pseudomonadota > Gammaproteobacteria > Methylococcales > Methylomonadaceae > Methylobacter_A. The sequence continues at coordinate 45,863 of JAUGSS010000010.1, read as the reverse complement.
GCGGACGTGCCGGAAACGCTGACAACGCTGGAAATAGATAATCTGCGCGAACTTTCCGGAGCGGCCGAGATGACCTTGTTTTCGCGGCAGGGCAGGATTATTGCTTCAAGCAGTATTAACCCCAGCGATATTTTGCCGAGTTTGCCGGATGAGCATACCTGGTTGCAGTTGCGGCAGAATGCGGAGTTTGTCGCGTTGGCGCCGGTGCGCGAAGATGAATTGATGATTCGGGTTATCGTCACCGTTAAAGCTAAGGAGCCCCAATATTTACAGGCTTTATATCCGGTGCCGGTAAGAATTGCCGATTTGGCTGATTCGGTGGAATTTGCTTTTGTGCGCTATCAGGAAATGCATTTTTTAAGGCACTCGTTAAAGTTGAGTTTTTCTCTGGCCTTGTCGCTGGTTTTATTGATGAGCTTGCTGGCGGCCATTTGGGTGGCTTTTATCAGTATCCGCAATATTATCGCGCCGGTAAAGGAGCTGGTTAAGGGAACTCAGGCTGTGGCTTCCGGGCATTACGACCAGGAGTTGCCGGTTATTGCCCAGGACGATTTGGGTTTTCTGGTGGAGTCTTTTAACGAGATGACGCATCGTATCGCCAGAGCCAGCGATGAAACGCGAAAGGCCGGTATTGAGGTGGAAAATCAACGGGCTTACCTGGAAACCATACTGGCGAATTTAACGGCCGGGGTGATTAGTTTTGATGCGCTGCATAAGATACGTACCGCGAATCAGGCGGCGTACAGGATTTTTCATATTCATGTGAACCAGTTTGTCGGCCGCACTTTGTTGGAGCTGGTTGAGAGCTATGCCGAGTTGGCCGAGCCGTTAAAATCCATTCAGCGCTTATTAGAGCAAGCCGATGATATATGGCAACAGCGGATTGCTTTTTTAGGGCCTAACGGTCGGCAGGAATTGCTGTGCAGAGGTACGCCGCTGTTTTCTCAGGAAGGTCGCCGGGTCGGGGCGGTGGTGGTTTTTGACGATGTGACCGATTTGATTCAGGCGCAAAAAAACGCCGCTTGGGGCGAGGTGGCGAGAAGGCTGGCTCATGAAATCAAAAATCCGTTAACGCCGATACAGTTGTCGGCAGAGCGCTTGCAGCACAAGCTGGCGGACAAGTTGACTGCCGGCGATGCCGACATGTTGCAGCGCTCGACTACAACCATCGTGCAGCAGGTTGAGGCGATGAAGGAAATGGTCGATGATTTTTCCGAATATGCCAAACCGTCCAAAAAGCAGACGGTGGATATTGATTTGCCCGGCTTGGTTCAGGAAGTGCTGGCGCTTTATGTGTTAAAGTCGGGGGTCAAATTTAAACTCGATTACGATACCGGTTTGTTGATGATTAAGGGCGATCCGGTTAGTATCAGGCAGGTACTGCATAATTTGATAAAAAATGCGCTGGAAGCGATAGATGCCAAGGGCTTGATCGAAATAAGCCTGCATCGGGTGCAAAAAAATAATACCGATTTTATCGAAATAGCGCTTTATGATGACGGACCGGGCATTAAGGATGAGCAAATCGAACAAATCTTTGAGCCTTATGTGACGACCAAGGCTAAAGGTACCGGTTTGGGCTTGGCAATAGTCAAAAAAATAATTGAAGAACATGGCGGTGCGATATGGGTCGATACCAGCCGTCGACTGCCAGGGATGGCGGAAGTGTCGCAATCGGTACGACTGCCAGGGATGCAGGAGGTAGAGCAACGCAGGAGCAGTTGCCGAGAGAACCGATGCGACAAAGTGGGGGCAGGATTTATTATTCAGCTTCCGGCGTGTAATTTTTGAGATGCCGAAAAAATATGAATGCACACATACCGCATATATTGGTTGTAGATGATGAGCCGGAAATTCGCCGTTTGGTCTGCGAAATACTTGAAGATGAGGGGTATCAAGTCGCTACGGCCGAGAATGCCGGAGCAGCCAGGGAATTAAAAAAGTCCAAAAACCCTGATTTAATCCTGCTTGATATTTGGATGCCGGATGCTGACGGTATTACCTTATTGAAAGAATGGGTTGCGGAAGAAGCCCTGCTTTGTCCTGTGGTTATGATGTCGGGGCACGGTTCCGTTGAGGCCGCTGTTGAGGCAACCCGGCTGGGGGCTTATGATTTTCTTGAGAAGCCGTTGTCATTGGCGAAATTATTGTTGATCGTAGAAAGGGCTCTGGAAGCCAGTACTCTGCAACTCGAAAATGCGGGGCTTAAGCAGCAACTGGCTGCGGATATTGAGCCGGTCGGCAAGAGCGCTACCGTCGCCAGGATCAAGGATCAGCTAAAGCGCTTGGCTCAGCATGATGCCAGAGTGTTATTCGTCGGTGAGGCGGGCGTTGGTAAAGAGATGTATGCACGGTATTTGCATAATAACAGCGCGCATCGGGATGGCCCTTTTGTCGATGTCGCGGTAGGCAGCATATCGCCGGAAAATTCGGCAGTGGAGTTTTTCGGTAAAGAGGATGTGGGCAAGATTTATCCCGGTCTGTTGGAGCGGGCACATAAGGGAACGCTGTTTTTAGGCGAAATCGGCGGCATGGATAAAGAAACCCAATTGAGGCTGCTTGGCGCTTTGGAGTCGAGTTCTTTCCTGCGCGTAGGAGGCAGCGAGGCGGTTCGGGTCGATGTCCGGGTGGTGGCGTCAACCCGCATTGCTTTGGATGAGGAGGTTAAGGCCGGGCGTTTTCGGCAGGATTTGTATTATCTGTTGAACGAGGTCTCGCTCGATATTCAAGCGCTGCGGGACCATAGTGAGGATGTGCCGGCATTACTGAGTTTTTATGTCGATTATTTTGTCAGCCAGGATAGATTGCCGTTTCGGAAGTTTTCCATGGCCGCGCAAAATTTTTTACGCAATTACAGTTGGCGCGGCAACGTGCGGGAATTGAAAAACTTGGTGCAACGGTTGATGATCCTGGGGGCCGGCGAAGATATTGAGCTGGATGAGGTAAAGGCGGCGCTGGGTTCGGTGATTGGCGATACCGTTATGTCCCATTCGGTGCCTGAGTTTTTTAATTTGCCGCTAAAAGAGGCCAGGGATCATTTTGAGAAGGCTTATCTGGAATATCATTTTGAGCGAACCGGCGGCAGTGTTGCAAAGTTGTCGGCCGCAGTGGGTATGGAACGGACGCATCTTTACCGCAAGTTGCATTCATTAAATATAAAATTGTAAATCAGGCTAAAGACAAAAGGCGAAGAGTGTGCGTTTTTTTGTCTTTTACCCCTCGTCTTTCGCCGGAATCACAAATAAACTTGAAAAATGTGATAATTCTTAGTAGAATCTCGCTCTTTATATTGAGCCTTTAACAGAAAGCCTAAGCAACGATGAAAACATTTAGTGCAAAGCCAGCAGAAGTTAAGCGCGATTGGTACGTGGTCGATGCAGAAGGAAAGACGCTTGGTCGTCTTGCTTCTGAAATTGCGCTTCGTCTTCGCGGTAAACATAAACCAGAATACACACCGCATGTTGATACCGGTGATTATATTATTGTAGTCAATGCTGAGAAGATAGGCGTTACCGGCAATAAAGAAAAGAATAAATTGTATCAGCGCCATACAGGTTATATCGGTAATCTTAAGACTGTTACCCTGGGTAAATTGAGAAAAACTTTCCCTGACCGTATTCTTACTACAGCGGTTAAAGGAATGTTACCTAACAATCCACTGGGTCGTGCAATGTTCAAGAAATTGAAAGTTTATGCAGGTCCTGAACACGATCATCAGGCTCAACAGCCACAAGTTTTAGAATTATAAGCGGGTAGACCATGGCATCAGCTCAGTACTACGGAACAGGTCGTCGTAAGTGTGCAGTAGCACGCGTTTACGCAACGAAAGGTACCGGAAAAATCACTATTAACACAAAAGCTATCGAACAATATTTTGGTCGTAAAACCGACCAGATGGTTTCCCGTCAACCGCTAGGGTGTGTTGATATGGAAGGTAAATTCGATATTAATGTCATCGTTAAAGGCGGAGGTCCATCAGGGCAAGCCGGCGCTATCCGTCACGGCCTGACCCGTGCGTTGATGGCATACGACGAGGCCTTGCGTCCAGCGCTTAGAAAAGCCGGTTTTGTTACCCGCGATTCACGTATTGTAGAACGTAAAAAAGTGGGCTTACACAAAGCCAGAAAACGTCCACAGTACTCAAAACGTTAATCGACTACTTCCATGCGGTAACTCAGGTTACGCATGTGGAAATAAAAAGGGCCGCATTCGTAGGATGCGGCCCTTTTTTATGGATATTTAAAAGAGGAAAGGGCTGTGAAAATTTCGATTGTTGTTCCTGTTTATAGTGAGGCCGATAATATCAACTCTTTAATTGCAGAGATTGTTGCGGCTATGAGTCGGGCCGAAGCTTATGAAATTATTTATGTCGATGATGGCAGTAATGACGATACCGCGGCAGTTTTAAAGCAGGCATTGCAAAACATCAATGCGCTGAGAGTAATTCGGCATCAGCGAAGCTGTGGACAAAGCGCGGCTATTCATACCGGGGTAAAGGCCGCAAACTATCCTTATATTGCAACGCTGGATGGTGATGGGCAAAATGATCCGGCCGATATTCCCCGGTTGTATGAAGTATTGATGCAGCAAAGGAAAACCAGCGGCAATTTATGGATGGTAGCCGGGTGGCGAAACAAACGTCACGATTCCGCCTGGCGGCTTTTTTCATCGAAACTGGCCAATGCTGTTCGTTCCGGCCTATTAGGCGACAATACGCCGGATACCGGTTGCGGATTAAAGGTGTTTTTAAAGGATGAGTTTCTGCGATTACCGTATTTTGACCATATGCATCGTTTTTTACCTGCGTTGATTTTAAGGGCGGGTGGGCAGGTGATTTCCGAGCCGGTTAATCATCGAGCCAGAGAACATGGCTATTCAAAGTACGGCACGTTAGACCGGCTTTGGGTAGGAATTGTCGATATATTAGGAGTGATGTGGCTGCAAAAGCGGGCAAAGCTGCCGGAGGCAAACGAGTGAGCGTAGATAAAGAGACTATTTGGCTGATTATAGGATTTATAGGGCAGGGCTTATTTTCGGCTCGATTTATCGTCCAATGGATTAAGAGCGAACGGGAGAAAAAAAGCGTATTTCCCATCGCTTTTTGGTATTTCAGCATCGGCGGCGGCGTTACCCTGCTGGCCTACGCTGTTTACCGGCAAGATCCGGTTTTTATCGTGGGGCAACTTAGTGGGCTGTTTATTTATTTCCGGAACCTGTACTTTGTGGTTCATGAGCGAAAAAACTTAAACCTTGAATAAAGCGCTATGTATCAATTGCCTGCCAAGCTATGGATTTTTCTTCTTTGGGGTATTTTAACTGCCGTTAATCTTTATGTCCGGCCATTATTTCCCGTCGATGAAACCCGATATGCCGCGGTCGCGTGGGAAATGTGGCTTAGAAACGATTTTCTCGTTCCCTATTTAAACGGGGAAACTTACAGCCACAAACCCCCGTTGTTATTTTGGTTGATGCACTTAAGTTGGTGGCTGTTTGGTGTTAACGATTGGTCGTTACGTCTGATTTCCCCGCTTTTTTCGCTGGCAACAGTGTTTCTGTCCGGCGCAGTAGCAGGTGTTCTATGGCCTGAACGCAAACAGCTTGAATCACTTACGCCTTTGTTGTTGCTGGGATCGTTTTTTTGGATGATCTATGGCACCTTGACCATGTTCGATATGATGTTGGCGTTTTTTGCATTATTGGGCATCTACAGCCTGTTAAAACTCGTCGCTTCGAGTTTGTCTTTAAAATACTGGGTGTTGTTAGGAGTAGCCGTAGGCGGCGGTGTTCTTAGTAAAGGCCCGGTAATCTTGTTGCATATTTTACCTGTCGCGCTGTCAGCGCCTTGGTGGCATGAGCCCAAAACGGCGGATTTTAGCTGGAAGCATTGGTATCCGGGGCTGGTTGCAGCTATTTTAATCGGAGCCGTTATTGCGTTGTGCTGGGCAATACCGGCCGGTATTGCCGGTGGAGACGCTTATAGGAAGGCGATCTTTCTGGGGCAGACCAGTGGCCGATTGGTCAAGTCATTTGCCCATCAGTTGCCGTGGTGGTGGTATTTAGAAGTTTTGCCGTTATTGTTGTTGCCGTGGCTGCTTTGGCAGCCTTTGTGGGCCGGATTACGCAGGCTTAGCTATCAGGATGCAGGCATCCGTTTTTGTTTGGCCTGGGCGATACCGGTTTTTATTGCTTTTTCTCTGGTCAGCGGTAAGCGCATTCATTATCTGTTGCCTTTGGTTCCCGCCTTGGTCTTGATGGCGGCGCGGGCCATAGATGAAATAACCGAACCTGAGCACTGGGAACGAGCCCATCTTGTTGTCATGGCGGTTTTCGGACTGTTGGGTGCGGCATTAATGTTGTTGCCGTGGTTAAATGACGCTTATCATTGGCAGGACGAATTATCGTTAGTTTCCCCGGTGTGGGGTGGTCTGCTGGTCATTAGTGCAGTGATCTTTGGAGTAAAGAAGGCGAAGGGAGCACAAGATTCGGTTTTCTATATTTGTACGCCCTCGATTATCGCATTAATAATGGTATCCGGCGGCTTTTTTGAGGTTAAAGCCGAGCGTTATGACACTACAGCTGCCGCCCAGACTATAGCGGCTTTAATGGACGAAAACAGGGCTATTGCTTTTTACGGCAGCAAGTATCACGGTCAATATCATTTTTCAGGACGTCTTAAACAGCCAATTGCCGTCATCTCAGACTTCTCCGGGTTGTTCGATTGGGCTGAGCATCATCAGGCCGGTTATATCATTGTGACTTACAACGATGCAGAGACATTGCCACCGTCATTAGTCGGTTACCATTATCCTTTCAGAAGCAAGAATGTAGCTTTACTGTCCTGCTCAATGCTGCTGGCTCACCCGGAGCTTAGTGCTGTTTTGCAACCTTAGACAGTCCCCGGCTTAGGCATTATGCCGAAAACGCCAGCCCTCGCTTTAAAAAAAAGGGGCGGAAATTATTCGCCCCTTTTCCTTCGTCGAAACTAACTATATAAATATTTATTTGTTGCCGGCTTTAATGTGCTCTACAGCCGCTTCTGCATGTGTAGTAGCCACACCTACATGACCCATAGTGCCGTGATCAATAGCTTCTTGTAATTCCTTAGCACCGGCATCTAAATGGTTTTTTGTTACGCCTTTAGTTGTTATGGAAGCTGCTAACGCGTCTTCCAAGGCCGCCTTTGCGTGTTCGACTAAAATGGGTGTATGACCGGCTTTACCGTGAGTGACCGCAGCGTTGGCGTGCTCCAATGCTGATGCGGCATTATTTTCTTCAGCGGAAACAGAAGTACTTAAAAGAAGTAATAGACCTGCACCTACGGATGCTAATTTTTTCATAATTCTCTCCTCATATTAATGTTTATTTATCTTGGATTGTCGATTTCACGCTTGTGAAAGCCATCTGTTTTTTTCTTTTTAAACGGCGAAAACCACAATGAATCGACAGGTATATTTTTACCTCATGTGATTTATTTTGCAATACCATAAATTTATCGAGAGCAAAAAACAGCTGAGATTTTAAAAAATACACTTCTTCCTTATCCAATTGAGCGTGGGGAGGAGGGATTTTTCGCGGATTTGACTGTCGCGTTATAACGACAGAAAACTGATAAAAGAAAGTTTACTGTAATTCCCGGTGGCGGATAATTACATTAAAGAAAGGGCCTTTAAACTGCCTGGCGAGCGCGTCCACCAGATAAACCGAGCGATGCTGGCCGCCTGTGCATCCTATAGCCACGGTCAAATAGCTGCGTCCTTCAGCCTCAAATCGGGGAATCCATCGCTCAAGAAACCCGGTAACATCTTTAAAAAGTTCGGTAACCAGTTCTTGTTCATTAAGAAAATCGATTACCGGCTGATCTTTTCCTGTTAACCCTCGCAATTCCGGAATCCAGTAGGGATTAGGCAAGCTGCGAGCATCAAATACAAAATCGGCATCCAGCGGTACCCCATGTTTGAAGCCAAATGACTGGAATTGCAATGAAATATGCCTAATATCTCTTTCGCCGATTTGATCCCTGATAAGTTCACGCAACTGGTGGTAATGAGTCCGACTGGTGTCAATAACCACGCTGGCATGTCTGGCAACCGGCGTCAACATTTCCTTTTCAATCTTTAACGCTTCTCTTAACGGTATATTTAAATCCGTCAACGGATGCCGCCTGCGAGTTTCACTATAGCGTTTCAGTAAGGTGGATTCTTCAGCCTGCATAAAAATGATTTCGCAATCGATGCGATTCTTGCGAATCAACTCCAGGCTTTCGGAAAAGTTGAGCAAGCTTTCGCTCTGATTCCTGGCGTCAATGCCGATGGCTGTTTTGGCATAGGTTTTATCATCCGCCAGCATAACGTGGTTGATAAAATCTCCCAGCAAGGTCACGGGTAGATTATCGATGCAATAATAGCCGCAATCTTCCAGTGTATCCAAAGCGATACTTTTACCCGAACCGGAAAGACCGCTAACGATTAGTAGTTTCATAAAAAAATCAGGCGAAAGGCGAAGGGCTCAAGGCTCAAAAATATTTTTGCCTTTTACCTTTCGCCTTGGGTCGCTTGTTTTATCTATGTTGTCCGGTTTTTTCTTTATGCTTGATAATTTGACGATCTAACTTATCCACCATGGCATCAATGGCGGCATACATATCTTCCTGATGATCTTCGGCAAACAGCTTAGCGCCACTCAATTGCAATGTGGCTTCGGCCTTTTGAACTAATTTTTCCACGCTTAAAATAACGTGTACATCGGTAACATTATCAAAATGACGCGCTAATTTTTCAAATTTTGACTCGGTGTGTGCTTTTAAAGCGTCAGTTACTTCAAGATGATGTCCTGTTACGATGACTTGCATGAGATAAACTCCTTAATGATGATTTTTGTTGATCAGGGGCGTTATAAAATACGCTTACGCTGACTTGATGATGAAATGAGCATCGCTTCGCGATACTTGGCAATTGTCCTTCTAGCAACATTAATGCCTTTTTCTTTTAATAGCTCGGCTATTTTACTATCACTTAACGGTTTTGCCAGATTTTCATTACTGATTAGTTCTTTAATAAACGCCCTGATGGCCGTAGATGAACATTCTCCCCCTCCTTCTGTTGAAACATGACTGGAAAAAAAATACTTAAACTCGACAATACCGTTGGGGGTATGCATAAATTTTTGTGTTGTCACCCTGGAGATGGTCGACTCGTGCAATTCCAGTTCTTCTGCAATATCTCTCAACACCATGGACTTCATTGCAATAGAACCGTGTTCAAGGAAACCGGTTTGCTTTTCCACGATACAGCGGGCAACACGTAATAAGGTATCGTTACGGCTATGGAGGCTTTTAATAAACCATCTTGCTTCCTGCAAGTGGTCTTTCATGCAGGCGTTATCCTTGCTGTTATCCGCCCTTTTTATCATGGCCGAGTAAAACGGATTAATGCGCAGCTTTGGCGCTATATCGGGATTCAGGTTAACTTGCCATTTACCGTTCTGCTTAACCACGTAGACATCGGGGATAACATATTCGGAATCCGAGTCTTGTATCTGTGCGCCTGGCTTCGGATCCAAAGTCCTGATTAATGCGACTACCTCATCCAGTTGGCGCTCTGTCACGCCCAATTTACGCATCAGTTTTGACTGCTCATGGTTAGCCAACAAATCCAGGTACCGGGTAACAAGAATCAGCGCCTCTTCTTTATAGGGGGTGGATTCGGGCAGCTGCTTTATCTGCAATCTCAAACAGTCTTTGAGATCAATGGCGGCGACACCGGCCGGATCAAAGTTTTGCACCCTGTGCAGTACGGCGTTAACTTCGTCGAAATCCAGGTCGTCTAACTGACTTTGCAAACCCTGGAAAATTTCTTCGGGGCTGCTGATCAGGTAGCCGTCTTCATTGATCGAATCAATAATCGCCAGCGCAATAGCATGGTCCCGCTCTGAAAACGAGGTCAACTCGACTTGCCATAACAGATGATCCAGCAGGGTTGAGGATTTGCTGCGCTGAGTTTCAAACTCAATGGTCTCAGCGGAATTGGCGCCGGATTCCATGGCGTATTCATAAACATCGTCCCAAGAAGAATCGATGGGTAACTCATCCGGTATATCTGTTTGGGAACCTTGACTGGTCAGTAAATCCGCATTATCGATTTTTTTCTCGGGCGTGACTTCGGCTTCCTGAGCAATGTTTTCTTCCTCATTAATTTCCAGCATCATATTCGACTCAAGAGCCTGTTGAATTTCCTGCTGCAACTCTAATGTCGACATCTGCAACAACTTGATCGCCTGCTGCAATTGCGGCGTCATAGACAGCTGTTGGCCCATTCGAAGATGTAAGGATTGTTTCATTGAAGGTTTATAAGGTACAAGGTTAAAAATTAAAGGTGCAAAAGGCTAAAGGGCAAGATGAAAAAAAGCTATAACTTAATCTTTAACTTTACTGACCCATTACATTAAAGACTAAAATTGTTGCCTAGATAAACTTTACGCACTTCCTCATTGGCAACGATTGCTTTTGCTCCGCCTTCCGCAATCACCCTGCCGTCGTTAAGTATATACGCACGGTCACAAATGCCTAGTGTTTCCCTGACATTATGCTCGGTAATCAATACGCCAATGCCTCGCTCTTTCAAATGAGCTATGATTTTTTTTATATCATCCACCGATATGGGATCAACGCCGGCAAAAGGCTCGTCCAATAATATAAACAGAGGATTGGTCGCCAATGCCCTGGCAATCTCGACCCGCCGCCGTTCGCCGCCCGACAAACCCAACGCAATTTGGTCGCGCAAATGAAGAATATGGAATTCCTGCAACAATTCTTCAATCACCAATTCCGCCTGCCCTTCAGTCAAATCAGCCCGGATTTGCAAGACGGCGCGTAGATTATCCGCCACACTCAGTTTCCGAAAAACCGAGGGTTCCTGAGGCAAATAGCCTATACCCAGCTGTGCTCTCAAATGCATGGGCTGAGCGGTGATGATTTGCGAATCAAGGGTAATCTCGCCTTCATCCGCTTTAATCAAGCCTACCATCATATAAAAACTGGTGGTTTTTCCTGCACCGTTGGGGCCCAGCAAACCAACGACTTCACCGGTATCCACATGCAATGAAACGCCGTTAACCACATTGCGCTTATTGTAGTTTTTAATCAGTTGTTTCGCGGCTAGTCTGGTCATGTTTATCAGCGAGGCAAGGTTAAAAGGTAAAGGTGCAAAAAGCGTCGTTGGGTATTTTGCATTTCATCATTTACCGCTGCCTTTTGGTGAATGTTGTCCGGATACTGGCGCCTGTTCTTTGCTTTTCGGTTGCAATACGACATGGACGCGTTTGGTCGCTGATGCTTTTTCTCCGGCTTTAACCAGCGAGGTTTTGAGATCGTATTCAATAAAGTCACTGGAATAAGCGCCACTGCCTTGCCAGACCGTGGCTTTATCAATCAAAACCAATAAATTCTTTTTAGGATAATACTCACCCGTTAAAGCTTCACCGGTTATATCCGGGTCGCCTTCGTGAGGCGTCTGTTTGAATTTTGCCGGGTTGCCGGTAAATACCATTTTATCAGCTTCACCCTCGATAAAATAAACCACCAGCTTATCTGAGTTCACCCGGATACTGCCCTGAATCGAGATCACGTTGCCGGTATAAGTGCTGATGGCTTTGATATCGTCATAAGTCGCCGTATTGGAGTCGATAACGATCGGCTGGTCGCCGTCACTTTCCAGGGCATAAACGCTCGCGCTATAAAGCGCGAACATTAGTAAACAGTAGCGACTCCGATGTAATGCGCGGTATATCGCCAAGGATGGTGTGTATGCTGCAAGCCTATCGGGAGCAGGCTCGGCGCGAGGTTTTTTATTTTGTTTCATAGTTACCTTTTACATTAGAGAGCAATTCCAGATGAATCGGCTGTGCAAAAAACAGTTTCATACCGATCCCCGTCGTCCAGTTCGGCAAGCTGATCAACTCTGCCCACTCATTCGTTTCCGCATAACTGGTTTCCGGTTTTACTTTTAGATTGAAGGTATAAATTTTAAGCTCCCTGACGCCTTCACCTGAAGCCCTGTCAACATAAACCTTGCCATTTAACAATAAATCCTTGCCATCGGCAGACAGAATGCCGGTTTCCGATTTAATTACCCACGGCGGTGTTTTATCGTTATAAAAAAACATTATTGGATTTTCCAAGTGGGTGGTGCCGTCATCGCTGTAATGAATCATGGCTTCTGCAAGCAATTTACTATTTGGCCGGCCGAGATCATTCATTTCCCATTTGCTATAACCCTTGCTGAAATAATCGGGGCTGTGCGCTGGAACCGCTATACGATTAAGCTCATCCACTCCGGCCAATTTAATCAGGCACCAGCTCAATACCGCGATAATGATCAGGTACGGATAAGTGTGGTTTCCATTTAGCCGGGTCATCATGTTTTAGCAAGTCAGGTAAACATTCAAGACTTCATCAAAACGCCCTTGCGCCTGCATGATAAAATCGCAGACTTCCCGGACCGCACCCTGGCCTCCAGGTAAGGTAGTACACCAATCGGCACGTTGTTTAACGGCAAAATTGGCGTCGTTAACCGCAATCGCCAGACCTACTCTAAGCATTATGGGTAAATCCAACAAGTCGTCGCCGACGTGCGCCGCTTGTTCAGGAGTTATGCCCATAAGCTCAATAATCTCATTAAATGCGGCGATTTTGTTTTCATGGCCCTGATACACATGTTCAATGCCCAGATTTTTCATACGTAGCGCGACCGAGCTTGATTTGCGCCCGGAAATCACCGCAACTTCAACACCGGTTTGCCGCAACAATTTGATACCGTGACCGTCCCGAGCGTGAAATGACTTGTATTCGTTACCCTCGTTATCGAAAAACAATCTGCCGTCCGTTAAAACCCCGTCCACGTCCAGAATCAGCAATTTGAGTTTCTTGGCTTTTTCCAGAACAATTAAGCTGTTTTGTCTATCCGTCATCACACAATTCCCGCTCGAATCAGATCATGCATATTTAAAGCGCCTATCGCTCTGTGCCGCTCATCAACGACGATTAACGCATTAATCATTTTTCGCTCCATAATTTGCATGGCTTCCGCCGCCAGAATATCCGCTGAAATAACCGCACAATTAGGCGTCATCACTTCGGTAATAGCGGTTTTATGGACATCAAGATTTCGGCCCAACATCCGCCGCAAATCGCCGTCGGTAAAAATACCGATGACTCGATGATCCGCATCGACAATTGCGGTCATCCCCAGTTTTTTCTCGGTCATCTCCAGCAAGGCATGGCTAATAAGCGCAGACTCCGGAACGATAGGCACTTTTTCATCGGCATGCATAATATCACCCACCATTAATAACAGGCGCTTGCCTAAACTGCCGCCGGGATGAGACAAGGCAAAATCATCGCGGGTAAAGCCCCGCGCTTCAAGCAAAGATACCGCCAATGCATCGCCCATCACCAATGCCGCCGTGGTGCTGGAGGTAGGCGCCAGCCCCAGCGGGCAAGCTTCCTGCTCAACAGCCACGTTGATATGGGTGGTGGCAAACTTGGCCAGCGTTGAATCCGGGTGGCCGGTCATGGCAATTAACGGTACGCCCAGCCGTTTAATAATCGGCAGTATGGTTAAAACTTCTTCGGTTTCACCGGAATTCGATAAAGCCAGCACCACGTCCTGGCGGGTAATCATGCCTAAATCGCCATGACTGGCTTCGCCCGAATGGACAAAAAAAGCAGGTGTTCCGGTACTGGCTAAAGTGGCTGCGATTTTACCGGCAATATGCCCTGATTTACCCATGCCGGTAACCACAACACGGCCTTTACACGCAAACATCAACTTGCAGGCGAGCACAAAATTTTCATTAATCTGCGCGGCCAATGCGGCAATCGCTTGTGTTTCCACCTGTATAACCGCTAAGCCTAATTGGCAAAGCTCTTGATCATGTAATTTCATTTATCTGTGTATAGGTCTGTTTCCGGCCGCTTAAATTCATTGCTTCGACCTCTCATTTACCACGAAGGCACGAAGCTTTTCTTCGTGCCTTCGAGGTGTTATGCCTTAAGTTGACGCTTATTAACTGGGCTTAATGATAAAGCATTTACGCTTTTATGGGGCAGTTGAATGTGAATTTTGGAAGATTTTTGCTTACCGCGGTTGTTGCTCTGCAAACCAATCGGTTGCAGCTATTAACGTATTAATCATGTCTTTGCCTTGAGCAACGTGTCCGGCATTGGCTAATACAATGTATTCAGCATGCGGCAACGCTTTATGCAGACGGTAACCGGCTTCCATCGGGCAGACAAAATCATGCCGCCCATGAATAATAACGGTTGGAATGTCGGCCAAAATCCCGCAATTGTCCAGAATCCGGTTCTCCTCAATAAAATAATGATGCTTGGCATAATGCAATTCCATGCGTACCTGTTTAACCATAAGCTCCGTGGCATGCTCGCCTTTCGGACTCGGCTGATAATCGTTGCCTAATGAAACCTGTCCGCCCCAAGCCATCCATTCCTTAGCGGCCCGTCTTTGCGCCACCTCATCTTTCCCCCATAACACATTACAAAGCCCTTGCATCAGATGATCCCGCTGCTGTTCCGGGATACTTTCAACCAAGCGCTGCCATTGCTCGGGATAAATCTTGCCGGCACCCTCTTTGGCAAACCAGTCCAAATCCTGCTGCCGCGCCAGAAATACTGCGCGAATAATCAAGCCGGTCACTTTATCTTTATGCTGCTGGGCATACAATAATGCCAGCGCTCCGCCCCACGAACCGCCAAACACCAGCCATTGATCGATAAGCAGTTGATTACGGATACGCTCCATATCATCGATTAAATCCTGAGTGGTATTATTTTCCAGCTCGCCAAAAGGCAACGACAAGCCGCAGCCGCGCTGATCAAATAGAATAATGCGATAAAGCGCCGGATTAAAAAAACGCCGGTGATCGGGCTTGGTGCCGGAACACGGCCCGCCATGCAGAAAAATAACCGGAATACCGTCAATATTGCCGGATTGCTCGACATACACCGCATGTTTACTGCCGGTTTCGAGGAAAAAGCTGTGATAGGGTTTTATTTCAGGATAAAGGATTTTCATGAGGTATTCGATTAAGTGCTCTAAAAAACATCTTCTACATGACGACGAGAATCTCTAACGGCCAAAATAAAAGCCGCCTACTCACTCAACTATTAAACACTCATGTGCCTTCACCGCATTTTTGTAGCAAATTAAGGACCATAATAAGACTTTGCATTACAACCGTAAAGTCAAAGGTGCCGGCTGTTAATGGATTTAAGAAAAATTGCGCAGGTGTCCAGTGCAGCGGGAAGATTTGTAAAATCGTATGCGATTTCAGGCTGCGCATGATTGTTCCTGAGATACCCTATTTATAGAAGGATTTATTTTCCATGAAATGGGGATTATCATGTAAACCTAATAAACCGTATTAACCGCATTATTCTCCACGGCAGGTGTTCCATCAGATAAGTCTTAAAAAGTGTTGTAAGGTTTTGGGGGCGAAGATGTACTTAAATAAATGTTTGTTAGAGCCGGAAATGGCTATTGTTAATGGTGTCAATGCTGAAAAAGAAAGCGCTGAGCATTGCAATTTTCAAATGGCGAGCAATTTAGAAGCCGGTAAATCCCGGTTAATTAATATCCTGTCACAATTTCCCGCCACGGCATTATGGCTACTTCATAGATACGAAGCAGACGCGTACAAGCCCGAACAGGCCGCCTCAGCGCTGACTGTTATGTTGGCTGAAATCAAGAACCATTACTTGCTGGCCAGCCTGGCGTTTTCAGGTAGCGGTTTTAATCGTGAGACTGATAGCGATGAAAAACAGCATTTAACCCAGCGACTGCAAGCCTTCCCTTTTGCATTTGACGACTTGTTCGCGCTGACGGAGTTTATTATTCATGCTTTCAAGAGCCGGGATATTTGTCATCAATCAGTCGAAAATCTTCCCGATTTGGTGGTCAAGCGGCTGGAAGGTTTAAATCGGCACGGCAAGTTACATTGGTCCGGCATAATCGAGGCCATGCGCACCCGTCAATTTGACGAGCATTTTTTGTTTTTATCAGGTGCCGATATGCAGCAATATGTGATGGACATGATTTTTGCCGAACATGATTGGTTACGTTCAAGGCAGGAATTAGCCGAGGCAAATTCCGGTTTGGTTTTATTTATAGCCAACCGGTACAAGTGCGGTTTTTTAGACTTTGATGATCTAGTGCAGGAAGGTCAAACCGGCTTATTAAGGGCTATCGACAAGTACGATCACCGCCAGGGCTTCCAATTTTCAACCTATGCGGCTTATTGGGTCAAGCAGGCCATGTCCCGAGCCTTGTCTCGTTGCGAAAGAGTCGTACGGGTGCCTTGTGAACAGGTGGCTAATATTCATAAAGTGTTGCGCGCCAAAAACAAGCTGCTGGCAAAATCGGGCAGAGAGCCTTCTGTTAAAGAATTAGCCGAATATTCAAAAATGCCCGATGAGCAAATAAATGCTATTTTATCCATTTCGCAAACAGCAGTGTCGCTGGAAAATTTAGAAGACGATGAAGAGTCATTAGCACCGATTGATTTTTTAGAACAGCGCATTTTTACTCATCCGTTTAAAAAAATAGAGCAATCGGATCTTAAGGCTTGGATAGGTAAAGCGGTTAAAGTGCTTGATCCACGGGAGCTTAAGGTAATTTGTTGCCATTTCGGCATCAATACCGGTAATGAAATGACTTTGCAGGAAATCGGCGCAGAACTTAACTTAACCAGAGAGCGGGTTAGGCAGATTCAAGTAAAAGCGCTCAATAAAATGAAACTCAGCTATGGCAAGCAATTAATGAGTTTTTTATAACGCTCGTTATCAAGCGGTCGCATCGGTTCCCTACCGATTGCTACACTTCTGACCTACATGAGTGGTGGAAATGCCGACGACTGCCGGGAGCAGTCGCGGCCGCCCTTCATGGCAGTCGGTCGCATCGGTTCCTTACCGATTGCGACACTTCCACCATCCATGGCAGTCGTAACTTAGGAGATACAGATGAAGAAGTATTTGTTTAACATTTTGTTTTTTTGCATTGTGGGTGTCGGGGGGTATTTAATTTACGACCGCCTTCACACCACGCCTCCGCTACAGGATTCCCTGGCTTATTCGGATTTTATCAGCAAGGTAAAACACGGACAGGTTGAGCGCGTGGAAGTGGCCGGGCAGCAGATTGGCGTTCGTACCTCAGATGGGCAAAACTATGAAACCTTTAATCCCGGCGATGGACATTTAATTGACGATCTTCTGAGCGCAGGCGTGCAGATAAGGACAGTGCCTCCCGAGCAGGAGACCTTCCTGATGAGAATATTCATCTCCTGGTTTCCGATGCTGTTAATGATTTTGGTGCTGATCATTTATATGCGCAGAATGCAAGGCGGCATGGGCGGCAGCAGCTTTGGCAAGAGCAAAGCCAAAATGCTCGAAGAAGATAAAATGACGGTTACCTTTAAGGATGTTGCCGGCTGTGAAGAAGCCAAAGAGGAAGTGGCCGAGCTGGTTGATTTTTTGGCCGATCCGCAGAAGTTTCAAAAACTGGGTGGACAAATACCGCGCGGCATTTTGATGGTCGGCCCGCCGGGAACCGGTAAAACCCTGATTGCCAGAGCCATTGCCGGTGAGGCGGGCGTCAAGTTTTTTACCATTTCAGGTTCGGATTTTGTCGAAATGTTTGTCGGCGTCGGTGCGTCCAGAGTCAGGGATATGTTTGTGCAGGCTAAAGAGCATGCGCCTTGTATTATCTTTATCGACGAAATCGATGCGGTCGGTCGGCAACGGGGCGGCCCCGGCATGGGCGGCGGCAATGACGAACGGGAGCAAACCCTGAATCAATTGTTGGTGGAAATGGACGGTTTTAACGGTAACGAAGGCGTTATCGTGATCGCCGCCACCAACCGCGCCGATGTGCTGGACAAAGCCTTGCTCAGGCCGGGACGGTTTGATCGCCAGGTCAATGTCGGTTTGCCCGATGTGCGCGGCCGCGAGCAAATCCTGAATGTGCATATCAAAAAAGTACCGGCGGCTGCCGATGTCGAATTGAAATACCTGGCTCGGGGCACGCCCGGTTTTTCAGGCGCCGATTTGGCTAATGTTGTCAATGAAGCCGCGCTTTTTGCCGCCCGCTCCAACAAGAAGGAAGTCGGTATGAGCGATCTGGAAAAAGCCAAGGATAAAATCCTGATGGGCGCGGAACGGCATACTATGGTTATGACCGAAGAGGATAAATTGTTAACCGCTTACCATGAAGCGGGGCATTGTATCGTTGGGCAAAAGTCCCCTGACCATGACGCCGTTTATAAAGTCAGTATCATGCCCAGAGGCAGAGCCTTGGGCATCACCATGTTCCTGCCCGATCGGGATCAATACAGCGCCAGCAAACGCAAACTGGAAAGCCAGATAGCCAGCTTGTTCGGCGGCAGGATTGCGGAGCTGATGATTTACGGCGGCGACCGGGTGACCACCGGCGCATCGAATGATATTGAACGCGCCACCGAATTGGCCCGCAACATGGTTACGCGCTGGGGCTTATCCGACAAGCTCGGACCGCTGGTTTACGGCGAAGAAGGCGGTCGGCCGTTTATGGGGCATCCGGGTACTCAAGGCAGTTCCGTATCCGACAATGTCGCACATCTTATCGATGAAGAAATACGCGCAGTGATAGACAAGAACTACCAGCGGGCTGAAACCATCCTGCAGGAGAACATCGTTATCCTGCACAAAATGGCCGATGCGCTGATGAAGTGGGAAACCATAGATCGCTTGCAAATTGAAGACTTAATGGCCGGTAAAGATCCACGTCCACCCAAAGAAGACGATGACTTGCCAGTGAACAAGCCTTCGGAACCAGACAATGACGTAGCGGATAAAACCGATAAAAAAGCGATTAAGACAACGATTAAGAAAAAACCTGCCGGGCAAGTTTGAAGGATGTCGTTCCTTCGCGGAGCATCATTAACTGGTAATGACGCTCTGCGAGGGAAGGATTAGATTTCTGCCTGTTTTTGAAGTTCAATTTTCTGCTTTTCCAAAGAAGAAAGTTTTCTCTTAAGGCTGTTTATTTCTGTGGTGATTTTTTTCAACTTATGTTTTATTGCTTGTTCCGCTACATAGTTGGCACCGTGCAGCTCAAGGGCTAAGGATTCAACTTCACTTCGAAGCAGCTTGTAATACGGGTTCCCATGAGCATAGTTTATTATGTATTGTAATTTACCGGCCTTCATTGCTTCAATTACTTCAGCTTCTGTAAGACAAAACTCTTTACATGCATTTTTATGACTTAGGGTTGCGCCTTGTTTGGTCCTCAAAGATTCTGACATTTGCAATGACCTTTTATTTAACGTTAAAGTTCACCTCGTTTACCCACCCTCTATCGACGATAGCGGTGGGCAATAAATAAAGGCGTACCGTTCAATAACCCAGCGCGGATGCCTTGGCAAGCAAGCTGGTAAGGCTTCCGATTGGTTTTAAGGTGCTTCCAAGTTTCGTCCCCCAATAGACCTTTCCCTTTGCAGTGGCGACATAGCGCTTGGTCTTCGAATAGTAGCGGTAATAGTAGCCGGAACCGGTTACCGATGCCTTGTTATTCGGGGCCACGGAATTAGCCGGAGCTATTATGTCAGGATACAGGCTTTCGAGATAGGCGAATACTCTATCCGAAGCATTGGTTTTAGCGGGAACAAGCACCGAAACCTGTTTTATTATGACCAGATTCGATTTTTGCACGGTATTGTTTGTTATTGGCGCGAAATAGGGCAGATTGGTAAATGCTCCGCCTGCGTTGACTGTAGGTAACGCAGCAATTGCATCGACCACGCCCATGCCGGTGTTTATCACCTGACCAAACACTGTAAAGCCGCCATTTTGGTAGTCAAGGTTCGCCGAATTATCGGCTAAGTTGAAGAACCACTGATTAGTGGCGCTATTAGGATCGTTGCCAAGCTTGGCCATGGCAATGGTGCCGCGTAAGTTGGAACGGTCGGGACTATATTCATTCGCTACAGGCGGATTGCTGACAACATAATTCAGCTGATTAGTTGTGCCGTTCCAGCCGTATCCGCCGCCTTGAATGATAAATCCCGGCATACTGCGATGGATAAATGAACCGGTATAGGCCCCGCTCTTGGCATAACTGAGAAAATTCGCCACAGTCAACGGCGCCTCAGTATCGTACAATTGAACGTCAATAATGCCGAGTGAGGTCTGCATCCGCACTATCACGGCTGCCGAACAAACAACCGGCAGCGTAAGCATAAAAACCATCGCCAGCTTAATTAAGCACCGGCATGTAAAACGAATTGAAAACATGATGTTTCTCTTAATGTGTTTAAGTTGTGTAATTAAATATCCAAACCCCGCTAATCCTTTTATCGCAACAGTTCATTACCGCAATTTATGTCAATAAAATTGCGCAATGCAACAGCCGCTTCCGAATCATTGGCTTTTTTCTCGCCTGAACCGCCGTTTTCTTCATATAACAGCACCATTTTCGCCGGACTATCGGCTTGTTTTTGATAAGCCCGGTAAATTACCGTATTGACATCGACGGGGAAGCTTTCTGAATTAATCGTGCCTAACGCCGCTTCAGTAATTTTCGTTTTGATACCGGCTTTACTTAATTGTAACGGCAGGGTGCGCTTTGAGCTCATGCCGTCCAATTGGTATTGCATGATTAACTGTCCGCTATCGGATATCGTGCAGCTTTTGCTGATGGCATAACTGGGCATCACAAAACCGGGATAACTGACTTTTTCCAATAACACGCCTGCTTGTGCAGTGGACGCCAGACATAAGGATAATAACGCCCAACGACAAGATGATGTTGACATAACGCTCTCCAAAAAGGATGAAAAAAAGATTTACCTAGCGTGCGCCAAAGCGGCGCATATAAAAGTTTACAACAAGTGATGAGGCAACCTCCAATATATGATGACGGGATGAGTATGGATTATTATTGGCCGTTATTTTCATGGTTTTACGTTTGAATAACCTGCCGATGCGTGCTTTATCTTAATGACTTCGGCAGCAAATTCTACTGAACAGTCGACTATTTCCATTTAAAAATAAATTTTGTACGCCCGCTGTCGTCATCTCTATCTTTGCCGTGTTGCTCCGAGTGTTGGCTGTCAGGGAAGGTTCTCTTCTTAACATTAGATTGATGAGATACGGCTGGCGGATAAGCCGGGATTGGTTGCAAAATTGGAAAAGTCGGAACTGATTGATAGCCGAATGATGGCGGATATTGATATTGCAGATATGGACTCTGCATGTTTTGCCGCTCCAGCGCGTCTGCCTGCCGTTTTGCTTCATAGGCTTGTTGCTGTTGGTATTCTGCGCTTTTTTGCAAGGCCTCAACCGACGCTTTTCTGTCCTGCTCGGCTTGAAGCTCTTGTTCGGCCTTGATTCTTGCCGCTTCACGCTGTGCAAAATCTTCCTTCCAGGCTCTTAGTTTGGCTTCCGCCTCGGCAACTTGGCGCGGATCGGATTTTTGAATTTCAATAGTCTGCTGCTTTACAGCGGATTGGCAGGGCGTAGACTGATAAATTGTTTTGCCTGATTTTAGCTGACATTTAAAAACCTCAGCAGACCGGGAAGTTGAATTGAGTAGGATCAATAAAATAAAAAATATTTTTTTCATAATTGAATACCCGTATCGATAGGTTTTAGCGATGTTGCGCCAAGGCCCAGCGAACATGTTCTTTAACCATGTCGGAGTCATGATCAAGCATAGGCTTTAAGACATCAATAATAAGGGCGGATGCAGGCGCATTGCCCAAAGCTACGGCGATATTCCTGAGCCAGCGCTGATGGCCGATTCTTCGTATCGCCGAGCCTTCGGTTTTTGCCAGAAATTCCGCTTCAGTCCAGGCGAATACTTCAAGCAATTGCCGGGTGTTGAGCCGATGTCTGGGGCTGAAATCCTGTTCGCTGCTCAGCTTGGCAAATCGATTCCACGGGCAGATAATTTGGCAGTCGTCGCAGCCATAGATACGATTGCCGATCAGCGGCCTTAAGTTTTCCGGAATTGAACCTTGCAGTTCGATAGTCAGGTAGGATATACAGCGTCTCGCATCGACCTGATAGGGCGCAATAATCGCCTGAGTCGGGCAAATATCCAGACAAGCGCGGCATTCCCCGCAATGTGCGCTAGCCGGGCTGTCGATGGGCAGCGGCAGGTTGGTAAACAGTTCGCCGAGAAAAAACCACGAACCGGCTTTGCGGTTAATGACATTGGTATGCTTGCCTATCCAGCCCAATCCCGCTTTTTCGGCTAAGGCTTTTTCCAGAACCGGGGCGCTGTCGACAAAAGCCCGCATGGAACCTGGAAGTTGGGAACCGGTTTCCGCTTGAATCTTGTCGGCCAGTTTTTGCAGGCGGTTGCGCATTAGTTTGTGGTAATCACGGCCTAAAGCATAGCGGGAAATATAGGCGGAAGTGGGATCTGTCAGCAGTTGCTTCATCGTCGCGGCAGCTTCCGACTGATAATCCATGCGCACGGAAATAACACGCACAGTTCCGGGATGCAATAGTCCGGGTCTGCTGCGCTTAAGGCCGTGACGTTGCATATAGTCCATGTCACCGTGGAAGTTATTGTCCAGCCAGTTTTGCAGATGCACTTCCGCTTCCGGCAATTCGGTATCGGCGATGCCTACTTGTTGAAAGCCCAGTTCTTGCCCCCATTGTTTAATTTGTAACGTGAGGGTAGCCATTTTTTGACTGCTTTTGTCCATAGCTGATGCCGGCAATATAATGTATTTATAAAGTTAAGGAGCAACATCACAATACCATGCAAAATTTCCCAATAAAACTCTATCGCGCGGCACAGGTCAGAGAGCTGGATCGAATCGCTATTCAAGAGCACGGCATTCCCGGTTTTGACTTGATGAGCAGGGCAGGGGCTGAAGTTTTCCAATGCCTCAAAAAGCAATGGCCGGATGCCCGATCTGTCGCTGTTTTTTGCGGTTCCGGCAATAATGCAGGGGATGGCTATATTATTGCCGAACTGGCATCGGCAGCGGGATTGAAGGTTTGTGTTTATACGCTTGCAGAACCTGAAAAGCTAAGCGGCGATGCGTTGACCGCTTATCGGAAATATGCTGAAGCCCATGGCAGCGTTATGCCGTTTCAAGGCGAACAGGCCATTAATGCCGATGTGGTGGTTGACGCGCTGCTGGGCACCGGGCTGGATAGGCCGGTAACCGGGCTTTACGCTAAAGCTATACAGACTATCAACGCGCATTCATCGCCGGTCATTGCCGTAGATATTCCATCCGGCTTAAATGCCGATACCGGCAGCGTGATGGGGCATGCGGTAAAAGCCGATTGTACGGTTACGTTTATCGGCCTCAAGCAGGGTTTATTTACCGGCCATGCGGCCGAGCATTGCGGCAAAATTTACTATGCGCAATTGGCGGTGCCGGATAATGTGTTTACAGGAGTAAAAGCCGCCGCGATGCGGGTAGTCAAAGCCCGGTTGCCGCGTCGCGATCGATGTGCGCATAAAGGCAACTGCGGGCATGTACTGATAGTGGGCGGTGAGCTGGGTTATTCGGGGGCCGCCAAAATGGCGGGCGAGGCGGCTTTGCGGGTAGGCGCGGGATTGGTCAGTATAGCGACGCGGGCCGAGCATTCCGGACTGATGAATCTGAATCGGCCGGAATTAATGTGTCATGGCGTGGAAACTGCCGTGCAGCTGGCGGCGTTGCTGGCAAAAGCCGATGTCGTTGTGGTAGGGCCGGGCTTGGGACGTAGCGATTGGGCAAAAACATTATTTAAGACTGCGATAAGCGCCGGCAAACCGATGGTAATCGATGCAGACGGGTTGAATCTTTTAGCCGCTATACCGGCAGCAAAAACGGACTGGATTTTAACGCCGCATCCCGGCGAAGCGGCGCGGCTATTAAACTGTTCTACTGCGGATATACAACAAGACCGGTTTGCGTCGGCCTTGTCCATTCAAGGCAATTATGGCGGTATCGCCATTCTTAAAGGCGCCGGAACAGTCATCGCATCCGAGCACCGGCTCGCCGTTTCCAATACCGGCAATCCGGGCATGGCATCCGGCGGTATGGGCGATGTATTGTCCGGAGTGATTGCCGGTTTGCTGGGCCAAGGTTTATCTTTGCAGGATGCTGCTCAGCAAGGCGTTTATAATCACGGTCTGGCGGCCGATTTGGCTGCCGCGAAAGGCGGGGAAAGAGGCTTGCTGGCCAGTGATTTAATGCCTTATCTTAGACAATTGGTAAATTGATGAAGACATATTTAAAAGATACCGC
This sequence comes from Methylococcaceae bacterium, assembly GCA_044426515.1. Classification (GTDB taxonomy): domain Bacteria; phylum Pseudomonadota; class Gammaproteobacteria; order Methylococcales; family Methylomonadaceae; genus Methylobacter_A. Next base: position 21,560 of record JAUGSS010000010.1, on the reverse strand, counting down.
GGCAACAGAGCAGCTTGGCGCCAAGCTTTGGGCAGAGTTGCCGTCAAAATGCCTGATATTCCTGCATGGCGATCTGGGCGCAGGAAAAACGACGCTGGTTAGAGGTTTTCTAAGGGCGGCGGGTTACACCGGCGCGGTCAAAAGCCCGACTTATACGCTGGTCGAAGAATATACGATAGAGGGGCGTAAGATATTTCATTTTGACTTGTACCGGGTTGCCGATCCCGAAGAGCTGGAATGGATAGGTATAAGAGATTATTTTGATCAAGATTGCGTGTGTTTTATTGAATGGCCCGACATGGGGAAAGGATTTTTACCCGGACCGGATACGATAATTAACTTGGTGACGGAGGGGACCGGTCGAACCGCAGAGATAGGTAGCCCTTCCCAGCGTTAAAAAAATATTTTAACTGGTCTGGAAAAACAATCACATACTGCTATAATCTAACCCAGATTATCACTTTGTGAGTTGCGTCGATGGGAAGTTATTGGAAGGCCTTGTTTATTATTGGGTTACAGCTATCGGCTGTAACCTGTTATGCGCAACAAATCGATATTAGTTCATTGCGTTATTGGAATACACCCGATCAAACTCAAATATTGTTTGATGTGAGTTCCTCGCCTGAACATCGGATTTTTTTAATGAATAACCCCTCGCGCTTAGTGATTGACCTGCGCAACGCCGGTGTCACGCAGGCATTAAGCCAGCCCCCGCCAAGTCATCCACTGTTTACCCACATACGTGTTGCAACAAGAAATAAAACCGATGTAAGAATTGTCGTCGATTTAAAAAGAGAAATCAGTTCAAAAAACATGTCATTAAGAACCAACAGCCTGAATGGGCAGCATCTGGTTGTTGAGCTATTGAACAAAGACTCCGGCAATTATGCCAAGGTCGAGGAAAAAACCGAGCTTAAAACAACGGCTAAAGCCACAGAAAGCCAACAACAAGTTCCGGAAAAAACCGAGCTTAAAACAACGGCTAAAGCCACGGAAAGCCAACAACAAGTTCCCGAAAAAACCGTTAAAGAACCCGAAAAATCAGCGACTAAAAAGATTGCCGCCGGCCCGGTTGAAGTTACGCCTGTTAGAGCAACAAAAACCGCTAAACGAGATAAGGATATCGTTATTGCGATTGATGCCGGTCACGGCGGAGAAGATCCCGGCGCTCATGGACAAAACGGCACCGAGGAAAAAAAGATTACCCTTGCTATTGCTAAAAAACTTGCTGATTTAATCAATAACCAGCCGGGTATGAAGGCTGTTTTGGTTCGCAAAGGCGACTATTACGTCGATCTTAGAAAAAGAATGCAAATTGCCAGAGCCGCCAAGTCCGATCTATTTGTCTCAATTCATGCCGACGCTTTTCAGGATTCAACAGTCAAAGGCGCGTCGGTATTTACCCTGTCCAACAAAGGCGCAACCAGCGAAGCCGCGCGTTGGCTGGCAGATAGCGAAAACTCATCCGATTTGGTTGGCGGTGTCAGTCTCAACGATAAAGAAGATGTTCTGGCTTCGGTATTGCTCGATTTGTCGCAGACCGCTACCCAAGATGCAAGCGTAAGCGTTGCCGGAAAAGTATTGAAAAATTTTCAACATATCGGCGAATTGCATTACGCCTCGGTGCAAAAAGCCGGATTTCTGGTGCTGAAATCGCCCGATGTGCCGTCTATTTTGGTGGAAACAGCGTTTATCTCCAATCCGTCGGAAGAGCTGAGGTTAGTCAACACCGAGCATCAATCAAAAATAGCCGGCGCTATTTTTAATGGGGTGCGCAGTTATTTCAGTAAAGACGTTCCTGTGGAAAGCAGGGTGGCGGCTTTAGAACTGTAAGCAAAATATCTGCCGTTCGCCGTCTTCCGGTAAAAAATCATTTAACCTTGAACGGCTAAAGCCTCAATTGTCGCGCGTTTTACAACCAAGCGTGAATAATTACCCCCAGTCATATAAAATACGCCTTTTGCTGTAGGTCAATTGATGCGTATTCATTCCCTCCCCACTCAACTGGTTAACCAGATTGCCGCAGGCGAGGTGGTCGAAAGACCTTCATCCGTGGTTAAAGAGCTGGTTGAAAATTGTTTTGATGCGGGTGCCGGTCAAGTCACTATCGAGATAGAACAGGGTGGCGTTAGGCTGATAAAAATTAGGGATAACGGCTGCGGCATCATCAAAGAAGATTTGCCGTTGGCCTTGTCCCGGCATGCAACCAGCAAAATTTCCAGCTTGGAAGATCTGGAACAAGTGGTCAGTATGGGGTTTCGCGGCGAGGCTTTGCCCAGCATCAGCTCGGTGTCAAGACTTACGCTGATTTCACGCACCCGCGGCGCCGATTGCGCTTGGCGGGTTAATGCCGACGGCTCCGAGCAGGATTTCGATCCGCAACCCGATCCGCATCCTCCCGGCACCACCATTGATGTGCGCGACCTGTTTTACAATACCCCGGCCAGACGCAAGTTTTTAAAAACCGAAAAAACCGAATTCGCCCATATAGAAACATTGATCAAACGTATGGCATTAAGCCGCTTTGATATTGGTTTTAGCCTCTTTCATAACCAAAAGGAAATACTCAACCTAAAGCCTGCGGCAACGGACAGCGAGCAGGAGCAAAGGGTTGCCGGTATTTGCGGTTCGGCTTTTATCGAGAATTCGGTAACAATCGACTTTGCGGCATCAGGCTTGTGTTTAACCGGCTGGGTCGGTTTGCCGACCTTTTCCCGCAGTCAGCAGGATATGCAGTTTTTCTATGTCAACGGCAGATTGGTCAGGGATAAGCTGGTAAGCCATGCCGTCAAACAGGCTTATCAGGATGTTTTGTTTCATGGACGGCATCCGGTTTTTGTCTTGTACCTGACGCTTGAGCCTTCTTTGGTTGATGTCAACGCCCATCCGGCCAAGCTTGAAGTCAGGTTCAGGGAAGGCCGTCTGGTGCATGATTTTCTGTTTTCGGCACTGCACCGGTCGCTGGCCGATTTAAGGCCGGGGCACAGCGTAAGCCAACAGGCAGAGCCCGAATCGTCGCCAATACAACCCGTTTTGGAGGCCAAAACAAACAATGTAGACCGGCTAAACGATAGCGTAATGCAACAATCAAAGCCCGGCTTCAGCGCTAAACCGGCTTACAGCTCAAGACCTCCGCCGCAACAGGCGTCATTGCCGTTGCAGGTGGAAGAAGCTATACAAGCGTACGCCTCGCTGTATCCAAAGTCCGGGCCGACGCTACAACCGGTGCAACCGGAGGTAAGGCCGTTAGGCCATGCCATCGCACATCTGCATAACATCTATATTTTGTCCGAAACCGCCAACGGCATTATTTTGGTCGATGCTCATGCCGCGCACGAACGGGTCACCTATGAGCGATTAAAACAACAATATCAAAACGGCGCGGTCCCCAGCCAACCTTTATTACTGCCGATTAAAATAAAAGTCAGTACAGCGGAAGCGGATTTGGCCGAACAGGAACATGAATTCTTCAATACCCTGGGTTTTGAAATCAATCGTTCCGGGCCGGAAACCATCGTGCTGCGCTCAATACCTGTTTTATTAGGCAATACCGATACCGAAAGCCTGATTCGCGATGTGCTGGCCGATATGAGCGAACACGGCATGAGTCAGCGGATCCAGGAAAAATCCAATGAAATATTAGCCACCGTAGCCTGTCATAGCTCCGTACGAGCGCACCGCCGCCTGAGCATCGACGAAATGAATGCCTTGCTGCGGGACATGGAACAAACCGAAAGAATAGGGCAGTGCAACCACGGCAGACCCACCTGGATAGAATTATCGACCAATGATCTCGATAAATTCTTTTTGCGTGGGCAATAAATTCACCACGAACGCAGGAGCAGTTGCCGAGGAGCAAATATCTGTCCATGTAAGTCGTTCGTGGCGATATGTTTCAAGCCAGCGTATGGGATAATAAATTCACACGCCCGGTGGGCGGCTCGCCTTACATTAAACCGTCTGAAATTATGCAAAAACAACCCCATCCCCCCGCTATTTTCCTGATGGGGCCTACCGCTTCAGGGAAAACCGCACTATCCGTACAGCTCGCTCAAGCGCTTAACGGCGAAATCATCAGCGTTGACTCCGCTTTGGTCTTTAAAGGCATGGATATAGGCACCGCCAAACCTACACAAGATGAAAGAGGCGGCATTCCGCATTATTTGATCGACGTACTAGACCCCGCAGAATCATTTTCTACCGGCCGGTTCAGGAAGCAGGCGCTGGCCTTAATGGACGAGATAACCCGGCGCGGAAAAATCCCGATATTGGTCGGCGGCACCATGCTGTATTTTAATGTCCTGAACAGCGGGCTTGCGGTGCTGCCCGAAGCCGATCCGGGCATCAGGGCCAAACTCGATCGAGACTTGGATCAATTGGGTAAAGAAGCCTTGCATCAACGACTGGTTGAGGTAGATCCCGAATCGGCGGCGAGAATTCACCCGAATGACCCGCAACGCGTACAACGCGCCCTGGAAGTCTACGAAATCAGCGGCAAGCCGTTAACGTCTTTTTTCAGCGCAGCCCAAGCGCAAGATATTCCTTATCGAAAAATAAAACTGATTATCGCCCCGCAAGAGCGCAAAATACTGCATGACATCATCGCTAGGCGCTTTAAACAGATGTTGGGACAAGGGTTTATCGATGAAGTGGAAGCGCTTTATAAACGCGGCGATTTAACCGAAAAAATGCCGTCGGTCAGAGCTGTCGGTTACCGGCAAGCCTGGTCTTATCTGCAAGGCGAATACGACCTTGAAACGATGACCGAAAAGGCCATCGTTGCCACTCGGCAGCTGGCTAAACGCCAGTTTACCTGGTTGCGTCGTGAAATCGATGCGGCAAATTTCCAGACCGGCCAAGCTGAGTTATTAAGCAAAGTGTTGGCGGAAGTTAACGATAAACTGTCGAGATAGAAACAGATAAATCCACAAGAGCCCGATTAAAAACTTAAAAATTTCACTACGAAGGCACGAAGGACGAGAAGAAAATAAAACTTTGCGTTCTTCGTGCCTTCGTGGCGAATAAAAAGATTTTAACGCGACTGTTTACCGCCATTCGCGCTTAATCGATTTGATTCTGATATAGCCTATGAGTAATGAAGAGTTACCATAACAGAGCCAAACCGATTAACCCAACATCGGCTAAACGAGAGAAGATAGAGCAGAGATTTTCCGCTCAACACCGATAATGGCTCGATTCAAAATGCCAAGATTTTTTTCTTCGGTAATTTGCATGCCCATCACATAAAAAATCGGCATCCATAGCGGATTAATCAAAAGCCCGCCCAGCGCACTTTTCCAGGTTCGTTTCAGGTTTTTTAAAGGATTAAACGACTCTGCCAAAGAGTGCATAGGATAATCGGCAAAGACAGCGGCGATCGGATGCAGGATGATTTTGTCATGGCCTTCAAGCTGAGCCATAGATTCCAGCAGTTTTCGCTGCATGTTGTGATAATTCTTCCGCGCGAAGCCCGCAGAAACAGCAAAAGTAAGTGCTACCAGAGGCAAAAGGACGGTTGGCGGGGCCACTGGTGCAAAAGTGGAAGACAACATGACCACGCCAAGTCCCAACATCAGGGCATCTTCTCCGCGCTCCACATCGCGATCAATGCCTTTCAGAATGGCGGAAACGGCATTAGTAAACGGGTCTTTTAAATAATCTTTTTCTTTAGCCATGGTTATTCTCCTTATGGAAAGTGCTTAAGCACCCCTTATGAAAAATGTCATAGACGCGAACCGAGTAGACTGGATTGAGAGACAAAACCCAGCATAGCCGCGTCTTATTGGTATTGAGGTTACCAGCTCACGCCTATTTGTCTAATTATTATTCGGCATGCCGGCTAGTTTAATTGAGCTTTTATTTCACGGCAAATAAGCTGTTTGCCGGGCTTGGTCCGGACAAAAGCGATGGATGGAGTCAGGCTGTTCGTTGCGCGGAGTCGAAGTGGGACGGGCTTGCGGCTCCAGGCTTCGACTCCGCTTGGTCGGCAGTCGCTTCGATAGCTATGCCGATAATTCAAGTTTCGAAAGATGCTTAATGCCCATTTTATTCACCAAGGTGTTGAAAATTTGACTCCGCATTAGCAGTTCATTGATGATGTGGATGCTTTGTTTAAGGCTTGGCAACTCTTCCGTTCGTTGAGGCCTCGTAGCGAGTGCTTCAGCTCACCTTTATTTATACAACAATACTTGCAATGCCATCATGTTATACAAACACACTTTAGTTTTTATATCTTTACTTCACGGCTTTTTGTGCCCTGTAAGCGCCGCAGATAAGGCGCCGCAATTAAGTTTACCGTTAGCGTGTACTATCGGCGTCGATTGCTTTATTCAAAACTATGTTGATGCCGATACCAGTCTCCGCTACAGCGATTACCGTTGCGGTTTTCTTAGCTATGATGATCACCGCGGTACGGATTTTCGCCCTAAATCTATGAATGCGATAGCGCAGGGTGTGCCTGTACTGGCCGCGGCCGATGGTAAGGTCCGAGCTACCCGCGATGAAATGGACGACATCAGCGTGCGCGTATTAGGTAAGGACGCGATAAAGAATAGAGAAGCAGGCAACTCGGTGGTCATTGTTCATGGCAATGGCTGGGAATCGCAATACGCGCATTTGAAAAAAGGCAGTGTCGCGGTTCATGCGGGGCAGACGGTGACACGCGGTACGGTGTTAGGGCGGGTTGGTTTGTCCGGCAATACCGAATTTCCCCATCTGCATTTTGAAATTCGCCATCAAGGCAAAGCGGTTGATCCCTTTGTCGGCATTAACGGCGGGGACGCCTGTGCGTTGGGCAAACAGCCGCTGTGGTCGGCTGATACGATTAATAAAATCGGTTATATCGCTACCGAGGTGTTGGCAGCGGGTTTTACCGATCATCCGCTAGCCGCTGACGAAGTGGCCGCTGAAACGCAAACATTACCCAAGACTGCGCCTGCGTTGATTTTTTGGCTGACCGTATTTGGCGTACAAACGGGCGATATGCAAGTCATTGATTTATTCGCCCCGGATGGTTCTATGTTACTGCATAAAGCAATAGCCGTAGACCATAATATGGCGCAATACCGCAGTTTTGTCGGTTTGAAACGTCACGGTGAGGTGTGGATTACAGGCGACTATCGGATTTCTTATCAATTGTTACGTCAACAACATACAGAGCCAATATTGACTAAGCAATGGCGTGTACGGGTTTTTTAATGGTTTTGATTTTTAACCAAAGTTCGCCGATTTGTGCATGGCGGTAATAGCCATAGATGAATCGGCTACTTACTGCAAACCCGTTTAACCGGGAAATGACAGCTGAAACGGCTGCCCTTGCCCAATTCACTGATGATATTTAATTTGGCATCATGCCTCATCAGCACGTGTTTGACGATAGCCAAGCCTAAGCCGGTGCCGCCTACTTTCTTAGTGCGCTTGACTTCAGACCGGTAAAAGCGTTCGGTAACTCGGGGAATATCGGCCGCAGCAATACCTTCGCCCTGATCTTCAACATCCAGCACTATATCATCGATGGACTGATACCAGCGCACCTTGACTACGGAATCTTCCGGCGAATATTTAACTGCATTACCCAGCAGATTGGTAAAAGCGCTGCGTAATTCCTGCTCTTCACCCACGATGTGCACATCTGTTTCCAGGGTTAATTCGATCCGGGCAGAGACGTTGCCGTGCAACCTTTCCGCTTCTTTGCAAATCTGAATCAGCAAAGCGGGGACATTAACACATTCGGTTTTCTTCTGTTGGGTTTCCAGGCGGGTCAGCAGCAGCAAATCATCGACCAAATGCTGCATCCGCTCAGTCTGTCCCTGCATTTGCTGAAACGAGGTGGTCAATAACGGCGATTTGCCGTCATCCATGTCCTGTAAGGTCTCCAAATAACCTTTCAGTACGGTCAGCGGGGTTCTGAGTTCATGCGACACATTAGCCACAAAATCCTTGCGCATCCGCTCCATTTTTTTCAGCTGCGTAACGTCCTGAGCCAATAACAAGCGCAGGCCGGCTCCATAAGCGATAATCCTGACCGCCAAGGTTATGCGATGGTCTACCGGAGAAGGCAAGATGACGGGTTCGCTGTAATTTCCTGATTTAAGATAGCGGATAAAATCAGGAAAACGGATAAGATTGGGAATGCGTTGGCCCTTATCCGATTGCTGCAAACCGAAAACTTCCCTGGCCGCTTTGTTGGCCCACTCAATCTCGTCATTGGCGCCTAGAACCACAGCGGCATCAGGTAACGCTTCGGTGGATTGACGAAACTGGTCAACCATTTTGCCTAGTTTCTTTTTGCGTTTTTTTTCGTTCTTTTTAATGCGATAGACATGGTAATAAATTTCCTCCCAAATGCCGCTGGTCTTGGGGTATTGGGCGCCGCCCCCTGTTCGTATCCATTTTTCAAAGCGGCTAATCTGGAATAGCTGGCGTATTAAAATACCCAGTGTCAGCAACAGCGCCAAGGGCATAAAAAAACCGGTCAGTCCACCTACTATCGATACCGCTAAAAATAGCAGTAAACCGGTAATGAATTCTTTTTGCCAGACACCCATAGTGATTATAACGTCGTCGACGCGTGGGCAGCCGGTAAATCCGCCACAGAAAACCGGTAGCCGAAACCGCGCACGGTTTGGACTAAATCTTCCTTGCCGTGCTCACCCAGAATTTTGCGTAGCCTGCGTATATGCACGTCAACGGTACGTTCTTCAATGTAAACGCTACGCCCCCAGACCTGATCCAGCAATTGGGTGCGATTGAATACTTTATCGGGATGGGTCATAAAAAACTGCATTAAACGGAACTCGGTCGGGCTCACTTCCAGTTGTTTATCGCTGATGCTGAGCCGGTGCTGTTCGGTATCCAGAACCAAGTCGCCCAGCGTTATTTGCGCCAGATCGTTGATTTTTCCGCTTCTGCGTAAAACCGCCCGGATACGGGCTATTAACTCTTTGGGGGAAAAAGGTTTAGTCATATAATCGTCAGCTCCGATTTCCAGCCCTCTGACCTTATCCTCTTCTTCGCCTCGCGCCGTCAGCAGGATGATAGGCAGTTCCCGGTACATAGGATCTTTCTTTAAGCGTCTAGCCCATTCGACTCCGCTGATCCCCGGCAGCATCCAGTCCAGCAGAATCAGGTCAGGCAGGGCTTCATCCAGGGCTTTTTGCGCATCTTCCGCATCTGCGGCGGCAATCGACTTAAAGCCGGCTTGCTCAAGTACCATCATTAACATCTCTCTGATGGCGTCTTCATCTTCAACAACGAGAATATTTAAACTAGGCATAATTAAATTGGGATAAGAATAAACGGGGCATTTTACCAAATTACATATTACCCTTTTATGACAAAAAGGATTTACTAATTGAAATGGTTAAAGTAAAAATCCGTTCTGTAAAAAAGAGCCTCAAAAAAATTCCAAAACTGACCTATTACGGGTATCATTTCATTCACCTCACCTAGGTAACAATACCTATTGCAGTTTAGCGTAGCGTAACCCGACGACTTCCGATTTCCACCGCAGAGCTTCGACCTTAGAATGATTGAAATTTTACGCCGATATAGTCTCATAACGTTGTTGTCAATCTTTAGTTTTGCTGTTTTTGCCGATGCTCCTTCCTTGGAAAACCTACCCGATCAAGCCGAACCGGCCCAAATCGCGAATGATGCTGCCGAGCCTCAAGAAACCGCCATTATAAAATGGTGGGAGTTATTGTTGGATTTACCGTTGTTTGCGAGCTTCAACAAGCAGACCGATAGCGCTTACAAACCCAGTTTCAGTGCGCAAAGCAAATCTAATATGGCCAAATATATGATCGGCATTCATCCCTTGCATAATCCCAAGCGGCTGTTTGAAGTTTACGGTCCCATTGTCGATTTTATTAACGTAAACATGCCGGAAGCTGATTTTACCCTGGAAGCTTCGCGTAATTATGAAGAATTCGACAAGAAGCTTTACAGCGGACACTTTGATTTTGCGATGCCCAATCCTTATCAAACTGTCAACTCGCTTAAGCATGGTTATCGTGTGTTCGGCAAGATGGCCGACGATGATGATTTTCGCGGCATTATTCTGGTGCGTCGCGACAGCGGCATTAACACTGTCGCCGATCTTAAGGGCAAAGCCGTATCCTATCCGGCGCCGACTGCGCTGGCGGCAACTATGATGCCGCAGTATTATCTGCAAACCCACGGCCTTGATATTAACCGAGATATAGAAAACCGCTATGTCGGTTCGCAGGAATCTTCGATCATTAACGTGTTGCGCGGGCATGTCGCGGCCGGAGCAACTTGGCCGGTGCCGTGGAAAACATTCAGCAAGGAAAATCCCCAGTTGGCCGCCCAGCTCGAAGTCAAATGGCAAACCGAGCCGCTGCAAAACAACGGTTGGGTCGTGCGTAAAGATCTGCCGGCAGAGGTGGCCGACAAGTTTGCTGCGCTGCTGTTCAATCTTGACCGGCATGAGCAAGGCCGGGAAATGTTGGCACGGGTCCCGGTTAGCCGTTTTGAATCGGCTAATGATGATAGTTACAAGCCGGTGCAGGCATTTATTGCGACCTTTAGCAAAACAGTTCGACCTTTATACAATAAATGAACAGAATGACAACTGCCCGCAAGCAAGGCCAAGCGCAACATGTTCTTTTTAACGGCTCGATTCGGCGTCAATTAGCATGGTCGTTCGGCGGCGTTGCACTGGTTATGATGATAGGACTTGCAGGCCTATTATTCGAACGCCAACGTAATTTTCTTTATAGCGCGGCCATGCAACAGAGCAAATCGCTGACTGCATCGCTGGCTAATAGCAGCATATCATGGGTGCTAGCTAACGATATTGCCGGGTTGAAGGAAGTGATGCAGGGTTTTGTCGGTTTACCCGATCTGGAACGGGCTTATATTTTGTCGTTGCGCGGTGAAGTGTTGAGCTCCACCCGGTCTGACGAGGCAGGACTGTTTGTTACTGACGAACAAAACCAAAAACTGTTGAACTCTCCGCCAAAAACCCAAGTGTTGCTTGCCGATACCAAGCAAATCGACATTGCCGCACCGGTGATGGCGGGGCAGCGCCATGTCGGCTGGGCGCGGGTAGAAATGACCATGAACGGCGTCAATGCCAATCTTCGCTCTGTTGTGGTCATGGGCGTAAACTTTATAGTATTTGCAGCATTGACCGTATTGGCCGCCGCAATGCTATTGGCGCGACGGCTGACAAGAAGATTGCACCACCTGATGCGGATAGCCGCCGAAGTCGAAGGGGGAAATCTTGATGTGCGGGCTGATATGTCCGGCAATGATGAGGTTGGCGTACTGGCGCACGGTTTTAATCAAATGCTGGATGCTCTGTCCAATTCCGAACGGCAGCGCGAGCGAATCAATAATCTGTATGCGGCATGGACCCAAAGCGCCGATGTGATTGTGCGCGAGCCGGATGAGGTTAAGCTATTGACTGAGGTGTGCAGGATCATAGCCAGTCATGTTGCCTTTAAACTGGTCTGGGTGGGTATGACTGATTCGGATGGCTGGGTGCATGCAGTAGCCGCCAGTCATCCCGATTCCCGCTACCTTCGGAATATCAAGGTTTCGGTGGATGATGCCTTGCCGGAGGGCCGTGGACCGATGGGAGCGGCCATTCGGGAAGGTGTGCCGAAAATTTTCAACAACTTTCTCCATGAACCGAATACATTGCTTTGGCAATCCACTGCCGCTGTAGAAAATATTAACGCATCGGCGGCATTTCCGTTGATGCGTGGCGGCCATTGTATCGGAGCCATTGCCGTCTATTCGGATGAACAAGACTACTTCACCCTCGACCTGATTGACCTGATGCGTGGACTGACTGATGATATTTCCTATGCGCTGGACAATTTCGATCGCGAGAAACTGCGGCTCAAAGCCGAGCATGAGCTGCGTATTGCGGCGGCGGCGTTTGAATCTCAGGAAGGCATACTCGTCACCGATGCCGACAATAATATCTTGCGAGTCAACAAGTCGTTTACCGAATTAACCGGTTACAGTGCCGAGGATATTATCGGCAAACCCGCAGGCATACTCAAATCCGGCCGGCAGGGTAAAGAATTCTATGCGGCCATGTGGGAAAGCATCAATCGCGATAAGTATTGGCAAGGCGAAATCTGGAATAAAAGAAAAAACGGCGTCATCTATCCGGAATGGCTGTGTATAACCGCTATTACCAACCCTGAAGGCGTGATTACCAATTATGTCGGCACCTTCACCGACATTAGTCAGCGCAAGGCTGATGAAGAACGCATTAAAGATTTGGCTTACTACGATTCCCTGACCAAACTTCCTAACCGCACGCTGCTGTTTGATCGGCTCAACCTGGCGCTTAACGCCAGCCATCGTAACAAGACTCACGGCGCGTTAATGTTTCTCGACCTGGATAACTTCAAAACGCTTAACGATACCTTGGGCCACGATCAGGGCGATCAATTGCTGATTGAAGTAGGACGACGCTTGCAAAGCAGTGTGCGGGAAGTGGATACCGTAGCCAGGCTGGGTGGCGATGAGTTTGTGATCATGCTGGAGTGTCTTGATGAACAGGAGATTGAGGCGGCCATTCAGGCCTATGCCGTTGCCGAGAAAGTTCGCAGTAGTCTGGCTGAATTCTACCTGCTGAAAACCAAAGTCTGTCACGTCGCTTCCCTACCGGCTACGACACTTCCACCGTCCCTGGCAGTCGGTCACGTTGGTTCCCTACCAACTGCGACACTTCCACCGTCTCTGGCAGTCGGTCACGTTGGTTCCCTACCAACTGCGACACTTCCACCATCCCTGGCGGTCGAAAATGAATTACAGCCTTTTGTCGAACACTATTCCACGGGCAGTATTGGTTTTGTACTGTTTTTGGGGCACGAAACCAGCTGCGAAGAACTGCTTAAACGCGCCGATCTGGCCATGTACCAAGCCAAACAAGCCGGGCGAAATGTAATACGCGCTTTTGTGCCTGAAATGCAGGAGAGTTTAAATTTACGCGCCTCTTTGGAAGCCGATTTGCGCAATGCGCTGGACCGTAACGAATTGAGCTTGCATTATCAGGTACAGGTCGATGTAACCGGGAAGCCGGTGGGCGCGGAGGCCCTGATACGCTGGAATCAGTCCGAGCGCGGCATGATCTCTCCAGCCGAATTCATTCCGCTTGCCGAAGAAACCGGCCTGATTCTGCCTATCGGGCATTGGATATTGAAGCAAGGCTGCAACACCTTGGTCGAATGGGCAAAATACCCTGAAACCCGTGAACTGAAATTGGCGGTAAATATCAGCAGCCTACAGCTTGAGCAGGCCGGTTTTGTCGAGCAAGTGCGTCTGCTGTTAGCGGAAACCGGCGCCAATGCCGCTCTGCTCAAATTGGAAATTACCGAGTCGGTAGTTTTGGATAATGTGCAAGACACCATAGACAAAATGCATGCCGTCAATAATTTGGGCGTCAGCTTTTCGATGGATGATTTCGGTACCGGTTATTCATCGCTGTCTTATCTGCAAAAATTACCCTTGGAGCAGCTGAAAATAGATCAATCGTTCGTCAGAAATATGGCTTTTAACAAACATGACTCAGCCATTGTCCGAACTATTCTGGCATTGGGCAAAAATCTTGATCTTAACGTCATTGCCGAAGGAGTAGAAACCGAGATTCAATACGGGTATCTGGCAAGTTACGGCTGTTTGATATTTCAAGGGTATTTGTTCGGCAGGCCGGTTCCAGCGGATAAATTCATACATAGCCTGCCGGTTGGACAGACGGAAAAGCTGCCGTTATCTTAAATCAAGCGGAAAAGATTATGGGGACGCTCATCTTAATAAAGCGGCGCTTGCAGCAAACGCTGCCGTACTCTAATGTTATTTATTCAGTCCAGACAAGGAAAGAATTTACCGTGCCATCCAAGATTTTGCTTTTCGCCCTGTTGTTAGCTCTACAGCCTTGTGTTTATGCAGGCACCGACTCTCCTTACTTCAAAGGCGGCAAAATTGACGCTTTCTATGACCGCAAGGACAACGGCGATTTTCAGGTCAACAGTATTTTGTGGAGTCCGGTTTTTAAAGGCGGTCACGGTGTACTGGTATCTGAAACAGGTGGGCAGGACATTAACTATTTCGGCGGCTTTGCGCGGCCCTTGATGGCTCGTCCCGAACTCGGCGATTTAATTTTGGGCGCTCAGGAAGTTCTCCAGGGCGACAGCAAACAAACCGAAGTGCAAGGCGAATACCGCTTGCCGTCAGGCTTGGGCTTTGGCGGCGGATTTGTCGATAGGAACCTCAGCAATCAGGATATTAAGTTCGCCAAAATCTCTTACCGGAATGAGTGGCAGACCATTAAATACATCGTCTCCACACAATGGCAAAGTTTTCAAGGACAAGACTCCCCCGGCGGTTACATCGCCCTGTTCAATAAACCGTTGATGGCGGTCTGGGGCAGCGATGGGGAACAGTGGCGCGGTACCCTGGCTTATGTTGCACCCGATCAGGGCGCGCAGGAGCTGCGTCCGTCCATCGAAATATTTTATGTTGATAACACGATTGGCAAGCTAAACGGCTCCAAAGATATGATGGTGACAGGCAGTCTGGGCTTTCGCAAAGGTTTTTTGGGACATGAAGCCCGGCTGGGACGAGCCATGGGGCCGACCGGGGTGGAGTTTTCCAATCCGCTGGGCTACCTGAATCCCAACTTTAATCGTCGCCTTACCGCATGGGAAGTCGGCGACTTAGTCAATTTCCGTTTTATTCACAAAATCCTGCCTAACAACGGCCGTGAAGAAACACTGGAAACCGCTGTTTATCCAGGCCAATTACTGAGAACCGACAGCTTGATCGACGCCCTGTTTGTGGGGGTCGGCGTTACCAGTCCGCAACCGGGACAGCACGGTGTCAGCGGCCTGCTGGGTTACCACAAGCGCATTGACAGCATTGAATCCAGCTTTAGAGTGCAACACGATTTCGACCGTGATGACACGTCAATCTTTTTCAGTTTGATTCACTGGCTGTAATTGAGTCGGCATCTGCCGAGCCGATGCAAGTTTTCCAGAGTTAACTTCCCATTATTCGCGGCGGCGAGTTTAGGAACGTGCATCAATTAATTTAAGTAATTACCATGAAGGGCATGAAAACTTAAATTCTTCACGTCCTTCGTGGTGGTGAGGTTTTTAAGCTTTTTTACCAAGTTCTTGCGGATTTGCCTGTTATTAATCAGACCTTATTTCTAGGTATTTTAACTTATTGAAATACAATAAAATAAACCTAGAATGTCCGATGTTGTTCTCTATTCGCCAATAGCAATTTTTTTACTTCTGTATGACTCTGATTTTACATACAATCAACTTTTAACCAACTCAATCCAAAAAGGTGATCCGATGAAACATTTATATAAATCAGCTGCTGTTTTGTTACTGCTGCTACCTATAAGCATGATAAGCTCCGCCGCCGAACCGCAAGCCCCCGCCGAGCCGATGAAAGAAATGGGCTCGCATCAAGGCATGGGTATGATGGGTATGGGCATGATGGGGGGCATGAGTGAAGAGCAAAAAAATGAGCATATGCGCGCTATGCAGGAACATATGCTGACGATGCATGACCTTTCAAATCAGATTTTGGCAGAGAAAGATACAGCCAAAAAAGATGCATTAAAAAAACAGCAATTGGAACTCATGAAGAGCTACCATGCGCAAATGATGGAACATCGCCAACAAAAGATGCAGGAACATAAAAAATAAATTTATCAAGAAAACAAATACCGATCTTCAAGTTTTTCTTAGAACTTGAAGATCGGGAATAATGACTTCCGCTTTTTCGGAGGGGCTTAGTATTGTTGGTCTTGTTTATATTCGGTTAAAGAAGCCGTAATAGCGGCTGCCTTCAAAGCATTAGACATCGAAGTGGCTGTTCTTTGAAACGGCAACTCAATGTACCGATATGAAATCATGGCAAACATAAAAACAAGGGCGATGTACGCAAAGGTTATCCAGCCCAGGTAATTCCCCGTTACTAACTCCTGCCACAAATACACGGTGTAAGATATTTTTCCCAAAAAACATAACTGCCGGTTTTTAAAAATAAGGGCAATCGATTTAACCTGTGTGGGCGTGCCCAGTACCATCAGCAGAATCAGCACAGGGTAGCAAGCCACCTTAACCTGTTTTTCGATTCCCGCCGGCAAATAGCCTATCCCGATAAGCAGCAACGCGATCACCATAAGCCAAACTACAATGTGCATCTGACGAATACGGCTGATGATATTTTCGGGCAACAGGGCGGAACAACAGCCGGTGAGCAGAAAAATAAAGTACATCAGATATTCGCCCATAAACAGATGGCCTGTCCTGTTCAACAACACCGAAGCGATGACCAAGCCGCCTATTGCAAGGCCAAAGCGCCAGCTGTTATTAATCAATGGTACAAACAGCATCAGTAACGGAAAAAGCAGGTAAAACTGCTCCTCATAAGCCAGCGTCCAGGTATGTCCCGCAAACCACGAACAACCTTCGGGAAACGGCATATTGCATAAAAACGAGGCTGAGGTGAGCGCTTGTTGCGGCGAGATTTCAATAATACCCGCGCCATCGAGCAGCAAAAGAGCGGACAGATACAACCAAAGCGGCGGAATGATTCGGTAAAACCGTCGCAGATAAAAGGCGGGCAAACAAATCCTGCCGGTCCGTTTTTTTTCCGCAACAAGACCTGAACAAATGACAAAACCGCTGATCACAAAAAAGACCAAAACTCCCAGTTCGCCGAGCCGGTCCAGCTGGTCTGAATAAGGCACTAAAAGCCTTAGTTTTAAGCCGCTATAAACAAAAATATGCGATTGAATGACCATGACAACGGCCAGAAACCGCCAAGCATCAATATAATCGATTCTTGCCGCTACAACGTCTTGATTGGTGTTACACAAGGTTACTTATCCTGGGTTAGGAAATGGCGGGCTCTCAAGCAGCCCGGTTTGGTGCGGGTTAGTTTTTTCGATTGTATTTGGAAAAAATAGACTTTACCGGATTGACTATTTTAAATGGGGCTTTAGCCGGCGCTGCATTGTCTTGTTCATATTTGATCTTTGCCAACAGCTCGGCCTGCTCTTGTTGCTGAGAGGCAAGATGGCTTTGAATGACGGTTTTATGCGCATCGGAAATATCCAACCTAATAAGCCTGTTGTCGCGACGCATAAGATAGCCGATCACTGCGTCCAGCAAATCGTCATCAAGTTGTTCGGGCAAGAAACTTTTGGCGAAACATTCAAGGTTTTCATGATTATTAATGGTCACTTTCAGTTTTGAAAGGTTATAGTCAACCTCAATTTTGAAATTGACCGGAATTTTCCGCTGAACGGTAAAACCGGCGCTTTCAATACCCATGACCGTACTTTGATTTTTCCAGGTAAAAGCCAGTCTTCTCGAGTGAAGAAAAGCAACTTCCGCTTCGATCAGGCGTTTGGATTGCAAGGCATAGCTAAACTCGCCTTCAGCCTCGCAAAAAAAACTCACATTGATTTGCATCAGCCGATTATAGTCGGCCAAGCCGCTGTAGCCATCGGTATTGATCTTGTAGTTAAGCTGCGACAGCTCGCCAAATTGCGGATAGCGCGAGCTGTAGTTGCTAATCAGGATAGGCTCTTCGAGAAAATTAAGATGCTTGACGGTCTCATTCAGACAGTCGTAAAAATATTGCATTTTCGGCAGCAGCGCTGATTGATAAAGCCTCTCCAACTGTTGTTGGCTAGATTCCTGTTGAAGTTGTTCGGCTTTTTTCTGCTCCGCCTTTTGCCGCAGCTCATCCAGTATGCTCATTTTGCGACCCTCGCGGATTGACTAACCTACGGCTAGATAATACAAGCCGCTGCTTAAGCAGATTAACGAAAACAAATAGTTAATACGTTTACCCGTACTTAATCCCAATACGCAGCCGATCAGGCAAATGAGCAGGCTCATCAGCATTAACGACGAGAAATACAGCACGGCGCCGACATCAGCCGGGATTTCCGCGGCATGGGCATAACCATGGAATATGGCAAAAAGCGATACGCCTAGAAACAGTATTCCGGAACGTTGTTTTTGCTTGACACTCACCAGCAAGCCAAACGCCACTAACGACAAGGCGATTAATGATTCAACAAACGGTATTTGCACCGCATACGCACTCAATGCGGCTCCGGCCGCCATCAATGCCAGGAAAACAACCGGGAATGCAAACAAGGCTTTGCCGCCCTGTTTGGCTGCAATCAAACCAACCGCCATTAATACCAGTAAGTGATCGATGCCGGTTAAAGGATGCAGTAAACCGCTGATCAAGCTGTGGTCGGTATGTCCACCGGTATGAGCATAAAGTGAAGGCGACACGAGAAATAAAGCGGCAGCCAGCTGGTTTTTAATACGCATAAGTGAATCCTCTTAAAGTTGTTATATCGGTGAACAACAGGCAGCAAACTTGCTGCCTGTCATTATTATAAAAAAGCAGCCTCAGTCTATTAATTGGCCTGGGCTCTGTCAACGCTTTATCAACGAATGGATGTGATTAAACGTTGCTTAACGGGCGTGCCGTGCGCGCCTGCTCCGTTTAACTTTAATCCCCTCTGGCGCGCGCGGCACGGCCTACCTAATAGTCAGCGCTTTATCAAATCATTGTCTTAATCGCGTTCGCCAGCAATTCGTCGAGCTTGATGCAGGAACTCGGATGGTCGATGCTGTCGGTAGTCCAGATGGATTTGATTCCGGCTTTAAGAATATGGCTGTAAGCATCGTCACAAAACAAGGCATGGGTGACGACGGCATAAATATCCTTACTTCCTGCGGCTTGCAGCAATCCGGCCGCTTTGGTGAGCGTCCTGCCGGTGCTGGCCATGTCGTCTATGATGATCACGGCTTGGCTGCGAAAATCGCCATCCGGCAAGGCCATTTCAACCTGTTTGTCGCCGAGCCGGTTTTTATCGGCAATCGCGTAATCGAAACCGATCTTGTCCGCAATAGCCGCGACCCATTGCTCCGATTCGCTGTCCGGCCCCAACAGTAGCGCATGGGTGAATTGCTGCTTTAGAAAAATCCCGATTTCATTAGCGGCGGTAAGGCTGATCGCGTTCTTTATCGGGATCGCCTGGGTTAATGACGAGATACGGTGCAAATGCGGATCTACGGTCAGCACATCGTCAAACAGCCCTGCAAGCAGTTTGCCGACGATGCGTTGGCTGACCGCTTCGCCGGGCTGATTGGCAATATCCTGGCGCATATAGCTTAAATAAGGCGCAACCAGGGTCAGGCGTTTGGCGCCCAATTCCCGCGCTGTGGTGGCGCACAGCAGTAATTCGATCAGCTTGTCGTTAGGTTGATTAAGGCTGCGGCAAATAATAATGTGTTCGGGTAGCGACGGCGGCAGACGGACCAAGCTTTCGCCGTCGGGAAAATGATGCAAAACCACTTCGGCCAGCGGTATGCCAAGACGGGCGGCCAAGCGTTGCGTCTGGCTTAAATAGTCGGGAAAGGCGAGTATCATCATGGGCGGGAGATTATTAAAAAGCAATCAACGACTTAATGATTTGCTCATCGCTGCCTATGGTATAGCCGTTGTTTTGGCCGGCTGATTCCTGAGCGAATCTAAAATCGGTAGGGAATTCGGCATAGATACAATATAAAGTGTCGCCTTTTTTTACCGGGCTGCCCAATTTCTTAAACAGATCCACGCCTGCTTTTTTTATTTTCGGCGCACCGGCAAGGCGGGCTATTTTTGCCATTTGGAAGTTGTCGATGCTGGTCACTACGCCGTCGCTATCGGCAAAAACCTCGTGGCACAGACTGCCGGGGTGCAAATCAATCGGTTTGGGACCTTGAGCCCGAATCAGGGCGTTCATTTTGGCGCCGGCCCGGCCCGATTCGAGAATGTCGCGGGCAATGGCATAGCCTTGCCCGCCGCGCACATCAGGATCGAATTCAATGATCCTGCCGGCCAGTTGTAAGGATTTCTGGCGCAAATCGAATGGCGCATCCGGATCGTTTTGCAGTACCTGCATAATGTCCCGAGCTTCCAGTATCGGGCCTATGCCCCGGCCTACCGGTTGACGGCCATCGGTAATCATCACTTCCAGATGAATGTTGAGCCGGTCGCCGACAAATTCAAACAGTTTACGCAAAGCCAGCGCCTGATTCATGTGCCGCACTTTAGCGGTAGGGCCGACCGGAATATCGATAATCAAGTGCGTGGAACCGGCGGCTAATTTTTTGGACAGTATCGATGCCACCATTTGCCCTTGCGAATCGATGCCCAGCGGGCGCTCAACAGAAATCAGCATGTCATCAACCGGTGCAAGTTTGGCCGTGCCGCCCCAGGCCAGACAACCGCGCTCCTGGCGTACAATGTCGTGCAACTGATCCGGACTCAGATTAACCTCGGCCAACACTTCCATGGTGTCGGCCGTACCCGCCGGAGAGGTGATCGCACGGCTGGAGGTTTTCGGTATCAACATGCCGTGCGCGGCCACGATAGGCACCACCAGCATCGAAGTGCGATTGCCGGGAATGCCGCCGATGCAATGCTTATCGGCGACCAGCGCTTCATGCCAGTTCATGGTGTCGCCGGATTGCAGCATGGCGCGGGTAAGGAAAAACAGTTCGTCGCGATCCAGATTGTTTTGTCCGGTCGCAACCAAAAATGCGGCCATTTCCATTTTGGAATAACGGGCTTCAACAATATCGTTGGTTATGCTGTTAAAGTCATCCTGGCTAAGGCGTTCGCCGTTGATTTTGCGCCGTACCGCATCCATGGACTTTGGATTTTCCGCATGATTAACCGTAACCAGACTGCCTTCGGCGACATTAAGCTGTTGGAATGCCTGTTCGGACAGTCCCAGTTCTCCAGACAAAACGATGGAACTATCGTCGACTACATTAAGAACCGCGAGTACTTTGGAACTGTTGGCGCTAACCAGAATTTTAGACAGTGCCTGAAAGCCCTCCGCCCGGTACATGCCGCATTCGCGATGCATATAAGCGACGTTTTCGTGATAGGTATCGATAGCGATACGGCGGATTTGCAGGCTGTCATTACTCATGGATTAAAAAGGGCGGCAAAAAAACGTGGAGGGATGATGCGGTTTGAGCCGGGTATTGTCAACCATGACGGCACGACCGGGGGCATGGACGGATATTGCTACCCGCAACTACCGATCACTCACTGACACTAACGGCCTTACCTCCGGCATAAAGTTATAAGCATAGGGAAAACCTATCGCATCATAGAAAGTCATTATTATACAAATATTTATCTTCACTATATGCTTGCGGCTCGGTTCAATCCGGCAACGCATAGTTTTTGATTATCCACTCGAACTGCGCTGTTAAGTCTTATCCGGCAACAGACACTATTGGGCTTTACGGTAAAGCCAGAGTGTTGTAGGGGCGGGCCTTGTGCCTGCCCACAGGGCAACCACAAGGGATTGCCCCTACGGTCATAGGTGTTCATGCCGATAGGGCAGTGCTAGCTGAAATATCTTACTAATCAGGAAAATGATTAAGGTCTGTGATGAGGTCGCAGTTTGACGATGAAGCCGAATAGAGGTGCCAGTATTCAGCGTCATTGCCGCCTAACCA
>JAUGSS010000112.1:0-27428 GCA_044426515.1 Methylococcaceae bacterium | reverse complement strand
GTAATATTTTTCAGAGGTGACAATGAGTCAAAGTACGCTACCGACCAGACAGGGTTTATATGATCCACGCAATGAACATGATGCATGCGGCGTGGGTTTTATCGTTCATATAAAAGGTCAAAAAAGCCATGAAATCGTACGTCAGGGTTTGGAATTACTTAAAAACCTGACCCACCGTGGCGCGGTTGGTGCCGATATCTATGCAGGAGACGGCGCAGGCATTTTGATTCAAATGCCCGATACTTTCTTGCGCGCAGAATGCGGCAAATTAAGCATCGCCCTTCCGCCAGCAGGAGATTATGCAGCAGGCATGGTGTTTTTGCCGCGCGACGCCGCCAATCGAGCGACTTGCGAGAAGTTGCTGACCGACATCATTGCACGGGAAAAACTTGTGCTGTTAGGCTGGCGCGATGTGCCTGTCGACAATCATACCTTGGGCGAGACAGTAAAACTGGTTGAACCGTTTATCCGCCAGATTTTTATTGCCCGCGGCGAAGATTGCGCAGATCAAGACGCTTTCGAGCGCAAGCTGTTTGTAATTCGCAAGCAAGTTGAAAATGCCGTCCGCGATTTGAAGCTGGATCATGGCCACTCTTTTTATATCCCGTCCCTTTCGTCACGCACCATCGTTTACAAAGGCATGTTGCTGGCAGACCAGGTCGGGGCATTTTATGCCGACTTGAGCGATGAACGCATGGACAGCGCTTTGGCGTTGGTGCATCAACGTTTTTCGACCAACACCTTCCCAACCTGGGATTTGGCGCATCCGTTCCGCCTGATCGCCCATAACGGCGAAATCAACACCCTACGCGGTAATGTTAACGGCATGGCGGCACGTCGTCATTCCATCGCGTCCAAAGTATTGGGCGACGACATGCACAAGTTGTGGCCGTTAATCAACGAAGAGCAATCGGATTCGGCCTGTTTCGACAACGCGCTGGAATTGTTGGTAGCGGGCGGCTATTCGCTTGCTCACGCGATGATGTTGCTGATTCCCGAAGCCTGGGCCGGTAACGTATTGATGGACGAAAAACTGCGCGCGTTTTATGAATATAACGCCGCCCTGATGGAACCTTGGGACGGCCCTGCCGCCATTGCCTTTACCGATGGCCGTCAAATCGGCGCAACCCTGGATCGCAACGGCTTGCGTCCTGCACGTTACTTGGTCACCGATGACGATTTCGTGATCATGGCTTCGGAAATGGGCGTATTGGAAGTTCCTCAGCACAAAATCATCAAAAAGTGGCGCTTGCAGCCGGGCAAAATGCTGCTGATCGACACCGAGCAAGGCCGCATTATTGATGATGCGGAATTGAAAGCCAATTTATCGGCCTGCCACCCTTATTCCGAATGGCTGAGCAAAACGCAAATCCTGCTGTCCGAACTGCCCGCTGAAATTTCCGCAATGGCACCGGATGCGCACACCCTTCTGGACAGACAGCAAGCATTCGGCTATACCCGCGAAGATCTTGAATTCATCCTGAAACCGATTGCACAAACCGGACAGGAACCGATCAGTTCGATGGGTATCGATGCCGCGTTGGCGGTGTTATCGCAACGTTCGCGCTTGCTGTACGATTATTTCAAACAAGGCTTTGCCCAAGTTACCAACCCGGCTATCGACCCTATTCGCGAGGAATTGGTCATGTCGCTGGTTTCGCTGATAGGCCCGCGGCCCAATCTATTGGGTCTGGACGAAGGCGGCACCCACATGCGTCTGGAAGTGGAGCAGCCTATTCTGACTAACCAGGATTTGGAAAAAATTCGCCGTATCGAAGCGCGCACCGGCGGTGTATTCAAGACCAAAACCCTGACGCTTTGCTATCCCTCCGATCTGGGCGCCAGCGGCATGGAAGCGGCGCTCGACAAACTGTGTCTTGCAGCAAAACAAGCCGTTGAAGAGGGCAACAATATCCTGGCACTATCCGACCGTGACCTGGATGTTGCGCATATCGCCATCCCTGCCCTGTTGGCAACGTCTGCGGTACATCACTACCTGACCCGCGAAGGCCTGCGTACTAAAGTCGGTTTGGTTGTCGAAACCGGCGAAGCGCGCGAAGTCCATCATTTTGCGCTGTTGGCGGCTTATGGCGCTGAAGCGGTTAATCCTTATCTGGCCTTCGACACAATCTCCGGACTATGCCAGGACATCGCCGACCTCAGCGAATATGAAGCGCACAAACGTTATATCAAAGCGATCTCCAAAGGCCTGCTTAAAGTCATGTCCAAAATGGGCATTTCGACTTATCAGTCTTATTGCGGCGCACAGATTTTTAATGCCATCGGCTTGTCTGAACCCTTTTTGGATCGCTATTTCACCGGCACAACCAGCACTGTAGAAGGCGCAGGTTTGGCGGAAATCAGCGAAGAGACCACCCGCCGTCACCGTATCGCTTTCGGTAATGCGCCGTTATACCGCGATGCACTGGATATTGGCGGGGAATACGCATACCGTATACGCGGCGAAGCGCATACCTGGACGCCTGCAACCATCAGCACCTTGCAACACGCAACGCGCAGTAACAGCTATGAAAAATATGCCGAATTCTGTCGCCTGATTGACGAGCAAAACGAAGCCTTATTGACTTTGCGCGGCTTAATGTCGTTCAAGGAAGACGCAGCTCCAGTGCCGCTGGACGAAGTGGAATCAGCCGCGGACATCGTCAAACGTTTTGCAACCGGCGCTATGTCGTTCGGTTCGATTTCTTTTGAGGCGCATACCAATCTGGCCATTGCGATGAACCGCATCGGCGGTAAATCCAATACCGGCGAAGGCGGAGAGCTTCCTGAACGCTTCATACCTCTGCCCAACGGCGATTCGATGCGCTCTGCAATCAAGCAAGTCGCATCCGGCCGTTTTGGCGTGACCACTGAATACCTGGTCAATGCCGACGACATCCAGATTAAAATCAGCCAGGGCGCAAAACCCGGTGAAGGCGGACAGCTGCCCGGCCATAAGGTCGATGCGGTTATCGCCCGGGTGCGTCACTCAACGCGAGGCGTAGGCTTGATTTCACCGCCTCCGCACCATGACATTTATTCGATTGAAGATTTGGCGCAGCTGATCCATGACTTGAAAAACGTCAACCCCGAAGCGCGGATCAGCGTCAAGCTGGTTTCAGAAGTCGGTGTAGGCACCGTGGCGGCGGGTGTTTCCAAGGCCCATGCCGATCATGTCACCATTTCCGGCTATGACGGCGGCACCGGTGCCAGCCCGATGACCTCGATCAAACACGCCGGTTTGCCGTGGGAAATCGGCCTTGCCGAAACCCATCAAACGCTGGTACTGAACAAACTGCGCGGACGTATTGCCGTCCAAGTCGATGGCGGTCTGCGCACAGGACGCGACGTGATCATCGGCGCATTATTGGGCGCGGACGAATTCGGCTTTGCCACTGCGCCATTGATTGTGTCGGGTTGCTTAATGATGCGCAAATGCCATTTGAACACCTGCCCTGTCGGCGTAGCAACGCAAGACCCTGAACTGCGCAAACGCTTTACCGGACAGCCTGAGCATGTAGTCAATTATTTCTTCATGGTCGCGGAAGACGTGCGTCAGTGGATGGCAAAACTGGGCTTCCGCAGCTTCAATGAAATGATCGGACGCTCGGACAAGCTGGACATGCAGCGTTCACTAAACCACTGGAAAACACAGGGGCTGGATTTCAGCCGGGTTTTCTATAAACCCGAAATTGACGCTACGACCGCTGTTTATAACACCGAACGCCAGGATCACGGCTTGGATCAGGCACTGGATCATACCTTGATTGCAGCCGCCCAACCCGCACTGCAAAACGCACAGCCGGTAGTCATCAATACGCCTATCCGCAATATTAACCGCACTTTCGGCGCGATGCTGTCCGGCGAAGTGGCCAAACGTTATGGACATAAAGGCTTGCCTGACGACACCATTGCAATTCATGCCAAAGGTACCGCCGGTCAAAGTTTCGGCGCATTTTTGGCGCAAGGCATCAGCATCGAGCTTGAAGGCGAAGGCAATGACTATGTAGGCAAAGGCATGAGCGGCGGTCGTATCGCCATTTATCAACCTAAAGACTGCCCTATTACGCCAGCTGAAAACATTATTGTCGGCAACACTGTGTTGTACGGCGCAATCAGCGGCGAATGTTATTTCAGCGGCGTTGCCGGTGAACGTTTTGCGGTGCGCAATTCGGGCGCTGTCGCGGTTGTCGAAGGCGTCGGCGACCATGGCTGCGAATACATGACCGGCGGCGTTGTGGTCGTACTCGGACAAACCGGCCGTAACTTTGCAGCAGGCATGTCAGGCGGTGTCGCTTATGTACTGGATGAAGATCGCAGCTTTGAAAAACGTTGCAATTTGGCCATGGTCGAAATCGAGCCCATACCTGCGGAAGACGACATGCTGGAAGCCATTGCACACCAGGGCGGCGACATGGAAACCCATGGCCGGGTTCACATCATGTCCGATATGACCCGTTACGATGCGCAACGCTTAAAGCATTTCATTGAAAATCATAAGCGTTATACCAATAGCGCCAGAGCGCAGCATATTTTGGATAATTGGCAGGATTATTTGCCGCGTTTTGTTAAAGTCATGCCGGTCGATTACCGCGAAGCACTCAAACAAATTCAGGCAGAACAAGCTACCGCGTCCTGCTAACGCCCCTCGCCTACGTCCTGTAGGCGAAGCTACCGCGACTGCATAATCGTTGCGACACTATTTAAGTAGAAGGTATTAAAAATGGGTAAACCAACCGGGTTTATGGAACTACCACGCACCGAGCGGCATTATGCATCGCCGAGTGACCGTATCCAGCATTATCGTGAATTTACGCTATCCCCCAGCGAAGCCGAAGTAGCGCAACAGGGTTCAAGATGCATGGATTGCGGCATCCCTTTTTGCCATAACGGCTGTCCTGTCAATAATATTATCCCGGATTGGAATGACGGGGTTTATCAAGGGAATTGGCAACAGGCGCTGGAAATCTTACACAGCACCAATAACTTTCCCGAATTTACCGGACGCATCTGCCCTGCGCCTTGCGAAGCGGCTTGCACACTCAATCTGCAGGATCAACCCGTAACCATTAAATCGATAGAATGCGCCATTATCGACAAAGCCTGGGAGATGGGCTGGGTAAAACCGCAAATTCCTGAGCAGCGTACCGGTAAACGCGTTGCGGTAATAGGTTCAGGACCTTCCGGCTTGGCGTGCGCCCAACAACTGGCGCGCGCCGGACATGAAGTCGTGGTTTATGAAAAGAATGACCGTATCGGCGGCTTATTGCGCTACGGCATTCCCGATTTCAAAATGGAAAAAACACATATCGACCGGCGCATTGCACAAATGCAGGCTGAGGGAGTCCGATTCAGACCCAACAGCCATATCGGCACAGACATTCCTGCGCAAAAAATACTCGCCGAGTACGATGCCGTAGTTTTAGCGGTGGGTTCTGAAAAACCGCGCGATCTGGAAGTCGAAGGGCGCAATGACTATCAAGGCGTTTATTTTGCGATGGATTTTTTGCGTCAGCAAAACAAGCGTAATGCAGGCGATACTATAGCCGAAGATGTTGCCATCACAGCGACAGACAAGCATGTCGTGGTTATCGGCGGCGGCGATACCGGTTCCGACTGCATCGGCACATCGATTCGCCAGGGCGCCGCATCCGTGACGCAGCTCGAAATTTTGCCGCAACCGCCTGAAAAAGAAAATAAATTACTGACATGGCCGCTGTGGCCCAACAAGTTGCGTACCACGTCTTCACATGATGAAGGCATCAAAAAACGTTACTTTAGCGTTAACACCCAGAGCGTTACCGGCAAAGACGGCAAAATCACTCATCTGAACGCGGTTGAAGTGGAGTGGAAGCAAGAAGGCGGACAGTGGAAAATGAGCGAGAAACCGGACAGCGCTTTCACGCTGGAAGTGGACATCGTGTTTTTAGCCATGGGCTTTGTTCACCCGGTACACGAAGGCTTGTTGAAAGAGCTGGGCGTCGAACTTGAACGCAATAACATCAAAGCCACCGACAAACAGTATCAAACATCGGTCGATAAAGTCTTTGCCGCAGGCGACGGACGACGCGGACAATCGCTGGTGGTATGGGCGATACGTGAAGGCAGGCAAGCTGCCAGAGCTGTAGATGAGTATTTGATGGGAACATCGGAACTGCCAAGGTAATACCTACTCAACACCGATTACCTTCCTTTATCGGGATAAGGGCTTTCCAAACCGTTAACTTAAACCGTTTGTGCAAAGCCCTTCGATTTGCGTAACGCTCGTCTTGAGCAAAGAGCGTTATGCAAAAACAACCGCTGTTTCTGCAGAGCAGGGTAGCATTGCTCACAAGCCCCCGCTAAAAATCCACTAAAGTGCTTTGGATTTTATCTTCTTACACCGTCTGCACCGATAAACAGTAAGCAACTTACCCTGTTTCACGTCAAACTGTTTTTCATTTAAGACTTCCCATTTATGAAAGCCGCTACGGCATAAGGTGTTGCCTTTATGCAGTTGTGATGGTTTAGGCCGCTTAAATTGAACTACTTCTCCCATGATTTTCCTCTCGCTCAAAACATATCGCAAAAACCTGCGCTAAACGGCTTTTCTGTTGCCGAATGAGGATTCAAATCCTCTATAAGCCTCAAGTTAAACGCACCAGTCTTGGCGAACAAGATGGCCTAAATCCGCAAAACGGTCCCAATACTGCACAGTTGTATGTTATGTCGCGAGACATTTCGCTTCTGCTTAAACACGATCCTCAGCCATTAAAAACTATCAGCCTTTGCTCGCGCTTCCTTTGCACCGGCAAAATCCTGTTGTATTTCCCTGGCATGGGCTATCAGTAACCAACAGTGTTTTTTCAAGGCATTATCGGTAGATGCCAATAACGCGGATTTTTTTGCCAGATCTTCTGCCAAGCGCGGCTTTGACTGTTCTAACCTTAATAACGCCAATTTATAAAACAAAGTCGCATTTCTCGGCTCAATTCTGATGGCTCGTTCCATGGAAGCGGCCGCCGACTCAAGATCGCCGGATTTACTGCTTTGTTTGGCTACGGAAACTAAAGCACCTACTGCGGGCGACAGCGGAACCGTGGCTTCTATGGGTTCAAACGGCGTTAATTCGACTGGCGGAGGAGGCGTTGCTTCCTTTGGCTCTAAAATAGAGGTCGGAGGCGATGGTAATGAAGGCTCCGGTATTTCTAACGGAGTCGGCGCTAATGGCGCCGATTCTAAAGGTACCGGAGCAGGAAGCGGCATCGGCTCGGGTTTGACTTCCGAAAACCCCTTAAGCGGTTGCGTTTCAACAATTTGCTTAGGCGAAGTACCATACGGCTTGGCTCTCTTTTGTGAGCCGGAACCGGAATGAATAGTCGGCTGCTCACCGCCATACACTGGAGCAGGCGGCTGCGAACCGTAAAATTCGGAACAACCTGCGAGAAAAGAGGGTAATGCGCAAACCAGAACTAATCGCTTAAATGACATCTATTAAAACAGCTCTATATTGTCGGACTGATCTTCTTCTTGATGTATATTTTTTATCTCAAGCGCTTCATCTACAGACTTGCCTTGTACAATAGCATCGAACATCAACTTTTCAGATTCCATCGTATATCGAGAGCGGATTTCATGCTGAAATTGCCGCCATTCAGCCGGATTATAAAGACGATCAGGATCTTGTACCAACTCCGATAAGCCTTTTAGATTTGAAGTAACATGTTGCAGGCATTGCTGCATGCGATCATAAAACTGAAAAGCGATTATAGAAGCCTGAATTTTGCCTGTTGTTTCAGAACAACAATTAAGCGCCTCATCCCTTATCGCACAAGAATCAAGTGCGAGCAGATGTTCATTGATGGACTGCATATGTTCAACAATGGAGGTAAACGATTCTGTCAGCGTATTAACCGACAAATCAGATTGATTCAGCATATCTTCTACTTGAATAGCCGACAAAATAAGCATTTTTGATGTTTCCCGTACTTGGGTCCAATCAAGATCTGGGTTGTACGAGTTCGAATTAGACATGCATTAATACCAAGTAAAGATTTGTACAAATAAGGAGTGATAAGGTTTGCGGGTCCATCATAATCTTTGCAAACATTAAAATTTGTCGGAATTATAGCAAGTATAATGCCCTCCGGTGTTATTTAAAACAGCCGTAAGCAACCAGTCCATGAAAGCCGCCTTTAACGCATTTAAAAATGCGCCTAGGTTTTAACTTGGCAGGCATTTACAATAGCTCTACTTTGTAGAAATTTTCTGTTGTTATATGTCCAAAAGATTCCTTCTCTTATTAATGCTTTTAATCCCCGCATTAATCGCCGTTGCCGTTTATTTTGCACCAAGCCCATCGCAAAAAGCCGATATTACGCCGCCTGCAACCGTTTTTAACCGATCAGGAGAAACCGCCGCAGTAGAAAAACCCTGCTCTAATGAACATCCCGAATGGCGGCAGGCGCAGGTTATCGACGGCGTAAAAATCGATGAAGCGCCGTCATGCGAGCCGGATAATCCTTACGATATTGCCGTTGCGGTCAAAGGCGCCAACAACGTGTCGATGCAGACCTTGATGCAGACGCATCTGGCTCAGGACGCCTTAACCATGACCGACGACCTGGATAATGATGGCGATCCCGACGTCATCCGCATCAAACTGGAGATCGCGGAACTTAACGGAGCAAGTCCCGATGGCGACTTCCTGATTAACACTTACAATATTGCCCCCGGCATTCAGCCGGGACTTTGGGTTTTTACGCCCAAATCCAGCGGCATGGCGCTTAAAAACTTCAACTCGCCGGTCGCCAATCCGCTGTTGCGTGCGCCATCGCCGGTGATCCGGGTTGAACAGGGCGACAAGGTTTATATTACTTTGGAAAACACCCATTACTTACCGCACACTATTCATCTTCACGGCGTCGATCATTCATGGCAAACCGCTGCCGGCGACGATAATGACGGCATGGAAGAGCATCCGGTGTTCCCCGGCAAAAGCCACACCTATGAAATCCAGCCTAGACACGCCGGAACCATGTTTTATCATTGCCACGTACAAACCGCCCAGCATTACATGATGGGCTTGAACGGCATGTTTATCGTCGAAGAAAACCGGCCGGACAACTGGGTGCAAACCTTTAATATCGGCGCCGGACAGGTGCGTCATCCTGCGGTTGCGGTGCAACAAGCATACAGCCGGGAATACGATTTATATTATCAGTCGGTCGACAAAAAACTGGCGCAAATCATTCAGAATGCGAACGATCCAAGGCTTATCGCACACCGCATGAGCCGCGAATACAACATGACCGAATCGTTTGAAAACTACTTTATGCTGAACGGCCATTCCTTCCCTTACACACTAAGGGACGCGGTAATCGTCGCCAATGACAATGAAGACATTAAACTGCATGTCGCCAACGCGCAGCGTTCTTTGGTAGCGCTTCATATACACGGGCATAAGGCCGCCATCACCGCTTATGACGGTGTTGAACAACCGGCCGGATCGCAAATAACGCGGGATGTATTCGACCTCGCTCCGGCGCAACGGCTTGATTTGCGCCTGCGCACCCAAAACAACGGCTTGGACAGTTACGGCCCCGGTTTGTGGATGTTTCATGACCATGTGCCGACCGGCACCACCACCGATGGCATGGAACCCGGCGGCAATATGGCAATCCTTGCCTACAAGCCTTTGCTGGACGAGCAAGGCATGCCGCTTATGCATGATGCCTTGCTCGACCAAGTATTCAACAAAGATTACTATGCCAAAAAACAGGCTGTCTGGGCTGAAGGCGAGTTTGCGCCACTCTTGGGTGAAGCCGGGTTAATTGCACCGGATTATGTTCGCATCATCATTTTTGGCTTGGCGGCCGGTTTAGCCATAGGACTGATTATTTTTGCGCTACTGGTTTATAGACGGAAACACAAGCTATGAGATTTTTACCGACACTCTTGTTAATGCTGGGCTTGCATGCCCATGCGGCACTTGCGGACGAGACCATGGCCATGATGCATCACGGCAGCATGATGATGGATGAAAAAGGCATGATCATGAATGCCAATAGCGACAATCTGCCCAAAGACTGCCCGAAGATTTCAGGCGACGTCAACATCACCATCCATGCCGGACAAAAACACGCGCTGAAATTCCCCGGCAAAATGTTCGCTTTCGACAACCAGGAATGGGATGTTAAGCCCTGCTCCCGAATCAACATCACCTTCATCAATGATGACCAGATCCGCCATCAATTGATGATTCACGGCTTGCCGGGCTATATCTACCCACAGGGCATGTTTCACCTGGAACTCTACGGACAAGGCGAATTAAAAGCTTCACTGATTGTGCCCAGCCAGAAAAAAACCTACCTCGTACATTGCGAATTGGCGCAACATATGGAAAAGGGCATGAAGGCGCAATTAAAGGTTGATGGCGGCGACGGCGATTTACCCAGCATTCCCGGCGTCAGCAAACCGGTCAAAGCCGATATTTATCCGGTAGCGTGGGGCCAAACAGCGTGGGCGGTATTGATTATTTGCGCGTTAATAGGCTGCGTGAGCCCTTTCTTTGTTATAAAAAACAAATTGCCGAAATGATCTGAATACGTGGGCGTGCCGCGCGCCAAAGAATTGGAAAGTTTCAAGCATCGGAAAAGGCGCGCATGGCACGCCCTACTCCTGCTGAGTTAAGCCAACCCACATGATTTTACTGTAGAGAGTTTCATGAAACAGTTATTGTTATTCCTTGTAGTTTCCAGCGCGCTGGTTATGTGCCAAAACGCATCGGCGCGTGAAAAAACAACGAAACCTGTTAACAAAGACGCCTTGCAATGCGCCGCCTTCAGCCCCTATGTGGGCAAGATCACCCCCGATTATGGCGCTCATCCGTCCAAAGAACTCATTAACGAACTGTTGGACAAATTAGTCAAGGAAACCTCTTTTCGCTGCATCATGACTTACGGCGTCATGAATGGGCTGGAATATACCTTTGCCGCTGCCGAGGCCCGGCATCTTAAAGTCATTGCGATTATCTGGCTGGATGATGACATCGCCGTCAATTCGCGATCCATAACCGCAGGCATTGTAGCGGCAAAAGCCTATCCCAAAACCATCGTAAAATTGAGTTGCGGTTCCGAAGTCCGAACCCGTCACGACTATGCGTTTGACGGCGAAATCAGCCGTTGCATCAATGCCCTGCGCGAAGCGGGCGTATCCCAACCGATCACCACCATAGATACCTGGTGGGAATGGTGCAACCGCACTACGCCCTGCCATCAAACCAATTTCGGTGCGCAAGTCGATTGGATAGGAAGCAACGTTTTCCCATGGTGGGAAAACAAACATTCCGGCGTTTTTTCCTGCACGCCGGCAAACAAAGCGGCTGATTTTCATATTGCACGGATTGAAGATATACGTCGAACTTATCCCGGCAAAGAAGTGATCCTGACTGAATTCGGCTGGCCGAACGGCCCCGAAGGCGCCACCGAAGCCAATAAGCGCACCCAACAGCATTGCAGTGTTGCCGGCAAAAAAAACCAGGCGCTGGTGGTTAAATCAACCTTTAAGAAACTGGCTGAAAAAGGCTGGTCCGGCGTAGTTTTCGAGGCATTTTCAGAAAGCTGGAAGCCCAGTAATGAAGGCGATTTCGGCAGTTTTTGGGGCATTTGCCAGGGAGAGCCGCCTTACACTTGCAGCCGCTTTTAATTGTCAGTGAAGACGATTTTTACTGAAAACAAAAATCCTCTTATTCATTGCAATCAGTGCAGTTTATAATCTGCATTTTTATACTGACAACCTGACTGACATTGCCGTCAGTTGCTAGTATTAACCCCCTTGAGATACGTGGCGCAGCCGCCTTCGACTGTATGGGCGGATTTTTGCTCCCTACAGAATCTGCATTGTCTGCAAGGATGCAGGTAAGAGGCGTGAGCAGGAGCGGAAGCACTTGCTCTTGGTACATCAAGCAACAAGCCTGCACTTATGCTTTTGGTTATCAATTTTTTGAGAACTATTTTTTCAATGACTAAAGTTAAATTAACGCTACTTATTTTAAATATCTTATGGCTGTTTGCAGTATCCGAAGCCAGCTATGGCCGCCATGCCGCCATCATTATTGATGCCGACAACGGCAACGTCTTACACGAAGTAGAAGCGACTCAAGCATGGTATCCCGCCTCGCTGACCAAACTGATGACGCTGTACATGACCTTTGAGGCATTGAGAGCCGGTCAAATCGGCTTGCACGAGACCTTGACCGCCTCAACGCATGCCTCGCAACAACCCAATAGCAAACTGGGTTTAAGACGCGGCGAGCATTTAACCGTCGAAGACGCTATTTTGGCGATTATTACCCGTTCTGCAAATGACGCGTCCGTGGTTCTTGCCGAACATCTGGGCGAAACGGAAGAGAATTTTGCCTCTTATATGACCTCAAGAGCCCATTCATTGGGCATGTACAACAGCCATTTCATGAACGCGACCGGACTTCCCAACAATTGGCAAGTAACCACGTCCAGGGATATGGCTGTTCTGGCATGGAAGATACAACGCAATTTTCCCGAATATTATCATTACTTTGCTGCGCACAGCTTTAATTACAAAGGAACAGAGCTACGCGGCATCAACAAATTTACCGCCAAATATCCCGGCGCCGAAGGCATGAAAACCGGATTCACCTGCGGCTCCGGTTTCAATCTGATCGGTGCGGCGCATCAAAACGGCAGGCGCCTGATCGGCGTGGTCATGGGCGGCATGACCAGCCAAGAACGCTACCAGTTAATGATGCAAAAAATGGATGCCGGCTTCGCCAACTTAGACAACATCGATCCTGCCAGAAACATCACCACCATGCTGACCGATTCAGCAGGCAGCCCGCCTTACCAGCTTGATTGCGGCAATGGAGCCGTTGCACATTCAATACCAACCGTTCATCACGTTAGTTACACGCCCAAGCATAAAAGCAGCAGCCGAAGCAAAACCAGCGTCAGAGGCATTAATAAGGTTCAACCTAGAACGCTCAACCAAGTCAAGACCGCCGGCAAGAACAAAATTGCTCCGAAAAAGAGCATGGCCCAAGCCAAGACCCCTATTAAACCTGTCGGCAAACCGGCGGCTAAAAGCAAAAACTATCATAAACCTATAACAGAAGCCAAGGTGGCCGGCAAAACGAAGACTCTGCATAAGGTTGCCCTTCATTAAGGAATGTGCACGAAATAATTTGAACAAGTTTTATTTTTAAACCATGAAGAGCATGAAAGACATGAAGACTTAAATCCTTCATGTCTTTCATGGTAATTGCTTAAATTAATTTATGCATGTTCCTAAGTTAAAGCGTGAGTACCTAAAGTTTCCCGTCTGAAGCATCCGCTGTAGGGCGTGCCGTGCGCGCCTTGGGAGCTAAGGCGCGCACGGCGCGCCCTACATTGCACTCCGGCATCCCTGCCAGAATAATGGCGTTGCAGATACTTGTGTATAAAGACGAGGGCGGGCCGTGGGAACTAAAAAGGGAGCATAATGCTCCCTTTTTTATGCCCAACCCGGTCCAATCAAAACCGAGTCAATTACAATGAATCCAGCACCACAAACACGGCCAACCCAAGCGAGCTTAACCCCAACCCAGCCATAGTCAGGCGCGATCCGTGCAGTTTGGTCCACAGCAAAAGACCGGTCAACGAAAGAAACACCAAACCGCCGGCCAACGTATCAGCCAGCAATACCCAGGCCGTGCCCATACCGACTCCCTTATGCAGTCGGGTGATAACTCCGAACAGATTTGCGTCCTGGCGCCTGATTGAAACATAAGCATTGCCTACCCAGTATTCGGCACTAACAGATTGTTGCGGACTGTGAAAATCCACCCGCCACTGGCCGGGTTGTTGTAGGCTTTGACCGGCCCAAGTCACTGTTTTTGCGGGCTCTGTAGAAATTTTACCGGGCTCTCGGTCGATGCTTAACTGCGCTTGCAACCATAAGGCCAAAGTTTTTGCATCGGCGGGCGGCGGCGTCGGTAAGGCCAGTTCGACTTGCGACTGCTCCATTTTTACCGCCGGAATCTTCATCACCGCACGATGATTAAGTAAAAATCCGCTAACGCCGAACAATAATCCCAACGCCGCACCCCACAGCCCGACCCAGGCATGGATACGGCGCAGCCATTTAAGCCATGGCGTACGTTTAGATTGCCGGATCGCTATTTCCGGGTTTTGTATAAGGTTCATGATGATCTCCGTTTGAACTTAAATATCTGCCCACATCCGCAACAGATTGTGATAAGTCGCAACCAACGGCACAATCTCGGGACTTTCGGGAGCACGGGCACGCAAACTCTGAATACCGGCATCAAGCTGAAACAACAGGCTGCGCTGGGCCGTATCGCGAATCATACTCTGCACCCAAAACACGGCGACATCGCGGTGGCCGCCGGTAATAGGTTCCACTCTATGCAGGCTGCCGGATGGATAAAGCACCAGACTTCCGGCCGGCAATTTAATATGCTGCACACCGTAAGTGTCTTCTATTACCAACTCCCCACCGTCATATTCTTCCGGTTCGGACAGAAACAGCGTTCCCGATACGTCGGTGCGAAATGTCACCGCACCGACGCGGATCGCATTATCGACATGGATGCCGAACTCCATGCCAGGAACATAGCGATTGAACAGCGGCGGGCAGACCACTTTCGGCAAAGCGGCGGAAACAAACAGCGGATTGCAATGCAACGCCTCATGCACGATGCCGGTAAGCACTTGTGTTTCCTGCGCATTGGCAGCCAATTGCAGGTTGTTTTTCACCTTCGCGGCCAGTTCGCCTGCAGTGACCCGGCCATCGACGAATTGCGCTTTTGCGAATAATTCACGCGCGCCGGCGAGTTCTTCGTTGGTCAAAATATTTTCAATGGCAAGTAACATGGTTAGACTCTATCTGTGATGGGGTTGCAGTAATTTAATATTTCACCCGTAAGGTAAGCTGCCCTGAAAGCGGCGTTGCCGGCAGGGCCGTATTGGTCTGCCCGGATTCGTAATATTCCTTGTCCAGAAGATTGAAGACATTGGCCTGTATATCGAAGTGCTTCTGATGATAAGCCACCGTAGCATCGAGACGGGCATAGCCGGGCAAAGTGACTTCATTGACCGCATCGGTGAAACGTGAGCCGGACATAAAGACCCCGCCGCCGACTTCCCATTCCGGGGTGATGTTATAACTGGTCCAAACCACACCGCTGTTCTCCGGCACATTCACCGAGGTCTTGCCTTGCAGCGATTTGGCTAGCCCGCTTACCGAGCCTGTTGCAGTGTTGTTCGATTTAGTCACTTCAGCATCGAGATAAGCGTAGGTCGCCGAAAGGCTCCAGTCAGGCAGTAGATCTCCTGCCAAGCCTAATTCAAAGCCATCGGTGCGCTGCTCACCGGCCAGGATATTTCTGGTCGGATCGCTAGGGTCGGTGGTCCGCGCATTGGTTTTTTCCAGCCGGAATAAGGCACCGGTCGCACTGAGCCGGCCATCAAAAAGATCCAATTTGGCGCCGACTTCTAAATTTTGGTTCTGCTCCGGTTTTAGGTTGGCGTTATTAGTGGCCAGGGAAAAAGTCTCAGCCGAAGGGTTGAACGAAGTGCCGTAGCTGAAATAGTAAGCCTGCCAATCTTTCGGTTGCCAAACCAGTCCGGCGCGCGGGTTCCATTGGTGATCGGTGCGTTCGAAATCGTTGCTGTTAAGCAGATTGTCATCCTGTTTCGCCTGAAAGACATCATAACGCCCACCGGCCAACAGCTTCCACTGAGGCGTAATCTCAAACTGGTCGAGCACGTAACCGGCGACGGTATTGGTTTTGGTATTCCTGTCGGTTGCCAGTACGCCTGAAAAATCGTTGGCGCGTCCTAAACCGACGCTAGCCGTTTCTATCGGGTTATAAATAGAAACCGGAGTGACGCCGGTCGAATTTTTGGAGCGGAAGGTATAATTTTCCCAGCCGATTTCCGCGCCGAAAAGCAAGGTGTTGTTAAAACCGAATAGCGGTTTTTTGAAGGTGAAATCGGTCTGGTTGTAATAATTCTGTTGCGGACTTTCGCGCAATGCCTGGCTTCGAGCTATCGTTGCCGCCGCTCCGGCACCGATGGGTGCTCCGGAAAATAACAAAGTGCGGTAGTTGCGCTCATAATCGCCGTATCGGGCCGTATTCCGCACGGAAAAATCCGAGTTAAAGCGGTGATTAAAGATCGCGGTCACAACCGAGGTATTATAGGTTTGCAGAAGATCATCCTTGAAACCGTAGAATTGATTGACAGATACATTGGCGGGCTTGCCGCCGATCATCGGCACGCCATAATCGAACACGCTGTCTTCTTCCTGATGCATCAGCATCAGGGTTAAATCGGTGTCCTTGGTGATGTCGAACTTTACCGACGGCGCAACGCCCCAGCGATTGGTGTAATTGTAATCGCGGAAAGAATCGCCATCCTGGTAGAGGGTGTTGAGCCGCACCGCCACCTGATCGTTCAATTTAGTTCCCGCATCCAGCGTGGTGCGTTTGAAATCGTAGTTGCCGTAAGTAAAATCAGCCGTCGCGAATGCCTTCCCCATCACCGGCTTTTTGGCTATCGGATTGATGACGCCGCCGGTCGAGCCGCGCCCGAACAGTACCGAAGAAGCGCCCTTGAGCACTTCGACGCGCTCCAGGAAAAAAGTGTCGCGAGAGTATTGGCCGTTTTCTTTCGCACCGTCGAGATAAGTATCCGAGTTGGCTGAAAACCCGCGCAAGGTAATCGAATCGCCGGTACGTCCGCCCTCCCCTGCTGCAATGGTAAGCCCGCTGACATTTTTCAGCGCATCGCGTAAATTAAAGGCATTTTGCGATTTGACCAACTCCTCTTTGACCACACTGACGGATTGCGGAATGTCGCGGAGAGCGGCTTCAAACTTAAGCCCGGTGCTGGAGGTATCCGCCTTGTAGGCCGGTTCTTTTTCAGCGGCGACTTTTACCTTAACCTCAGGCAACACCGGTTGAGCGGTTTCCGCAGCCTCGGAATGCGGTGCGTTCAATATTGCCGCAATAGCCAGCATTAGCGGTCTGTTTTTGTAGTTTTTCATAAATATCTCGCTTGTAGTGTGTAGCTTGTTGTTGGCTGGCTGGTCACACAAAAGGCGATGGCTGGCTATTTTTTTATTTGGTCAGAATTAATTTGCCCTGACGCGTCAAACGCAATCGGTATTCTTCTCCGGCATGTTCTATGACAATCTCGTGTGCGCTGCCAAAAAGCTCCTTGCTGTGCAAACGTGGTTGTGGAATCTGTGTTGTGTTCGGGTTTGGCTCTATGACTACCGGGGCAATGGTTTCAAAAAGCTTTTTATCCATAAACAGAAAATAATTATTATAAATTCAACGCTAATTTCCGCTTTTCTTGAGTCAATGAATGTTTTTGCCCTCTGCTGCAAGATTTTGCTTTTGTGCCAATAAGACAGCGGTTATGTTTTGCCATTGTTGCAGCAGTTGCAAGTACAGGCTTCCACAGTCTGGGGAAGCTGCTACATCAGGATGCTCAATCACCAGGCGAATATGGCTGACAATAAAGTGAGCAAGCTTAGGGCATGGGGCCTGATGAAAGCGTGTCATTAAAAAGCACAGGATTGAATGCAATTTAACAAACGACGCCTCATCGGTTTTTTTCTCTTTAATGAGCGTTGCGATGCTGTCCGGGGGTTGTTCCACGGTTTTTCCTTTATCAGTTGAGTTCATGAGGCTGAATAAAGTCCGTAAGCTGATTTTGCATTTTCTGGGAATGCCTTGGGTTGTTTATATGACAACTAAGCCATGACCTTGAGTATTTGGCGTACTTTTCCCGCTTGTTCCGAGTAACATTAAAATTTGCCAGTAAGCGGTAATATCGGGAAATGAGTAGAGCAATACAGGGGTTTTGCAGAGATTCATATTGAGTTTTCAAATACTCAATAGCCATTAATAACGTCTCTTGCTGATCTTTTTCAGACATAATAATTCTCCTGATGTCCAGGGTTATTCTTTTTTGTTAATTTCACAGTGGATAGGAATAATTTCCAGACCGTTTTTTTCGAATCGATATCCAGGCACTTGAAATCCACCGCATGAATACACTCGCTTTCAATGAGTGATGCTAAGGTATTTACAGAGATTGCTATGTGTACCAAGTTATTTTCCATAGTCAAAGCAGATCAAGTTACTTTGATAAAGATGATAATGATTATCATTTGGCAAGTCAACACTTGTTGATCTTTTGACACTTAAAATAAGAGAGTGCGCTTGAGCTGATGCCTTCATAGCAAATTTCTCCGGCAAAATATTGGGCCATGACAATATCGGTGCGGGCAGTTTTCGACAATCTACCGCATTGAATCGGCTTAAATTTAACTTTGCGGATATGCACCTGAACGATTAATTCGTCCCTTCCGCCGATGCTTATGCATGCCGGATAACGCACCAAAGGCCGATCACGACCGGTACGGCAAGAGCAATCCAGGACACGGCATCGCCGATACCATCCAAGAGCAAAGCAGCGACAAGACCGCAAGCGCTGATTAAACCCACTACCAGCGGTGCTGCCCAGATTTTTCTTCCGGTTAATGACGTTTTCATGCGGAATCGGCCTGTTTTGCAGAGCTGATCGACAATGATTCGTTCGGCCCGGCCAGTCGGGCTTCGAATGAAACATTACGCTTTTTCAGCCACAGGTATAAGCCGCTGCCGAGCACCGCAATGCAAAGCACATCGAGCAATGCCCAGATAATTTTCAGCGGCAGGCCCCCGTAATCGCCGAAATGCAGAGGTTTGGAAACCAGCAAAGCGGTGACATACCAGGGTAACTCACGGGTTTCAACAACCGATCCTGTTGCTGCGTCGATCAATACCGGTTTGAGCAGTTTGGATGTCAACGGAGAGTTACCCTGCATGAATGCGACGAAGTGGCGCGAACCGGCAAAGCTATTGCCGGGAAACGCGATAAAACCGAGCGACATACCGGGCGCGGCCCTGAGCGCGGCATCCAGCGCTTGTTGCACCGTGTCGACTTGCTGAACGGGCGGCATATTCCGGTACGGGGCGGTCATCTCGGCCAATTCGCCGGATTGCCATTGGCCGAATATCGGTGCTGCCAGGGTATTAATCACACCGGTAGCACCCACGACAAGAAACCAGACCAGGGTAACGATGCCGAGCAGGTTGTGCAGGTCCAGCCACTTTAAGCGTGTCGATTGGTTACGGCGCACGGTACCGAATGCAAGCTTGCGCATGAATGGCGCATACAATACGGCGCCGGACACTAATGACGCGACCAACAGCAATCCCATGAGGCCTAAAAACAGCGTCCCCGGCAGGCCCGCAAACATATCGACATGCAGCCTCAGCACAACATTCATGATGCCTTGATCCAGCGGATATTCATACAAATAGCCGCCGGTGCGGGCATCGAATGCATAGAATGCCGAGGCGTGTTCGGCAGCCACGGTCTCGGCCATCCGGACAAACCACAGATCAGGTTGGTCCGGGTCTCCGACGACAAATTGCACCGCATGACCGGGCTTATGCATTTGGGCTGCCGCGACAATAGCATCCAGGTTCGCTCGTTGCCCGGATTCAGGCATAGGCGGTGCCGCTACGCTATAGCCGAGCGCATGATCGATTTCTTCAGCGAAAAT
The DNA here is from genome assembly GCA_044426515.1 of Methylococcaceae bacterium. GTDB lineage: Bacteria > Pseudomonadota > Gammaproteobacteria > Methylococcales > Methylomonadaceae > Methylobacter_A. The sequence continues at coordinate 7,787 of JAUGSS010000112.1, read as the reverse complement.
CAACGGCAATCCGGTCAGGCACAGCAGCAGCATGAACAGCGTGCATATCAGGCTCGTCCATTTATGCACGCGATACCATAGCTTGATTGAGCCGGTCGTCAGCATGAAGACTCCATGCCCGTCATACGCAGACCTCTACTGTTTCAACGCTGCCGGTTTGAACTTTGAAGGCCGCGATGGGGTTCTTTAACGTACCGACAAATTTCAGGTTTTTGGACGGATCGGCCAGGTCCAGCATTTGCCGGTTATTGCCAAGCTGTAAGCGGTTCAGGCAAGAGCGGATAAATTCCGGCGCAAAAAGATCATGACGTTCAAATTTATCCGCCAACTCCGGATGCGTATGTTGATAGTCCAGTATGCAATCGGCAACCAAACGCCAAAACCGCTGTTCCGGGAAGTCGGCATGTTCAAGCAAAATGTGGGACATATAACGAAAAATCAAATCAAAACAGTCCGTGAAGATCGACAATATCTTCAACTCTTCCGGTACCGATACTGAAAGGCGCTGCACTTTCTCGGACAACACGATGTCCGTATTCATGATCGCGGCTTCCTCGGCGATGTCTTTCATAATGGCGCGTACCGGAATATTGTTCTCCAGTACCAGGATCAGGTTTTCTCCATGCGGCATAAAAACCAGGTCGTAGGCATAGAAACAATGCAGCAACGGGCTCAAGTAGCCGTTTAAATAATGTTGCAACCAGGCTGTGGTAGTGATGCCGGAAGATTTGATCAACTCGGGCAATAATGCCGTTCCCTGGGCATCGGTATGCAGCAAGGCGGCCATGGTCATCAAACGTTGCCCAAGCTTTAATTGCGGCACCGGGCTTTCCCGCCATAACGCCGCCAGCATCTTTTTATAGGGACTGTCCTTGGCAGTGGCCATTTCAAAATAAGGGTTGCGATAGCCGATAGCGGCGACTTCGCGCAGTATGCTGAAACCTTTATCCGCAAGATACGGATCGTGTTCAATCAGTCCGTTAATGCAATCGTTAATGGCCGGCGTCGTACTCATATAATAAGGCGAGAGCCCGCGCATAAATCCCATGTTGAGTATCGACAGCGCGGTTTTTACATAGCGTTTGTGCGGATGGCTGGTATTAAAGAAAGTACGAATCGATTGTTGGGCGAGATACGCATCCTCGCTTTCTCCTAAGCAAACCAAGTGACGCGCGGCAATGTCGGGGGCAAAGATCAGGGCTAATTTGTTATATTTGGTTTGGCACTTACTTGCAGTCTTCACAAAAGGCTTTGATGCCGATATGAATGACGATGACGCTTACGGCAATAACGGCCGTTTGTAAGGGCGCGGCAGTTAAACCCAAACCCGCTAAAACACCGCCGAAGTTTTTTAGCATGCTTTCATTGTCCAAATCGCCGTATTTTTTCCATTGCGCATTTAACACACCACCGTCTTGGCAAAGATCTTGTTTCGCGGCGCGGGCGAATTTTTTCATAAAAGTGTCGGCATCTTCTTGGGTCGCTTGTTCCAGTTGTTGTTTTTGTTTGCTGGGGATAGTTTTTTTAGCGTGCATTGCGCCTTTGGTGATTCCTGCATTGTCTGGGTCGTTTGCCAATTCGCTTAATTGCTTGTCGATTTCAGCGGAAAGGGCTTGCAATTCTTGCTCGGTAAATGGGGGCATAGTGTTGTCCTGGCAGGGTTATGAACTAAAAGGGTTTCTAAACATTCGGGGCTTTCGATGCCTGTTAAAATAGGCGAACGCGACCGGATCTTTCTTTAGGGGCATAACAAATTGGAAAAGGGTTGGGTATTCTTCCAACGGTAAGTATGAAAGTCGCGTCTGTCCGTACTTAAGATTCTGCCATGCCCTAAATGTTCGGCTAATAAAACCAAGGACGCATCGGCAAAATCCATCGGTAAATCAGCGTATTGCTGCATAAGTAAAAATACGCGACCTTTGTCTTTGTTGGGGATTTCAAATATATCAAAAGCCTCCAACTGATACATTTTTATAAAGCTAAGTTGTGCTTTTATACCTTGCCGCTGTAATGCAATATGACAAACCTCCGTTATCACGGGATAAGTGGTAATCAATCTTTCGGCAGTTGTTTTAGCAAACGCATCCGCTTGTTGATGGTGCTTGTCTTTTTTATCCGCCAAAGCAATCCAAAAGCCGGTATCGGCAATAATCATATTTTATGGCTCCAATCGAGCTTGTCTTTATAATTTTCCGACAGATTTTCATCGAGTTCCACGCAGCCGATAAAGCCCGATTGCTGCATGAGTTGATAGGCGTTTTGCCCTTCGGTTGCGGCTAAGTTTTTGGTAAATACTTCGTCGATGGCAAAGGAGATTAACTCGGACGTGTTTTTTTTTAGTGTTTTCTCCAACGCGTGTAATTTTTCGATGTGTTGATTGTCGAGTTCGGCGGTGATTTGCATGGGTTACCTCTTAATTGATGGGCTTAGGAATCAAACAGGGTTTCTAAACTTTCTGGGCTTTCGATGCCTTTTAAAATCAGGTGAATATTAGCAGACTCTTCAAAATCCAAGGGCTCAAGCAAAACTACCTCCTCACGTTCTCCGTTTAAAATGTGTTGAATGGCGTTGACTAAATTAGTCCAAGTTTCTGGCGCTTGTTTTAGCTGTATTTCCAAATTTAAACGCTCTTCAGTATTTTTTAAAGCTAACAAAACAAAAGCAATCAACCGTGCATGTTGTTTCATTTGATATGGCATCCCTGCAAAACGCAAGTAACTATCACGCGCTAATTTTCGATACTGTGCAGATTGCTTGCATTGCTCCTGTTTAGCAAAGATTTTTGCCAATAGGCTGTAAGTCATCCAAATTTCTGCACTGGTTTCATTCAAGTTTTTTTTGATAGCTAAGGCTTCTTCGGCTAACTCCCATGCTTCGTTTAAACGGTTGACTTGGTTGTGTAATAAATCAGCAAGGTTATGTAAACCAGTAGCTAACTCTTTGGGATTGCCCTGTCTTAACATTGTAATCACTTTGCGATACCAACTTTCAGCCGCATCAAGTTTGCCTTGTGCGTTGATTGCATTTGCTAAATTATTCCCAGTTCTTGGCGCACCCGCTAAATTGCCTAAAGCGAGAGATTTACGATAGGTTTGTTCAGATTGTTGCAATGATCCAGCTTGTTTATATAACCTACCTAGCTTATTCCAAACAATTGCTTCCGATTCAGGTTCATTCAATGATGAAAGCAGTTTCAACTCAGTTTGATAGTATTGTTCTGCTGCTTGTAAGTCGCCTTTTCGCATTGCTAATGTACCAAGCTGTCCTTTAACCACCGCTTCACAACGTATATCCCCTATTTCATTAATAATGGCTAAAGATTGCATATAACGCTCTTTTGCCTGAGCATAATCACCTTCATTCATAAAAGCATCGGCTAAATCGATATGCTGTATAGCTATTAGTCGTTGTATGCTCGTCGTGGTTTCCAATGACTGTGCGACAGTTAAGCCTTGTACATAATAGTCGATGGCATTGGCTGTTTTGCCTTGCGAATAACAACAGCGACCTAAGCAACCTAAAATATTACAAAGATTAACACAGGGCTTTTGTCCTAACTGCTTAAGCAAAGTTTGAAAAATACTTTCCGCTTGTGCGTGATAACCCGCATAGTACAAAGCTTCGCCTTTATTGATCTGTATTAGAAACCAACTGTATGAGCCGATGTCGCCACTGACTTGTTGCGCTGCTTCCAGTAATGAGGATTTATCGCGTTGTAGGCTAAAGACATTAAGAAAGAAATTAACCTCAGTCACAAAATTCATTGCAAAGCCTTCATTGGCTTTCAAGACGGCATACACCGCGCACAACAAATTTGGTAATTCCCGTAAAGCAATGGCATTGACTGCATGTAGATTTTTGCTACCTTCATCATAAAGGTAAGCAGAAAGTTGAGCGTAGTTGAATCGATAACGTGTTGTGAATTCATGTAGTTGTTCAGTAGTTAATTCTTGCCATAAGGCAATAACTAAGGTGGGGTGAAATTTAAGATAAGGGTATTTAATTCCTAAAGGGTTCAAATCTTCCACTTGGATTAAGCCCGTTCTTTCTAAAGCTGGGCGTAACTTCACCCATTCAGATTTATTTATTTCAGTAATTTTTAACAACATATCTTCTATTGCACCACCCTGAAACACCCCCAACCGCTTAACCAATTCCCGCTGATCAGATGGCAACCGCTCCAAAGACAACTTCAACGAAGTCAACAATGTATTGTTTTCGCCCACCAATAGTGCCTCCAACCGTTCACCCAATTCCCCAATAGTACGGATTTTCAATTGTTGCGCTAACAAACCAATCGACAGCGGATGAAAAGCCACTTTACTAAACAGCGTAATTAACTCATAACGCGCCGGATAAGGCCGTTCAGGCAAAGGTAAGCTTTGCCACAACCGATTAAAATAAGCCAACGCATCCGGTTCCGCCAAACCTGATAAATCCACATAGCCATGTTTTGAATTCCCCTCATCATAATCCGCATGAGTAAACCGATGCTGCCAGGTAGTGAACAAAAAACGGCACTGCGCCGACCACCGCGCCGCCACCGTCAATAATTCGTCCAAAGTTTCAGCGGCTAAACTTTCCAGATTGTCCCACACCCACAACAGCTGCCGCGTTTGCAATAACGGCGGCACGGCGTTTTCATCCAGCAAAGTGGCGCCCAATAACACCCCTAAGGCATTCAGTGCGTAACGTAAGGCATCCAAACCTTGATAACGAGAAAAATCCACAAAACAAACCGCATCGAACAAATCAGTTTGCAATAACCAGTGCCCGGCTTCGATAGCTAAATAAGTTTTCCCTTCTCCGCCAAAGCCGGTAATGGTGATGCGTTCTACCCCTTGCACAAACCCGCGTTCAATTTGCCACAACTCCCAACAGCGCCCGAAAAAACCAGCCGCTTGTAACGCGGGTAAATCATGACAAAGCGCGGCTTTGGCTATTTTGGGGGCATTGCTTTGCAATAAAACGTCATTTTGCCTGGTGCTATACAAAGCGGGCACAAACCAATCTTGCAAGGTTAACTCAAATTCGCCCTCGCCACGCCGCCGTGTACCGCGTTGGTTTTTGCTTGCTAACGCTTGCCGCGCATAATCCAAAGCCGCTCCGATACCTTGCCCTGTCGCCAATTGTTGATAAAAAGCGGCAAACAACTGGCGGGTGGTTTGCACTAATACGCTATAAACCATTGCCAACACGGTCGGCACGCCCTTATCGGTCAGCCCCGCCGCAACACTGCCTAAAGGCTCATGGCCTATGGTTGCCGATTGGCAAGCCGATAAAACAACCAATGCGATATAGTGAGGAACTAATAGTTCGGCTAGTTGTGCGGAGGTAACAAAGTGTCCAGCGCCTCTTGTTTCAAATAACAAATAGCCTAGTTGCTCTGTTTCGTCATACACACCATGTCCATCGAAATGAATAATATCAACCGGAGGCAAGTCTTTATTTTCTAAGCGTTCAACCAGTTTTCTTAAGGTCGCTGGGCGTAAAAATTCGACTTCAATTTGAGCAATGTCATTTTCGGTTAACGCGTCCAGCACGGCTTGCGGGTCTAGGCGTGGGTCTAAGAAACTTGCATTGTTTGGGCGGCTGACGATAAATAACAGCCGTAATTTGGGCTTGGCTTGAATAGTAAAAATAGGACTGTGACTTTTAACACAATACCGACGAATTGAAATACGCGGTTGTTGGTCAAATAAAAAAGTGCTTTGCGGCCGGCGTAACAGTTCCCAAGGCAAGGCTAATATTTCAGGATCATCCGTTTGAATAGTCAGCAAACGGTCGGCATGTTGCTGTTGAAATTTATGAAATAACGCTAGTGCTGCATCTGTTGTGAATATCGATTGAAATAAAGCCTCGCCTAAAATGATTAAATTCGCTTCAATGCGTTTTGCCTCTTCGTCATCGGGTTCGCCTGTGTATTCCGCCGCATAAATTTCGATGTACCAGAGCAAATCTTCTAAAGCTTTTTTATTTTTAGTCATCGGCGATTTAAATGCTAAGGCTTGGCTTTCCTCCTGTTTAAATTTAACAATGACTTGGTCTTTATCAGGGAACCGGATGTTCAATTCAATTAGCGACATAGGAAAATTCTCGGTGGACGACGGCAAACTGGCGAAATAATAACCGATAGCTGTTGAAAAAACCTTCATGGCAAAAGTTTTAGTTACGTTGCGGGGCTTGAATTAGAAACTGTATTTGATGGAGCCCGTTACCATGCGCCTTGCGCCAAAGGTTGCGGAATCGCCGAACGCGGTCGCAACATATTCTTTGTCGAGCATGTTTTGCATGTTGAAGGCGAGCTGAACCTGCTTCCAGGTGTAATGCACGGTGGAATCGAACAGCACGTAACCCGGTATTTCGGTGGTGTTCCGGGCGTAATAAGTGTTGCCGAACGATGTGCCGATATAACGTGCGCCGCCGCCTATGCCCCAGCCTTTGGCGACGCCGGACGGCACCGTGTAATCCGCCCATAAGGTGGCTTTGTGATTAGGCGCGTATTCCAGCGGCTCGCCGACTTCGTCGGCAAAAGAGCTTTTGCTCACTTTCGCATCCAGATAGGAATAGCCCGCGGTCAGGTTTAAGCCGTTATCGAAACCAGCCACGCCTTCCAGTTCAACCCCGCGCGAATGGGCTTCGCCTTTTTGCACGTTTTCGAAAGTCAGGGAGTCGAGGGTCAGGTAGTTTTGCCGGGTCAGGTCGAAATAGGCCAGGGTGATAAAACTGTTTTGGTTTTTCGGCTGAAATTTGACGCCGAACTCATATTGCTCGCCAGTCTCCGGTTTAAAGGCCTGCTTGGTATTGGCATCGGTGCCTAACGCCGGAAGAAAGGATTGGGCATAACTGAAATAAGGCGCCAAACCGTTATCGGCCAAATACACCAGACCCGCGCGGCCGGTCGGTTCACTGTCGCTTTGGCGGGTGCGGGTACCGGCGAGCCGGTTATTGGTCTCGCTGTCGGCCATATCGAAACGGCCGCCCAATGAGGCTCGCCATTTCTCGGTGAATTTGATTTGATCTTGCAGATAAAGTCCGATTTGGTCCTGGGTCATCGCATCGTTTTGATAGGGCGATGCGGCAGGAACGGTCTTCCCATGGACCGGATTGAAAATATCAAGATCCGGCGCACCCCCGAAAGGCAGTACGTTAGTCGCATCGGTGTGCTGAAAATCGAGACCCGCCAACAAAGTATGAGCCAGTATGCCGGTTGAAAATTTAAACTGGGCCTGGTTGTCGAGATTGAAGCCGTCTACGTTGCCGTCGATTTCATAATAATAGCGGCTGATGGTGCGCTGGTCGGGTTTCAAGCCGGCGGTATAAACGCTGCGCACATCGAGTTTGTTGTTGTAGTAACGGGTGTTTTGACGTAGCGTCAATAAGTCGTTGAAACGGTGCTCAAATAAATAGCCCAGCGCAAATTCTTCCCGGTTATAGCGATCGACGCCCGGCTCGCCGGTGAACCGGTTGGTCGGGATTTTGCCGTTAGGATTACCCGTTAACGTGCCTTCCTTGGGCAAGCGTTGCGAAGGTTGGGTTTCATCCTTCTGATAATGACTTAAGAAAGTTACCGTGGTCTTGTCGCTAGGCTTCCAGGTCAGTGCCGGTGCAACATAAATGTGCTTGTCCTTGACGTAATCGACTTGGTAGACGTAAATAAATAACTCATACTTTTTGTCTGTTTCAATATAATGGTGGAATGATTGATATCGCAGTTATAGATAGCATAAAAAGAAAGTTCCAGCGCATGAAAGCGGAATTGGATGAGAGAGGGCTTCGTTGCTGGG
>JAUGSS010000193.1:0-4131 GCA_044426515.1 Methylococcaceae bacterium | reverse complement strand
CCACGCAAGCAACTCCAACAGCACATCGACTAGCGGTGTGCGATTTTCATCGTTGATTTTTGGTACGTGTGGCTTGAGAGAGTCCATGTACTATTTTAACCCGATTCGTAATGTTATTGCCTGCGACTAATGAGAAGTTACAATGCGACCGCCGTCGATGACGGCTGATCGAAGCGCACGCTATTTTCTGCGCCGACATTAAAGCTTTGCCAGTCTATGCCGGCTTTGTCGGTGCCCTGGGTGATGGTCATCGCGTTGCCGGAAACCGCTGCGCTGGCTTGGCCTTGGCTGGCAATATCGACCGGCGTGTTCGACAGCGTGACCGGGCTTGAGGGTATCGGCAGTTCGGCGCGTGCTTGCGGCACTGTCATTGCAAAGCTTCCCGCGATCAACGCGCGTATCGCCAGTACCAAGGGTTTTGGGCGAACCGGTAAGTAGGGTACGCTGTGCGTACCTTTTCGACTAAAACTCATAAGCCACCCGGAAATCGATGCGCTGATTGCCGACATCAACCGTGCCTTGCCGATACAGCGGATAAGCCCAGTCGAATTCTCCCAGCCAATGTTTAAAAAACTGCATCCGCAAGCCCGCGCCGGTACCGGCGAGCCGGTAATCGCTGGGGTTAAGCGGCAGGGCGTCCTGAATCCACAGATAGGCGTAATCGAAGAACAGATGCGCGCGCAGGTTTTGGGCGAAATCCCAATCCTGCGGTTTTAACGGCGGGCTTTGCAGTTCCACTGACAGATTGACGCCGTCATCGCCCAATTGTTGGGTTTGATGATAGCCGCGCACGCTTTGCTGACCGCCGACGGCGAACTGTTCGTTGCTGATTAGCGGCGAGTCGGCCACTTGACCGGACGCTCGGGTTGCCAAGCGCAGATCCCAAGGCAATTCGCGCAAATGCTTAAGTTCGGTGGTGAAATAAGCGAACCCGGCTTTGGCTTTAAAGCGCCGGTTCTCGAACTCCTGTTGATCGTTGCCGACGCCGTTCACCGAGAAATGGATAACCGAACTCAGCGACGTGGTCACGCCGGGATAACGCCAACTGCCGTCGTAGCCGATCTGGAACGGGGCGTAACTGATCGGCGAAGTCTGTTGATCCTGTCCCTGTTGATTGATGCCTTGATTGAAACTTTTGTAGTCGAAACCGAGGTTCAGGCTGTGATTGTAAGCATTAATGCCCGGTAACGGTTTTATCAAACGCGCGCCGTAAATCGCGCCGGTACCGACCACGGATAAACCGCCGACACTGGTGCCTAATTGGGTGTTGGAATTGATGCCGATGCCGTACATCGCAAGGCGCGTATTGGCCCAGCCCGTAGGTAATACGTAAGTACCCGACCAGACTTCGACTTCGTCGGCATTTTCCGGCGATACCTGATATTGCAGCGATGCGCTATGGAAACTTTGCCACAAATTGTCATAACGCAACGAGCCGATCAAGCGGGTACGGGAAGTGTTTTCCGAGTTGCGTCCGTTCATTTCGAGGCTGCCGTGCAGAGGCAACTCGTCTTTGACGCGCAGTTCCACTTCGGTTTTTCCGGGCGTAGCTCCGGTGCGGAAAATCGGCGTGACCTGACGGTCGGACGATTCTTTGCCCAATTCGCCGACCTGTTCCTGAACGTTCGGCATAAAAGGAACCTGGCCTGCAGCCAGCGCCGGTACTTTGTCCCTGATTTTACCCAGGTAAAAATAGCGGGAGCCGGTGATTTTAAGCCGCTCTACAGCGCCTTCAACGACTTGCAGATGCACTAAACCCTCGACCACATCCTGCTCGGGAATGTCCACCAGAACCGTCGGGTAACCTTTTTCCTTATATACGGCTTCCAGAGTCTGCCTGGCTTTTTCCACATCATCGACGGTTTTTCCTGTCCCTAAAAACGGATACAGCGTTTTTTCAACCAGCTGCCGGTCCAATACCGTATTGCCGTCGACCTGCATTTCCAGCAAATCGAAACTCGGTAAGGCTTCGGCTTGTTGTTCGGTTGCCGCGACAGGCTGTTTTTCCGCCCATAAAGAGGCTGAAAACAGCAGCATGCCGGTGCTTATCAATGCGTACCGTATTAATTGCTTCATAAGGCCGGAAATACTTATTGTCGGTTTAGAACTGTTAAGTGATTTGCGCAAAGGTGATAAAAATTAATTGAGTTAAATAGTGTTGTTCAATACATAAAAGCAACCATCATGCCAATTAATATCAAATTGATTTATATAGGTAATTTACTTTAATTAAGCTATTAAGCTGTTGATATGGCAACAGTCAATCAACAGAAACTGTTGCTGTATCAACAGTTGTGCTGGTTTCCAGGCTTTGCGCCGGCTCCCAAGACCAGCTTGGGAACCCAAAGGACGAAGCTCTAGCTTCGCGAGACGGGGAACCGGAGTTTCCAAAACCGAATTTCCAAGCAGGAGCCGGGAACTAGCAGGCATAGGAAAAACCGCAATGAGTACGCCATGTTTATCCCCGGATATGAGCCGGTATTATTTCAACTGAACGGCAAGACCGCCGGTCGCCGCAGAATCGGCTACCGGCACAATTTCCGTATGTACCGCCCCGTTATTTTTGTGCGAGAAAGGCACAACCGGATTGCTGGGGTTAAACGGTAAGGTTGCCGCGAATCCGCGCGGATCGGCTGTGGTCGCAAAGGTACCGGTTTTGCCCCAAGCTTGAGTGGTATTAACCGTTCCTGCTATCGCCGGACTGCCCAAGCTGTCTGCCAAGGCTTTCATGAGTTTGGTTTTAAGCGCCCATTGCGGATCTGCTTTACTGGCGCGGTAAAGTACTACGCCCTCCGCCCAGTAAGAATAAACGCCCGCCGCTACGTTTTCCAGGGTCGGCGCATAGCCGTCAAGCCGGATATAACGCCAAGGATCGCCGCCGATACCGGCGGCGGTAACGGTATTGTTTTTATCGGCTGTATTAATTGCAATGCCCCAACGTTTAGCAAAGCCCAAACCATCAACAACATTGTTGAAACTAAGAACATTAGTGCCGTTCTGCCAATCTTTAAGCAGCGTTCCGGTATCGGAAACAATAACCGGCTCTTTGACAATAGGCATTGAGGCGTCTTCATCTACAGCGTTATCCGGTGTTTTAACCGCCGGCGCGAAAGCATTTTTGGTGCCCGGATAATTGAGAAATACCGAGTAAGCAATGACCCCGGTCGCCGCACCGTTATTTCTTAAAGCCAAGGCCACCGGCGTCAAATTCGAACCGGTCGTTGCTTCTTTGTAAGGCTCTGAAACTGCCGCATCGGCCAAAATACTGCTGTCCAGCAAACTCTTGACGGTATTGCCGTCGGTTTTATCGACAATCTTGACCTGATCCCAAGCGCCAATCTTGCCCGCCAACAGCGATGCCACGATGTTCCGATTGAGATTCGGCATATCCGTTTCGCTGTAGTTGCCGATAACGGCGCTTTCCGGCAGTGATCCCGCTCTTTTTTGCGCGGCTTGCAGCACTTTATATAAATCCAGCGTGACCGCCACCCCGTAAATCAACCCTCCCGTAGGTAATACAGTGAATTTTGTTTTACCGGTTGTGGGTATCGTGGTCAGATTTAACGGCCAGCCGGGTTCAGGTGAACCTGTCGTCAATTCAGGCTGTTGATCGGGATAATTCGTTGTGCCGGGTTTTAGAATTATATTCGGATCAACGGCAATCATGCCTCCGTCAGAAATTTTCTTGGCCAGATAGGTGCCGGCATTAACCGCGCTGATAGTTTGTTTCCATGCCTGTGTGCCGTCGGAAACCCAAGCGGTACTGGGTAATCCTACGATATTAAGATGCTCCAGCGGAATATCACTGATCAGCGGAATAACGCCATAGCCCGATCCTCCCGCAGTACGCCGCACCAACAGGATTTTCTTACCTGCAAGGCCGCTGCCCAAATTGGTATTGCCGGTAAAGTAATGGGCAGTCCAGCGCGAACCTATAGAACCGGTAACCGGATCGACATCGTTGAATGTGTCTACGCTATTGGTCAACGCTAAGTAGACGTAAATAAATAACTCATACTTTTTGTCTGTTTCAATATAATGGTGGAATGATTGATATCGCAGTTATAGATAGCATAAAAAGAAAGTTCCAGCGCATGAAAGCGGAATTGGATGAGAGAGGGCTTCGTTGCT
>JAUGSS010000111.1:0-67441 GCA_044426515.1 Methylococcaceae bacterium | reverse complement strand
TGCTTATCCTAGTGGGATCAAGGTGAGCGATGAAGACCTGCGGAAAGTCAATCTCATACCCGCCAAGTTTCATGGCAAAGACTGGAACTATGCCATCAAATCGCGATGAGAAAAAGTATAGGTTATTTATTTACGACGACTTAGCTCACTTGAGTATAAATATTAAAGGCAGGGCATGAGAATTTTACCGGTTTTATTATTATGTTTGTCCGGCTGGGCTAACGCGGAAATTTACCAATGGCAGGATGCGGACGGCAGCAAGCATTTCTCCGACCGGCCGGTTGCCGAGGCGAAAATACTCGATATAAAACCCGGTTATGATTTTTATACGGTCAAGACGGTTTATGACGGCGACACCGTGATGCTGGAAGATGGCCGTAAAATCCGCTTTTTGGGCATCAATACGCCGGAGGTTCAGCACCGGGATAAAGCGGCTGATGCGGGCGGCGACGAGGCCAAGCGCTGGTTGATCGACAAGCTGAAAAACACCAAAGTCCGGCTGGAAGTGGGCGTGGAAAAAATCGATAAATACGGCAGGACTTTGGCGCATTTGTTCACCGAAAACAAAGAACATATTAACCTGCAACTGGTAACGGCAGGTTTGGCGGCAGTCAGCATTTATCCGCCTGAGCTGCTTTATGTCAATGAGTTGGTCAAGGCCCAGAATCAGGCGGAGCAAGCCAAACTCGGCATTTGGGGCTTGCCGGAATATGCCGCCATACCGGTCGGCAGTCTTAGCGAAGCCGGACATCCGGGGTGGACGCGTCTGGTCGGCAAGGTGGTGAATATTCGCAAGACTCGAAAATCGATTTATCTGGAATTTTCCAATGCATTTGAGGTGCGTATTGAAAATCAATGGGCGGATTTATTCCCCGATATTAACGGCTATTTGGGCAAGACCATCGAAGTGCGCGGCTGGCTGAGCAAAAGTAAAGGGCATTTGTCGATGTTAATCCGTCATCCGAGCGCGATTAAAGAAAAGCCGTAACCAACTAAATAGAACACGGATGACACGGATTTAGACTGATTGTCACTGATAAAATCCGTTTAAATCCGTCTAATCGGTGTCATCCGTGTTCTTTACAAAAAAATAAATACCTGACGGATAGTTAGGAAAAATCGTTCTATTTGAACAACCACTCCTATAAACTAGCGCGCTTTAACACTAACTGAGATTTAAATGACTACTCCACATATTGGTTTTATTAGTTTGGGTTGCCCCAAAGCCCTGGTTGATAGCGAAAGAATTCTAACCAAGCTTCGTTCGGAGGGTTACACCATTTCGCCGACTTACCAAGACGCCGATTTGGTCGTGGTTAATACTTGCGGTTTTATTGATGCAGCCGTAGAAGAGTCGCTGGACAGCATCGGCGAGGCGCTGGCTCAAAACGGCAAGGTCATCGTCACCGGCTGTCTGGGCTCCAGAGAGGCCGAAATCAGGGAACGCCATCCGCAAGTCTTAAAAGTGACCGGCGCGCACGCCCTGGAAGAAGTGGTGGCCGCCGTGCATGAGCATTTGCCGCCTCCGCACGATCCGTTTATCAGTCTGGTGCCGCCGCAAGGCATAAAACTGACGCCGAGGCATTATGCTTATTTGAAGATTTCCGAAGGCTGCAATCATCGCTGCACCTTCTGCATTATCCCTTCGATGCGCGGCGATCTGGTCAGTAGGCCGGTTGATGATGTGATGCTGGAAGCCGAACGTCTGGCTAATGCCGGGGTAAAGGAATTACTGGTTGTTTCACAGGATACCAGCGCCTATGGCCTGGATTTAAAGTATCAAAGCCGGGATTGGAAAGGCCGTTCGGTTAGAACCCGTTTTTACGATTTAGCCGAGGCGCTGGGCGACCTGGGTATCTGGGTCAGGATGCATTATGTTTATCCGTATCCGCATGTGGATGAAGTGATTCCGTTAATGGCCGAGGGCAAAATCCTGCCTTATCTGGATATACCGTTTCAACATGCCAACAGCCGTATCCTCAAGTTAATGAAACGTCCGGCTGCCGGCGAGAATAATCTGGAGCGGATTAAAGCATGGCGGGAAGTTTGCCCCGATATAACTTTGCGCAGCACGTTTATCGTCGGCTTTCCCGGCGAAACCGAGCCGGAATTTGAACAGTTGCTGGATTTTCTCAGCGAGGCGCAAATGGATAGAGTCGGCTGTTTTGCCTATTCGCCGGTTAAAGGCGCGGTTGCCAATGAGTTACCCGGCCAGGTGCCGGAAGAGGTCAAACAGGAGCGTTTGGCCCGGTTTATGGCGCATCAGGCTGAAATCAGCGCCGCGCGTTTGCAGCAGCGGGTAGGTAGAATCGAAACGGTGCTGATTGATGAAGTGGTTGAAGAAGGGGCGGTGGCAAGAAGTAAAGCCGATGCGCCGGAAATCGACGGGCAGGTATTTATTGACGGTGCGACGCATTTGAAAGTCGGCGATTTTGTCGATGTCGAACTGGAAGAGGCGGATGAATATGATTTGTGGGGGCATTTGGTTTAGGGTTTGCGTGAGCTGCCAATAAGCTAATTTCCAGGAAAGAACATTCCCAAGTTACGCATTTTTACTCGCCACGAAGACACGAACGACTGAATGGGTACGAAGAAAAAACATAAACTTCGTGTCTTCGCGGCAAATAACAGAATCGAATGCAGGGTAGATTCTTTACCCGGACATCGCTTAATTACTCAGCTATCAGATTCACACTCTCCGATGCGCTTTGATTTTCCTGATTAGCAGGATGTTTCAGCCAGAGTGTTGTAGGGGCGGGCCTTGTGCCTGCCCACAGGGCAACCACAAGGGATTGCCCCTGGTCATAGGTGTTCATGCCGATAGGGCAGTGCTAGCTGAAACATCTTACTAATCAGGTTGATTTTTGGCTGGACGCAAAAACCGGAATAAAGTATATGCCGATTTCTTTAAACTGCTCATCGGTCTCAATTGCCAATCAAAGCCAGCATTTCGTCCCTGCTAATCACCTCTTTTTCTTGTAACAAATTGGCCAGTTTTTCCAATGCCGAGCTGTTGGCAATGATGATTTCACGCGCACGCGTTTCGGCTTCTTCAACCAGCGCCATTATTTCAGTATCAATAAGCCGGGCTGTTTCATCGGAATAATTGCGATATTCCGAGACCTCCGTTTCCAAAAATTGGAGTTGTTGGCGCTTGCCGTAAGTCAACGGCCCCATTTTTTTGCTCATGCCCAGATTGCAAACCATGCTGCGGGCAATTTCACTGGCTTTTTCCAGGTCATTCTGGGCGCCGGTTGAGATGTTGCCCAAGATAATCTCCTCGGATATGCGTCCGCCCAATAAGATAGCCAGTTGGTCTTTAAGCTCATCTTCGGTAGATAAGAATTTTTCCTCTACCGGCAATTGCAAGGTAAAGCCCAATGCCGACACGCCGCGCGGAATAATGGAAATTTTATGCACCGGTTGTCCGGTCGGCACATGTTCGGCGACCATAGCGTGTCCTGCCTCATGAAAAGCGACCCTGCGTTTTTCTTCCGGATTTAAAACCCGGTTCTTCTTTTCCGGCCCGGCCAATATTCGGTCGATAGCCGACTCGAAGTCTTCTTTTTCGACTTTATCATGACTGATCCGCGTCGCCATAATCGCCGCTTCATTGGCTATGTTGGCAAGATCCGCACCCACCAAGCCCGGCGTACGCTTGGCGATGACGGCCAGGTCGATGTCTTTAGCCAGGGTCAGTCCTTTGGTATGCAATTTAAGAATCTCAATACGGTCTCGCAAATCCGGTTTATCAACGACAATCTGACGGTCGAAACGTCCGGAGCGCAACAGCGCTTTATCAAGCACTTCAGGGCGATTGGTTGCCGCCATCACCACTACGCCGACCGAGGTATCGAAACCGTCCATTTCGGTTAACAGTTGGTTTAAGGTCTGTTCGCGTTCATCATGGCCGCCCATCATCACCGGGCCGCCCCGTGTGCGACCGATGGCGTCAAGTTCATCAATAAATATGATGCAGGGCGCTTGATTCCGTGCCTGTACAAAAAGCTCACGTACTCTGGCGGCGCCCACACCGACAAACAGTTCAATGAATTCAGAACCGCTAATGTTAAAGAACGGTACTTGCGCTTCCCCGGAGACAGCGCGCGCCAGCAGGGTTTTTCCGGTTCCGGGCGGCCCTACCAGCAACACGCCTTTGGGCATGCGTCCGCCTAATCGCTGAAACTTTTCCGGTGTTTTTAGAAAATCGATGGACTCTTTAAGCTCCTGTTTGGCGGTATCGACGCCGGCGACATCACTGAAGGTAATTTTGGCTTGGGTATCCTGATGTATGTGAATTTTGTTACCTAAATTAAGAAAAGACTGCGCCCCACCGGCCGCAGTGCGGCGCATCATCCATGACCAAATAAACACCAGAATTGCCATCGGGATAATCCAGTTGAGAAAAAGATTGGTTAACCAGTTCTCACTGCTTCTAACCACAAAATCAACCTTGTTTTGCTCCAGCATTTGCGCAAGATCGTTTTGCCATAACGGAATCGTCATGAAATTTTTGGCGGGCTGCTTCGCATCGTCAGACTTGATAACACCGGTGATAAAGCGCTCGGTTACCACGGCCTTGTCGATTTTTTCCTCTTTGACCAGTTTAATAAACCGGCTGTAAGGGATTTCGTCGCGTTGGACTTCCTGAACACTATTGATAAAAGTCAGTATCAGGATTAATAACAATCCAAAGAAAAGAATCTTTCTTTGTAGGGCGCTGGCGCTTTTTTTATCCGACAGTTTATTGAGTTCCCGCTCCGGTCTTTGTTTGGATAGGTAACTTAAGCCGAGCATCACTAAATTTTTCAGATAGATGAATAAATTACTCACTAATGTGAGCACGGTTTTTATAATGTTGTTCATTGAATCATCCATTGTCGCAATACCTACAGTTAATAGCCATTTTGGTTGAGTCTAATTGACCGTTAACTAAGGTGTCAATGGACAAAACCGGCTAAGTTATGTTAACCATTGATTTCTTGCCATGACTTTCCGGTTTTGAAATTGATCTATTGACTGATCGAGTATTGAAACAATCTCTTCACAGTCAAGAATGTTTTTACTGCTGTCAAGAATATAATCGGCCAGTCGAGTGATTGCAGCCCAGTTTGCATTATTATTTACAAAGTCAAATGCGGAACTAAACAACTCATCCAATTTATCGTCTCTTTGTTGTTTATCGGCAGAGAAACTTTGTAAATATTCATTAGCCAGGGCAAGATCGGAACTGCCGCCATAATTTTTTAAGGCTTTCAGATTGACTATTTGGTGACTAAACAGTTCATCATCGGCGTCGGCGACATGTTTGGCTTCGGCCAACGGCCCGATAAGCAGGTTAATAATATCCGCCTCGAAGGCGATCATATAATCCTTGACCAATTGCACCATGGCGTCATTGTGCTCCGTTAATTCGCGGACCAAGCTATTAATAGAAGGCGGCAATAATTCAATGAGCCGTCCTCCTTCCACTCGTGCAATGCAATCGTCATGGGTTGTTTGATAGGCTACGACATCCGCGGCTGTCACTCCGCTCATATCCTTAAACATGATTTTAAAAAAAATCGGCGGCAGCTGTCTGGCTTTGTTATTTAAATGAATCCCCGCCGCATGTCCCGCTTCATGGAAAGCGACCCGCTTTTTATGTTCTATTAACTTATCCTGATTAAGCGTCTCAATTATTTTGTTTCGTTTCATATTAACTACCATAACTTTATGTGAACAAACAGTGTGATCTAAATTACTCAACATTTTGGGACCAATAGAAATATTGATTTTCAATTTCCGATTCGGCCTCAAGCCAGTCGTCCATTTCATGCCCACCGATAAAACCTCTTTTTTCGGCTTTACAGTAAGCCCGTTCTTCAACCATTTTGTAAAATTTATCCTTATCAATATCCCCCTGTGTAGATTTTTGTATTGAATTAAAATCAACCACGATTTACCCCCTACCCATTCCGAAGGAACATCCTTCGTTTTCCATTCTATGGACAACGGGGAAATCGAACAATTGGTACAAATGCTTAGCCAGTCTAACAGGGTAAATTAGGCGATGTAATTGGTATAAACACCTATCCCCATTCTATATTTGTGTGGCTGCTCGGTAGATATTGACTTTATGGGGGATCGATAGGCGCAGCCCGCGAAGGCCAGGAAAGACGCGAAAAAACTTGGCTGGGAGAGGATTTGTCGAATAGCTAAAAACTCAAGCATTTTCGGGGCTGGAAGAAAACATCATTCGCTCATTAATTTCCGAAAAACACTTGACCAAGGCAATACCGGAGAGCTGTATAAATAGCCTTGTCCCTCATCGCAACCTAAATCCTTTAGCCGGTTTTGCTGGTCTTTAGACTCAATCCCCATGGCAATAACCTGTAAATGCAGACCATGACCCAAGGCTATCACCGCACGGGTAATATCTTCATCATTGGCGTTACTCAATACATCAATTACAAATGAGCTGTTAATTTTTAACTTCTTTACCGAAATGCGTTTTAAGTTGTTAAACGAAAAACAGCCCATACCAAAATCATCGATAGTCAAGTCGATTCCGGATGCAACTAACTGATTGAGCGCCTTGATGGTTTGCTCGGAATTGTCCATAAAGCTGCTGCCGGTAAGTTCCAGTTCAAGGTAAGAAGGGTCCAGCCCGCTTGAATGTAATACCCGTTCAACCGTCGCGACAAAATCGGAGCGTAAAAACTGGACAGCAGAGACATTAACGACCATTTTGTTGACTTTTAAGCCCTCATCCAACCACCGGCGCATCTGCATGCAAGCATTTTTTAATACCCATTCGCCCAACGCCACTATAAATCCGCTTTCCTCGGCTATAGGTATAAATTGTTTGGGCGGTATCAATCCATCCGTTGGATGCATCCAGCGCACCAAAGACTCAACACCCACAAGTTTTCCGGTTTTAAGGCAAACTTGCGGCTGAAAATACAAAATCAACTCATGTCTCTCCAGGGATCGGCGTAATGCGCATTCCATAGACATTTTCTCGAAAGCTTCCGTGGTCAACTCCATACTATAATATTGAAAGTTGTTCCTGCCTTCTTTCTTGGCACGGTACATAGCCGCATCGGCATTCTTGATCAAGGTATCGGTATCATGCCCATCTTGCGGAAACAAACTGATGCCTACACTGGTCGATATTTTTAAGCGGTGGCCTTTAATATAAGCGGGGGCGTTAAAGGTATCGATCAGCTTTTGTGCGAGCTTGGCGGGATTTTTGGCATCGGGAATATTTTCCATAAACACGACAAATTCATCGCCGGCATAACGTGAAACAGTGTCTTCTTTTCTGACCAGGTTTTTGATGCGTTTGGCGACCTCCCTTAATAAGCCGTCGCCAACTTCATGACCGTAAGTATCGTTAATCCCCTTAAAACGATCAAGATCAAGAAATAATACGGCGGCCTGCGAGCCTTCCCGTAGCGCATTTTGTAATGAATGATCAATACGATCCTTCAGCAGCAGCCGGTTGGGTAATTTAGTCAAGGGATCATGGTAGGCCAAAAAACCCAGATGATCCTGGGCTTTCTTAAAATGCGTTATATCCATAAACACATGAACATAATGGGATACCTCCCCGCTTGAATCCTTTACCTCGCTAACGGTCGTCCACGAAGGAAAGTCCGGATTGGTTTTATGGCGGCGCCATACTTCCCCCTGCCAGCTATTGACGCCCAGGGCATGACTATTTAATTCGTCGTCAATTTTTAGGCGGTGTTTCTTGGCTAGTAAAAAATGAGTTTTTTTTCCGTAAACATCATGCTGGGTAAAGCCGGTTATTGTGGTGAATGCTTCATTAACCGAAATAATTTTTTTGTCTTTATCGGTAACAAAGATGCCTTCCCCTATGTTATTAAAAATGACCGAGGCCATACTCAGCTTGCCTTCAGACTGCTTTTGCCGAGTAATATCCGTCAAAGTCATTAAAATCTGGTGCGGCTGATGCTCGCCCGTCCTGAATTCGGGTACCGCATTAACGACGATCCAGATATAAGTTTGCCGCTCGGAATTAAACAAGCCCATCACTACACCCTCAACAGGCTTACCGGTATGTAACGCTAACATTGAAGGTTGTTGTTCTTCCGGAAAAACTGAGCCGTCTTCCTTGATAACTTTAAAGCAGGAGTCAACAAACTTACGCCCTACAATAACATCGCGAGGCAAGCCAAGAAGGTGCTCTGCGGCTTGGTTGACCGCTATTGTCACCCCCGTGGCATCCAGGTAAATAACACCTTGATCAATGTTTTCGAATAAGATGCGATATTTGGCCTCACTAATCCGTAAGGTATCTATGGCTAGTCGGCTATTCGTTAGTTGCGGCATCATTAAAAAGAACGAACTAAACATTTCCAGATCTTCCTTAAGTTTTTCAAACATTGCATTTCTACTCCTTGGATAACAACAATATCCACTATTTAGTTGGGTCATTTTTAATAATCTTTAGGAAGAATCCAGCTTAGCTCGTAAAAAAATACACCGCAGAACAGGCGCCGGGAGCTGAGACCTCGCCAAAGAAAAAAGCTTGCCTTGACTAAACTTACCCGAAAGACAGGGATAATTTTATTTTATTAGGTGCTAAAGCTCAGTCTGCGCTGCAGAAGGCCCAAGTCGGCTTTTTGAAGCGATCCGCTCCTGTTAACTTTACTTATATTTCAACGAAAAAAAATCAGGCGGACTCATCTTCTGCATACGAATTTTTCTTTGATTTGGTTTTTAGCAGTTTGTAATATTCAACCTCATCATTGATAAATTGCATTTCTTGTTGCTCAATATCAATCCCGGAAATTTTATGTCGCCAATTTATGCTGAATTGTTGCTCATCGCTTTCTATGTTAGTTGTCATGTTAGTCTCCGGACGGTCTGTAGTTAAATCTTATAACAAAGAAAACAGCTGTAAAATTCGTATACACACCTAAGTGATTTTGCTTATGTATTTCCACCCACTAATGCCGTACATTATGAATAAGCGTTTAAAAATAAGGAGGGGTAATTGTTCAATTTTCTCCGCAGCTATCATTTTTCCCGGAAGGAGCTGAATACTTAGGGCAAATGATGTTGGCTATTGTTATGTAAAAAGTTTTAATTGATGCCGGATATAGCATGCTGAATTACAAATTCGATTTTCTCGGCTATATTTTCAACAGACTCGGTAAATATAAAGAGTCGATCTGACACAGAATATAAAGTACTGAACAAGATTAAGATAACGATACTGCAAGAGAATGGCATGCTTATTCTTAGGGCTGTCTTATTCCGGCAACTCCTCAGAAATGGATATGAAGAAATGGACATGATTATGAACAAATCACTTTATAAAGACATGAATACTGAGAGCCTTAAGAGCAAAGCGGAAGCCTTGTTAAATAAGCATCGCGAGACTATCCGAAGGCAGGCGGAAATTATGCTTTCTCACTCCGGCGCCGATATTGCCCGAATGTCCACTGAGGATATCCAAAAACTACTGTTTGAATTTCAAGTCCACCAAATAGAGCTGAAAATGCAGAATGAGGAGTTAAACAGGGCGCATCAGGAACTGATTGAATCGCGTGATAGCTATGCGCAACTGTATGATTCATCGCCGGTCGGTTATCTGACGCTAAGTGAAGCCGGGATTATTCAAAAAGCCAATATTGCGGCAACTGTCCTGCTGGGCTGTTCAAGAAAAGAGCTGATTAATAAAAGATTCAGTCAATTTATTCATCTTTCGGATCAGGATAATTATTACTTGTTTTTCCGTAGTCTGTTAACTCAAAAAAACGCTCAAGTCGTTAACGCCAAAGCCTGGGATACCAGCGCCTCGCCAATCCATCCGGAATGCCAATACTTCCAACTTTGCACCGAATTACCGGCATCCTGCGATAAAAGTATGTCAACCTATGTTGAATGCTATGCAAGAGTTATTTACAACGATAAGAACGCATTACAAATATGTCTGACCATTAACAACATAACCGAACGCAAGCAGGCGGAAGAAACCATTGCCGGCCTTAATGAAAAATTGGAAGAAAAGATTCGCCAACAGACCAGGGCGCTGACTACAAGCAATCTGAGTTTGATGAAGAAAGTTGAAGAACTTCGCCGCTCCAGGCACCAATTAGTGGAGCGGGAAGCTAAACTCAATTCAATTTTTAACGCATCGGTGGAAGGTATTATCACTGTTGACATGTTGGATATTATTGTATCCGTTAACGCCGCAGTAGAAACTATCTTCGGTTATAAACCGGAAGAGCTGATCGGTTGCAGTATCAGCAAACTGATGCCGTTATCGCCAAGAGACATAAACGATTATAACTTGACCCGTGCAAAGCAGTGTATCGGCCAAATTCAGGAGATTGAAGGTGTTCGCAAAAATGGCTCGATAGTGCCCCTTGATCTGTCCGTAGCGGAATTTTCGATCGATAATGAGCACTATTTTACTAATATTGTGCGTGATGTGAGCTTACGCAAGCATCGGGAACAGCAAGACAAGGAGCATCTGGATGAACTCGCCCACGTCACTCGTCTCGGACTGATGGGGGAAATGGCTTCAGGTATTGCCCACGAAGTCAACCAGCCCTTATCGGCGATTTCCAGCTATACCCAAGTCAGTTTAAACCTCATTAATGCTGAAAATCCTGATTTGGTAAAGCTGACTGAAGTTTTGCATAAAACGCAACAACAGGCTTTAAGAGCGGGACGGATAATTCATCGCATGAGGGAGTTTGTCAAATCCCATGCAAAACATCGATCAGCCACTAACCTTAATACTTTGATTCATGATGCTGTCAGTCTGTGTATTGCCGAATTTAAACAAAACGATATAAAGCTGATATTTGAACTGGAAAACAATCTGCCGCCTATTGATGTCGATCATGTGCAAATTGAACAGGTCATCATAAACCTGATCAGGAATAGCGTTGAAGCCTTACAAAACTTACCCGCAAAACAACAACGTCAGATAGCCATTCATAGCCGCTTAACGCTCAATGACGGCATACAAGTTAGGGTGAAGGATAATGGGCCGGGACTTAATGAAGAACAGCAACAAAAAATTTTGACACCTTTTTACACGACCAAAATAGATGGCATGGGCATGGGGCTATCCATCAGTCGCTCACTTATCGAAGCCCATGAAGGTACTTTGCATTTCAACAGCCAAGCTGGAAAAGGTACCACTTTTTATTTCACCCTACCCATACGGAGAAAATCTGATGAGCGTTAATAACTCAACACCTGTAGTCTATTTAGTGGACGATGAATTTGCGATACGCGACTCGCTAACTCTACTGATTGAATCAACGGGTCAAACGGTTCGAAGTTTTGAGTCCGCCGAAGCCTTTTTGAGCGGGTATACTCCTGAATATGCAGGGTGCCTGCTTCTGGACGTTAGAATGCCTTTAATGAGCGGACATGATCTTCAGAACGAATTACTGAACAGGGGCATCAGCATTCCGATCATATTTATCAGCGGTCATGCCGATATTGCCGATTCGGCAAAAGCATTCAGGGCCGGCGCTGTTGATTTTCTGGAAAAACCTTTTGATAACGCCCTATTACTGGAGCGAATCAATGAATCTATTAAAAAAGATATTGCATTTAGGGAAGAGCAGGTCAAGAAACGCCGCATACAAGATCGCATCGATCATTTAACAACAAGGGAAAAAGAAGTTCTGGGGCTGATAGTCAAAAGCCACTCTAATAAGGAATCCGCAAAAATACTCAATATCAGCAATCGTACCGTAGATGTTCACAGGGCAAGTATCATGGAGAAAATGCAGGCTGAAAATGTCGCCGAACTGATAACTATGGTTATGTATTGTGAAGCTCCCGGTACTTATGCACAGGAAGAAAGGTTTCGTTAAGGAACGAGCTGAAGATAAAGGTCCTGTCTGGCTATCCAAATAATTTTGTTCTGCATATGCGGCAGGACGTGCTGTACGCGTTAGCAAGACGCGCAGCACGTTTTTGCGGATGTCTTTAGGTCGGAAACGGTAACGAAAAAAAATTCGCCGGTGGAAACCAGAGGCGCAGTTCTAGTCCCCAAAGTCTAATTGACTACCTGTTGCTTCGTTCATTCAGCAGTTCGCAGTGTCGGCTTTAATCTAAAAATCATCAAGCCGGCCGGCGGCTACCTAGCTTCCAAAGCGCTTACATCAGGCCTTACAAACGAGAGTAAACCGGCAGAGTAAAAACTTTTTTAAGGCAACTTGATTGATTTTTTAAATGCCCTTTACTCAATGCTAGGGTTTTTTGTTAAGGCTATAAAGCGTGTTTTTAACTGTAACTAAATCAATAGACAGTATATAATCCCACGGTTTTATTCAATCATTTACTAAATTCATACCGGAAAAAAACATGCTGGGTAAGTTGGTTAGATTTGTTATAGGGAGCCGTAATGACAGGCTGATAAAGAAGAAAAAGTCGTTGGTCAAAAAGATCAATGCTTTGGCTTCTGATTACGAAAAATTATCTGATGATGCGTTAAAAGCAAAAACACAGGAGTTTCGTGACCGCTTGGCGCAAGGCGAAAAACTGGACAATCTGCTTCCAGAAGCGTTTGCGACAGTCAGGGAAGCGTCGACCCGGGTCTTTGGTATGCGCCATTTCGATGTGCAATTGATTGGCGGCATGATACTTCATGACGGCAAAATTGCCGAAATGAAAACCGGCGAGGGTAAAACCCTGATGGCAACTTTGGCCGCCTATTTGAATGCGTTGCCGGGGCGCGGTGTGCATGTTGTTACGGTTAATGATTACTTGGCCAAACGTGACTCCGAATGGATGGGCAAGCTTTACGGTTTTCTGGGCTTGACTACCGGCGTGATTATCAGCCAGATGGAAAGCGATGCACGGCGCCAAGCTTATGCTTCAGACATCACTTACGGAACTAACAACGAATTCGGTTTTGATTATTTGCGCGACAATATGGCTTTTAGCCTGGAGCAGAAAGTTCAGCGGGATTTAAGTTTTGCCGTTGTTGACGAGGTGGATTCGATCCTTATCGATGAGGCGAGAACGCCGCTGATTATCTCCGGCCCTACCGAAGAAAGTACCGAAATATATATTAAGGTCAATCAGATCATCCCATTTCTGACCAAACAGGAGAAAGAAGGCGAACCGGGCGATTATTCAGTCGATGAAAAAGTACGCCAGCTATATCTGACCGAAGCAGGTCATGAGCATGTTGAGAACTTGATGGTCGAGCATGGCTTAATGGTGGAAGGCAGCAGTTTGTACGACGCGACCAATATTCGCCTGATGCACTATCTGACGGCTTCATTGCGCGGCCATGTTCTATTCAAAAAAGACGTTGATTACATCGTCGCCAATAATGAAGTCATTATCGTCGATGAATTTACCGGCCGGATTATGCCGGGACGCCGATGGTCTGAAGGTTTGCATCAGGCGATTGAGGCGAAAGAGCATGCTGCTATTCAAAATGAAAACCAGACGCTGGCTTCGATCACCTTCCAGAACTATTTCCGCTTGTACGAAAAACTGTCCGGCATGACCGGTACCGCGGATACCGAAGCGTTCGAGTTGAACAAGATTTACGGTCTTGAAGTCGTCGTCATTCCTACGCATCGCAACATGATCCGTAAGGATTTGGGCGACGTGGTGTTCCTGACTGCCGATGAAAAATATATCGCCGTTGCCGATGATATTAAAGAGTGCGTTAGCCGTGGACAGCCGGTGTTGGTTGGAACCACGTCGATTGAAAACTCCGAGCGGCTGTCCGCGTTATTGAATAAGCAAGGCATTAAACACGAAGTGCTGAACGCCAAACAACATGAGCGCGAAGCGCATATCATTGAACAGGCCGGTATGCCGGGCGCGGTGACTATCGCTACCAACATGGCGGGACGAGGCACCGATATTGTACTCGGCGGCAATCTGGAAGCGGAATTGGCGGCATTGGGCGAAGATGCCGGCGACGCCGATAAGGAGCGAGTGCGTGGCGCTTGGCTGGACAGGCACGAGCAGGTTATCGCCACCGGCGGTTTGCATGTTATCGGTTCTGAGCGTCATGAATCCCGCCGTATCGATAACCAGTTAAGAGGACGTTCGGGCCGTCAGGGCGATCCGGGGTCAACCCGTTTCTATTTGTCGCTGCAAGACGATTTAATGCGCATTTTTGCATCGGATCGCGTGGCTGGCTTGATGCAAAAATTAGGTATGGGCAATGGCGAAGCGATCGAACACCCTTGGGTAACCCGCTCTATTGAAAGCGCTCAGCGCAAGGTTGAAAATCGCAATTTTGATGTGCGTAAAGAAATTTTGGCTTATGACGATGTCGCTAATGACCAACGCAAAGTTGTCTATGCGCAGCGTAATGAGCTGATGGCTGCGGAAGAAATTTCCGAGATTATTACTGCGATACGCGAAGATGTGGTCAATAACGTAATTACCCAGTATATTCCGCCCAAAACCATGGTCGAGCAGTGGGACACTAAAGGCCTGGAAGAACATTTGCATCAGGAATTCAACGTTGAAATTCCGGTGCGTAAAATGCTGGCTGAAGACCACTCGTTGCAGGAAGAATCTTTACGCAAGCGCATTATTGCTATTCTGGAACAAAACCATAAAGATAAAGAACAGCAGATGTCCAAGGAAGTATTGCATCACTTTGAGAAGTCAGTGATGCTGCAAGTGTTGGATAACAGCTGGAAAGAACATCTGGCGGCGATGGATTATTTGCGTCAGGGCATACACTTTAGAGGTTATGCGCAAAAAGACCCCAAGCAGGAGTACAAACGTGAAGCGTTTGAAATGTTCAGCAATTTGCTTGAGCATATCAAGTATGAAGTAATAGGAATTCTGTTTAAAGTTCAAGTCAGGCAGGAAGAAGACGTTTACGCTATGGATGAGCAGATGCAAGCGCCCAAGGAAATGCATTTTGAGCATGCACAGGCGCCAACTTTGGATGCTTTTGAGGGGATTGCGCAAGTATCCGAGCAGGAAGCCGATGAGGCTTCCGCTGGAATGGCATCAGCAACTGCGGCGGTAGAGCCGTTTGTCAGAGAGGGCAATAAAGTGGGGCGTAATGATCCTTGTCCTTGCGGTTCAGGCAAGAAGTTTAAGCAGTGTCACGGCAAGTTAAGCTGATTTGATGGATAAGGCGGGTTAAAGATCCGCTTAAGATTTATAGATGCCATCGTTGATCAAGCGACATTAACTCAAGCATCTGGAGCGCAGGCTTCGCCTGCAAGCAGGCGAAGCCTGCGCTCCAACTTGCCTCGGATTGAATTTGTGGTTGTCATGTCGCTTAATCAATTCAGTGCTCTATATCACCACGAAGAGCACGTCTTCGTGAGCTTCGTGGTGATGCATCAATCTGCTTATAGTTGATGCTTATGTCGGTTTAGAATCCTACCGATATGCTATTTCAAAACAAGTTCTCTGTAGGCTTTTCATCGGAATCGGTTGCCGAGTTGCCTGATGAGGATGCAAAGTGGGACGGTACATGCTCCGCTTGAAAAAACTCCCATATCCCACTCTTATTTGTAGACGCAGTTAACAAGCCTGTTTCCGGGCTTATAAAGGCTTTGACTACTCCTTCCGGCATTTCAAGAGGGATTTCCGAGCTGTCTTTTAGAGCTATTCGCATAAACTCTATCCACATCGGTAACGCGGCTACTCCGCCCGTTTCAGAATTCCCCAGTGGAGAAAAGTCGTCAAATCCTATCCATGCGGTGGCGACATTCGACTGCGTGTAACCGTTAAACCAAGCATCGCGCTGTTCATTTGTGGTTCCTGTTTTTCCGGCAAGATCTTGTCTGCCCAATATTTTCGCAGCTGTTGCCGTGCCGTGTTGAACGACATCCCTCAATAACGAATTCATCAAAAAACAGATCTGCGGCGTAATAATTCTGGGGGCGTAGCTGCGGTTTAATGGCTGATTGCTATCGCACGAAGGGCAGACAGTTGCAGGCTTGGCCTGATAAATAGTTTCACCCCCACTGGATTCAATGCGTTCAATAAAATAAGGCTTGATCAGGAAGCCGCCGTTGGCAAATGTGGCATAAACCCTTGCCATTTGCAGTGGCGACGCATAGCCGCTGCCTAGCGCCAGGGATAGGGTCTTGGGTAGTTGTTCTTCAGTGAAGCCAAAGCGTAATGCAGTTGCGACGGCTTTTTCAATGCCCATTTCTTTCAATAGGCGTATGGAGATAATATTTCTCGAGTGGGTTATAGCCGATCGGATGCTGGTTGGGCCGTAGAATTTTTTGTTGTAATTCTCCGGCCGCCATTCGTTTTCCTGCCCCGGAATGTCGATGACTAAAGGGGCATCGTTAATAAGACTGGCCGGGGTGTAGCCTTGCTCTAGGGCCGTAGTGTAAATGATGGGTTTAAAGCCTGAGCCCGGCTGTCTTTTGGATTGAGTGGCGCGGTTATATTTGTTGCGGAAAAAATCGAAACCGCCGGTTAATGCTAAAATGGCGCCATTGGCAGGATTTAATGAAACAAATGCGCCTTCGGCCTCGGGTACTTGGGTCAAAGCCCAGCTATTATCCGGTAATTGACGAACCCGGATAGTATCGCCGGTTCTCAGTATGCCGGAGATAATGTTGCCGGCCCATTTCATGTTTTCCCACGGGATTTCAATCAGGGTTTTGTCTTGAAGGCTTGCTGTGAGCGAAGCTGGGCGGCCGGCCGCTGCGAGGCTGTTTTTTACGCTTAAAACGGTGGCGGGTAAAGTATCGCCGATGACCGGGAGTTCGCTGAAATGTTTGTCTTTGCCAATGTTTGAGCGACGGTATCCGTGGCGTTCGTCATAAGCATGCAGTGCGCTGCTAAGTGATTGATTTGCCGTGGTTTGTAATGTCCCGTTTATTGTTGTATAGACTTTGAATCCTGAAGTGTAAGCTTGCTCGCCATAGAGTTCGAGCATTTTTTGGCGTACCATTTCGGCTAAATAGAGCGCCGAAATTTCAGGTGTTACCGATTGCAGCTTTGCCGTAGAGGGTTGCTTCGACGCATCTTTATAGTCTTGTTCAGTAATGTGTTTAAGTTCAAGCATGCGGTGCAAGACATAATTGCGTCTTTCAATGGCTCTGGCCTCGTTGGTGATGGGGTTGTATAGGGAGGGCGCTTTAGGCAAACCGGCAATCATGGCGTGCTCAGCCAAGCTCAACTCGGTTAAGGATTTGCCGTAATAGACCTGAGCCGCGGCGGCAATGCCATAGGCTCGGTGGCCCATGAAAATCTGATTTAAATAAAGTTCCAGGATTTTGTTTTTTGAATACTCGTGCTCTATTTTTAACGCCAGCATGATTTCCTTTAACTTGCGGGTGTAAGTTTTTTCATTACTTAGCAGGAAGTTTCGGGTAACCTGCATGGTGATCGTGCTGCCGCCCTGTTTTTTTTTGCCGGTTAAGGCGAGTTGCAGACCGGCTCGGAGCAGGCCATTAAAGTCAACGCCGGGATGTTCATAAAAGCTGTCGTCTTCAGCGGCAAGAAAGGCATTAATAAGTTGCCGGGGAACTTCCTCTATATTAACCGGGATGCGTTTCTTCTCGCCGAATTGAGCAATCAGCAGATTATCTTTACTGTAAATGCTTAAAGGAGTCTGGTATTGAACATTATGCAGGGTCCTAATATCAGGCAGGTCGGCTGAAAGCTTGTTATATAAAAGGATAGCCGGTAGTGCTGCGCCCAGAGTTATGGTCAGAAAAAAAATAGTAAACCATTTTAGAATTTTAGCCACAAGTCATCCGGAAACGGTACAGAATTGATAAAAACTGTAGGCATCCGGTTTGCAAACGGCGCTCCTACAGTGTTTTCGCTGTAGATAAAAAGCAACAGGTCCAACAAATTAAATAAGCATTTTAAGCATCAAAACAAAAAAGGCTACTATACTTTCGCCAGTAAATAGGTTTTAGGATTGTTGATTATAGCCGCGAGGCCTATATTGCAATTGATCGATCACGGTATCATCAAGTTTTTCAAGGGTTAGTTCATGAGTTGGTTTAGTCAGAAACAGAGTGCTGTTCTTGGTATTGATATCAGTACTGCGGCTATAAAATTACTCGAATTGAGTAAGGTCGGCGCTCGTTACCGGGTTGAGAGCTATGCGGTAGCGCCTCTGCCGCAAGACGCTGTTATTGATAAAAATATCGCAAACATTGAAGTGATAGCCGAGGCTATAAAAATCGCCTTAAAGCAATCCGGGTCAAAGTTAAAGCAAGCGTCTGTTGCTGTCGCAGGGTCTTCAGTGATGACTAAAGTTATACCGATGCCTGCTTCATTAAGCGATGAGGAAATGGAAGAGCAAATTATGGTTGAAGCCGACCAGTATGTGCCTTATTCACTCGACGAGGTTAATTTCGATTTTGAAGTGCAGGGCGAAAATGAGAGTAATCCTGAAATGGTCAATGTGTTGCTTGCAGCATCGCGGAAAGAAATTATTGATGATCGTATTGAAGTGTTGGCAAGAGCGGGCTTAAAGACCAAAATTGTCGATGTTGAAGCTTTTGCGATGGAAAATGCATTTGCCTTGCTGATAGACCAATTGCCGGATGGCGTAGAAGGACAAACGGTTGCGATCGTGGATATTGGGGCAACCATGACCGCTTTAAATGTTTTATATAGTTGCCGTACTGTGTACACAAGAGACCAAGGCTTTGGCGGCAAACAGTTGACTGAAGAGATTCAGCGCCGCTATGGACTAACTTATGAGGAGGCCGGCTTGGCAAAAAAGTTGGGCGGCTTGCCGGACAATTATACCGTTGATGTGCTTGACCCGTTTAGAAGAGCGATGGTTCAGCAAATTCAGCGCTCGATACAATTTTTTGTTTCATCAAGCGCGAACAGGCGTATCGATAGTCTTATTCTGGCGGGTGGTTGTGCATCAATACCGGGCATCGACAAAATGGTTCAACAAGCGCTGGGGGTGCCTACTGTTATAGCCAATCCTTTTATTAATATGTCTTTATCCAATAAGGTAAAACCCCAGTCATTAAGCAATGATGCTTCAGCAATGATGATCGCATGCGGATTGGCATTGAGGAGTTTTGACTAATGGCAAAAATCAATTTACTCCCTTGGCGTGAAGAACTGCGGGCACAGAAAAAGCAGGACTTTATTAATGCCATTGGCGTGGCCGTTTTGTTTACAGCCGTTATTTTTGCCGGTGTTCATATGTATATTGATGGACTAAAGGCGCATCAGGAACAAAGAAACAAAATAATACAGGACGAAATAGCGTTATTGGATATAAAAATTGCCAAAATAAAGACTATTGAAGAACAAAAAAGTAAATTGCTGACCAAAATAGAATTGATTCAGAAACTACAGGAAAGTCGCCCGGAGATTGTGCATTTGTTTGATGAGCTTCCCAGAGCTACGCCTGACGGCGTTTTCCTCACTAAATTTACGCAAGTGGGTGCCGAACTGAATTTTGAAGGCAAATCGCAATCGAATGCGCGCGTTTCCGCCTTCATGAGAGCGATTGAAGCCTCAGCTTGGTTGAAAAACCCAAGGCTTGATGTGATTCAGACGGGGAACAAAGTGAGCCCCGATCAGTTAAGTGATTTCACTTTGCATGCCAATCAAGGTAATCAAAATGCGCAAGCCGCGCCCGCCATGGATGGCGAAAGTGCCGCCGGTAAGAAACCGAAGCGACCGACGACGGAGGGCAAGTAATGAATCTGTCAGAAATTAATTGGGATCCTAATGAGGCGGGGACTTGGCCGTTGCCCATTAAAGCGGCAACGATTGCAATTATCTGCGTACTGGTTTTCGGCGCAGGTGTTTACTATGACACGCTCGACCAGTTGAAAGCGCTTGATGCTTCCGAGAAGAAAGAGTTGGAATTGAAAGGGTCGTTTGAGACAAAACAAAAAAAATCAATCAATCTTCCGGATTACCAGGATCAATTGGCGCAAATCGAAACAGAGCTGGAAGATATGATTCGGCAAATGCCAACCAAAGAAGAAGTGGCAAGCTTGCTGATCGATATTTCCCAGACAGGATTGGCCAGCGGCCTTGAGTTCAGGTTATTTAAACCGGGTGCTCCGGTTCGTAAGGATTTCTATTCCGAACTGCCGATTAGTATTGAGGTCATTGGCAAATATGAGGAGCTGGGGTTGTTCGTCAGTGGTTTAGCTTCGTTGCCCCGAATCGTTACTGTACACGACGTCAATATTATTCCCGAAGGTAAGGATGCCAAAGCAGGAGAGATGAAGATGAATGCGACGGTGAAGACCTATAACGAAGGTGTTGATGAAGTGGCGCCTGCTGCTGGAGCTAAAAAGAAAAGAGGGAAAAAGTAATGGCATACCCTAAATTACTGTGGACTCGAATTTATTCGCGGCCACACTTACAAGCCGGTTGCTTGGTTTTTATGGTTTTGCTGGCGGGGTGCGGCAGCGATGATTTTTCGGATTTGAATCGTTATATTGCGGAAGTTAAGGCCCGGCCCAAAGAACCTATTAAAGCCTTGCCTGAAATCAAGGTGATTGAGCCTTTTATGTTTAAACCGGAAGGCTTGCGTGATCCATTTAAGCCGCTGGAGCAGCCTGAACAGGCCGATGGCGTAGATGTTTCAACGGCTAGCGGTATAAAGCCGGATACCACTCGGCGTAAAGAAGAGCTTGAGGCGTTTCCTTTGGACGGCCTGAAAATGGTGGGTACTGTAAATATGAAGTCGAGTTTGTGGGGATTGGTAAAGGCCAGTGACGGCACTATTTATCGGGTCAAGGTTGGGAATTATATGGGCAAAAACTACGGAAAAATTATACGGATAGTCAGCGATAAAATTGAATTAATGGAAATAGTCCCTGATAAACCGGGAACGTGGCGTGAACAACCGGCTTCAATAGCGTTGACAGAGTGATTTTGAGGATAAGAAATGAATAATAAGCAAGGCGGCGTTACGGCGAACTCCCACAGCACGCGAATAAACTCGCGTCCGCAATCATTATATACGTGCATTGGGTTGGGTTTATTCTTATTTGTTTTTCAAATTGTACCTGTTAAAGCCGCTGATCTGGCGTTATCAAGGATAGATTTTGCGACACAGTCAGGGGATAAGTTGCAGATTGAAATGGAGATGACCGGGGCTGCCGTTACCCCCAAAATATTTAAAACGGATAATCCCGCTCGCATTGCCCTGGATTTTCTCGGTGTAAAAAGCGCTTTGGCAAAAAAAATGTATCCGATAAATCAGGGGGCAGCGAACAGCGTTTATGTGGTAGAGGCAGCAGGCAGAGTTCGTGTGGTTGTTAACCTGATTGAGTCAACCCCATTTGAAACCAAGGTAGCAGGCAATAAAGTATTGTTGATTTTGACCCGTGCCAAGGCGGCGATGCCTTCTGCATTGAAACCTGATGTTGCAAAGACAGCAACGCCTGTTACCACTAAGGCGACTAATGCAGTGGTTTCCGCGTTAGTACCCGCGCAAGATATTAGCGGCTTTGATTTTAAGCGTGGTGACAAAGGGGAAGGGCGCATACTGGTTTCCTTGGCTAATCCCAATACTATCGTTAATTCCAAAAAAGAAGGCGGGAAAGTCGTTATAAGTTTTCTTAATACCCGCTTGCCTGCCAGCTTGGCTAAAAGGCTGGATGTTTCCGAATTCGCAACGCCTGTTAAGTTTATTGATACGGTATCATCCGATCAACAAACCATAATT
This sequence comes from Methylococcaceae bacterium, assembly GCA_044426515.1. GTDB lineage: Bacteria > Pseudomonadota > Gammaproteobacteria > Methylococcales > Methylomonadaceae > Methylobacter_A. The sequence continues at coordinate 45,810 of JAUGSS010000111.1, read as the reverse complement.
ACTGTAGCGATGCAAAATGAGCTTTATGATTATTCCGTGTTTCAGGCGGATGGGCTATTGACGATTGAGTTTCGTCCTTTAAGTAATGAGGAGAAAGATGCGTTGGACAGGTCGCGTACCAAATATACCGGCGACAGATTGTCTTTGAATTTTCAGGAAATTGAAATACGTAGTGTTATTGCTATTTTGGCCGAGTTTACCGGGCAGAATGTGGTCGCCGGTGATGATGTAACGGGCACGATTACTTTAAAACTGGACGATGTGCCTTGGGATGAAGCGTTGGATTTTATTATGATGACCAAGGAGTTGGGCAAATATGAGTCCGGCAATGTCACGCTGATTTCAACATTGGATAAAATTAAGGATTACAAGAAGAAACAACAGGAAACAGAAAAAGTCGTTGAGCAATTAGATCCGCTGGTGACTGAGTATATTAAAATCAATTACGCTAAAGCGCAGGATTTTAGAAAATTGCTGAATGGCTTTGATGCCGGTATTTTTGGCAGTTGCGGAGTGAGCGGCACATCCGGATCATCTTCATCTTCATCCGGCAGTTCATCATCTGCGTCTTCTTCGGGAGGGGCTTCCTCAAGTGGCGGGCAAGCCGGTCAAAGTCAAGGAACAGGGACCAGCGGCTCAGCGACAGAAAATGACAAGTTCGGCCTGCTTTCCGCGCGCGGATCGGTCGTAGTGGATGCCAGAACCAATACCTTGATTGTTCGCGAGACGACAAAGCGTCTGGAAGAGGTAAAGAAATTGATACGTAAACTTGATGTGCCGGTGCGTCAGGTGATGATTGAGGCGCGGGTTGTTATTGCAAATGACAGTTTCATTGAAACTTTAGGCGTCAAGTTTGGTGCGGCAAAAGAGGCGGCGGTTGGTTCTAATAAGACATTTGCTGTAGGCGGAAGTGCGGTTCCTTCAAGTGGTGGGGATCCTACTATAAATACAAGAAAACCCACTGATTTGCTGGTTGATTTGGGTGCGGCAGCGTTAACAGCGACCCCACCGGGCGCTTTGGGCATGACTCTTGCGCGAGGTGCCGATTATGTGTTGAATCTTGAGCTTCAGGCCTTACAAACTGAAGGGAAAGGCGAAATAGTATCCAACCCAAGAGTGATGACCATGGATCGTTGCACGGCAGTTATGACGCAAGGTGTCCAAATTCCGGTTACAACACCACCGACGGCAAATTCGCCGGCAACAACTACCTATATAGATGCCGTTCTTGAATTAGACGCAACGCCACAGATCACACCCAGCGGATCAGTTGTTATGAATTTGCTGGTTAAGAAAGATAATGCGAACAGTACAAGCAACCCAGTGTCGGGTAATCCTGGGATTGATAAAAGACAGATTAAAACATCGGTGCTTGTTGAGGATGGAGAGACGGTTGTTTTAGGCGGGGTTTATGAGGGCGCTGAATCATACGGCAAGAATAAAATCCCGTTTTTCTCCGATTTGCCGGGCATCGGATTTTTATTTACCAATTCAACAGCTCAGAAAACCAAGCAGGAATTGTTGATTTTTGTCACCCCTAAAATCATGAAAGATACTGTAGCAGGCGATTGATTGCTTCTACTTGGAGCAAAAAGGGGGCATAATGCCCCCTTTTTTATTGGTTTAGCCCGCAGGAAGGCAGGTCATGACGCGATCAGAGAATATATATTTAGTTGGCCTCATGGGTGCAGGAAAAACCACGATAGGACGACAATTGGCGAGAGCGCTGTCTGTACCTTTTTATGACAGTGACAAAGCGATTGAAGAAAGAACCGGGGTAGATATTCCGACCATATTTGAGTTTGAGGGAGAAGAAGGATTCAGGGATAGGGAGCAGAAGATGATTCAGCAATTAACGCAAATGGACGGTATCGTGTTGGCTACCGGCGGCGGTGCGATTTTGCGCGAAGAAAATCGCAGGTTGTTGAAGGAAAATGGTTTTATTGTCTACCTGCAATGCTCGGTAGAAAGAATTTTGGAGCGGACGCGTAGAGACACGCAACGTCCATTGTTGAAAACGGATAACCCGAGAGATCGGATAGAGAGCTTATTCTCACAGCGTGAGCCGTTGTATTTGTCTTGCGCCGACTTTAAAATTGACACCGGTATCATGCAAAGCAAGGAAGTCGTTAGCCATATTTTAGAAGAATATAAATCACTTAATCGTTAACAAACAAAATCCAGACAGGGTTAGCCTAGAGTAATCCCATAAACATCAACTTAAGACATATCGGCTCAAAGTTCACAAGAAAAATCAAGGCAGAAACGTCCTGTCTTCATGGTGATACATCAATTTGTTGCCTTTTATTGATTGCGTATATGGGCTTTCTGCTTAAGTTGATACGTATGGCGTTAACGTAATCCAATCCCCCAAGCATTAATAAATATGAAAAAATTACTGGTTGAATTAGGTGAGCGTAGTTACCCGATCTACATAGGCTCTGATTTGTTGAGTCGCCCTGAGTTGTTCACAAACCATATAAAATCCAAGCAGGTTGTGGTGGTTACTAATGAAACTATTGCTCCCTTGTATCTGCATACGGTTTTAAAGAATTTGCAGGACTATATTGTCGAAACGGTGATACTGCCCGATGGTGAACAATTCAAGACTTTGGATTTCGTAAGCCAAATTTTTGATAAGCTGCTGGCCTGCAAGTTTAGCCGCAATGCCACCTTGATTGCTTTAGGCGGCGGTGTTATCGGTGACATGGGCGGCTTTGCGGCAGCCTGTTATCAGCGGGGCATTGCTTTTTTGCAAGTGCCTACAACCTTGCTGGCGCAGGTTGATTCTTCGGTAGGCGGCAAAACCGGGGTTAATCATCCGTTGGGTAAAAATATGATTGGCGCCTTTTACCAGCCGCAATGCGTTATCGCCGATGCCGACGTTTTGGATACGTTGGATGACCGACAATTAGCGGCCGGTCTGGCCGAAGTAATTAAATACGGCTTGATTAGGGATGCTGATTTTTTTGACTGGCTGGAAAACAATATCGACGCGTTACTGAGCAGGGACAAGCCGGCATTGGCTTATGCCATTGAACGGTCATGCATTAATAAAGCTGAAATTGTCGCCGAAGATGAAACCGAAACCGGTATCAGGGCGACGCTAAACTTAGGCCATACTTTCGGTCATGCGATAGAAACCGGCGCCGGTTACGGTAAATACCTGCATGGTGAAGCGGTCGCCATTGGCACCTGTCAGGCCGCCGATCTTTCCAGACGAAAAGGTTGGCTAAACGATGACGATGTCGCAAGAATTATTGCCCTGCTTAAAAGGACCGGACTCCCTGTACTTCCGCCGGAGCAAATCGATTCGGACCGGTTTTTGGAGTTAATGGCGGTAGACAAAAAGAATGTCGACGGTCAAATCAGGCTGATTTTATTACAGAAAATCGGCATGGCAACATTGCCCGCAGACGTGGCCCGAGAACTATTGGAGATGACGCTTAAAACCTATGGTAGAAGATGATACTTTTACTTATCATGTGAAACAGCTGCGCCGTGATTCGGTAAATACAGTTGTTCATTCTTTGATAACAAAAGAACGCATGCAGAAACTGGATTTATTGATCCATCTGCTTTCAAACCTGACACAATCCCTAGTCGTTTGCGGCCCTGAAGGTATAGGCAAAACGATGCTGCTGAGCATTTTGCAGGAACGCAAGACTGAGCTATGGTGGTATTGTTTGATACAAGGCAGTGCTGACCTGAGTTTTGAGGCGATACAGAATCAGTTGGCCAAGTCTATTAGCCAAGATAAATCGGTTCAGTCGTTATCGATGGCTTTAGGCCGGTATGAAGGCCAACATAAGCAAGTTGTATTGATTGTTGATGATGCGGGTGAATTGGTGCCCGGCTTGATCACGGCGATTATTCAATATGCAGCGGCAAATCCCGTGTTAAGGGTGATCTTTGCTTTAACGCATGACGAATTGCAGGTAAAGCGCGGCTCGGATCGTGCCGTTGATGATTGCCATATCGTTGAGATTCCTACCTTATCAGAAAAGCAATGCGGTGACTTTTTGCGGTATTTATCGGCAAAACCGGCGGCGAACTTGTCGTTCAAAGCAATCAGCGAAAACATGATAGCGCAGATATACCGGGAAACGCATGGTGTTCCGGGAAGAATTATCACCGAGTTATCCGGCTTATCCGATGGTAAGCAAGAGAGAAAATTGAAACGGATACTTGTCCCTGTCCTTGCTGTCGCAGCAGCATGCGCTATAGCATGGGGTGTTCAGTGGCTGCTGACATCGGCAGAACTTGCTCCCGGTATTGCTCTCCCTCCTGCTTTGACCTCCATGGATGTAGGAAATGTCGCAAGACTGCCGGAAGCCGTCACGGCCATGCCGCCGTCAAAAAATACAGATAAAAAAGTAACAGCGCCTGCTTTTGTTGGACAAAAAGCCGACAATATCGAAACGGCTTCTCCACGGCCGGAGTCACAGATAATACTTACACTGCCTCCTGCCCAGTCGGGCACTGAGCTGCAGGAGCCGGCAATGTCGGCAAACGAATGGAATGAAGCTAAAGATGCCTTAGCACCTTCGGTCAAAGTAAAAACAGGCATAGCTGAGCAACAGCCTTTTACTCCAATGACAAAACCCGAGGCAGGAGGCACAGCTGTTGCGCTTGATTTGCCGACACATCCTGATCCTGCGCCGTTTGGGGACAAACAAGAAAAACCGGAGCCATCGGGCCTAGCTAAAACGGCTAATGATGTTGGCTCATCTATCGCTAAAAATTCGCCAATTAATGCCAAAACCGAGCCGTCGGATGTCGTTGGGATGGATCAGAAGCCGGGTAATAAGCAGTCTGATGTCACTCAAGTCAATATGGCTGAGCGGCTTTGGGCTAAACAAGAAAAATTAAAACAAGCGGAGTTGAACAAAAAGCTTAACAGTGTTGAGCCGATTACACCGATTAACCCGCAAATAACCCCGCTACCGCAAGAAACGGTAGAAGCTGGGACAGATCCACAACAAGCGGAACCTGAAGAAGTACCGGCTTCGTCAGTAAATAATTTCACCTTGCAGCTTATGGTGTTATCAAAACAATCCTCGGTTAACGCTATACTTGAAAAATATCCGTCGATAAACTCGGGTCTTAGGGTCATCAACACGATGGCCAATGGCCAAGAGAAGTTTATTTTAGAGTATGGTTCATATCCTGATAGTGCATCGGCAAATAAGGCGAGGAAATCCTTGCCCTTGGAGTTTCGTAATGCGCTGGTAAGAAAAACAAGTTCAACTCAGCATAGGTAGGGGCGCGTTGTAAACCCCATAGGCATCAACTTAAGATATATCGTCACGAAGCTCGAAGCTTACAAGGAAAAAGCGCAAACTTCGCGTTCTTCTTCGTGGCGGCACATCAATCTGTTTACATTTTATTCATGACAATATTAAAAAACGATACCTTTATTAGGGCGCTGTTAAAACAACCTGTCGAGCACACACCGATTTGGATGATGCGCCAAGCGGGGCGTTATCTGCCGGAATACCGGAAAGTCAGGGAGCAGGCCGGCAGTTTTTTAGAGCTGTGTACCAATCCTGAGCTGGCTTGTGAGGTCACTTTACAGCCGTTACGGCGCTTTGATTTTGATGCGGCGATTTTGTTTTCGGATATATTAACCATTCCCGATGCCATGGGCTTAGGGCTTTATTTTACCGAAGGCGAAGGGCCCAAATTTACCCATCCGGTCAGGACGGCGGCGGATGTGAATAAATTGCCGATTCCCGACCCGGAAACGGATTTGCGTTATGTGGTCGATGCGGTTCGGCTGATAAGAAAAAATTTGCAGGGCAGCGTACCGTTAATCGGTTTTTCCGGCAGTCCCTGGACGCTGGCAACTTATATGGTTGAGGGCGGCAGCAGCAAAAGCTTTCAAAAAGTTAAAGGCATGATGTACGAGCAGCCCAAGCTGATGCATGTGATGCTGGATAAACTGGCTCAATCGGTTGCGGCCTATTTGAATGCCCAGATTGAAGCCGGCGCTCAGGCGGTCATGTTATTCGATACTTGGGGCGGCATGTTGACGACTGAAGATTATGCCGAGTTTTCTTTGTATTACGCCAAGCAAGTCAGAGCGCAGCTTAAAACCAATGTAGACGGACAGCGAATACCCACTATCCTGTTTACCAAAGGCGGCGGGCTTTGGCTGGAAGCCATGGCCGATTCCGGCTATGATGCGTTAGGCCTGGATTGGCAGACCGATATACAACAGGCTCGCGCCAGAGTGGGGCATCAGGTTGCTTTGCAGGGCAATATGGATCCGGTTTCGCTTTATGCCGGCCCCGAAGTCATCAGCGCAAAAGTTAAAACCATTTTGCATAAATACGGTGCGGGTTCAGGGCATGTATTCAACTTGGGGCACGGTATTTTGCCGGATATGAATCCCGATCATGTCAAAGTGATGGTTGATGCCGTGCATGAACATAGTCGAGCTTATCATCAGGCATAGTCGTTAGAAAATAGAACACGGATGCCAAAAATAGGCGCCTATAGGCGCTGATAAAAGAAACAATTAATCCGTAACCGCTATCGCTTTGTATTCATAAGGGCAGCATCTGCTGAGCAATTACTGTAATTTAATCAATATTAAGGAGTTGCGATCATGAAAATATCGAAAATTTTTTTTGCAATCGGTTTGCTTGTTGTTAATGCAGGCGTCAGAGCTGAGGGCTCCGGCAAACCTATTGATATCGTCGTTCATAGAAGCCCGACTTGTACCTGCTGCGGCAAGTGGCTGGAGCATCTGAAACAAAATAACTTTAATGTAGAAGACATCGTTACCAATGATGTGCAATCCGTAAAGGATGAATACGGCGTAAGCCGCGAACTGGCTTCTTGCCACACCGCCATCGTCGATGGTTACGTTATAGAGGGTCATGTGCCGGCAAACGACATTAAGACGCTATTGAAAACCAAGCCGAAAGTTGTGGGGATAGCTGTCCCCGGCATGGTTAACGGCAGTCCCGGCATGGAAATGGGCGATACAAAAGACCCGTATAAAGTGGTCAGTTTCGATCGTGAGAATCAGGTCAAGGTATTTAACAGCTACGAAGGTACGCGATGATTCTGGCCGGTGACGTAGGAGGGACAAAAACCATCCTGGCTTTGTTTGAGGTCGAAAGCGATGAGGTCAAGTGCCTCAAAAAGGAACAGTTTTCCAGTGCTCACTATCAAACGTTTACCGAGCTACTGGCCTCATTTTTGGCCGGCGCAGAGTGTACGCAGATAAAAGCCGTCTGCATTGGCGTGGCCGGTGTTATTGATAATGGTCGTTGCGAGACAACCAATTTGCCTTGGGTGCTTAACAGCAAAGAAATCGGCGAATGTGTCAATAGTCAAAATGTCTGGTTGTTGAATGATCTGGAAGCCACCGCATGGGGCTTGTTGGACTTGCCGGAGCGCAATTTTGTCGAATTGAACCCTGATGCTGAACGGCAGCAAGGCAACATTGCCGTAGTTGCAGCCGGAACAGGCTTGGGTGAGGCCATCGTCGCATGGGATGGAGTTGCATACCATGTTATCGCCAGTGAAGGTGGGCATGCTGATTTTGCGCCGACCAATGAGCAGGAAATTGCATTGCTCAGGCACTTGATGAAAAATCATCCTGATCATGTCAGCTGTGAACGATTACTATCCGGTGAAGGCTTGGTTAATATTTATCAATTTCTTAAATGCGTCAACTATGCACAAACACACCCGGCAACCGAACAGCAAATGCTTGAGCGAGATCCTGCCGCCGTTATAGGCGAAGCGGGTGTTGCCGGAAGCGATGCGTTGTGCGTTGACGCGTTAAAACTGTTTTGCCGATTATATGGCTCGGAATCAGGAAACCTGGCTCTAAAGTGTCTGCCCTACGGCGGTGTTTATTTGGCCGGAGGTATAGCTGCAAAAATCTTATCCGTGTTGCAACAAGGCGAATTTATGCGCGGCTTTTTGGCAAAAGGACGTTGCCGGGCCGTATTGCGGAAAATATCGGTTAAAGTATGCACCAACCCCGAGGTCGCCTTATTGGGCGCACTCAGTTATGCAAAAAAGAGGCTAGGTTAAAGCAATGAAAATCGGTATCCCCAAAGAAATAAAAGATCAGGAAGGCCGGGTTGCCGTTACACCCGATGGCGTACATTATTTAATTGAAAAAGGGCATCGAGTCTTAATTGAGACGGATGCCGGATTAGGCGCCGGCTTTAGCAACGAGCAATATGAGCAGGCGGGCGCGCAGCTGGTTCCCACGGCCGCTGCCTGGGCTGTTGACTTGGTAGTCAAAGTGAAAGAGCCTATGGAAGCCGAATACCAATATCTGGATAAGCAGATAGTTTTTACCTTTTTCCATCTGGCCGGTGTGGCGCTCAGTCTGACTCAAACGTTGTTAAAAAAAGGTACGACAGCCATTGCCTACGAAACGTTAGAAGATGAATATGGACGCTTACCCCTACTCGCGCCGATGAGTGCCGTTGCCGGTAATATGGCGACGCTAATGGGGTGCTATTATCTTGCCAAATTCAATCAGGGCAGGGGAGTGCAGTTAGGTAAAGTGCTGGGCAAACGGCACGGCAAGGTCGTGGTTATTGGCGATGGCGTGGTAGGGCAGCATGCGGCGCAGGTAGCTGACGGAATGGGAGCCAATGTGTTTGTTGCCGGTATTGATCCTGTTAAAATGCAGGAAACAAAAGCCGCATTATTGCCCAATGTAGAGTTCTTTTTATCGAGTCCTGAAAATATCGTTCAGCATATAAAAGATGCCGATTTAGTTGTTGGGGCTGTGCTTATTCATGGGGCTAAAGCGTCAAAAATAATCACCGAAGATATGATAAAGTCGATGGCTAAGGGTTCGGTTGTTGTCGATGTCAGCATCGATCAAGGTGGTTGCATAGAAACATCAAAACCAACCTCGCATACCGATCCGGTGTTCATCAAGCATGGCGTCATACATTATTGCGTGACCAATATGCCCGGCGCATATCCCATTACATCAACCATTGCCCTGTCCGACGCGACATTGCCTTATATCCTGAAAATAGCCGATGTAGGGAAGGATTCATTAATGGCTGATAAAACACTGCTAAAAGCGATTAATACTTATGATGGTAAAATTACTTGTAAAGCCGTAGCCGAAGGACTAGGCATGTTGGATAACTACCAGCCGATTAGTGAGTTTTAAATGGCCTTAAAGTTGTATTTTAAGGTACGATAAGCACTAAAGCCGATGTAGCTCAGCTGGTAGAGCAACTGATTCGTAATCAGTAGGTCAGGGGTTCGACTCCCCTCATTGGCTCCATTAAATCAATAGCTTAGATTTAGGTTTGGGGTTTCGTTTATTTTTAGGGTTACGCGGGGGTTACAATTAATGGATTTTTAGCGTTTTCTAAATCGGATTTTTTAGAATATAGTTCACCCGATAGAGCCAGATTTAAAAACCTTTTCTAAACAAATTTCGATGGAATGATGAAAAAAGATCACTTAAGCGAATCTGAAGTCTGCGGTAAACATATCTTTAATGCACATCTAAGCATCATATTGATACGCTAAATGACACGAAAGGAAATTGGTAGTGATAACGGATTACCATGCCCAGTACTATGCCTATGAACTTACTCGCCAATGTGCAGCAGACGGTGTAGATAGGCTATCCCAATCTTTATTCGACGCAACGGTTGATCTCAATCCTCATCAAATCAACGCTGCGCTGTTTGCCTTAAACAATCCACTAAATAAAGGTGTTATCCTTGCTGATGAAGTAGGCTTAGGGAAAACTATTGAAGCAGGTTTAGTGCTTTGCCAATATTGGGCGGAGCGCAAGCGACAATTGTTGATTATTTGCCCGGCATCTTTACGCAAACAATGGGCTCAAGAGCTGCAAGACAAATTCAATCTGCCTTCTCAGATTCTTGATGCCAATACTTGGCGGCAATTAAAGCAGCAAGGTGTTGCTAACCCCCTCAATAATCACTGCATCAATATTCTTTCCTATCATTTTGCCGCGCGATTAGAAGAATCGTTAGTTGTCGAGCCTTGGCATCTGGTGGTCATGGATGAAGCTCACAAGCTGCGCAATGCTTATCGACCCAATAATAAAATGGGACAAGCGTTAAAACGTGCCTTGTATGGACGGCAAAAATTACTGCTAACAGCCACTCCATTACAAAACTCTTTGTTAGAGCTTTACGGCTTATCGACAATCCTTGATGAACATATTTTTGGTGATGATAAATCCTTTCGCCAACACTACATGGGTAACGACGGTATAGGTCAACTGAAAGATCGTCTGAAAGGGTTCGTAAAGCGAACTTTACGTAAACAAGTTCTGGAATATATCCGCTACACACAACGCAAGGCTATCACTGTACCCTTCACGCCATCTCATGCCGAAATGCAGCTTTATAACGGAATTACTGCGTTACTTGAGCGTGAAGATAGTTACGCTTTGCCCAAGCGACAACGCCATCTCACCGGCCTCATTTTGCGTAAGCTGTTGGCGTCCAGTACCCATGCAGTCCATAACACGCTGATTACCATTAAGCGCCGCTTGGAAACTCTTCGTGATCATCAGCTAGATGATAATGACTTCATTGCCGAACTAATTGAAAGCGACGACCTGGAAACGGATTATCTCGAAGAGCTGGAAAGTGAGGCAGTAGAAGATTCCGAGCAAGTCATCGATAAAGAACAGCTACAACTTGAAATCATCGAGTTAAGTGGTCTCATCGAACAAGCTGAAAAAATCAGTGATGACAGCAAAGCCAAAGCCTTGTTGATTGCCTTGAATCAAGGCTTTGAACAAATGGCCGCGATGAATGCGCCGCGTAAGGCTGTTATTTTTACCGAGTCCAGACGTACGCAGGAATACTTGCAAAATTATCTTGCGAATTACTACCCAGATAAATTAGTTACTTTCAGCGGCACCAACAATAGCCCGGAAACCACCCGTATTTACCAACAATGGTTAGAGGAGAATCAAGGTTCCGACAAAATCGCCGGGTCGCCGCAAATAGACAGGCGAACGGCGCTGATTGACCACTTTCAGCATCATGCTGAAATTATGATTGCTACAGAAGCCGGAGCCGAAGGGATCAACCTGCAATTTTGTTCTTTGCTGATTAACTACGATTTGCCTTGGAATCCTCAGCGTGTAGAACAACGTATAGGTCGCTGTCATCGCTATGGACAAAAATTTGATGTTGTCGTTATCAACTTTCTGAACCAAAGTAATTACGCCGACCAGCGCGTGCTGGAGCTATTAACCGACAAGTTTCACCTGTTCGATGGTGTCTTTGGCGCGTCAGATGATGTATTAGGCTCGATAGAATCAGGCATTGATTTTGAAAAGCGCATTCAAGCCATTTATGAAACCTGCCGCACCACCGAACAAATAGAAGCGGCTTTTACCCAATTGCAGCAGGAAATGGAAGTCGACATTAATAAACAAATGCAGGAAACCCGGCAGCAATTGCTGGATAATTTTGATGAAGACATCCACAACTTACTCAAAGTACAGCTTAATCAAGCGGAGCAACGCTTGGATAAAATTGGTCGTTGGTTCTGGGCGCTAACACAACACCAACTCAAAACCTACGCAAATTTTGATGACCGGAATCATCGTTTTCATTTGCAACAAAATGTCATCAATGAAGCGCCACTCGGGAATTATCAACTGATTGCCCGTGGTCAAAATCAAAGTACAAAAGCGCATAACACCCACATCTACCGTCTCAACCACCCGCTCGGTGAATGGGTGCTGGATACAGCTAAACATCAACCGACACCCAGTGCTCATATCCAGTTTGACTATGCCGCGCACGGCGCAAAAGTTAGCGTAATAGAAGCATTGCTGGGACAATCGGGCATCCTAAAACTGCAACTCTTCAGCATAGAAGCACTGGAACGTAGCGAAGATCACCTGCTGTTCTCTGCTGAAACCAGTGACGGCAAACTTCTTCCTGCCGAAACAGCTCAGAAATTGATGCAACTGCCTGCAAGCCAATGCCAACAGCAAAGCGTTGTTTCAACCTCCCGAATTGAAGATGCACTCAGTGCAGCGCAGAATGACATCATCAAAATGGTCAATAATCGCAATCTGACTTTTTTTGAGGAAGAAGCGAATAAACTGGATCACTGGGCGGATGATTTAAAATTCGGCCTTGAGCAAGGTATCAAAGACATTGATCAGCAAATTAAAGAAGTCCGGCGCAATGCCAAAATAGCAGCCACGCTGGCAGAAAAGTTATCTTGGCAAAAGCAACAGCAGGATCTGGAACGCGCTCGCAACAAACAGCGTAAAGAACTCTTTGACCGTCAGGATGAAGTCGATGAACGTCGAGAAGCCCTAATTGAGCAGCTGGAAACCAAGTTAAATCAAAAAACTGAAGTAGAGGATTTGTTTATCATCCGCTGGCGTTTGTAATAACAGGGCTTGCCTATTGTCAGGATGACATATTGCAACCATAATGCAACCGGAGTCAACACAGAGGAATTAACCATGCCTGCACTGACCATCAAAAACATACCCGAATCGCTTTATCAACAGCTAAAGAACGCCGCCGAATTGCATAGGCGCAGCATCAATAGCGAAGTTATTGTTTGTCTCGAAAAAACCTTAGCCGCCAGCAAAATAACGCCTGCCGACCGTTTAAGCCGCATTGAGCAACTGCGTTCCGGTATTAAAGCCAACAACATCACACCCGAAGATATTGAATTAGCTATTAACAGCGGACGGCCATGATTGTTGCGGACACCAACATCATCAGCTATCTATTTTTGCCGACGGTCTATTCCGAAAGGGCGAGTCGGCTTTATCTGCAAGATGCCGAATGGGCGGCTCCCAGCCTTTGGCGTAGCGAATTCCGTAATGTGCTTGCACTGTATTTACGGCAGAAAATCCTCACCCTGGCGGAAGCCTTAACGATACAAGAAGAAGCCGAAGCGTTAATGGCGGATCATGAATTTACCGTCACTTCCGTGCAAGTTTTAACGTTAACCGATAGCAGCCAGTGTTCGGCTTATGATTGCGAATTTGTCGCTCTGGCAAAACAGCTATCGATAAAACTGGTGACGCAAGATAAAAAAATTCTGCGCGAATTTCCCGATATTGCTGTTTCGCTAGATGTTTTTTTTAATTAAAGAAGCTGATTTTGGGGGAAACGACCATGAAATGTAATAATGCCCTGACCCTACTTAGAACGATTAAGCCCATTTTGGCGCAGCAGTTTGGCGTTACCCAACTGGCTTTATTTGGCTCGACCGCCCGTGATGAAGCCCGTGATGATAGCGATGTGGATATTCTGGTGAGCTTCGATGGCCCGGCAACATCGAAGCGTTATTTCGGCGTGCAATTTTATTTGGAAGACCAGTTAGGTTGCCCGGTCGATCTGGTCACCGAAAAGGCTTTGCGCCCGGAGTTACGCCCTTTTATCGAAAAGGAAGCCATTCATGTCTGAGTCGATAGTCCGTGAATGGCGTTTTTACCTCGACGATATGATTAGCTTTGCCGAAAGAGTTCTCAGCTATACAGAAGGCTTTGACCAACAACGCTTTATCGATAGCGGCTTAAATTACGATGCCACGGTGCGCAATCTGGAATTAATCGGCGAAGCAGCCACGCATATTCCCGATGAAATCCGGCAAAATACTCCGCAAATACCCTGGCGGATGATTATCGCTACCCGTAACCGTTTAATACATGGCTATCTCGGCATAGATAACGACACCTTATGGAGCATTATCCAGACCGATATTCCCGCCTTATTACCGCTATTGCAGCATTTACAAAAAACACACGCATGAGCAAAACCAAACTGGAACTGACCTGGATCGGCAAGGACAAGCGGCCTAAGCTGGAGCCGAGGATATTGTTGGAAAATCCGGGCTTGTCGTATCACGCCAAACATCGGGTTAGTGATAACGACCAGTTCGATAATAAGCTGATTTTCGGCGATAACCTGCTGGCGTTAAAGGCGTTGGAACAGGAGTATGCGGGCAAGGTGAAGTGCGTGTTTATCGATCCGCCGTACAACACCGGCAGCGCGTTTACCCATTATGACGATGGACTGGAGCATTCGATCTGGCTGTCGCTGATGCGCGACCGGCTGGAGATTATCAGGTCTTTATTGTCGGACGATGGTTCATTGTGGATCACTATTGATGATAATGAAGCGCACTATTTGAAGGTGTTGTGTGATGAGTTATTTGGTAGAGGGAATTTTGTAGCGAATGTAATGTGGGAAAAGAAATTTTCACCACAGAACGATGCTAAGTGGTTAAGCCAAAACCATGATCATATTCTTGTTTTCTCAAAGAATAAGGAAATCTGGCGACCTAATTTATTAGCTAGAAGCCAAAAGCAAGAAAAAAACTTCAAGAACCCGGATAACGACCCAAGAGGTGCATGGAGTTCAGCAGATTACACTTGTGCTAAATCGAAAGATGAACGCCCCAATCTTTATTACCCAATAATGAATCCGAATACAAACCAAGAAGTCTGGCCAAATCCAATACGGGTTTGGGCTTTTGATAAAAACACACATGAAAAAAATGTTTCAAACGATCTGATTTGGTGGGGTAAGAATGGAACCAACCCTGTACCGCGCTTAAAAAAATTTGCAGATAAAGTGAGAAATGGCACTGTTCCAACAACTGTTTGGCGGCATGAAGAAGTTGGTAATAACCAAGCAGCAAAAAGAGAGGTTATTTCGTTTAATGAAACCGATCCATTTGCAACACCTAAACCAGAAAGTCTTATCCAGCGTATTCTCGATATTGCAACGAACACTGGCGACCTTGTATTAGACTCTTTCGCCGGTTCAGGCACCACCGGCGCAGTTGCCCACAAGATGGGCCGCCGCTGGATCATGATCGAATTGGGCGAACATTGCCACACCCATATCGTCCCGCGTCTTAAAAAAGTCATCGACGGCGAAGATCAGGGCGGTATAAGCAATGCGGTCAACTGGCGGGGCGGCGGTGGTTTCCGTTATTACAGTTTGGCTCCGTCTTTACTGGAACAAGACCGCTGGGGCAACTGGGTGGTCAATCTTAACTATAATCCGGCGATGTTGGCGGAAGCGTTATGCAAGCTGGAAGGCTTTACTTATGCGCCGTCCGATGCGCATTGGTGGAATCATGGCTATTCGTCCGAACAGGATTTTATCTATGTCACTACGCAAAACCTGTCGCATCAGCAACTGGAAGAGTTGTCGGAAGAAGTCGGCGGCGACCGCTCGTTGTTAGTGTGTTGCGCGGCGTTTCGCGGCAAAGCCGATCAATTTTCCAATCTCACCTTGAAGAAGATACCGAAGATGGTGTTATCGCGTTGCGAATGGGCGCATGACGATTACAGTTTGAATGTGGCGAATTTGCCAATGGCTGCACCCTCTCCCCCGGCCCCTCTCCCTGAGGGAGAGGGGAGTAGTGCTCGTTTGAAAAAAGCAGCAGGGCATTTGAAAAAAGATGATCAGACGTTGGATTTGTTTGGTGAGGACGACTCATGAACAATCGCGATGAAAAAAGCCCCTCTCCCTCAGGGAGAGGGGTTGGGGAGAGGGTGAGCCAACTCGACCATGCCAAACATCTACGTTCCAACCAAACCGATGCCGAGCAACGGCTTTGGTATCACCTTCGCGCCCATCGCTTTATGAATTTGAAATTTAGACGGCAGACTCCAATAGGTCCGTTTATCGTTGATTTTGTCTGCATGGAATATAAGCTGATTGTTGAAGCGGATGGTGGTCAACATGGCGGCGATGACGATGCGCGACGAGATGCTTGGCTTAAGAAACAGGGTTTTACCGTGCTGCATTTTTGGAATAATGATATTTTGCAACAGACGGATGCTGTTTTGGAAAGGATTCGTCAAGTATTGATTACCCTCTCCCCCAACCCCTCTCCCAGTGGGAGAGGGGAGTAAATATATGAGAAACTTGTATGAAATTAAGTATTGACGAAGTCGCCGACGCATTACATTTACAGTTAGTGAATGATAGCGTGGTCGAATCAGAGGAAGTGGCTCCCGGCGTTATTGTCGATTATGACGCTACGGGTGAAATTATAGGCTTGGAAGTGTTGCATTTAACCAAGCGACTACGCCCTGTAGATTTAATGGATTTTCAATTTCAAGCCAATCGGAAAAAGGCTGAAATTTCGCACGCCCTACTTTAAGCGGCATTATTCTAAATATCATGTTAAAAATTATGATCCTGATTCCAGCGCGTTTTAATTGAGGAAACTTCATGCAAACCCTACAAATACAACTCCCCGATGCCATCAATATTGACGCACGGGAAATCCAAATGTTGCTTGCCAGCCGACTGTATGAAAAAGGCATCCTTTCTATTGGACAAGCGGCGCAAATGACCCAGCTTTCCAAACGGACGTTTATGGAGTTGTTAGGGCAGTATCAGGTTTCGGTGCTCAATTACCCTGCCGATGAAATTAAGCTGGATTTCGATAATGCCTAGCATCATTTCTAACACCAAAGGAAACAGGGAATCCTTTATTCTTGGCGAGTAAGAAGAAAAATTATGAAAGCATCCGAATTACAACTCGCTAAAAATCCGGACTTGATTGCATCGCTTGTAGCCATCAAGCGTGCCGCACAGTCGGCAAGGCAAACGGCAATACAAACAAATACGGCCATTGTGGTGATCAAGGATGGCGTGCTGTGCAGAATTTCTGCCGAAGAGCTAAAACAACAGGAACACGCATGAATCAGAAAGTCCTACACCATGTCGCCGGACGTCTTTCGTTACGCGTGCCGCAACGGGAATCGTTAGAGGCGTTGGCTACAGCGATTGCGGCAACACCGGACATGCTCAACCCGAAACGGGATGTGGAAGTTTTATTGGAAGTCTTAAAAAGCGAATTCCCAAAGTTATCGGATTTTGAACGGGAATTCCCGTCTTTGTGTTTTGCCTTGGCAACCGGGGTGGGCAAAACCCGATTGATGGGCGCGTTTATCAGTTATTTGCATTTGGCGCATGGTATCAGCAATTTTTTTGTGTTGGCGCCGAACCTGACCATTTACAACAAACTGATTACCGACTTTACGCCCAACACGCCGAAATATGTATTCAAAGGCATTGCCGAGTTTGCAATCAATTCGCCGAAAATTATTACCGGCGATGATTATGAAGTGAAAGGCCGTGCGTTGGATGCGTTTACTTCGGTCTCCATTAATATCTTCAATATTTCCAAAATCAATTCCGAAGTGCGTGGCGGTAAGTCGCCTCGGATTAAACGCTTGTCGGAATATTTGGGTGACAGTTATTTCAACTATCTGGCGCAATTGCCGGATTTGGTGCTGTTGATGGATGAATCGCACCGTTATCGCGCCGATGCCGGTGTGCGGGCGGTTAATGAGTTAAAGCCCTTGCTGGGATTGGAATTAACGGCAACGCCGTTTACCGAGAGCAATAAAGGGCCGGTGCCGTTTAAGAATGTGGTGGTGGATTATCCCTTGGCGAAAGCAATGGATGACGGTTTTGTTAAAGAACCCGCCGTTGTCACCCAGCGAAACTTCGATGCTTCGCAGCATACTAAAGAAGAAGTAGAACGCATCAAGCTGATGGACGGGATTCGCTTGCATGAAATGACCAAAGTGGAATTGCTAACTTATGCACACGAAAACGATGTAGCGGTGGTTAAACCGTTTATGTTGGTGATAGCCAGGGATACGACTCATGCCGCCCAATTGGTTGAGCTGATGGAATCGTCGGCATTTTTTGATGGCCGATACCAAGGCAAAATTATTCAGGTGGATAGCAGCAAGAGCGGTGCCGCCGAAGAAGAAATGATAACGCGGCTGTTGGCGGTTGAAAGCCATGATGAACCGACCGAAGTGGTGATTCACGTCAACATGCTGAAGGAAGGCTGGGATGTGACCAATCTTTATACCATTGTGCCGTTACGCGCGGCGAATGCCAGAACCTTGATTGAGCAATCAATAGGCCGGGGTTTGCGCTTGCCTTACGGTAAACGTACCGGCGTAACTGCCGTGGATAGATTAAACATCGTGGCTCATGATCGTTTTCAG
This sequence comes from Methylococcaceae bacterium, assembly GCA_044426515.1. Classification (GTDB taxonomy): domain Bacteria; phylum Pseudomonadota; class Gammaproteobacteria; order Methylococcales; family Methylomonadaceae; genus Methylobacter_A. The sequence continues at coordinate 27,779 of JAUGSS010000111.1, read as the reverse complement.
GAAATTGTTGATGAAGCCAATAATCCTGAAAATCCGTTGCGTATGCAACAGGTAATTCTCGATGCGCCTTGCGATGAAGAAAAGGCCGAAAGTGTGACCGTGGGTTCAAATCTGGATGGTCTGATTAACGGTAAAACCGGCGGAATGGTTTATCAGGGTTTAGGTAATAACCCGCCTGTGTTTAGCGGTGTTGCCGAAAAGTTGCGCAATTCGCTATCGCTGAATTGAACAAGCTGCAACACAGTCCTGGGACTGTTGCCACCAGCAAAGCGTTATTGCATGTTGATGTACAAAAATCGGTTACTCAGGCTGTCACGGAACATTTAAGTGCTGGTCAACAATCATTGTTTGATACTGAAAACCCGGTTGATGTCGCTGATATAGTTGCTAAAACTACGGCGTTGATGGTGAATCATACGATAGATATTCCGCGCGTGGTTGTGGTGCCTAAAGGCGAGGTCAGTTATGGCTACAAGCCGTTTACGTTAAACCTTGGCGGATTGAATTTGCAACCCTCTGAGCGGGATATTGTTATTCACAGTCTGCAAACCAACGAGCAGGAATTAATGGCGGCACAAGTGGGTTTGATTGAGGCAAAACCGGAAAATTATATTGTTCACGCCCTGATTGATTATGACGATATTTCTTATGATGACCATGCGGATTTAATCTATAACTTGGCAACGCAAGCTGTTGACCATTTGCAAGGGTATCTATCAGAAGATGAAGTGAATAACGTCTTGAGCAATAATCGCCAATTACTAGCCAAAACCATACATACGCAAATGGCTGAACATTTTTGGGAGCAGGCTGATACTTACGAAGTCGAAGTGCGTAGTGGTTTTACGCCATTAAAAACTTGCGCTTATACCGTTGCCGCCGGTCAATCGGTTCAGCCTTATCGAGATACCGTAAGCGATAAAGGCAAAATCAAGCAGATGCTGTTTGGCAGTTTCAGCAAGTGTTTATATCCAGTGCAGAAATTTGATTCCGATACCGAACGCCGATTTGCCGTGATCTTAGAGCGCGATGCGCAAAAATGGTTTAAGCCGGCTAAAGGCCAGTTCAAAATCTTCTACAAAGACGGGGCTGAACATCCTGAATATGTCCCTGACTTTGTGGCTGAAACCGAAGACTGTGTATTGATGGTGGAAACCAAGTCACAAGCGGAAATGGCTGATCCAAAGGTACAAGCTAAAGCCGATGCTGCGGTTAAATGGTGCGAGAATGCTGGCGATTATCTTTTGAAAAACGGCGGTAAGGCTTGGAAATATTTATTAATCCCACACGATGAGGTTAAGGAAAATTTTCAGTTAGGCGATTATGTGCGAAAGTTTAGGCGCTTGTAACTTTGATCTGTCTGCCATTAAACATTTTGCTAGCTATAATTTTACCAGTACAAGTGTTCAATGTTTAACCGGCGCGGACACTATATGCTCAACCGCCGCTCAATTTCAGCAAACCGCGAATCCACTCGTTTCATGATTGCCAGCATTCCCATATAGGCTTCGTTGGAATAGACTAAATGCTTGGCTACAAAACAATTATAAGTCCGCCAGTGCATGCCTTTGGGCTTACCACCGGGTGGGTTGGCAATGCCGGGCATCCAGCCAAGTTTTTCTCTAACCTTGTCTGCGCCTCGGTAGCCTCTATCACCTTTGGTTTCTCGCTGGCTATTATAGGCGAGTCGGTAACAATGTCGGCAAGCAAAGTATTTATCGCCCAAATACAACTGGGCAACTCGTTTACCGCAAGTAACTGCCGGACAAATAAACCAGTAACGGACTCCGCCATAATGGCAAGATGTAGTTTCTAGGTTTACCGGATAATCCAGTCGTCCCGATTCGCCACTAGAGGCTGTCCGAGAACTAGCGTTTAACTAATTCGCCTGCTGTTTGCCCACCATATATGGCGTCTTGAAATATTTAAAAACACTATATACTGAAGTCAACTGATAAGCATGTTAGTTCTCGGACAGCCTCCTAGGCTACAAACGATTGCATCCTGCCCACCCGATCTACTGGGCTTGAAGAGCCTTCAAGCAGCTGAAGGTGTGCGGCGCATCGGTGGCAAGGTTGATGCTTACATCCGACAGTTAAAGCGCTTCCGCGAACACTATCCCGATGCGGCGAAGGAACTGCAACAACTCATTGCGGATAAAGGCATAAGGTCAGCCGGAGACTATTGCCATGCACTCAAGGGTGTGAGCGGCAATATTGGTGCCCAGAGTTTGTTCGAATGCATCACTCAAATCGATACTGACCTGAAGAACGGGGAAATACCCCAACCCGTGCAATTTGCGCGTATGCAACAATTGTTGCAGGCGGTAATGGACGACATTGATAGTCTGTCGATGATAACGGCAGAGATTCTTGCCGTTGCGATGCCATTGACTCCCGAGCAGGTGCGGGAAAAGATTGCACAGCTAACCGCCGTGCTGGAAAATGACCGCGGCGCCGCCGAAGCAATACTGGCCGGGCTGCGTAGCGGCGTGGCCGGCAGCACGCTGGAGCCGGCGATTAATGAGATTGCCGAAAAAATAGACAACTTTGCCATTGATGATGCGCTGGCACTGCTGGAAACACTGTATACGCAATTTAGTGTGGGCCACGCGGAATCTAATTGAAAGAGTGGGTAATGAATAAACCGGCTAGAATCTTTAAGGATTTGGCTAAAAATAACTTCCCGAAATCAGCGATTTTTAGGGATGGCTCGGTAGTTCCATCGAGGCAGATAATCATCAAACAGAATAGTCATGGTTTTGAGGAAATCTGCGGCGCATTTTTTACCCGTCGCATAAACCCCCGTCAAAATATCAACCGTCACATATTCACCTCTGATGACATTATAAATCTGTCTTTAGATGTGTCCTGTTTAATTAAACCATTTCACTTGGCAAGAGAGCTTACATTAGATATGGCAACCATCAGACAGCTGGGAGATAATTATCCGGCGTAAAGGGATGTTGCTAACGCTGCATTATGCCGGTGCCTGATCACGAATGGAGACATACGGCATAAACAACTCCGGCGCAGGAGGGAAGCGCCATAGATCAAACAGCCAAATGGCTACAACCATACAGATCAATTATTCGGCGAATAGAGTCATAATGGGATCAAACCGATTCAAATCGATTCATATCGATAAACTTTTTAAATTTGTAATTTGCATCTTTATGACGTTGAGCACAGCAACTCAAAACCCAGCAGCAAAAAAGCAATTAGCACCCTGTCCAAGCAGCCCTAACTGCGTTTCCAGTCAGGCGACAGATGCTAATCATTTTATTGCGCCATTTAAAATCATCGGCAATGCTGCAGAGGCCTGGGCGGTACTGAAAACTGCCCTGGTCAGCCAAGATCGCACCGTAATCACCAACGAAACCGGCGACACGCTTCATGCTCAGGCAACCAGTCTGGTGTTTCGCTTTGTCGATGATATAGATGCGATACTGGATATGGAGGCCGGGTTAATTCATATCCGTTCCGCATCGCGTATCGGTTACGGCGATTTCGGGGTTAATCGGAAGCGGTTGGAAATGCTTCGTTCGCAACTGCAACAAGCCCATGTTATAGAATAATGCATATTAATTAACCGCGCGTAGCATGACGAAGGGGAATAAAGTTGAGCGGCGATTGAATCCAAAGCATATCCAACTCAATCAGTGCACTATCATCCCCCGTCAAATTTGACCCTACAATAATATACCTTACAAAATATATTGCTTATGCTGAAAACATCTGCTAAATTGCCAACCTCGTTTTTAAGTCGGCAAGACCTGTTCGGTTTCCGCCGTCGGCACAAGGATGTAGATCGGTACCAATGGGATGGTGCAATTTGGTGTTGCCTAGCACACTACATAGGCTGTTTTCGCGAAAATATGAGTATTTGCCCGGAAGCTTTGACGCAACGCAAGCTTTTCCTCATCTCATCAATGGTTCGGCGGTAAATCTCCATTGATTCTCGGTTTTGCCGGATTATAAATTTAACATCGTGCAGATTCTAATGTCGATGTATTAAGGCAAAGCAATTTAGTCCGATGAAGTCAACGAACTTCTGCTCCGCAATACCAGTGCCCCCGTTCAAGCAAACGCATGAATAACGCGGCAACGGATTTTTGATTTCCCCTCCTTGTTTTTCATTTGGCTGATAGCTTGTTATCAGTCGGTCTTTGTCATATCCGGCTTTCAAATCTATTGTAACGATATTTGATTGGCGCTATCTCTCGATACTTCACAAACCGCTATTTCAATTAGCGCTCTGAACGGTTTTACAGCTTGTTTCTTTCAAGGTTTAGTCTGGGGACAGGGCTTTTACCTTGTCTATCCGCCAGTTCAGCTGATAAATCCGGCATTCCGCTCTCTCCATATTAGCATCCTATTGATTCTAAATAATTGTTTTTAAAGGTGAGGAATGTCGGATAAGCGATGCCTTGATAAGAATAGGGAAGGCTCCTCTTCACTCCGCCAAGCCCCCGCCACAGCCTCCGAATTGTGCATACGGTTCGTAGGGAAGGTTGGAGAGAAGCCTTCCTTATTCCTATCGGCGGTTTAAATATTTAAACCATTTAAACCGCGAGTCAAATTTTGCGATTTAAGAAACGGTATTTTTTAACATTATTCGGACTTACCAAAAGCCCAATAAAGCAGGAGATAAGATTAATATGCCAAAGAGAAAAAATGGAATAATCAGGATTCATGTCTATGAGCTGCGCATAGGCATGTGCGTTTGCCGGCTGGAAACACCGGAGAAAAAATCGCCTTTTCTATTCGATCAATTTGATATTAAAACTCAAGCGGATATTCAAGCGATTCAAGCTGTTTGTGATTATGTATTTGTTGATGTTAATCGGCAAAAAAATTATGGAGCCATCGCCACTGAAAAAGCGGATGCCAAGAAACAATTGAGCTTTGCGCGTTTGCTTGAGCAATCGGCGCGCACTTATCAGCATACCGGCAATTTAATCAAAACCGTCATGGATGATATTCGCTTTGGCAATCAATTAAGTGTCAAAGCGATTAAAGAAGCCGCTACCCAGTGTGTCGATAAAGTTCTGGAAAATTCGGATGCCATGTTATTGCTGACGCAACTTAAACAGCAGGACAAATATACCGCACAACATAGCTTGAATGTGTGCATTTTGGCGATTCTGTTAGGCCGAGAACTGAAGTTTTCAATTGAAGAGCTTAACAACATTGGCTTGTGCGCTCTGCTGCATGACATAGGCAAGATGAAAGTTCCTCTTGAAATACTGAATAAACCGGGAAAACTGGCAGGCGATGAGCTGGAGATTATGCACAAGCACGCAGAATTTGGCCGCGATATTTTAATGTCCGCCACCAACATAGATCAGGATGCGGTCAATGTCGCCTATGGTCATCACGAACATTTGGCCGGTACCGGTTATCCAAGAGGAGTCGACAAAACCGAGCTGTCAATTTTTACCAAAATAGTCGCTGTGGTCGATGCTTACGATGCCATTACCAGCGACCGGGTCTATCAAAAAGGCAGGTCGCATCTTATGGCGCTGGATATTCTGATTAAAGGCATGCACACCGAATTTGAAGCCGACTTTGTCATTCAATTTATTAACTGCATCGGTTATTACCCGCAAGGTAATTTGGTCGAATTAAGCAGCGGCGAAATCGGCATAGTGGCCGAACAAAATAAAAGCGACCTGCTTAAACCCAAGGTTCTGTTAATTCTCGATGAAAACAAAAACAACGTGAATGGCCGGATACTTGATTTGGCCTTGGATGTTTCGGATATTAATAAAACGCCTTATGAAATCAAACAAATAGTCCGTCCGCAGGATTACAACGTTGATTTAATAAAGTTTTATGATGACGGCAAATTTACTCAAAATTACCCGGTCATCCTATAAATAATAACGACAACAAAGTAAAAGAAGGAAACAGTATGAACGGTGTCTGGGGGATAGGCGAGTATGTGAAGGTTCTGGGTATGGCCAATGATTTTAAAATACTTTCTTATAGTTTTATCTTGGGTGGCTTTGTTGAAATGATTCTGGAATCACCTGAAGGCGGTAGATTTTTTTTAAAGCGTAGAAAATCGCAAATCATCCGATCTTGAGATGAGTCTATTTTTGACGCTGATTTTAACGATGAAAAAATGATTAAAAAAATTGATGTAACACAATTGCGCATAGGCATGTTCATTTGCGGCACTGATCGAAAATGGATAGACATACCTTTCTTTCGCCGAAAATTCCAGATTACATCGGACAAACAAATTAATGTTTTTCGAGCGCATTGCAAATTCGTTGATATCGATACTGAAAAAGGCGTGGATGTTATTAGCCGGCCGGAAGCGCCAACAACCATTGAATTGCACAACGACGAAGCATCTGTTGAGAAGGGGAGTTCCAAGCAAAGCCATGAACATAATTTATACAGAAAAAACTACGAGCAAAGCCAAACGGTATTAAGCGAAGTTTTAAATGATGTACGGCTCGGCCGCTGTGTCGATAATCCTAAGGTCAGGGGCGTAGTACAGGAATTGACAGTCAACATCGTAAAAGATAGCCGAACCATGATCGGGCTGATCCAGCTCAAAGACAAAAGCGATACCTTGGCGCGCAAATCCGTCAATGTTTGTATCTTGGCCTTGGCTTTCGGCAAGCATATAGGCATTCCAAAAGACAAAATGTACGCGCTGGGTTTGGGCGCACTATTGCATGACATCGGTATGGTGCAAATTCCTAACAGAATCCTGTTAAAAAAGCAGCCGTTGACGCCTGCCGAGCGCATGATCATGGAAAAACATACCGAATACGGTCTCGCCGTATTGGCTAAAACTCCGGGAATTCCTGTGGATGTACTAAAAATCGTCCATTCCCATCATGAACGCATGGATGGCAAGGGTTATCCGCAGAAATTGCAAGCCAAGGAAATCGGCTTATTGGTGCGCATGGTAACGATCGTTTCCGTTTACGAAGCGTTAACGCGGGAGCGCTTTTATACCGAAACCCTATCGCCGGTTGCGGCATTGAAATATCTATACACCTCAGGAAAGGCAATATTCGATGCGCATCTGGTGGAAAAGTTTATCCAGGCACTCGGTATATACCCATCGGGCTGCGTAGTAGAGCTTAATACCGGAGAGCTTGGCATTGTCGTCAACATCAATCCGCAAGACCGCTTACGCCCGACCTTGTGCATAGTCACCAATGCTCAAAAGCAGCTGCTTTCGCAAGAGTATGTTGTTGATCTTGCCGAGCGGACAGCTAAAAGCATAGAGATCATCAAAACCTTGGAAATGGATAATCCGATGATTGAGTTGTTTATGAAGCTTCACGAACGGAGCAAAGGCGGAGCGGAAATGGCGATGAACCCCAAATAAGGGGTCGATTTGCTCTCGTTCCCACGCGCCGCGTGGGAATGTGGTCAAGGCGCGCTGCGCCGCGAGTCACGGGCAACGTCTGCGTATACGGGACGCAGCGCGTCCAGCACTGCATTCCCACGCAGCGCGTGGGAACGAGGGGATGGTCGATGAAGCCGTCATGCCGTGGATAAAGAAAAACATTGCGGACAGGGTACATCCCTCGTCCGGCTTGATTTTGAACGCCGAAACAAAAAACGTTACCTACGAGGGACTTATTAATGAATTACAGTCGCTTTAATATCGATGAATCTGCCGCATTGGCTGTGGTTGCTATGGCCTGGATCGCGTCGCTGGTTTGCCAATGGCTGCCTGTCCTGAGCGGAGTCGGCGGGCTGTCCCAGCCGTCTTTATTGACAGCTGGGGCCCTTTTATCTATCGCTTTATGGCGCAAATCAAGATCAGGCGACCAACAGTTGCTGGAGAATTTACTTGACGCAAGTCAGGACTGGAGACAGGGAAATGTAACTCCGAGAGTTACGCATATCGGCGGAAAAAAGCGGGCGCTTCAACAGCTTGCCTGGGCGCTGAATGATTTGATGGATCAGGTGGAAACTGCGCAGGTCGATATGTATTATTCCCTGGCGTATGTCACTTACGGCGATTTTAGCCGACGCAGCCACCCGGAAGGTTTGCATGGCGGATTTTCGCTGTCCCTGAAACAACTCAATGCCGTTACTAAAACGCTGGCCACCACCACAGCCGCCATCACTGATCTTATGAATGCCATCGCCGAGGGCGACTTTAACAAAAGGGTTAATGTCGATGTCAAAGGCGAATACAAGCTTGCCGTAGATCATGCGATGCAATCCATGCAGGCTATGCAAACCATGCTGGGCGATGTGGGCAAGGTTATGGACGGGGTTGCTCAAGGCGACATCTCTCAGCGCGTTGAAGCCGAAGGACGCGGTGATCTGGCCAAATTGAAAAACGACATCAATCTCTCGCTGGAGGCGCTGGGCGGCAGCTTTAATGACATAGAACGTATCGCGAGCGCATTGTCCCAAGGCGATCTGACTCAAACCATCGACAAAGACTATCCCGGCACTTTTGGTGAAGTGATTGCCGGCATGAATGGCACGGTGGCAAATCTTAAAGGCTTGGTCGGGGACATCAAGGAGTCTGCCGACACCATCGGCGCCGCGGCTAAAGAAATCGCCGCAGGTAACAATGACCTGTCGTACCGCACCGAAGAGCAAGCCGCCAGCCTGGAACAAACCGCCGCCAGCATGGAACAGCTGACCTCCACTGTGCAGCATAACAGCGAAAACGCCAAACATGCCAACCAACTCGCTATTGGCGCGATGGATATTGCGGGCAAGGGAGCCGCAGTGGTTGAGCACGTCGTCGCCACGATGGAAGGCATCAACGAAGCCTCGCGCAAGATCGTAGACATCATCGCGGTGATAGACAGTATCGCCTTCCAGACCAACATCCTCGCACTCAACGCCGCAGTGGAAGCGGCCAGGGCCGGTGAACAAGGCCGAGGTTTTGCCGTGGTGGCGGTAGAAGTCCGCAATCTGGCGCAACGCGCTGCCGCCGCCTCGGGAGAGATTAAAAGCCTGATTGGCGATTCGGTAGAGAAGGTTGAAGGCGGCAGCAAACTGGTTGCTCAAGCCGGAACCACCATGAAAGACATCGTAAATTCCATACACACGGTTACCGTCCTTATGTCCGAGATCAGCGCCGCCTCGGATGAGCAAACGTCCGGCATCGAACAGGTCGGTCAAGCCATCAGCCAAATGGACGATGTGACCCAGCAGAATGCCGCCCTGGTTGAGCAAGCCGCAGCCGCCGCAGAATCGCTGGAAGAACAGACCCAGCAGCTGTCGGGTACAGTCGCTAACTTCAAATTGTAGGTAATTCAATGATTCCAAATGACTTTACTGATGCGGTATCCGTCGCTGAAGAAACAGCGCTTTCATCTGCCCATGCGCCAAGAAAAACGCCGGAAGCGGCAGTAACCAAACCGGAATTACAGCTACTGCCTGGCGAGGATGGGGGCGAGTGGGAAGGGTTTTATGATGATGGCGATGGGTGGGTGGAGCTTTAATGTGCAGGCCAAGGTTTTACGCGGCGCAGCGCGCCCCAAAGGGATAGCAAGATTTTTCACGTATCGGGAAAGGCGCGCACGGCAGGCCCTTCAGCTGCGCAATTTTTATAAATGTAAAAAAAGCTTTGTTTTTAATGGCGTTTCCTTAACTTAATAGCAGTGACGCTCTACGGTAGGAACGAGAAAGAACGAGTGTTTTAGCTCGTGAGCTAAAGTTTAAACGAAGGTCAATATGCCTGAGATCAATCAAGAAATTCAAATAAAAAAAGAGGCGGTCTTGGTCACCCGAACCGATTTGGAAGGCGTTATTACTTACGCCAATGATGCGTTTGTCGATATTAGCGGCTTTACCCGAAGTGAACTGATAGGCGCACATCATAATATCGTCCGTCATCCCGACATGCCTTCAGTCGCCTTTGATGATTTATGGATGACCTTAAAAGCACTTAGACCCTGGCAGGGCATAATAAAAAACAGGAGCAAATCCGGCGATTATTACTGGTCGGAAACCAGCGTAATGCCGATCTTTAAAGATGAAAAGGTCTATGAATATTTTGCCGTTCGACGCGTTGCGAGCCGTGAAAAGATTGAGCAAGCGGAGCAGTTATACCAACTGCTTAATGCCAGGCAAACAATAGTAAGCCCCACCGGTTTAGCCGCAATGGTTAGATCCATCAAGGAAGCGGATGTCCGGAAAAAAACGGCATTGGCGCTGGCCGCTTTTTTGTTGCCCGCTTTCTACTTGATGTACCGGTTGCTTTTAGCTCAGGACTACTCGCTATTAGCCGGTGTTGCAGCGTCGGTAACGATTGCGTCGCTGGTAGGTTTCAATGTCATCAATAGCTTCACTACGATGTTAAATAAAATCGTCGGTATTTTTTACCGTATGGTCGAGAAAAAATTCGGCAATGCGCAGGGTTTATCCCGGAAGGGTCTGTTTGGCGATATTCAGCGCACCTTGTATTTAATGGAGGTGAATTTGGATTTGGCGCAAGCCAAGGACGATGCGTCAAGAATCTTACAGATTAGTCAGGGTTTGGATCATGTTCATGTGGGTGTCATGGTCACTGATAATAATTTTGAAGTCATTTATATGAATGACACTATTCTGGAAATGTTCAAAAAAGCGGCCGGTGTCATCAGTACACAGTTGTCAAATTTCGAGGCCGATAATTTTCACACCGGGTATGTTCAGCAACAGCGACTGTCGACGAAAGAGCCGTATAGATCGGAGCTTCATATTGCAGGTCATGTCATCCGGTTTTCTATGAGTCCATGATGAAACCAAGTGGAACGGGTTTTTATCCTGCATACGTAGGGCGTGCCGTGCGCGCCTTCTTCGGAAGCTATAAGGCGCGCACGGCATGCCCGTCGCAGACACTTATGTAACGCTATGAGCGCCGGAGCGTGGCAATCAGCAAAATTTTTGGCGAAATACCCCATTAAATGAATACATGAACATCGAAGAAAAAGTGAAGCACACTATCGAACGGCTCAAGAATGCTACTGAGCATCTTGATCCTGCCGATGAGCGCATAAAAAAACTGGATATTGATTTCGTCAGGGCCGTCTCACGTATTATTGAAACGCGCCCCGGCATTAAAAGCGGGCAGTCGAAATATATCGCTGAAAAAGCCTTGGTTGTCGCGGGTGGCTTGGACATGAACGCAGAAGAGACGGAAGCGGTTTTCTATGCCGGATTATTGATACAACTCGGCAAGATACATTTGCCGGATCGATTGCTGGCGAAGCCTTTTTATTCAATGTCCATTGTCGACAAATACCGCTATTGCGGACATGCGGTAGACGGTGGCGCTTTGTTGCAGGGCTTAACGCAGTTTAAAGGCGCAATGACTTTAATTCGGCACCAATACGAACAGTATAACGGCCAAGGTTTTCCCGACGGTTTGGTTGGACACAACATTCCGATGGGGTCCCGTATTCTCAGCGTGGTCAGTGACTACATCGCGTATCTTAATGGTTCAATGACCGGTAAAGTCATGTACGCCGATGCCGCGCTCAGTCAATTAACGGTTCGGAAAGAAAGCCATTATGATCCTGAAATTGTCGGCGTTTTCGCTAACGTGCTCAGGGGCGCAAGCGTTGATGAACTCAAAGATGCACTGGCTAAATCGAAACAACTCGCTGTGGCTACAGAACGGTGGAGGAAAGGCCTTGTGGTCAATACCCGGAATAAACCCCTACGCCCCGCCTCCACCATTGTTGAAATTGCCTTGCCACAACTGAAATTCGGCATGAAAGTGGATAGCATCTATTTTGACAGCGAGCCTTACATTAGAAATTGTATTGCGGATCAATCAATCATTGACAACGTTACCGCATTAACAAAAACCTACGGTAAAAATCCCATCATCAAAATTTTCCTCAGCGTGATGGAGTGATAATGATAAATGCAAATCGCTTCAGGCAAATGTGTGCGGTTCGATGCGTGCGAGGGCTCTCATGCTGTTGTGCTGTGGGAGCGACGCCTACGTCGCGACTGGCAAAGACTAGCAAAAATACTTCCGCTAGTCGCGACGTAGGCGTCGCTCCCACAACGGAACTGTACTCACGATATTATACGCGGGTTCCCAAGCTCCCATTTGGGAACCCAGTGAGCAAAGCTCTCGGCAACTGCTCCCTGCGTCGCCTAAAGCGCCTACTGTTGGTGCTCTACCTCCAGTCGTAGCTTTGCGAGCACAAAAAAGCAATCCGTTTAATCTGTGGCTGAGCAGTTACAGAAGTACTTTTTAACAAGACCCGGTAGGATAAATCATGAAAATCAATATGCCTGTCACTAACCAGGAAATCCTGATGAAAAAGGGACAAATCCTGGTTTCACGGACCGATTTAAAAGGAATTATGACTTACGCCAATGATGAATTTGTCGCTCTCAGCGGTTATAGCCGTGATGAACTGATCGGTAAAAATCACAATATCATCCGTCATCCCGACATGCCTCCGGCCGCTTTTGAAGATTTATGGCTGACTTTAAAAGCGCTTAGGCCCTGGCAAGGCATGGTCAAAAACAGGGCCAAATCGGGCGATTATTACTGGGTCGATGCGAATGTGCTGCCGGTGTTTAAAAACGGCAAAGTTGATGGCTACCTTTCTGTCCGGCGCGTTCCCAGCCGTGAAAAGATTGAAAAAGCAGAGCGGCTATATCAGTTGCTTAATGCTAACAAAGCCACACTAAAACCGACCCGATTAGCCGCAATGGTCAAATCCATCAAGGAAATTGAGCCCTTGAAAAAAATGGCCTTTGTACAGGCAGTGCAGCTGATTCCCCTTTGCTACTTGATGTACCAGTTGTTTTTAGCCGGGGATTATCGCTTGTTAGCCGGTGTTGCGGCATCGGTAATAATGGCGTCGCTGATAGCTTTTAAGGTGATCAAAAGCATCGACGCCTTGTTAAATAAAACCATCGGTATTTTTTATCGCCTGGCCGAGAAACGATTCGGCAATGTGCAGGATTTAACCCGGAATGACCTGATCGGCGATTTCCAGCGCGCCTTGTATTCGATGGAAGTGAATTTGAATTTGGATTTGGCGGGGGCCAGGGAGGAAGCGGCAAAAGCCATGCGGATTAACCAAGCGTTGGATAGTGTTCATGCGGGAGTCATGCTGGCTGATAATAATTTTGAAATTATTTATGCGAACGACAGTATTCTGGATATGTTCAAGCAAGCGGAAAGCGATATTCGTATACAGTTGCCGAATTTCAATGCCGATAAACTGATCGGCGAAAATATCGATAGTTTTCATAAGGACCCCGCTTTTCAACGGCGCATGTTGGCAAACTTAAAGGAACCGTATCAGTCGGAACTTCATATTGCGAGTCAAACTATGAGGGTTATTGCCAGCCCGGTTGTTAATGCCGAGGGCGAACGCATCGGTTTCGTTGCCGAATGGCAAAATCTTAGCCATGAGGTAATAATCGAGCAGGAAATTGAACAATTAGTACAGGCTGTTAAAGCCGGAGATCTGAGTACCCGTATTAACATGGGCGATAAACAAGGCTTTACCAAAACACTGTCGTCCGGCATCAATGAATTGGCGGACACCATTGAAAGTGTGCTGAGCGACATTAACAGGGTGATGGAAAATATGGCTGAAGGCGATTTAACCACCGCCATTACCAGCGACTATCAGGGCGTCTATGCGGAATGCAAGAACAATATCAATGGCACTCTAACCAACTTGAGCAATTTCATTATCCAAATCAGGGATGCCGCCGACTTTATAGACAGTTCATCGCAAGAGATAGCCAGCGGCAATGACAATCTGTCTCAGCGTGCCGAACAACAAGCGGCCAGTTTGGAACAAACCGCCGCCAGCATGCAGCAGCTGGCCGGCACCGTAAAAAATAATGCAACGAACACGCAACAGGCCAATCAGGTGGTTAATACGGCTAGTGAATTAGCGCAAAAAGGCGGCGAGATCGTTAAGTCGGCCATCATTGCCATGCAGGATATTAATGACAGCAGCAATGAAATTGCCGAAATTATCGGTGTCATCGATGAAATCGCCTTCCAGACTAATCTGCTGGCATTAAACGCATCGGTAGAAGCGGCCAGGGCCGGAGAGCAAGGCCGGGGTTTCTCGGTGGTCGCAACCGAAGTGCGCAACCTGGCTCAACGAAGCGCCAATGCCGCCAAACAAAGTAGCGACCTGATTCAGAACAGTGTGCAAAAAGTGCGCGCGGGAACCGCATTTGTTAATGAAACAGGTCATGCGCTCACTGAAATTGTCAACAGCGTCGCCCAAGTAGGTTCGATTGTTGCGCAAATTGCCAACGCCAGCGCCGAGCAGACGGCGGGTATCGATCAGGTCAATCAGGCGGTTTCTCAAATGGACGATATTACTCAGCAAAATGCGGCATTAGCGGAACAAGCGGCGGCGGGCAGTATTTCCATGCATGAGCAGTCCAGCAATATGAGCAAGCTGCTCGGTTTCTTTAAAGTCAGTTCGATGGCGCGCGCACAGCCGGTTAAAACGGCCGGGTATAGTAAAGTGCTGGTAGCGCCGGTCAATGCAGCGGTAAAACCTGCCTCTCATGTATTGCCATCGCGTAAGTCCAAAATCGATAGCAGCGACGAATGGGAAGAGTTTTGAGTAGGGCTAATGCCGCAGTTTTAGGGTGATGATGGGGAGGGATTGGTGTGACAAAGATAGAGCAACTTGAAAGCGAATTAAGCAAAAAAACCAATGAATTAAACGAAAGCTTGAATAGCCAATGTTTGTTGCGTGAAACACTGAAAAGCAGCATGAAAAGTCTGGAAGAAATTGAAAGCCGGCTTAAGGGCATAGAATCTTTTCTGAGATATTCAAACGAATGCGTTTATAGGCTAAAGCAGGAAAACCTGAAGCTTAAATTTTCCAGCGATGAATGGATGAGGCGGGCGATAAATCTTGAATTTAAGGTTTTAAGCGCTCGCAATGCGGCAAAAGAATAACGGTTCAGTTTTTAACTGTTACCGTCATAAGAACATCTGCTGTGTGCTGCGCGCGCCTTGGAAGCTAAGGCGAGTACGTAGGCAGGGCAAAACTTATCCAGGCCGCTATACATGGATTTTTACAGACTCAATTATTGGGCAGTAAAAATAAACCTGACTAAAATTTTTAAAAGATAATCTTCTATGACATACACTCACTCAACGCTTGTTATGGCAATGCTGTCGGTTTTATCGAATGGTTGCGCCCATTCGGCCAGTCCGGATTGCGCCCCTGCCAGTATAAATTATCCTGATATCGCTAAAGACGAGACAAGCTATTACTTGGTAAAAAAAGACGATACCTTGTATGCCATAAGCCGTTTTTTTGCGTTGGATTATCGGCAATTAGCGCAATGGAACCGGATCGAACCACCTGCCTATACGATAGGAATAGGTCAAAAAATAAGACTCTCCGACCCGGTTTGGGGGAACAAGCCCACGCAAGAAGGAAGTACCCCCCTAAGAATGCAGGCGGTAGAACAACTGCCTAGTAGGTTGTCCGAGAATAGCCATAAAAATAAAGCCGCCCATATTCCTTACCACCCAAATTTCATAAAACCGCCTCAATCGCCATAAAACACCACTTAAATATTTCTGATTAACAAGATGTTTCAGCCAGAGTACTGTAGGGGCAATCCCTTGTGCCTGCCCACTGGGCAACCACAAGAGATTGCCCCTACGATCATAGGTGTTCATCCCGATATAGCAGTGCCAGCTGAAACATCTTGCTAATCAGGTAAATATTTAAGCTAAGAAAATCAGTTGGGGCGTGTGGAAACCGTTCGTGCTGAGCCCTTTGGCTGCGCTCAGGAGAGTTTTGTCGAAGCATGCGCTGTTTCCACACCCCGAGCATCCAGAGTCCCACTCACCCCATTCGACAGGAACGAGCGGAATGCATGAATTATTTCTCGCCCAAGCGAATATTAATGACGGGATTGTTGCCGGTATTTTCTTTTAAGGTGCGGATATTGTTAATGAGTTTTTGATCTGCAATACAATTTTTAATATAAGGCTTATCAGCAAAATAGACGCTTGCTATGATCATGCCGGGTTTCAGTTGTATCAATGAGATTTCACTAACGGATCGACCGGCGTTAATATTTTTTGATGCATCAAGGAGTCTGCTGTTTATCCATGATTTTTTAAGGCCGGAGTATTCTTCGTCCGCTTCATCGCTTATGTTGAACTCTTTATCGGACATATCGGCATTATCAGGCTCATCACAATTTTCTTTTTGAAGCATTAATTGACTAATTGCGCTGCTGACGGCCCCCGTCCTTGAACCCTCAAGATACGCGATATAGTCTCTGACTACCGTAAGAATAGTGGCTCCCAGAGGGCCTTTCATATCGTCGAGCGAGATCAGCTCGACATGCTCGCGCAGACGCTCCAGCTCCAACATGGCATCGTACTCAGCCTGCAATTGCTTGTGCAGTTCGACATAGCGCATGAAGTTGCGCACCCGCGGCTTGAGCATATCGGGATCGACCGGTTTGGTCACAAAGTCCACCGCCCCCAGTTCCAAGCCCTTCAAGCGCGCCTCATCGCCGGTCATTCCGGTGACGAAGATCACCGGAATGGTTTCCGAAGCCGGATGCTCACGCATGTGCACGGCCACTTCGAAGCCATCCATATCGGGCATCATGATGTCGAGCAGCACCAGATCAGGCGGCTTGTTCGATTGACAGATAGCCAGCGCTTTCTCGCCGGTTTGTGCGATGCGTACGCGATATTCGTCCTTGAATAGGTTCGAGAGCAGCATCAGGTTGTCCGCTATATCGTCGACAATGAGAATCGTCGGGCGCGCCGGTTCCGGTACAGCGTGGGCGACTGGCTCGACGGCGGCTACGGACGGTGCTGCCTGAGTCTCGCAATTTGGCGCTTGCGCCGTGCAAACAGGCGAACTTGATCGGTGCCGAAACGCCAGCGCTTTTTCAACGCGCTTGGCTAGACGGCTTGTGGTGTAGGGATTGACCAGCAGGTCGTTGACGCCATTGGCTATGGCTTCTTTAATGCGCTGACGCTCGGCATCGTAAATGATCATGATAAAAGGCAGACGCGACAACTTCTCATCGGCACGTACCGCCTTGAGTAGTTCGAGTCCGGACATATCCGGCATGTTCCACTCGGAAAGCACGATGTCCACTCGCTGGTTTTGTAGAATATGCAGAGCCTTGGCGCCGTTGCTGGCGGTCAAAATAACGTTGGCGCCCATCGAGCGCAGTTGCCCCGAAGTGATTTGGCGTATGGGCTCGAAGTTGTTGACGACGAGAAATACGGTATGTTTGTCGATCATCCTGATGTCCTGTGTTTCAGCTGTTATAAGGCTCCGGCTTGCGCCAGATAGTCTTTCTTCTTATCCATATCCGCATCGGAATCGACAAAGCGCAAGGCGATAGCGCGGAACTCCTCCTGAATATCGATGAAGGCGTCGAACATGTCGGCATCGAAGTGCGTACCCCGGCCCACAACCATAATTTGTACCGCTTTTTCGTGGGGCATGCCTTTCTTGTACACGCGGCGGCTGATCAGCGCATCGTAGACGTCGGCTACCGCCATCAGACGCGCCGCAATCGGGATGTCGTCGCCGGCGAGGCCTTGCGGATAGCCGCTGCCGTCCCACTTTTCCTGATGCGAAAGGGCAATGGACTTGGCGAAGGAGAGAAACTCGACGTTGCTGCCCAGTACCGTCTCGGCATGCACGATGGCTTCGTAGCCCAGCGTGGTATGGGTCTTCATGATCTCGAATTCGTGGGGTTCGAAGCGTCCCGGTTTCAGCAGGATGCGGTCGGGAATGCCCACCTTGCCGATGTCGTGCAGCGGCGCCGACTTGAACAGCATATTGATATTGATGTCGGTCAGGAACCAGGCAAAGCGCGGATGCTCCCGCAGCCTCTCGGCCAGCGCCTTGACGTAGAACTGGGTACGGCGGATGTGATTGCCGGTGTCGGAATCGCGGGTCTCGGCCAGCGAGGCCATCGCAATAATCGTCACGTCCTGGATCGCCATCACTTCGCGGGTGCGCTTGGCCACCTCGAGTTCGAGAAATTCGTTCTGGTCGCGCAGGAAATCGGCCATGGCTTTGAGCGCCAGATGGTTCTTCACTCGGGCCATGACGATAGGCGGACTGATCGGTTTGGTGATGTAATCGACCGCGCCGAGTTCCAGCCCTTTTTTCTCGTCCTCTATCTCAGCCTTGGCGGTGAGGAAGATCACCGGGATGTTCATGGTCTTGGGATTGCGTTTGAGTTGTCGGCACACCTCGTATCCGTCCATGTCGGGCATCATGATGTCGAGCAGGATCAGGCCGGGCGGAGAGTCGGATGCCGCAATCTTCAGCGCGTTCTCGCCGCCGTTGGCAATTTTCACCTTATAGTCGCCCTTGAGCAGGTTGTTCATCAGGATTAGATTATCAGGCGTGTCGTCGACCACCAGTATCGTGGTTTTTTCGGCTAAATCGAGTCTGTCCATTAGGGTTCCTTATCAGGCATAGTGATGAAAAATGCAGGAATTTAAAAAATTGTTATTTGCGGCTATCAACTTCAGGGATAGCCAAGTAGCGCGTGCCGCGCGCCTTCTCCTCAGTTTGTTCTCGTTCCCACGCGCTGCGCTCGTCTTTATACACAAGTGTCTGCGGGACACCGCGTCAACCCCTCGTTCCCACGCAGCACGTCACTGCCATTAAGTTAAGCGTTGTAGGAGCGGGCCATGCCCGCGATGAGGGCGCTACAACTCAGCTATCGTTGCACAAATATCGCGGGCATGGCCCGCTCCTACCGAGGTCAAGACGCTTAACTTAATGGCAGTGACGCAGCGCGTGGGAACGAGGGGTAAGTTGGCGCCCCCTTCCCCTTAATCCAAGCGGAGTAGGCGCGCGGCACGCCCTACTTAACGGTATAATATTGCTGTGTTTTCCCGTACTTTTTAGCACACTCTTATCAGGTAAATGCGGCCTGTTCTCAACCCTTCGGTTATGCTCAGGAGTGCCCTGCCGAGGCGTCCCTTAATGCTGCAAGCGCCGCCCCAAAGTAAAACGATCGAATAGCGTCGTCAATCTTGCGAAAATGGCTGGGGAAGGCCGAGTTAAGCAGGTCGCCATGCGCATCCAACACATCAATCGCTTCCGCATCATCGTCGGCCAGCAGGGCCTCCAGCCGGTCGCAGAGCGTCTTGAGCCGTTCCGGGTCGATGATGACGGATGCATTACTCCGCTCTTCCGCCGGCAGCTTCCGTTCCAGTTGCGCGATGAGGTCCGCCAGCGGTTTTTTCAATTCCTCAAGCCGGGCATCAAGTTTCGCGCGCGGATGGCGCTCCTTAATCGAGGTCTCAAGCTTTTCCGCTAACTGTTGCAATCGGGCCGCGCCGATATTGCCGGAAACGCCTTTTAGGGTGTGTGCGAACCGCTCAGCACTGACCCAGTCGTTGCCGTCAAGCGCATTGAGGATTTTTGCCGTTGCGGATTTTTGCCCGGCGACGAATGTGTGCAATATCGACAGATAGAGCGGTTTCTTGCCGAGCACGCGGCGCAGGCCGTTATCCATATCCAGCCCGTCGATGCCGGACGGCAGCTCGACATCTTGCATTGCCTGCGGCTTCAGCTCTGTTGTTACAGGCATACCCTGCTGAGGTTTGATCCATTTCAGCAGCGCTATCCATAGATCTTCCGGCTCGATCGGCTTGGCGACATGATCGTTCATGCCCGCCGCCATGCAGCGGTCACGGTCGCCCTGCATGGCATTGGCGGTCATTGCCACGATCGGAAGATGCTTGAAGCGCTGCTCTTTGCGTATCTCCAATGTCGCCGTCACGCCATCCATCACCGGCATCTGCATGTCCATCAGCACAATGTCGTAATCGACGGCCCTGATTTTGTCCAGCGCGATCCGGCCGTTCTCGGCCAGATCGACGACGAAGCCGGCATCGCGCAGCAGTTCGGTTGCTACTTCCTGGTTAAGCTCGTTGTCCTCCACCAGCAGGATGCGCGCGCCTTTAATGCCGGCGAGTTGTTCGAAGGTATCGGTCGGCATGTCCCCGGATATGCGCGGGCTATCGACGACGCCTCCCAGAATGCGTACCACGCCGTCGAACAGCACCGAGGCGCTGACCGGCTTGATCAGCACATCCTCGAAACCCGTTTCCTCAGCGCCTTTAATAACCTCCTCGCGCCCGTAAGCGGTCACCATCATCAGGTGCGGTATACGGCAGAGAGGAAGCGCCCTGAGCTGCTTGGCCGTTTCTATCCCATTTATGCCCGGCATTAGCCAGTCGAGGAACACAATATCGTAGGGCGAGTCCTGCGCCTCGGCACGATTCACGGCAGCGATGGCGGCCGTGCCCGACTCGGCTTGGTCGACATTAAAGCTCATGTTGCTGAGCAGGTCGCTCAGTACCAAGCGGGCGTTCTCGTTGTCGTCGACCACCAGCACGCGTTTACCTTGCAAGTCGCTCGCCAGCGCGAACGTGCGCTGAGGGCCGACGCCCTTGCCGAGGCGTGCCGTGAACCAAAAGGTGCTGCCCTTGCCGGGTTCGCTGTTTACGCCCACTTCTCCGCCCATCAGTTCGGCCAGCTTCTTGGAAATGACCAGGCCGAGACCGGTGCCGCCGAATTTGCGAGTGGTCGAGGCGTCGGCTTGCGAAAAATTCTGGAACAGGCGGCCCATCTGCTCCTCCGTCAGGCCGATGCCGGTATCGCGTACCGCGCAATAGATCAGCACGTCCTTGTCGGTTTGCTCCTTCAGACGGATGACAATATCGATCTCGCCCTGCTCGGTGAATTTGACCGCATTGTTGCTGTAGTTGATAAAAATCTGCCCTAGGCGTAGCGGGTCGCCAATCAGGTTGGGCGGTAAGTTCTTGTCTACGTCGAAGACCAGCTCCAGGCCCTTGGCGGAGATCTTCTCGGCGATCAGGTTGGCGACATTGCCGAGCACTTTTTCCAGTTCGAATTCGGTGTGTTCGACAGTCAGCTTGCCCGCCTCGATTTTGGAGAGGTCAAGAATATCGTTAATGATGCCCAGCAGATGCCGGGCGGAGCCTCTGATCTTATTGATGTAATCGCGCTGGCGCGGGGTCAGCTCGGTTTTCATCGCCAAATAGGACATACCGATGATGGCGTTCATCGGGGTGCGGATCTCGTGGCTCATGTTGGAAAGAAAATCCGACTTGGCGTGACTGGCTTGTTCCGCCATAGACCTGGCGTTCTCCAGTTCGATGTTGTTATCCAGCAGCACTTGATCCAGGCGCTTACGCTCGGTGATGTCGCGCGCTGCGGCGAACACGCCCTGCAATCTCCTGTCCCGGTCGTAGAAGGTGGCGGCATTGTAGGAAACCACGGTTTCCTTACCGTCCCTGGCGCGCGCGGTGAGCTCGTATTCAGCGATCTTCTTTACGCTCAGCACCAGCTTGATGCCCGCCTCGGCCCGCTCCGGATCAGTGAAGTAATTCTTGAATGGAGCTCCGATCAGTTCGTCGCGCGTGCAACCGGTCAGCGCCTCCATCTGCTTGTTGACATCGGTAATAATGCCGGACGGATCGGTGGTCATCAGTGCATCGATGTTGGATTCGATCAGGGAACGGGTATAGAACTGCTGGTCGCGCAGGCGCTGGTCAAACCTTTTTTGCTGCGAGATGTCGCGCGCTGCGGCGAACACGCCTTGCAGCTTCCGGTCGCGGCTATAAAAGGTGGTCGCATTGTAGGACACCATGGTTTCCTTACCGTCCTTGGCGCATACGGTGAGCTCGAAATTGGTGATTTTCTGTTCGCTTAGCACCAGCTTGATGCCCGCCTCGGCTCGCTCCGGATCAGTGAAGTAATTCTTGAACGGAGCTCCGATCAGTTCGTCACGCGTGCAACCGGTCAGCGCCTCCATCTGCTTGTTGACGTCGGTAATGAGGCCGAACGGATCGGTAGCCATCAGCGCGTCGATGTTGGATTCGATCAGCGATCGCGTGTAGAGCTGCTGATCGCGCAAGGCTTGCTGTACGGCATATTCCTCGGTGACATCGCGGAACACCAATACGGCGCCGATCACTTGAGCATCGCGGTCGCGAATCGGTGCGCAGCTGTCGGCGATATCGCATTCGCTACCTTGGCGTGAAATTAGGACGGTATGGTTAGCTAGGCCCTGCACCGTGCCTTGGGCCAAGGTTTCCTTGACCGGGATAGTGGCAAGCTGGCGGGTTTCCTGGTTGATGATGTGAAAAACCTCGTCCACCGGGCGACCGTAGGCTTCCGCCTGCGTCCAACCGGTGAGCCGTTCGGCAAGGGGATTCAGCAGCGTCACCCGCCCTTCGGCATCGGTGGCTATCACGGCGTCGCCGATGGAGTTGAGCGTGACGCTCAGCTTTTCTTCGCTGATCTGCAAAGTGATGTTGGCTTCGTGCAGTTGTTGATTGCTCTCCTTTTGCCGCTCAAGCAAATGTTGCGTTTCAAGGAGAACTAAATTCTTGAGCCGCTGCTGTGTTTCCCGGTAGATCAAATAGACGAACGCAACTGCAAACAGCAAGGTAAACAAGCTGGCGTTAATGATGATGGTAAATAAAAGGCGCAGGTTTGATTGGAATTCAATATCGTGCTGCGCCAGCTCGGCTTCTTCTATCCGGATGAAGCGATTCATTTCGTCACGAATCGAATCCATTAAGCGTTTGCCCCGGCCTTCGCGTATATCCGTTATTACGGTAGCCATGTCATGGTTGCGGCGCAATTGAATGTTATGCGCCATGTGCGTCAATTTGGCATCTATCAATGGGGCCATTGCATCCAGATGGTGATGGGCGGCACCGATTAAGGTCAGTTGGCGCAATTTTTCCAGCTGGCCGGCGATGCTATTGCTAACCGCTATATACGGTTCCAGAAAGGCCTCGTCACCGGTTAACAAATAACCGCGCTCACCGGTTTCCGCATCTTTTAATGCAGACAGCAAGTCGTCCGCGCTGTTCAATATAACGAAGGTATGCTTCCGCTTATCGGCTGTTTCCTCGATTTGCCTGAAAGTCCAGAACGACAGCGCTACGCCTAGCGCAACCAGTAAGACCGCTCCAGTAAGCGAAACTGCAATTTTATGAGTTGTTTTCATGGGAATTCACCCGTCTCCGTGTTGGCGTAAAAGCGTTATTCCGGCGTGGATAGGATTCAACGTGCCGTGCGCGCCTTTGGGAGCTAAGGCGCGCACGGCACGCCCAGGGTGGTTATAGCGGCTCCCCGGAGCGTTGTGTATAACGATGAGAACTGGAACTTGGGAACTAGATAAACCTAGTTCAAAAAATTTCATTTTTGCCGTAATACGCCGCCAGATACAGTCGTTTCAAATCGTCAATCAGCGGTGCGCGCGGATTTGTCCCGGTACATTGATCATCAAATGCTTGTTCCGCCATACGGTTAACCATCGCCAGAAACGCTTTTTCGCTGATATTAGGCAGTGCGTCTTTAAGCGTTTGAGGAATAGCCAGTTCTTGCTTCAAGTCTTCCACGGTCTTGATCAGTAATTCAATTTTGTCATCGTCGCTGACGCCGGAACCTAACTGTAAGTAATTCACTGCGCCGATGTAGCGTTCTTTCGCAGTGGGGTAATGGTATTGCGCAAAGGAGGCTTGCCGAAAAGGCCGATCCGTGGCGTTGTAGCGAATCACATGGCTAATCATCAACGCGTTCGCCAAACCGTCGGGAAGCTGAAAAACCGATCCCAGTTGATGAGCCAGCGAATGACATATGCCTAAAAAGGCATTGGCATAAGCGGTTCCTGCAATAGTGGCGGCATAATGGACACGTTCCCTGGCTTTCGGATTCGCTTCGCCCTCGTGATACGCCGCCGGCAAGTATTTGAACAGCAGGCGTATGGCTTCCAAGGCGTTAGGCTTAGTGAAGCTGGAGGCAAAAGAGGACACCAGGGATTCCAATGCGTGAGTCAATGCGTCGAGGCCGCCATCAGCGGTGGCATTCTTAGGCAGCCGCATAACCAGCTGGGCGTCAATAATCGCAATACTGGGCGTTAGCGCGTAATCCGCTAACGCATATTTGCTGCCGCTGCTGTCGTCGGTAACGCAGGCAAACGGCGTAACTTCAGAGCCGCTGCCTGATGTGGTCGGTATCGCCACCAGTATCGCCTTATTGTTCAATGCGGGCAGCTCATAGACACGCTGGCGAATATCCATAAAGCGCGTCGCCATGCTTGCCAATTCAATTTCCGGATTTTCGTACAGCAACCACATGACTTTCGCGGCATCCATCGAGGAACCGTCGCCGAAAGCGATAATGACATCGGGCTGAAAGCTGCGCATTTGTTCCAAACCGCGCTGCACAGTCGATAAGGTCGGATCGGCTTCGACGTCATAGAATATTTTGAAGGTGATCGCCAATTGCTCCAGCACTTCCCTGATTTCTTGAACCCTGCCCGAATCGAAAATCGACTTTTCGGTGACAATAAAGGCTTTATGCAGACCCTTAATATCCTGCAAAGCGGTCGGTAAGCATCCCGGCTTAAAATAGATTCTCGATGGAATGCGGTACCAAAGCATGTTGTCTCGACGCTCGGCGATGACCTGGATATTCAACAGGTTCATCGGTCCCACATTGCCGCTGACCACACCGCCGCCCCAAGTGCCGCAGCCCAAGGTCAGCGAAGGGTCTAAACGGAAATTATAAAGATCGCCGATTGCGCCTTGCGAGGACGGCGTGTTGATCAGAACGCGGCAGACCTTTAACGCTTCCCTAAAGGCCATGATGTGGTCGGTAGCCAGCGCATCCGCATAAATCACCGCCGTATGGCCGAGTCCTGCGAACTCTATCAAAGCCTTGGCCTTATCCAAGCCGTCATTAAAATCGCTAGCGCGATACATGGCCAGGATCAGCGACAGCTTTTCATAAGAAAAGGGTTCGCCGACACCGATCTGTTCCACTTCAGCGATAAGAACGCGCGTACCTTGAGGCACTGAAATACCGGCCAATTCAGCCAGACGGGTAACGGATTGCCCGACAATTTCAGCATTAAGATGACCGTTGAGCAGGATAATCGCGGACACTTTTTGCTTTTCCTGCTCGGATAGAAAATAAGCGCCGCGCTTGGCAAATTCCGCTTTCACGGCGTCGTATAAGGTATCGATCACCACGACCGACTGCTCGGAGGCGCAAATCATGCCGTTGTCAAAGGTCTTGCTGACTAAAATGGACGAAACGGCCATTTCAATGTCGGCGGACGCATCAATCAGGGCAGGGGTGTTGCCGGAGCCTACGCCCAATGACGGATTCCCTGATGAACAGGCGGCATGAACCATAGCCGGTCCGCCGGTCGCTAAAATCAGGTTCACATCAGGATGTTGCATTAACGCTTGCGAGAGTTCCAGGGTAGGCTCTTCAATCCAGCCGATAATGCCTTCCGGCGCACCCGCATCCACGGCCGCTTGCAGTACCACTTTTGCCGCTGCAATAGTGCATAGTTTCGCATTGGGATGAGGCGAGAAAATAATGCCGTTTCGCGTTTTCAGGGCGATCAAGGCCTTAAAAATTGCGGTGGACGTTGGATTGGTCACCGGAACAATGCCCGCCAACAAACCGACCGGTTTGGCGACTCGGCGAAAGCCGAACGCATCATCCAGCTCGATAATGCCGCAAGTCTTCAGGGCCGCGTACTTGTGATAGACCTCTTCGGAAGCAAAGTGGTTTTTAATCACCTTATCTTCCAATAATCCCATACCCGTTTCCGCAATCGCCTGTTTCGCTAATGAAATTCGATGATTGCCGGCAGCCAAGGCGGCCTTTTTAAAAATAGCATCGACTTTTTCTTGCGAAAATGTTGCAAATAGCCGTTGCGCGGCTTTGACGCGGGCAACGGTTTCGTTTAAATCTTCGATTGTGGACATTGATTGTTTCCGTTGGGTTGATGGAAAGGTAACTATTTATCGATCTCACGCCGAAGAGTCACTGCTGTAGGAACGGGCCATGAGCACGATATTCGCTCATTCCCAAGCTCTAGTACTCAGTCAGTTTTATTTTGAATTTGGGCTACTAACTTAATCCGGGACAGTAACCAAGGGTTATTCATATGATTGACGACCACTTGCGCCTCGATCATGAAAGCTGGTTGTGTTGTGGGAGCGACGCCTACGTCGCGACTAACTATAAGCCGGCCTTTATAATCGCGACGTAGGCGTCGCTCCCACGAAGACAATAACGCCCATCTTGGGAACCAGCACAACACTTAAAAATCGGCATCCAACACAATCCGATAACGCGCTTTCCCCGCCGCCAGATGCGCCAGAGCATCGTTGACCTGACTCATGGGGAAATGTTCAACCTGCGGCGCAATATGGTGTCGTGCCGCAAATTCCAGCATGGTCGCCAGCGCCGACGGTGAACCGGTTGGCGAACCTGAAACGCTTTTCTGTCCGAAAATCAACTCAATGGCAGGAATAGGCATGGGTTCAGGGACTACGCCGACAACATGCATGTGTCCATTGGCTTTTAAGGTCTTGAGCAATGTCGCCCAGTCGAGCGGTTTATTGATGGTAACCAGCAATAAATCCAATGAATTTGCGGCTTTCAAAACCGACGCACTGTCATAGCTGGAAATAACATGATGTGCGCCGAATCCTTTGGCTTCATCGATTTTCGATGCCGACGTAGTGAATGCAGTCACTTCACAGCCCCATGCATGAGCGAATTTCAAGCCTAAATGACCTAAACCGCCAATACCGATAACGCCGATATGGTCAGTCGGTTTGATATTGAGGTTCATCAATGGCGCAAATACCGTAACACCACCGCATAGCAAGGGACCTGCAGAACTTATATCGAGTTGTTCGGGCAGTGGAATAACCCACACCCAATGCGCCCGCATTCTGTCGGCAAAGCCGCCGTGATGTCCGCCTGCAATAGTCGGCAAAACCTGGCCGCATAGATTATGTTGTCCGGTAACGCATTGGTGGCAGTGCATACAGCTACCGGAATTCCAACCCACGCCCACGCGCTGTCCGACGTTTAAGCCTTTAACCGCTGTGCCGATGGCGCCGATGCGCCCAACCGCTTCGTGTCCTGCGATGATGGGATAGTTTGACAGCCCCCAATCGTTGTTAATCATCGATAAATCGGAATGGCAAATTCCGCAATGCTCGACGATGATTTCAACCTCTTCCGCACCTAATTCGCCGCTGTCCACGAAAACAAGTTCGAGTTTTTGTTTAGGGCCCGATGCCGCCCACGCTTGAATTTGCGTCATAGTGTTATCTCGTGAAAAAACCATCTTTTAAAAGTCGCTTAGGAGCATGCATAAATTAATTTAAGCAATTACCATGAAAGGCATGAAGACTTAAATCCTTCATGCTCTTCATGGTTTAAAAATAAAACTTGCTCAAGTTATCCATGCACGTTCTTTAGGTCGGATAGCAACTATTCCGCCTAAAAGGCAAAACCCTTTCCATCGTCACTGGGTCGAAACAATACGCGCAAAATTAAACACGCTCAGTGTGCTAGCGAACAGTTCAAAGTTTTACGCGGGTTCCCGAGCACCAGCTTCCCGCACTGCATTCCCACGTAGCACGTGGGAACGAGGTGATGCTTGATATGAGATGTGTATAAAGACGAGCGCAGCGCGTGGGAACGAGGGGTTGACGCGGTGTTCCGCAGACACTTGTGTATTAAAGACGAGGCTGGAGCTTGGGAACTAGCGCTTGCTAAGCTTTTTAACTTAATGGCGGTGGCGCGGAGCTTAGAAACAAAAAATCAGTCCTATACCTTATAGTTTCCATGATGAACAACGTTCGGCTTTCAGGCGCCGTTTGTATCTTAAAAAAGCCTGAAGTTGAATTGAATGTAACCGCACCAGAAGGTCTAAATAGACGGG
>JAUGSS010000092.1:0-35630 GCA_044426515.1 Methylococcaceae bacterium | reverse complement strand
AAAAAGTAATGGATATGGTGGCCAATGGGCAAAGCATTTCGCCTGAGCAAATGATGGTCTTGGTGCTTAAGGCGCAAACCAACCATTTTGCACACCTGGATATTGAATTACGCGAAGATATTCAAGCATTGGATAAGCGTTTGAGCGGCGAAATGCAAAACATGAATGAACGCTTTGGCAAAGAAATGCAAAGCATGAATGAACGCCTTGGCAAAGAAATGCAAAACATGAATGAACGCCTTAGCAAAGAAATGCAGGAGTTGCGCAAAGACATGGATAAACGCTTTGAGCAGGTCGATAAGCGTTTTGAGCAAGTTGATAAACGCTTTGAGCAAGTCGATAAACGCTTCGAAATGCTCGCGTCTCGAATTGACCACTTTATGATTTGGTCGTTTGCGACAACGTTTACGATGGGGAGTTTGGTCGTTGCCGCGATTAAGTTTTTGCCCTAAGTGCGTTATCCGCTTGGGGTTCTTTACTGGCAAGCGGTTTAAAGCCCCGTATTTTGCTTCAAAACAGGTGAACTATGTTTGATGACAAGTTTTTTGAACAATGGTTAGACAACCAGGCGCAAAAAGTAATGGATATGGTGGCCAATGGGCAAAGCATTTCGCCTGAGCAAATGATGGTCTTGGTGCTTAAGGCGCAAACCAACCATTTTGCACACCTGGATATTGAATTACGTGAAGATATTCAAGCATTGGATAAGCGGTTGAGCGGCGAAATGCAAAGCATGAATGAACGCTTTGGCAAAGAAATGCAGGCGTTGCGCAAAGACATGGATAAACGCTTTGAGCAGGTCGATAAGTGTTTTGAGCAAGTTCTTGATGCCGCACACATCCGGCGCAGGCGACATCAACATAATCTTGCCTTTAATGAGTTCAACCGTTTCATTAAATTGCCATGTTAAATAGTCGGCATAACTGTACGTTTGGTTCAAATCTAATTGTGACAGTTGAGTGATTTTAGGCATGGGCATAAGCTCAAAGGGGGGTTATAAAGTGCATTCAAGATAACATACAATGAAATAAACAGCTCGTGGATGGAGACAATCCCAGAGCAATCGGATGTAGGTTAAGAGGTATGAGCTTCGCTAAAAAAACGTTGTTGGATTGAGAAAAACATCAGGTCGGCCTATACTTACAAATAATGCCCTTTTGGAGTTTTTATATCGCAATCCATTCCAAATCTTGATTATGCTTTGCTCTACTTTATTTACTTATAACACCCGAAGGGGACATAAAAATGAAACAACTATCTAATATGAAACAACAATCCGGTTTTACTTTAATCGAATTAGTCATGGTTATCGTAATTCTGGGTATTTTGGCGGCGACAGCGGTGCCAAAGTTTGTCAATTTGGCTACTGATGCACGTACTGCTGCAGTAAGAGGAGTGGCGGGCGGTATTAGTTCTGCGGTCAATGTGGTTCAGGCAGGGTATCTTGCTACAGGTAACAACGCTGCGACTACTGTAACGCTGGCAAATGGTACGACTGTTGATACGGCTTTGGTAAACGGTATTCCAGCGGGTACGGCAACAGGAATTGGTGCTGCATTGGGAACTACTGAAGGTTTTAATGTTGATTACACTACTAACGCGCCCTCAGTAACTTTTCAACCGGTCAACGGTGGTAGTGCAACTTGTGGGGCAACTTATAACAGCACGACAGGTGACGTTACCACAGTTGTTAACGGCTGCTAATATTTCATCACTCCCAAGTGAAAACTCAGGAATTACGCTAATCCGGCCTACGAATGAACGGTAACGCTCCTAGCATGAGTGCAATACATTAAACTGAGAGAAGGCGGCTTTTTAAGTCGCCTTCTTTTTTTGAATCTTTATGCCTAATCTAATGCAATGCCTTCGAAGCTAAAACAATCTGCTGGATTTACTCTGGTTGAATTGGTTATGGTCATTGTTATCCTCAGTATTTTAGCGGCTACGGTTACCTCCAGATTTTGGGACAACAATGTTTTCGAACAACGCGGTTTTATTGATCAAGTGTTCACTACCCTGCGTTACGCACAAAAAACCGCTATCGCCCAGCATCGATTTATTTGTGTTGGGTTTACCGCCAACAGCGTTGCGTTGACTATCGACATAACGGCGATTACAGCCATCTACAATGCCACGACTTGTGTAGGCGCGAGTGTAGTGGATTTAACCGGCGAAACCCACAATGTCGCGGCGCGTCCAGGCGTTAGTTTTTCGACAACGCCAATTAATTTTTACTTTGATGCGCTCGGCAGGCCCAGTTCCGGCACCTTCGGTGTTATTGGCGCGACCACCATTACCGTAGAGCAAGAGACGGGATATGTCTATTAGCCGTTTATATAGCTATCCGGATAAGTTTAATCCTGTCCTTAGGTCTGGAACCGCAGCGAAAGGAAAAAGCTTTTCCGGGCAACTTTATCCTCTTCAGTACGGTATTAGCCTGATTGAACTGGTGCTTTTCATTGTTATTGTCAGTGTTGCGGTGTCAGGTGTATTGTCGGTGATAAATGTCGCTAACACCGGCAGTGTTGATCCTTTGATTCATAAACAAACCCTCACCATCGCTGAATCTCTGTTGGAAGAGATTGAATTGCAAAGTTTCTCCAACCCTAACGGCGGATTTACAGGCGCCGCTACCCAAGCCAATCGCGGCAGTTTTGATGATATTTTTGATTACCACGGCTTTGCCACTGCGGGCATCTTTCCTGCCGATGGCTCCCTAGTTGGCGTACCAGGCTTAGGCGGCTATAACGTCAATGTAGCGGTGGTTAATGCCGGCGCTGATTGGGGTATTGCTGGTGGAGAGGTGGTAAGTATCATCGTCACCGTCACTCCACCTAGTGGGAATCCACTCACTGCCGTTGGCTACAGGTTTAATTACTAATGTGTCGGCATTCTTCGGCTTCCAGTAAACCCGTATTGCTCTCACGCTCTGATGTGGGTACACGGTCGTGGGCATTGTTGATTCAGCAGGCAAAGCATAAAAACGTTATAAATATACCCAAGCAAACAGGATTTACGCTGGTAGAGTTAGTGATGGTGATGGTTATTACGGGCATTATCGGTGGCATGGTGGCGGTTTTTATTAGAGCGCCCGTGCAGCAATATACCGACATCGCTCGCCGCGCGGAAATGACTGACATCGCCGATACCGCTATACGCCGTATCAGCCGGGATTTGCGGCTTGCTGTTCCCAACAGTGTGCGTGTACCCGCTGCGGTAGGGGCTACTTATATTGAATTTTTGCCCAGCATAACAGGCGGACGTTATCGCGTTAATCCAGTCGGAGGCATGGGGAGTTGCGCCGCTGCCGGAGCGGCTGGAGACGAGCTTTCGTTTACTGCTGCAGATACCTGTTTTGAGATTCTCGGTCCGGATATTAGCTTTAGCACCGGCGACCAGATTGTGGTTGGTAGTACTCAAGCCGACGGTAATCCGCCTTATCAAGACCCTACTTTAGCAGTATGTGGTGAAGCTGCTTCGACTTGTATTCGCCGTCCCGTAGCGGTCGCCGGGACGGGCGTTCAAGAAAGGGTTATTATGGACTCCTTATTCGCATTGCCCGCTTTTGCTCAGTTACTAAGCCAGCGTTTTGAAGTAGTCCCCGGTGACCAACAAGCGGTTACTTATTCTTGCGAGAATGTCGGCGGAGCAGTAGACGGCACAGGAACACTCATACGTTATTGGCAGTATGGATTTAACGATGTACAGTCAGCGCCTCCTTTCGTCGGCGGTTTCAGCGCTCGGCTTGCCGACAATATCAGCGGCTGCTCTATTGATTACAACAGCGATGTTTATTCGCGCAATGGCTTGGTTACTATCCGTTTAACTATCACTCGTGGTGGCGAAAACATCAGTCTTTATTCAGAAATTCATATCAACAATTTGCCATGATGCAGCACAAAGCACACAAGAGACAGGGAACGGAGGGAGCATATGAGTTATTCATGCAGGGGGAGTATATTCATCGGCGTTCTTCAATGCGCGGTTTTAGTCTTGTTACCGCGGTATTTTTATTAGTAGTGATTTCGGCTTTAGGTGCATTTGCGGTAACAGTTTCCAGATCTCAACAGCAAAGTGATGTGATGGACATTTTGGGGGCTCGTGCTTATCAAGCGGCGAAGACAGGCATAGAGTGGAGTATTTATCAAATAACGAATGGGGCGACATGCGCAACACTCGCGCAACCCGCGATGCCGGCGGGTACTCAATTATCCGCGTTCGCTGTTGCTGTTGTTTGTAATGCTACGCAATACACTGAAGGCGCTAACACATTTTTAGTATATCAACTTACCTCAACTGCCCGAACTGGAGTGGTGGGTTCATTTGGCTATCTGGAGCGGCAGTTGCAGGTTACTATCAGCAATTAGCCGCGTAGAGCATCTTCGTTGCAGGCCGTGGCGGCGCTTCTGCTCCGATGTCATTTCTTTGCGAAAAATCCTGGTCTGCTTGAAATTTCTTCAAGCAGTAAAGTAAGAGCAGCATAGCGGTGTGAATTTTGTGGATGATTAATATTCTACTATATCAACAAACTAAAAGGTTCAACGGTCACTTTATCACCCGCTTGTACGCCTTTGCACTCCTCCGGCAAGACGATATAGCATCCGCTCTGACTCATGGAGCTGAGGATATGCGAGCCTTGTCGGCCTGCTGAGGCGACAAAAAATTCGCCACGCTCATCTTGACTCAATATGCCGCGTTGATATTCCTGACGGCCGGGGGATTTTTTTAACGTGGAGGTGCAAATCGCACTAAATCTTAACGGTTTGGAAGGCGTTAAGCCGGAAAGCCGTCTTAATGCGGGCGCCACAATTTGCTGAAAGGTCACGACAACGGCGACCGGATTGCCGGGCAAACCAAAAAAACAGCACTCCCCTAATTTGCCGAAGGCCAGCGGTTTGCCGGGCTTTATCGCAATTTTCCAGAAATTGACCTCCCCGCAGCTTTGCAGGATTTCTTTGACATAATCGGCCTCGCCAACTGAAGCGCCACCCGTACTTATAATCACATCATAATTTTTGGCGGCTTCCATAAAGCGGTCTTCAAGCAACTGTTTATGGTCGGGAATAACACCCAGATCAGCAACGCTGTAGCAAGGGTCTGCCAGTAATCCGCCTAACATTGCGCGATTGCTGTCGTATATTTTTCCCGGCTCCAGCGGCCGGCCTAATGCAACCAGCTCGTCGCCGGTGGAAAAATAGGCGACTTTTAACCGGCGTTTAACTGTAACCTGATCAATGCCGGCAGAGGCCAGCAAGCCCAGATCAACCGCTGTCAGCTTTTTAGGCTGGGCTATTAAACAGGCGCCTTGTTTTATGTCTTCACCAATTTCCCTGATATTTTGCCGGGCTCGTGTGTCAGCCGGAAAATGTATGGTTTGAGCATGAGCCTGCACATGCTCCTGCATGATAACTGAATCGGCTTGCTCCGGCACGACCGCGCCGGTAAAAATCCTGACGCATTGGCCGGCTTGCAACTGTCCCTGAAATGGCCGCCCGGCCCATGAAGTTCCCGCTAACGCGAGTGTAAATGCTTGTCCGTCAGTTAGATCGCGACCGGCAAAAGCATAACCATCCATAGCCGCATTCCGATCATGAGGAATATTGATCGGTGAATATACCGAGTCTGCCGACACTCGCCCCAAGGCATTGCTTAATGGCAGTTTTTCTGTGTCGGTTACAGGATGTATAGCGGATTTTATTCTGTCCAGCGCGTCTTCAATAAGTAATAACGGCTTGGCTTCCCGGCTGCAGGCGTCAATCATGGCTGTTCTTAATATGGTTTTGGATATAGGCGGCAATCGATTCGGGCCGGTTTAGTTCCAGTTGCATTAAATAGTCCGGGATTTCCAGCGCTGAATCTGTAGCTATCGCGATGATGTCCGGGTCATTTGGGTAAAGCAAGGGCTTTTCAAGCGAAGATCGATGCAATTCGATTTTAGGAAACTGTTCCGCCTTGAAGCCTTCAACCAAAATCAGATCCAGCTCGGATTGATCGAAGTGCTTTAACTGATCAGCTAATCGAGGTTCTTTTTGCGGCGTGAATTCGGTAATCATCGCACGCCGGTACCGGGATACCAGCATGACAGGCGAGGCGCCGGCTTTGCGCAAGCGAAAACTGTCTTTTTCGGGCCGGTCAATCTCAAAATCATGATGGCTATGCTTGATCAAGCCGATACGCAAACCGTTTTGTTTTAAAATCGGGATCAATCGGGTTAACAGCGTAGTTTTGCCGGTTCCGCTTGCGGCGACAAAACCTAAAACCGGAATTTGAGCATTCAACATATCAACCAAATTATTAGATTGTTATCATAAGATGTCATATTCTAAGGTATTATTTATCTAAATACTATGTCTACAAGGTCGGCCGTTGCTGCTGTGTTGTGGTATTTCCAGGCTCCATGCCATGGCGGTCAGCTATAGCTAAGGGGTAAAAAACCTTGAGAACAAGCTTAAACAGAGAGGAGTAAACCTTGATTCGAATTTATCTGATTTTGTTATTGATCATGGCATTTTTCGGGATACGGGCGTTTTTAAAATACTCGCCTCCCGTGGTGGCCCGGTATATCAAGATTTTTTTCCTATCCGTTACCGGGTTGATCTTGCTGTATTTGGCCGCAACCGGGCGTTTGAACTGGTTTTTTGCGCTGGCAGGTATAACTGTTGCCTTTGTGCTGCGCTTATTGCCGGCATTGTTGCATTATGCGCCCTACTTGCATCGGCTATGGTCGAAATTCAATTCTGCAAAACAGAACACGTCGCAGCGGCAAAACAGGGGCAACGCTAAAGGTGATATGTCGGTTGAAGAGGCTTATGAAGTCTTAGGTTTGAAGATGGGGGCATCAGAGTCTGAAATTATTGCCGCTCATCGCAATTTGATGCAAAAGATGCATCCTGATCGTGGTGGATCGAATTATTTAGCGGCGAAAATAAACCTGGCTAAAAAGATTTTATTAAAAAAATAACGCTGCTATGACATCCACTATTACAAAGTTTATTTTTAGTGTAATGCTGTTGGCTTTATTGAATGGCTGCGCCTCCGTCAGTCAAAACGATGTCCCCGTCAACGATGTTCATGTCAACGATGTTCCCGTCACTACAAGTTATCCTCAAATCACTCAAGACGAGACAAAATACCATCTGGTAAAAAAAGGCGATACCTTGTTTGCAATAAGCCGGATTTATCAGTTGAACTATCGTCAATTAGCGCAATGGAACCGGATCGCTCCGCCTTATACCCTAGAGATAGGTAAAGCAATAAGGCTCTCTGACCCGGATTCGGTCAACCTGCCCACAGATGATCGCAGGGATACAGGAGCACAAACTGCAACAAATAGAATCAGCTCACAGAAACAATCCGCTACTTCATTGGATAATAGTTCCAATCCGACTTATAACCCTCCCTATAAAAGCCAAACCCTTAAAAATATTGCTGAAAAATACGAGAGTAATTCGGAAAAAAAATCAATCATTTCAATTGATAATAAAAACATGTTAAAGTTAAACTTTCAATGGCCGATCAAAGGAAAAATTTTAAAATCTTTTTCCCCTGCCGATAACAAAGGCATTGATATAGCTGGTGAAATGGGACAAGACGTGAGTGCGGCTGAAGCCGGTAAAGTTGTATATAGCGGGCAAAGCCTGATTGGCTACGGTAATTTACTTATTATCAAGCATAACGATTTGTATTTAAGCGCTTATGCAAATAATAGCCAACTGCTCATTGAAGAGGGACGCACAGTAGAAAAAGGCGAGGTTATTGCGAAAGTTGGTCAAGCCGGATCAAACAAAACCTCGCTGCATTTTGAAATAAGAAAGAACGGAAAACCGGTGAACCCACTTATTCTTTTACCGGAAAGACAATAAAACCATTTCGGCTCAGGCCGACAATATAGAGGTTATCATGAAGGCAAAATTAGTTGAGCTGTTGGACGATGATGTTTGTGTATTATTTGATGACGATTTGTCTTTTGACGATGATCTCCAGACAAGTTCCGTTATCGGCGAGGCATTCGACTGCCTGGATACAGGAGGCGCTATCCCATGGATGGGCGAGATAGAATCGCCTCTGGAGCGGCGTTCGAGGGCAACGCATGGCGCATTTGTCGAGAGTATTGATGAGACAATTGAATCGCGCCAAGATAAGAGCATGGATGCGACGCGGGTTTACTTGAATGAACTGGCTCGCTCGCAATTACTGACCGCTGACCAGGAGAAAATCTACGGTTCCAGAGCTTTGCTGGGCGATGAAGCCGCCCGCAAAATCATGATCGAAAGTAATTTGCGTTTAGTCGTTAAAATTTCCCGCCGTTACTTAAATAGAGGCTTGCCGCTACTGGATTTGATTGAGGAAGGCAATCTGGGTTTAATGCGTGCGGTTGAAAAGTTCGACCCCGAGCGAGGTTTTAGATTTTCAACCTATGCAACTTGGTGGATCAGGCAAACTATTGAACGGGCCATCATGAATCAGACGCGAACTATTCGCTTACCGATTCATATTGTTAAGGAAATGAATACTTATCTTAAAGCTCAACGCTATTTGGCGCAGCTGCTCGATCATGAACCCAGTGCTGAAGATATAGCGGAGCATCTGGATATACCGGTCAATAAAGTTGAAAAAATGCTCAAACTCAATGAGCGGGTTACATCCATAGATATGCCGGGCGGTAAGGATTTTGACAAGCCTTTGGTTGAGTCGATTTCTGATGGCGAAAGTTTGTCGCCCGCCGAAAAAATACAAGAAGAGGGTATTAAACACAATATTGCCAAATGGGTGTTTCAACTTTCTGAAAAACAGCGCGAAGTCATTTGCCGCCGCTATGGACTGTGCGGTTATGAAGGATCGACCCTTGAGCAGGTTGCTCAAGAGCTGGGGGTAACCAGGGAGCGCGTTAGACAGATTCAAATGGATGGCTTAAAAAGGATGAAAGAAATTCTGGAATTTAACGGTTATTCTTTTGAAGCCATTTTTTAATTAAACAAAGCGACTTCGCTAATGCGCTGAAGCTTTGGATGGAGAAATTTGCTTTCCGGCATCGCTTACTTTTGCCAGTCTGCTCCTGCATAATCCACATGGATGTGGCGAGAGCCATGGATGGCGAAGAGCACACCTGAAAAGCCTGTTTGTCCCGGCAGTTGTTTATGTTTTTGCCGCAAATCTTCTTAACCCATCGGTTATTAACGCTGATAAGTTCCAATCAATTCTGCTTGCCCAATAATATGTCCCGCCATCGCTTTTTCAAGCTGGGCTTTATTGGGTAGATGCAGCTCAGGTAATTCAATATCCAGTGCGTAGAGTTTATGAAAATACCGATGCCGGCCAACGGGCGGGCAGGGGCCGCCGTAACCCGTTCGTTTCCAGTCGTTTTGGCCTTGCTGTGTGCCTGCGGGTAAATCCTTTACAGCAACGGCTCGCGGTAGTCCTGTCGCAGTCGGTGGCATGTTGTAAAGCAGCCAATGTACCCAAGTCATTTTGGGTTTGGCAGGATCCGGCGCATCGGGATCATCGACGATTAACACCAAGCTTTTGGTGAGTTGCGGAAGCCCCGACCAGCTTAAAGCAGGCGAACTGTCATTGCCGTCACAGGTAAACACTTTGGGGATTTCTCCCTGATGGGCAAAGTCGGCTGATTGCAGGATTAAACTCATGTTTTGTTCTCCTTCAGCCAAGGCGGCCGTGGTAAAAAAGATGATAAAAGCTAAACGGATAAAACTAAGCTGCTTGATTGAATTCATGGTCTACCTCATGGATAAGTTACCGTTTTTATTACCTTCACTCTGCTTATCTCTACGGCTGGAGTTTAGCGACGATGTTTTACACATCTATTCCCCCAAAGACGAATGAATGCCCTGTCGATTTCGCGCTTGTTTTTACACCATAAACCAATTCTAACCGGCTGACAATTGTAGCGAAGACTTACAGACAAACGACTTTTCATTCGTTTAAACTCCAAGCTTTACAGCCGATTCTTGCGCCGTAGAATCAGAGGGTTATGATCATGAAAAGAGTAAAGCATTTTATTTTTTGGCTTGTGGTCATCGGCCTTGTTTTGCTGTTGTTTTCCAGTCATGTCATCGCTGAAAACGATTTTTACCGGCAACGCTATGCATTGGTGGAGATCATAAAGGCCGAGGTGATGGATACCCGCGAGTTCCTGAATCAGAAATCGCTCGATCAGCGGGTTATCGATGCCCTGCTCAAGGTGCCGAGACATGAATTTGTTCCCGACAGCGAACGTCCCTATGCATACAAAAACAGGCCGTTGTCTATCGGTTTCGGGCAAACCATTTCCCAGCCTTATATCGTCGCGATTATGACCGACCTGCTTAAACTGAAAAAAACCGATCGGGTTCTGGAAATCGGCACCGGCTCCGGGTATCAGGCGGCCATTCTCGCCGAACTGGTTGATGGCGTCTACACCATGGAAATTATTGAACCGCTGGCTGTATGCGCGGCAGAGAACCTTAAACGAGCAGGTTATGACGCCGTTCATAGCCGAATCGGCGATGGTTATTACGGCTGGCAAGAGGCGGCGCCTTTTGACGCCATTGTCGTTACCGCCGTTGCCGGCCATGTACCGCCGCCGCTGATAAAGCAGCTAAAACCCGGCGGCCGCATGATCATCCCGGTCGGCGCTCAGTTTATGACTCAGTATCTGGTTTTGCTGACTAAAGACGCTAATGGAAAAGTCACCACTCGCCAAATCCTGCCGGTCAGTTTTGTCCCGTTCACCGGCAAGCATTGACGGAGCAAGGATAATGAAGCCACGCCTATCGCTGTTGGCTGCTGTCGCCATTATCTCGGCGTCGGCTCTGGCCTATGAAGTTTTATTGATGCGCCTGTTTTCGATTATTCAGTGGCATCATTTCGCTTATATGATAATCAGTCTGGCGTTGTTGGGCTATGGCGTCAGCGGCGTGTTTCTGGCGCTAAACCGCGACCGGCTGGTGCAACTGTTTCCGCTTGCGCTAGTGACTAATATGTTGCTGTTCAGCTGTTCAGTTCCCGTCTGTTTTTTACTGGCTCAGCAAATCCCTTTTAATCCGATAGAAATACTATGGACGCCCGTGCAGTTGCTGTATTTGTGCAGTATCTACCTGATTCTGGTGTTGCCTTTCTTTTTCGCGGCCAATGTGGCCGGCTTGTCTCTTTGCCGCTATAAGGGCCAAATATCTTCGATCTACGCGGCCGATCTGTTGGGTGCCGGTTTGGGCAGTGCCGGTGTTATTTTGCTGCTGTTCATCGTGTTTCCGGAAAAGATATTAACCGTGTTGATGTTATCGGGAATGCTCGCAATCTGGCTCGTGTCGAGCTATAGCTTTAACGTTCAAAAACACTGGGCTACCGTATCCGTTACCATAGGTCTGACTATTGTTCTTATGCCGGCAGGCTGGATAACGCTGAAGGCTTCGCCGTATAAAAGCCTGAGTCAACTGCTGCAAGTGCCCGGTACCAAAATCATAGACCGATATTCCGGCCCGCTGGGTTTAATCAGCGTAGTAAAAAGCGAAACTACCCCGATACGCCATGCGCCCGGTCTGAGCCTTAATGCTACGGCAGAACCGCCGGAGCAGCTTGCCGTGTTTACCGATGCCGACAATATGACCGCAATCACTCGTTATAACGGCAACCCGGAAACGCTCGGCTATCTGGATCAAACCACGTCGGCATTGCCTTACCACCTGAAACAATTAACCGGCATCCTGATTCTCGGAGCCGGCACCGGCAGCGATATTTTGCAGGCCGGCTATCACGCCATTCAGCATATCGATGCCATTGAGCTGAATCCCCAAGTCATCAATCTGGTTCAGCGAAAATATGCCGATTTTGCCGGTTATCTTTATTCCGGCGCTCATGTCGATGTCCATGTTGATGAAGCCCGAGGCTACCTTGCCGCAACCGATAAAGTTTATGACCTGATCAATATTTCATTGCTGGATGCGTTTGGCGCATCGGCGGCCGGTCTTTATTCAATGGCTGAAAACTACCTTTATACCGAACAGGCTATACAGGAATACCTGCGCCATGTCAGTCCGGACGGTTATCTCGGCATCACCCGCTGGATTAAAATCCCGCCGCGCGATGAAGCCAAATTGTTGGCTACAGTTATTAAAGCGCTTAAAGATGAGCATGGCCGCCAAGTCAGCCGGCAACTGATCATGATACGCGGCTGGCAAACCAGCACCTTAATGGTAAAAAACGGCGATATATCCGCCGGGGAAATCAGCCGGTTAAAACAGTTCTGTAACGAGCGCAGCTTTGATTTGGTGTACTACCCCGGCATATCGGAGCCGGAAGTCAATCGCTTTAATGTCCAGCAGCAGCCTTACCTGTACGAGGCGGCTATGGCTTTATTGAGCGATCAGAGCCAAGCGTTTATTGATGCTTATAAATTCAATATCGAAGCTGCGACCGACGATAAGCCTTACCTGTTTCATTTTTTCAAATGGCGAACTTTGTCCGAGATAAGGTCGCTATTGGGTACCGGCGGAAATTTTTTGCTGGAAAGCGGCTATTTATTGTTAATCGCGGCCTTAATCCAGGCGATACTTGCCAGCCTATTACTGATAGCGTTGCCGCTGTGGCTGTGGAAAAACAAACGGGGTGTCGATCCGGGATCAGGAAATTATCTGCGCATGCCGGTATATTTTTTTTGTTTGGGTTTGGCATTTTTGTTTATTGAAATTGCTTTTATCCAGAAATTCATCCTGATTCTGCATCATCCGCTTTATGCCATTACCGTAGTGCTGAGTACATTTTTGTTGTCTGCCGGCAGCGGCAGTTATTTCTCCGCACGGCTGTCATGCAGGCCGGAGAAATACGCGTTTATGTTGCCGATGGCGATCATTGCCTTGCTTAGCATTAGTTACAGCTTGGGCTTTGCATCCATTACCGATTTTTTGCTGAAAACGGGGAGTCTAAGCCGCTACCTGTTTTCGATAGTTTTGATAGCGCCGCTGGGTTTTTGTATGGGCATGCCGTTTCCGATGGCGTTGGCTAAAATCAGCCAAACCGCCCCGGCGTTGATACCTTGGGCCTGGGGCATTAACGGCTGCGCCTCGGTCGTCAGCGCGATACTGGCAACCCTGATTGCCATGCAGTTTGGCTTTAGCGTATTAATTTTTCTGGCAGTTATTTTGTATGGCATAGCGGCGTGGTGTTTCCCAAGATCGGTACAGGCATAGCAACAGCGCTTATAAGCGGTTAAAAAATCAAGTCCCCCTCTCTCTTAGGTGCAATTCAGGTAACACTCAATAACAGGCAAAATTCATAGGCGCTCGATTTGAAAAATTGCATGGTGAATAAAAAGGCTGTTTACCGGCATGCCGCGCTTAAATTGACCTGATTAGCAAGCTGTTTTAGCCAGAGTGTTGTAGGGGCGGGCCTTGTGCCTGCCCACTGGGCAACCACAAGGGATTGCCCCTACGGTTATAGGCGTTCATGCCGATATGGCAGTGCTAGCTGAAACAGCTTACTAATCAGGTTACCCGTTCACACTGCCTTGCTTTTTTATAGCGGCATTATTTTCGATTGCCCCATACAGCAACAAATGCTTTATCATTAGCGTATTAAAAATTAAAAGCCGCTAGGGCTACCTATAAAAATAATGAGCCACCATCCAGAAGCTACCTCCGACCGCAGTTTATCCCTGATTTTCTTATTTGCCGCAACCTTGTTTACCAGTGCATCGCTGATGTTTGTGCTGCAACCCCTGTTCGGGAAGATTTTATTACCCCTGCTGGGCGGATCGCCGGCAGTATGGAATACCTGCATGGTGTTTTACCAGAGTATCTTGTTTCTGGGTTATCTTTACGCGCACTATCTGTCCACGCGCTACAGTCGGCATCGCCAAATCCGGATTCATACGGCGCTGATACTGATCAGTTTTTTAGCGCTGCCCTTAGCCTTGCCTGAAAACACGGTTCCGCCGACAGACAGCAATCCGACCTTCTGGCTGCTTTGGACGTTATTTCTGGCTATCGGCCTGCCTTTTTTCGTGGTGTCCACCACCGCGCCGCTGATTCAAAAATGGTTTGCCAATGTCGGCCACCATACCAGTCATGATCCTTACTATCTTTATGCCGCCAGCAATACCGGCAGCCTGATTGCGTTGCTGAGCTATCCGTTCCTACTCGAACCCAATATCGGGCTGGCTAACCAGAAGAGTTACTGGGCCGTCGGTTATTTACTGCTTTGCTTGCTGATTGCAGGCTGCGCTTTTGTGCTGTGGAAAAGCCGGCAAACAAGCGAGCGGCAAGAGGATGCCGTTACCGATGAAAATAATCTCAGTCCAGCCACCCAATTGCACTGGCTGGCGCTGGCCTTGGTGCCGTCCAGCCTGCTGCTGGGCCTGACCAACTTCATCAGCACCGATATTGCCTCGGTGCCGTTGCTGTGGATCATCCCGTTAACGTTGTATTTATTGTCTTTTGTGATCGTTTTTTCCAAATGGAACGACAAAATACATCCGCTGATGGTCAAGCTACAACCGCTTTTCCTGTTGCCGTTTATCGCCTACGCGTTCATTAATCCGGCCGATTTGCCTTATTGGGCTTACCTGATTTTGCATCTGATCGCTTTTTTCTTTGCGGTCATGGTTTGTCACGGCGAACTGGCAAAATTACGGCCGCATACCCGGCATTTAACGACTTTCTACCTGATTATGTCGTTTGCCGGGATGTTGGGCGGCATGTTCAACACCTTTGTTGCGCCGTTTGTGTTCAATGCCGTTTATGAATACCCGATCATGATTATTGCGGCCTTGCTGCTGCGCCCCGGTCTGAAGCTGTCATTGAATGCCGGCTTGCTGTTGCAAATAATAGTTCCTGTGCTGCTGGTTATTGCCGGGATTATTGTTCATGCAACGGTCGATGATTTACTCCAGTATTTCGATGTCATTGTCATCAGCCTGATAGGCTTAACCTTGTTGACCTATCTGCTCAGAGCGCGTCCCCTCGGCTTCGCATTAATGACTGGAGCCATTATTTTCCTTGCTCTCGGCGTACATGGCCTGTCATCGCATACGCTGTATCAGGAACGCACTTTTTTCGGCGTACTGGCCGTGCGTGAAGCGGTATTAACCGATGAACAAGGCAAGCCTGAAAGTTATCATGAACTTTTCCACGGCACCACCAAACACGGCGCGCAACGTTTGGCGGCAAACTTAAGCCAAATACCGTTGACCTATTACAGCCGTCCGGGGCCGATGGGGCAGCTGTTTAAGGAATACGATAATAACGATCAAGCCTGGAATATCGGCGTAGTTGGACTGGGTGCGGGAGCTTTGGCCTGTTATGCCAAAGATCAACAACACTGGACGCTGTACGAAATCGATCCGCTGGTGGTAGACATTGCGAGTAACCCCGCCTATTTCAGCTATCTGAGCCAATGCGCAGATAACGCCGCGATGCGCGTCGGCGATGCTCGCCTATCGCTGGAAAAAGAGCCGGATCAGCACTTCGATTTATTAGTCATGGATGCGTTCAGTTCCGATTCGGTGCCGACCCATTTATTGACCAAGGAAGCGCTGGAGCTTTATTTCAAAAAACTCAAACCGGGCGGCATACTGGCGTTTCATATGACCAACCGCCATTTGTCGTTGAAAAAAGTATTGTCGATTAACGCGGAAGCCCTGCACTTGGCTTCGTTGATTCAGGAGTTCAAACCGCAACAGGACATCCCGCTGGTTGTTGCGACGGATTGGGTGGTCATGGCAAAGCAAGCCGAAACACTGGAGCCGTTGCGTTTAAGCCGTCTCGGCAACTGGCAGAAAATGCCCTTATACTTCGATATGAAGCCTTGGACCGATGACTTTACCAATATTGTCAGTATTTGGAAGTAAGCGCGCCTCAATAACTTTATGGGCAATACGATCGGAATCAAATCGATTAAGGAACATGCATAAATTAATTTGTAACTACTCAGCTATCAAAGACAACGGAACGCAGATGACACAGATGATTATGATAAACGCCGATAAATAAGCCTGAAACTGCCACAAACGGAGTTTTTCGAGATAATTCACAAAAAAAATCTTATTCAATCATAGTCATCTGCGTTCTATTTATCTACCTGCTGAGTAGTTACATTAATTTAAGCAATTACCATGAAGAGCATGAAGGACATGAAGACTTAAATCCTTCATGTCTTTCATGTTCTTCATGGTTTAAAAATATTATTTCGTGCACATTCCTAAGCTCGGAATGCCGGCAAACAGACGCTTAGCAATATTTTGTCCTGTCCATGTAAGTCGTCCGTGGTGGAATTTTTTAATCGAGCGCTTGTGGGTTTAGCGGTTACTAATGAAAAGTTATCTTTATGAGATATAAAATGGCACAAACAACGAATTCCGATTATCAATGACAACTCAGCCCCCATCCTCAAGTCT
Organism: Methylococcaceae bacterium; assembly: GCA_044426515.1. Taxonomy (GTDB): domain Bacteria; phylum Pseudomonadota; class Gammaproteobacteria; order Methylococcales; family Methylomonadaceae; genus Methylobacter_A. The sequence goes on along the minus strand of JAUGSS010000092.1, from coordinate 19,246 downwards.
GTATTTTCTAACAGATTCCATTAAGCGATTTTTACTCAATTCTCAGGCTGTTGCACTGGCAATCATCCTGATTGTCAGTTTTGTGCTGATTTATTCATTGTCCGATCTGTTAATGCCGGTTTTCGTATCCATCGTATTGGCGTACCTATTGGAAGGTCTGGTGGGTAAGGCTGAAAGCATGAGCATGCCGCGGTTGCCGGCTGTTTGTCTGGTATTTTCGGTGTTTATGGCGTGCTTGGGATTTTTATTGTTTTATTTGATACCGATCGTTTCGCAACAGGCCGTCGAACTTGTACAACAAATTCCGGAGATACTTAACAGGGCGCAAACCGGTATTATGCGCTTACCGGAAATGTATCCGAAATTGGTTTCGGAAAGCAAAATTCAACAGATAATGTTTGCCGTGCAAAGGGAATTGTTAACTTACGGGCAAAATGTGCTGTCGCTTTCCGCGGCATCTGTAGTGGGTTTGGTCAGTGTAATGATTTATTTGTTTCTAGTGCCGATGATGGTCTTTTTCCTGTTAAAAGACAAACAGCTGTTGGTGTCCTGGTTTTTGCAGTTTATGCCTCAGGATAGGCATTTGACTGTGCGGGTCTGGAAGGAAGTCGACGTGCAGATCGGTAATTATGTGCGCGGCAAGTTCGGCGAAGTTTTTATTCTTTGGGCGGTCAGTTATGTCACTTATGCGTCGATGGGGCTTAATTACGCAATGCTGCTGGCTGTTTTGATGGGCTTGCAGGTTATCATTCCTTATGTCGGGGCAACGCTGGTGACTTTTCCGGTTCTGGGCGTCGCGTATTTCCAGTGGGGCTTAGGCGGCGATGAGTTTATGTACGTGGTGATTGCCTACTCAATTATTCAGACCCTGGATGGTGTTATCCTGGTGCCGGTATTGTTTTCCGAAGCGGTTAATTTACATGCCATCGCCATCATCGTTGCCATTTTGTTTTTTGGCGGTTTGTGGGGTTTTTGGGGGGTGTTTTTAGCGATACCCTTAGCAACGGTGGTTAAGGCGGTACTGACTGCTTGGCCACGGATTGGTGATAACAGCCAGTGCACGGATTTTTAGAAAATACCTTCTGCTCTTTGTTTTTCCCTTTCTCAACAGGGAGAGCAAAGCGAGGGACTGACTACCGACATTGTGTCTCTCGTGCAAAAACATTATGCTAACCGGCAAGGCCAAGTTGTGCGGTGTCCAAATATTCAATGAATCTGTAATACTCATAGTCTAGTCCGGGTTTTTTTGTATAATCAAATTCATTTCCCGATTGTTATCTCGCAATGCAGACTCCTTTTAAGACCATCGGCATCATAGGTAAACCCAGCGACCCTACTATCGCTGCGTCTTTAACTGCGCTGCATGCTTTTTTAAAACAACATCAATACAGCGTTATTGTCGCTAAAGACAGCGCTCATTTCATTAATAACCCATCCGTTAAGTCCTGCGCCGTAGATACGCTGGGGCAGCATTGCGAACTGGTTATCGCCGTTGGCGGCGATGGTACTTTTCTTGCTGCCGCTCGCGCCATCGTCAAATACGATATTCCGTTAATCGGCATCAATCTGGGACGCCTGGGTTTTTTGGTGGATATATCGCCCAACGAGCTGTCCGATAAGCTGCATCGTATTCTTCAAGGTCATTATATTGAGGAAAAACGCTATTTATTGCGCACTAAAATCATCCGTGGCGGACAAGTTATTCACGAAGAAACCGCCGTCAATGAAGTGGTGGTCCACCGTTGGGTAACGCCCAGCATGATAGAAATTATCACCAAAATCGATAATGTATTTTTAAATTCGCAACGTTCCGACGGCCTGATTATTTCCACACCCACCGGATCAACCGCTTATTCTTTGTCTGCCGGCGGACCGATTTTGCATCCGGCGTTAAATGCACTGGTATTAGTGCCGCTTAATCCCCATACCTTGTCAAATCGGCCCATAGTGATAAATGATACGGCCGAGATTGAAATAAGTTTTTGCCAGACTAAACAAATCAATGCCTTGGTGACTTGCGATCATATTGAAATTCCTGAAGTATTAATCAGCGACAAGATTTTGATTAAAAAAGAAGCTAAACCGATTAGAATCTTGCATCCTGAAGGCCATGATTTCTTTTATATACTCAGGCATAAATTAAACTGGAGCAGTGGTTACCACACAGAGACTCATGCTACTAAATCTTAATATCATCGACCTCGCCGTCGTGAAATCATTAGACCTCGACCTGGAAAAAGGCATGTCGGTGCTGACCGGCGAAACCGGAGCCGGCAAGTCTATTTTATTAACCGCCTTGGGGCTGGCGCTGGGCGACCGGGCCGATTCCGGCTACGTGCGGCCTAATTGCAAACGCGCCGAAATTAACCTGGAATTCGATTTGTCCGATGCGCCTCAGGCGCAGCAATGGCTAAAAGAAAATGAGCTGGATGCCGAACAGCAATGCCTGATCCGGCGCGTTGTTAACCATGACGGCCGCTCCAAAGCGTATATCAACAACCGCCCGGTGACCTTGCAGGCGTTGCAGGAACTTAGCGAAAAATTGGTCGAGATTCACGGTCAACATGCCCATTTAACCCTGCTCAATGCTGATGAGCAACGCCGCTTGCTGGATGCGTATGCAAAAAACCAGCCGCTGCTGGACAGCGTCAATGCTTGTTACCGGGAATGGCATCAAACCAGCAAGGAGCTGGCAAGGCTGATTAAAGCCGGCGTCGATCAAACCGAACGCGAAGAATTGCTGCGTTATCAGCTTGAGGAATTGCAGCAGTTGGATTTGGCAAATTTCAGTTATGCCGATCTCTCCGAACAGCACGGCAAGCTGGCCAATCTGGGCCGGATTTTAAGCACCGGACAAGCCCAAGTCGATATGCTTTATGAAAACGACCAACAATCGGTCAATCAAATGCTGAATCACTGCTTAGCCGAGTTAAGCCATATTGCTCAATTTGCGCCCGAATTAAACGAAATCTGCACTATGCTTTCGGAAGCGCAGATTCAGGTTGAAGAGGCATCCCTTCAGTTACGCCGGTTTCTTGAGGTGCAAGAGGCCGATCCGCAGCATCTGGACGCGCTGGAAAACCAGATTGGCATCATTCAAAGCCTTAGCCGGAAGCATCATGTCCACCCGGATGAGTTGCCGGAGCTGGTCGGCAAGCTTGAACGCGAACTCGACGGATTGGCCCACAGCAGCGAGCGTATCGAAGCTTTAACGTTAAGCGTCGAACAGTTGCTCAGCCAATACCATCAACTGGCCGCGCAACTGTCCGGACAACGCAAGCTTCGCGGCAAAAAATTGCAACAACAGATTTCAGCCATGATCAAGGAGCTGGGCATGCCGCAAGGCGAGTTTCTGGTCGATATAAGCGCGCTGGATAGCGCCGTGCCCAAATTAAACGGCAAAGATAAAATCGAATTCCTGGTCAGCGCCAATCCCGGCCTACCAGCCAAACCACTGGCTAAAGTGGCTTCCGGCGGCGAATTATCGCGCATTAGTTTGGCGATTCAAGTCACCACTTCCAGTGATAAAACCACCCCGACCATGATTTTTGATGAGGTAGACTCAGGCATAGGCGGAGGCATTGCCGAAATCGTCGGACAAAAACTGCGCAGCTTAAGCCGTAACCGGCAAGTCATGTGCGTCACCCACCTACCACAAGTCGCTGCACAAGCGCATCACCATCTTTACGTTGAAAAGAACAACCGAGCCGATGTGACTTCTTCCAATGTCCGGTTATTGGAAACGGAAGAGCGCGTTGAAGAAATTGCCAGAATGCTGGGCGGCATCAACATCACCGCCAACACGCTGGCACATGCCAAAGAAATGTTGTTTCACTCAGATTTCGGTGCATAACCGGAAAATACAACTACAGGGAACTAAAAACTATGAACAGATTTCCAGCAGAATGGGAAAAACAATCCGCAGTATTAATCGCATGGCCTCATAAAACCGGCGACTTTCGCAATCTTGACGATGTAGAACAATCTTACAGTGTTATTAGCGATACCATCAGCCAATACCAAAAACTGCTTATCGTGTGTTGGGATGACAGCCATCAGCAGCATATCCAAGCCTTGATCAGCAAGACCGACAACATCGATTTCATCCACGCTGTCGTGAATGACATCTGGGTCAGGGATACCGTTTTTCTTAGCGTCGAAAAAGACGGCGCAATTATGCATATGAATTTTCTTTTCAATGGTTGGGGCGAAAAATACTCGCACCAAAACGACAATGCGCTTAATCACAAACTGCTAAATGCCAAACCTTTTAAAGGTGCCAGCCACACCGATATAGATTTCATACTGGAAGGCGGCAGCGTCGAAAGCGACGGCATTAACACCATCCTGACCACTAAACAATGTCTGCTAAATCCGAACCGGAACAAAGGCATGAGCCAGCAGGAAATAGAACAACAATTACTCCGGCATCTGGGGGCAAAACGGGTGTTTTGGCTGGATCAGGAAAACCTGACCGGCGACGATACCGATGCCCACATCGACACCCTTGCGCGTTTTTGCTCGGCTAATACCATTGCTTACACCAGCTGCGACGATGCCGAAGACCCGCATTACAACAGCCTGAAGTTCATGGAGACCCAACTCCAGGCGCTTAGAACCCAGGATGGCGACGTCTATCATCTGGTTCCGTTGCCGCTGCCGAAACCGATATATGACGAGGACGGGCAACAACTGCCGGCCAATTATTCCAATTTTTTAATTATTAATCATGCGGTCATGGTGCCTGCTTACGGCGACCCGATGGATGCAGTTGCGCTGGAGCGCTTGACCGGTTGTTTCCCGGATCGCAAGGTTATTGCTGTTCCTTGTCAGCCCTTGGTGCATCAGTACGGCAGTTTGCATTGCATGACTATGCAGTTTCCTGAGGGGACGGTGGGGAAATAATCAGGCGGGACTCGATATAGAGTGAAAATGTAGATTTTCATTTCGAGTCATTGTAATTTCATCACCCTTAGTCGGGTGGTGAAATTACATGAATGCAATAAGTGCGTTAGCGGCTTTGTCAAATAGCGAGAAAAACTCATCTAATTTGGCCTCCGGAGCAACTTGCGTTAATGGTTGGTTTAACGCGTTGATCAAGATCAGCCATGTTTATGGACATACCGCTCATATTTAAAGCGGCAACGGCTTCTTTTTCACCGCCATGACTGGGCGGCAGGCAAATCATTCAGGTAAGAGAAGAGAGGCGGCGGGCAAATGGATAGAGTAGACTGTATTGAGGGGAACCGTCTACTCTAAAGTGAATCTGATTCTGTAGAAAACAGCTAGGAAGTTTCGGTGGTATTGTCTGTTTTTTGATGTTTAAGCAACGGCAACATCGAATTGCTAACGCCTGCAAACATACCGCAGTTATTTAGTATTACCGCAGAAATTACACCAGTGTGAAGGAAAAAGACACCACCGACAATCATTACCCCTGGAACAACTGTTGCCATCAAACTCACATTAAGATTCGAGTCTAATTCATTGCCCAATTCAAAAAATTGTTTCAGGTTAGCTAAATTGCCGCTCATTAGTAAAACTTGGGCAGTATCTTTAGCAATAGACGATGCGCCAGAAAGCGAAATAGATACATCCGCTTGTTTCAGCGCAATAGAATCATTAATGCCGTCGCCGACAAAACATACGGTTTTGCCTTCGTTTTGTAATTTTTCAATCAAACCGGCTTTGTCTTCGGGTAAAACTTCGGCAAAATAATTATCGATGCCTATTTCTTTAGCTAATTGTTGCGTAGGTTTTTCATTATCTCCTGAAATAATGTACATGGATAAATTACGCTTTTGCAAATCGGCAACTAACGTTTTCACTTCTGGACGTATTGTTGCATGAAGCTCAATAGCACCGGTTAAACGGCCATTCAAGCCGACCAAGACTAAAGAGTGTCCCAGTTCTTTGGCTTGGCTTAGTATCTTATGAATATCATCGGATAAGTGAATGTTTTCTATGCCCATAAAGCGCAGGCTACCGACGCAGATAATGTCCTCGCCAACCTGTACTTTAATCCCATAACCCATTTCATAACTGGCGCTATCCACGTGGGTTAAATCTAATTCGCGTTGCTTTGCCGCTTGTAAAATGGCCTTGGCAATGGGGTGCGTTTGTTTATATTCAGCAGTGGCGGCATAACGCAAAACCTCATCTTCATAATAGCCATTGAACACATAAATATGGCCTATATGCGGTTGCTCTTGGGTTAGTGTGCCGGTTTTGTCAAAAACGATGGTGTCAATCTGGCTAAGTCTTTCTAAGGCACGCCCATCTTTGACTAAAATACCTTTTTCTGAGGCGATTCTTAGGAAGTTGAGGGTGCTGATCGGCGCGAAAATGCGTATATCTGCACCGATAAAGCTGCCCAATACAGCCAAAGCACCGCTTATGCCAACAATTGGTAGGGCTATCGCACTTAAAGCCAGGGTAGGCAAAGCGGCTTTGTCAGCCATTCTTTCGCCGCGCGTCTGTATGCCTAACTTACGTTCCGCGGTATTATTAAGCAATTCGGCGATTTGAGCGGCAACCGTTGCTTGCCCGGACATTTCGACTTGGATATGAAGTTTTCCTGATAACACAATTGTCGACGCAAAAACGCTCTCACCAACGACTTTTTCCGCAGGTTGCGACTCGCCGGTCAAAATGTGTTGATCAACAGAGGCCATCCCTTCAACTACAGTACCGTCCACTGCAATCGTTTCCCCCGCATTGACAACGACCACATCGCCGCTCTCTAAATTTTCAATGCTTTGTTCAATTTCTATACCGTCTTTTAACAACCATACAGAACTGGGTAAATCTGAAAAAACGCCGATTAATTGCTTTTTAGAATGATCTTTTGTTTTAAAAACTAATTGTTGCGCCAAGCAATAGGTCCAGCAAGTAAAAGTGCTGACAAAATAAAAGCCTGAAAGAAACATTGCCGGAACTGCAATCGAATCGATTACGAAGACATCAATTTTGCCCTTCCTTAAAGACTGAAAGGCTTTTTTATAAAAAGGCATGGAGACGTAGACAATTCCTATGCCGCTGAATACAGCTAAAGCCGGATAAAACAAAGCGGTGACCAAAGACAAACCTAAAGTGCCGGATATGATTTTAAAATCACGTTCTAAGGCTTTGTTTTCATCCTCTTCGGATATTACAAGCTCTATAGACGGCATGTGGTCGTTACTTCTTTCTTCAGCGCTTTCCGTTTTAGCTTCATCAGGTGCCAGATCGTCAGATTTCTTAAATGATCGATACAGCTTAATGCCGGTTGAAGCAACTAAACTGCCTGCAAGAATGACAAGAGGAGCCATAATTTAATTTACTATATGATTGTATTTAAGAAAAATTGCTTGAATTTAAAAAAGCTTCTAATTCAAAGTAAGATTATTAATATAAAAACGAGTCGTTTTCTATCAAGTTACTGGTCGATTGTAGACTAAATAATGCTTTTTATATAGCCAGTTTTTGCGCTAATACCGTTATTAACCCTTCATATTGACTAGAAGGATCGGCGGGTATGCTTTCAAGAATAATAGTCTGTAGATCAAAGCCTTCTTCTGTTAGAGCTTGCGTTATGTCATTTTCGCTGAGGCTGACTGCTGGAAAAAACCTTTCCCCCACTGCGTAACACCTTGCACCTTTAAGGGAGGAAAAAAGAAAAAATCCATTGGGCTTAAGCAAAGAAGTAATATTATGAAAAAACTTGCGCCATTGTATCCAATCATCAGTTATGGATTCTGCGCAGAAATTGCTTACCAGTATATCGTATGCGCCTGGCTCATCAATCGGTGGCGAGTTTCTAACATCACAGTTGAAAACACGGGTAACTCGCTGGCGTATCAAAGTCTTGCGTTCTAGAACAGTCTGCGCGGTGCCGTTGTCTTGGCTTTCCAAATTCAATGTCACTTTGACAAATTCTTGCCAGTCAAAAGCAGAATGATGGCCTTGTAGCCATAGCCGCACTTCATTAAGGTTTACGTCTAAGTAATCGCAAAAATGAATTTCCTTGACGTGCTTGGCTGCAGCAATAAGCGGGTAAATCGTAGGTCCGCCTCCAAAGTCTAATAGGACACCGTTTGAGGGAATTATTTGAAAGGCTTTGACTGCAAATTGCAATAAAGCTAAGTTTTCAGGGCTGACATCGACATAATATTCTTGCAAGTAATCGCGCGGGGTGAACCTTTTCCAATCGTCAGTGATTCGGTTACTCATGGTTCTCTCTGTCCTTCAGTATTAAAATAGTCTGTTGTTGGATCTGAAGCGGCTCTTACAGATTAGAAATAAGATTGCAATGTGCCTCTTCTGCGCACATCCAGCGTTGCACAATGAAACGCTCCTAAAAACGGATAATAAGAATCAAAAGAACAGGGAATCGGTTTAAATCCCCAACCTTTCAGGGCTTTGATTAAAGGCTCCTGATTTTTTTCAACAATAATTCGTTCTTCGTCCAACATCAGGAAGTTAATGCTGATCCATTCGCTGACAACGCCTAACGGGTCTTTATTCGGCAATGGCGGCGGAGCTACTAAAATATCCCAACTTTTTAAAATGGAAGGTAACTTATTGACATCAATCCATTCAGGGTTGATCAGTAACTTACCGGGAGCTAAAGGCATAAAAGTCGTATCGATATGAATTGCTTCAGGCGAGAGATTTTGGATTTCATGAACACGATAGCCGTCGCCCAAATGGCGTTGCAACCACATCATTCCTGAACGATTAGTGACGTTGCTTAGCTGCATAAAAATATCACGTCCACAACGGACGCAATCTGCGGCATCAAAAACCGGCTCAAAATCAGTCACAATATAGCGCATCTCCTCATCCTCCGTAGGAAGGGTGTAATGCGCATCATATAATTCGTCTATTAACTGCGGTTTAGGAGCGGCTGTCCATTTTGCGCCGGCATGGAAATATTCTTTGAAAAGCGAGCGATAAGCCCAAGACTCAAAATACCGGGCTCGATCCGCCATCGGCGTTTCAATAATTTCATTCCCAATCACTAAAAAAGGATCGCGCGGGTTGGCTGCACAAAAACCGGAAGAGACTTGCCAAGCGGGTGTTGAAAAGGGTGAAGCAAAGTTGCTGCGATCAACGTGTCGTACATTGACGCCTTCCGCTTCCAAAATGTGAATAAATTCGGCACGGTCTTTACGAGCTGCGGCAACCATGGGTTCAGGGTAAGGAATGCCTGCGCCGCCAATACGTTTTTCAATCTCAGCCCATTCGCCAGGAGGGACGGTGACTTCATTAATCGTCTTCCAATCTGGAAACATCGCATTATCTAAGCTGCCGACAATAACTTCTTCAAGCGGATCCCATTCGTTATGAGAATTAACCGGGCAGGGTGGGGGGGTATCGTTAAAAATAGACATATTATTAAATGAAACTCTCTAAAAAAAGTGCCAATTGATGCGCTAGAAAGTATGACAGTCTTTGTTATTCAGTTCAATGGTCTAATACCTAAAAAGCCCCCGGTAAATTTGTTTTCCGTTTCCATCATGAACAACGAAGTGTACAAAAATTAAAGCGAAAATGAATGCAATGCAGGTTTTTTAGCAAATGCTCAGGCAATGACTTTTACAAAAGAAATGCTGCGAAAAGCATGAAAAATCGGCTCCATGATTTTTTGGCTGCCTGTTTTACTACGAATCAGATTCTTGATGGGACGTGCTGTCTCGGAAAATCGCCTTAGCTTATTTTACAGCCGCTAAGCGATCAAAAAGCTCATGCATCAGCAATGCGCCGAGTATCAATAGCGTACCTGTTACTACGTTGACGGTCAGCGGTTCATGGTTAACGGCATGACCTAACAGCAGAGCTATTACCGGTGAAACCAAAGTAACCAGCGCGACTCTGGTGGCACTTTGATTGATGAGCAAGTAATAATAAAGCACAAAGCCAAATGTCGTAGCTATGACTCCCAGATAGATAATAGACGCCAGGCTGATGGGTGAAATTTCGCTAGGCCAATGACCGTCAAACTTTGCCCAAGTCATCAGGTAAAGCGGCAAGGACAGCAACAGGCCGCCCGTTACCTGGGATAACGCCGGTATTTTTGCATCAATACGCTTGACCCAAACCGAACTGACCGCTTGTAAAAATGTCGATACCAGTACTCCGATGATGCCCAGTACGGCGTTATAACCTAATTGCAATGCCGAGCCGAACATGATCCACAAACCGCTAATGCCCAGAACATATGCCAGCAGTTTGCCTAGAGTCAGGCTGCGTTCTCTTAGCCAGATCGCGGCCAATAAAGCCGTCATTAACGGCAAAAGACCGAATATCACAGAAATCCAGCCGGAAGGAATAAATTGCGCCGCCCAATAAACCACCAGCATCGATCCGTAAATTTGCACGGCTACGGCCAGATAAGTCTGTAATGCTTTACGATGCCAGACCAAACGTTGTCTCGACAGGCCCAGCGTCAATAATATACACACCGTACCAATCGCCATTCGTCCGCTTACTCCGAACAGAAAACCCGGCCCTTCTCCGCTCCATTTGATAGCCAGCGGTGTCGTCGCCCAAAGTAAAATAACGCTGATGTAGGCCAGATAGATGCGCATCAATTTAAATCGGGTAGCGAAGAAGAATAAGGCGGCTTAGGTGATGGCCTCCGATATCGTCATCCATGGATGACTTACTTGACCGGCGCTAATTCAAAAATAATCAGTTCCGCTGCATCGTCACCGACGTTTTCCACCGACATCAGCTCGCCGGTTTCCCAAAAAACTTCGCCGACAGAGTAGGTATTGGCTTTGCCGCCTTCAATGACTTTCAATTTACCCTTGACTACATAACGAGGCCCCGGCCCTTCATGAGTATGCCAAGGCGTTTTAAATACAGGCGGAAACGCGACCCGTATTATTTTGGCGTTAATGCTCGGACTGGGAAGTTCCAGTTTTTTTTCTAATAGAACGGCTCTGCTTAGGCCGGTTTTCTCTTGGGCCGAAACTGTGGATGCGTTGATAAGGAATAGTGTCGTAATTGTTGTCAGAATGAATCTGATAGTTTGTGTTCTTAACATCTGCCGACCTCTCGATTTTATGTTTTAGGGGGATAACTTTAAGGCTGAAATTCGACCTGTACGATTAGAATAAATCAATTTAGTCCACGAAAAGCACAAAAAGTACGCTTATACTCGAACAGATATAAAAACAGGGCTTCCATTTTTAGGCGAGGCAGCCGTAGGGCTTGAAATACATCTGCTGCGTGTTTAAACCCTTTGGCGCGCGGCACGCCCTACTGCCGGCTCAGGTTTATTTAACATATTTCGTGTTTTTCATGGATAAATCGTCTTTTTTAAGCTAATCGTACAGGTCGCTAATTTTTAATCCCAATACCTTTATGCAAAAGGTAAAGGCTAAACAAAGTCAAAGTAACAATAAATCCGCCGGTAATGATAAAAGTCATCTGAATATCAATGTCCGTCACGCCTATCAAACCGTAACGAAAGGCATTGATCATATACAAAATCGGATTTCCCATCGAGATGTTTTGCCAAATGCCGGGCAGCATATCGACCGAGTAAAACACGCCGCCCAGATAGCTTAAAGGAGTTAAGACAAAGTTCGGGATAATCGAAATATCATCGAAACTTTCCGCCAGTATCGCATTGATAAAACCGGCCAAAGAAAACACGGTGGCCGTAAGTACGGCGATTGATAAAGTAATCGCAATATTATTAACCTTAAGATCGGTAAATAACAAAGATATTGAGGCTACCACAAGGCCCACCAATAATCCGCGGATAATACCGCCGCTTATGTACCCACTCAGAATGACCCAGTTGGGTATCGGCGCAACCAGCAACTCTTCAATATTGCGCTGGAATTTGGTCGAGTAAAACGAAGACACCACATTGGCGTAGGAGTGGCTGATAACCGACATTAAAATAATGCCGGGGACGATATAGTCCATGTAGCCGGCGCCGCTGATGGTGCCGATACGGTCGCCGATCAGCTTGCCGAAAATCAGGAAATACAGTGCTGTAGTGATGGCGGGCGGCAACAGGGTTTGCGGCCAGATCCGGATAAAGCGGAATATTTCCTTGATAACAATGGTCCTAAAGGCAATGGAGTAATTCATTGTTCACCTGCCGGGTTTGCGTCTATCAAATCCATAAATAACTGTTCCAACCTATTAGATTTGTTTTTCAAGCTGGCGACTTCAATATTCCGAGCGCTTAATTCACTGAACAGCTTGTTAAGTCCGTGCTCTTTAGGGACAGCAACATTAAGCGTCTTATCGGTTACAAGTTCAATTTGACAGCCTTCAATCTCAGGTGCCACGGCAAGAGGACGAGCCAAATCCAGTATAAAATGCTCTATATGCAGTCTTGCCAGCAAACTTGCCATATCGGAGTTTTCGACAATCCGCCCGTCATTGATGATGGCGATATTGCGGCACAGGCTTTCCGCTTCTTCCAGATAGTGCGTGGTTAAAATGATCGTTGTGCCTTGCTGATTGACTTCCTGCATCATTTGCCACATGGAACGGCGTATTTCTATATCGACGCCTGCGGTCGGCTCATCGAGAATCAGCAGCTTAGGCGCATGCACCATGGCACGGGCGATCATGACCCGGCGTTTCATGCCGCCCGATAAACGTCTCGAAACGGTATCGCGCTTGTCCCATAAATCCATTTGTTTGAGACAGTACTCGGTTCGTTGCAGGGCGAGTTTACGCGGAGTGCCGTAATAACCAGCCTGATTGAGCAAAATATTTTTGACGGTGTCGAACTGGTTAAAATTGACTTCCTGCGGAACCAGGCCGATGCAGCTTTTGGCTTTCGCCCGCTCACGCATTAAATCATGGCCAAAAACACTGACTGAACCGGAGGTGGCGTTGACCAACGAACTGATAATGCCTATAGCTGTTGACTTACCGGCGCCATTGGGTCCCAGTAAGGCAAAAAAATCACCTGCCTCAACATCAAGATCAATGCCCTTTAAGGCTTCAAAGCCATTATTGTAGATTTTTTTAAGATTACGCAGGGATAATGCATTCATGTTGAAAGTAACACTTAACGGAAGCCTTTAAATAAGTTAAATTACGTAAGTCGAATTACGCGCTGCATCCCTATATTTGGATGACTAAAACTGCGTGATTTTATCAGATATTAACGCGCTTCATAGACAAAACTGGATAACTCGTGCCGAAGAAACCTCCCGAAATCGTTGCCGCTGTAGACTTGGGCTCTAACAGCTTTCACATGATTGTTTGCAGTTTAACCAATGGAAATTTACAAACTCTCGACCGGCTCAAGGAAATGGTCAGACTGGCTTCCGGCTTGGATAATAAGAATTACCTTGACAGCAAAACCCAAGACAGAGCTTTAGAGTGCCTGGAACGGTTTGGCCAGAGAATCCGCAACTTTCCACCGGAAAGCGTCCGCGTGGTCGGCACCAGCACCTTGCGCATGGCTAAAAACTCGCAACAGTTTTTGGACAAGGCTGAAAAAGCGCTTAACCATCCTATTCATATTATTTCAGGCATAGAAGAAGCCCGCTTAATCTATCAGGGCGTTGCCCACAGTTTGGGCAGCAAGGCCAACTTACGCCTGGTTATGGACATAGGCGGCGGCAGCACCGAATACATCATAGGTTCGGGCGATACGCCCAGAGTGAAAGAAAGTACGCCGATGGGTTGCGTGCTGGTCAGTAATGCTTTTTTTAAGGATGGCAAACTATCCAAAAATGCGTTCACTCAGGCAACCTTGTTCGCCGAACAGCAGCTAGAACCGATCCAGAAACAATTTCAGCGTAAAAACTGGGACGAGGCCATCGGCGCATCAGGCAGTTTACGGGCCATTGATAAAGTGCTTAAAGCCAAAAATTGGAGCAATAACGGCATAACCAGGGAGGGCCTGGAACAGCTGGTCGCTCATCTTAATCAGTGCAACCATATTAATGAAGCGGTATTGCCTGAGATCGATCCCGAGCGTCTGCCGGTCTTTCCAGGCGGTGTAGCCATCGTCTATGCTACTTTCAAAAGCTTGGGCATCGAGCAAATGACCGTATCCGATGGGGCGCTTAGGGAAGGTCTGATTCAGGATTTATTGGGCCGGCTTTACGATCATGATATTCGCTCAGCTACCGTGCAGGTTTTGGCGGATCGTTATCATATTGATAAAGAACACGCCGCCCGCGTTAAACAGACAATCGACTCTATGTTGAATCAATTAGGTGAAGATTTTTGCGGACCTAATCATGAACACGTGGTGCAGTTTTTACATTGGGCGGCAGACCTGCATGAGATGGGGCATGATATCGCCCACGGTCAGTACCATAAGCACAGTGCTTATATTATTGAGAATGGCGATTTTGCCGGTTTTTCCAGGCAGGACCAGATTTTATTGTCAGCTATTGTAAAGTCGCATCGCCGTAAGTTTTCGCGCTCTCTTTTCAATGAGTTGCCAAGCCCCTGGAATGTTGATGCCCCTATTCTGACCGTTATTTTACGCCTGTCAGTATTATTGCACCGCAATCGCCAAGAGCACGAACTACCCGATTTTAAAATATCGCTAATAAAATCGAAAATTCGCCTACAGTTTCCAGAGTATTGGCTGGCCCAAGCGCCGCTGACCCATGCCGATTTAATTCAGGAAGCCGATTATTTAAAATCTGCAGGGTTCAAGCTGGAATTTGCCTAAGCACCCGCTCATGAAAATTCTATTCCGCATTTTATTCTATTGCGCTATTGCATTAATTATTTTATGCACGACGCTGATTTTTTTTGGCGTTGGCGACAAACCCGACCTTGAAGTGGGCTGGTCGCCTACTCGTGAAGACCTTATCAGGGCAAGAAAAATTCTGCATGAAGGCTCTAAAACCAAGCCCGATGAAATCGGGATTATTGAATTATCCGAAGCCGACCTCAATCTTGCCGGTAACTATTTGTTAAATCGCTACAGCAAAAGCGCAGTTCATATAGAACTGAAAAACAACAAGCTGAGATTTACCGTCACGATGGCCTTGCCTGAAAACAGGCTGGGCAAGTATTTAAACATCAGCTTTAGGTTAGGCAATATTGAAGGCAATGATCTTCCGGTTATAACCAAATTTAAGGCCGGAAAATTATTGCTGCCGGCAAAATTAGCCGCCTTTGTTATCGACACGATTATTCAACATTCATCATTGAATGAATATTTCATCCTGGCAACCCGTCCTATCAAGGCGGCTAAAATTGACCAGCAAAAGCTCACCATTACCTATTATCCGAACAAGGATACTTTAATTCAGGCGCGAAACTTTTTGACTCACACGGGCGATAATTCCGCGCTGAACATTTATCAGCAAAAACTGGCCGATATCGTTGCCAACCATGACCCGGCCTGGCGCTTATCGTTGGCGGAATTGTTGCGCCCCTTGTTTGAATTGGCTTACCAACGCTCTACACTGGAAACTGCGATAGACGAAAACAGGATTGTTATTTCCGCGATCAACGATTACGTCAATAAACAGGAGACCAAAAAGCTCTTGTCTACGCCGGAAGCTACGCCTGCCGCAACCGGCCAACAGTATTCGGCGTTTTTATATAAACGTATCGATTTGGCTCAACATTTTATAGGTTCAGCCGCGCTGACCGCATCGGTAAACAAGCAAGCCGCCCAAATTGCCGGCGAAGAAAAAGAATTAAGCGACGCGCAACAGGGCGGCAGCGGTTTCAGCTTTATTGATTTGGCCGCCGACAAGGCTGGTACGCGCTTTGGTGAAATGGCAACGTCATCGCCGGAAAATGCGCGAAAAATGCAAAAAGCCATGTCCGGCATAAAAGATTACAGCGATTTTATGCCCGATCCCAGAGATCTTCCTGAACACATGAATGAGGCCGACTTTAAGCGGCGCTTTGAGTCCGTAAACAGCCCTGTTTATCAGGAAGTTTCAAAGCAGATTGACGCCCGTATTTCAGCGACGCCTATTTACAAGACAGAATAAAAAGGGAGCTTTCAGCTCCCTAAATGATGACCAGCGGCCCTCCCCGAATTAAGCTTAGGAACATTGCATAAATTAATTTAAGCAATTACCATGAAGAGCATGAAGGACATGAAGGACATGAAGGACATGAAGGACATGAAGGACATGAAGGACATGAAGGACATGAAGGACATGAAGGACATGAAGGACATGAAGGACATGAAGACTTAATCCTTCATGCCTTTCATGTTCTTCATGGTTTAAAAATAAAACTTGCTCAAGTTATTTCGTACACGTTCCTTAGTTAAAAGTAGATCCTGGTGTAGCCGGTAAAGCTGGCATTTTCTGTTTAGGAAACTCGCCGGTCAAACCATTCAGAAAAGCTACAATATCCGCAACTTCTTCCTTGGTTAAATCTTTGCCCAATTGCAGCTTGGCCATCAACGTAACCGCTTGATCCAGCGTTTTAACCGAACCATTGTGGAAATAAGGCGCAGTCAGCGCGATGTTACGTAAAGTAGGTACCTTAAATAAATGCTCATCGGCCGGATTTTTGCTGACTTCCGCCAAACCTTTGTCCTTGCTGAAATGATGTTGCGCTTCCCAATAACCGTTAGGAATCACAGGAAACTTCTGGAACATACCCGGACCGTTAAACGCCGGGCCGCTATGGCAATGGGTACATCCCAATTCCTCAACTTTTTCCATACCCCGAACCTGTTGCGCCGATAAAGCCGACTTATCGCCGGAAACATAACGGTCATAAGGGCTATTAGGCGTAATCAGAGTTCTTTCGTAAGCTGCAATGGCTTTGGTTGCATTCTCTTTAGAAATGGTATCTTTACCGAAAGCCTGCTCAAACGCCTGCTGATAACCTTCAATTGTTTGCAAACGCGCCACTACGTCGTCCCAGCTTTTCATGCCCATTTCAATAGGATTGGTTACCGGGCCTGCGGCTTGGGCTTCCAGGCTTGCCGCTCTGCCATCCCAAAACTGGACCGTATTAAACGCGGCATTCCAAACTGTCGGCGCACTGCGTCCGCCGGTTTGACCATTAACGCCCATAGAATTCGGTCTGTTATCTTCGCCGCCCAGCATGGTGTTATGACAGGAAGAACAGGAAACCGTACCGGTAGAAGACAAGCGTGGGTCATGATAAAGCATTTGACCTAACTCGACTTTTGCTGCAGTCGTAGGATTATCGGCAGGTGCATCAACCTGTGTCGGCAATGTTTCCCAAGCCGAAGCCACCGAAACCGAACCTGCCAATGCCAACGCCGTAATCAGCGAACGAATTTTAAACATACTATCCTCCAAAATATTATTTTAATGTTATTAATGTGGGGAACTTAAATAGCCCAGTAACCTTACTGCACACCCAATAGGATTGTAAGATATGCAGCGGATAAGGTACAACCAAATTTCCTTGCCTGAGCTTAACCGCTTATTATAGGGAGGCTACTTGCCTTACATCCTCAAAAAACATAGGTCGAACATGTCCGAACAACAAACCGGTATTCTGATCGGTTATTTATCTGAAGTCCGCGGCGACGGCATGGATGCCAGAATGGCCCTGGAACATTCCAACGATTCGCCGCTGATCCAAATAGGCGATGAGGAGATATTGGCCGGTCATATCGGCTCGTATGTGGTCATCCGGCAGGCGAATATCGGTGTGCTGGCGCTGGTTTTTAAAATGTGGGAAAAGGATCGTTTCGATCAGACCGACACGCGCCAGACGGATCGATTTATTTCCCTGATTCCGGTGGGCGAGATTCAGGACCACGGCTCTTTTATTCGCGGCGTCCGTCATTATCCGACGCCGGGCGCCAAGGTCTATGCGGTAGGCATCAATGAAATAAATGCGATATTCTCAAAGTTCAGGGATTACCAATTCTTTATCGGCCAATTATCTTCGCATAAAGACTACCATTTAAGCCTTGATCCGCGTGCGCTTTATGGCCGTCATTTCGCCATTATCGGTCAATCGGGTTCCGGTAAGTCGTGGACCGTTACCAGCTTGATTCAAAACACCATTAAAGCCATGCCTAAAAGCCATCTGATCATGCTCGATTTGCACGGCGAGTATTGCTGGAAAGATAATAACGGCGTACTGCAATCGGCATTTCCTGAGCATCAGGTCAATTATATCGACGCGATGGCAATGGAAATGCCGTATTGGATGATGACCTATGCGGAACTGGTGGATTTGTTCATAGACCGTAGCGATAGCGGTGCGTCTATGCAGATGTCGTTTATGCGCGAGGTGCTGCAGCAGCTTAAACGCAAGGAAGCCAAACAGATCGGATTAAGCGGTGTTTCGATTGACACGCCGATTTATTTTTCCCTGGCTGAGCTGTATATGCAATTTAAAGCGGCCAATGAGGAAAGAAAGGATTTCGGCAAGGTTCAGGGGGCTTTATTCGGGCAATTCGATGAATTTTTAATCAGAATGCAAAGCCGCTTTAATGATGTCCGCTACGATTTTTTACTGAAACCCAAAGTCCGCAATAACTCCGCGAGCATGGCCGATTTATTGCGCCAATTTGTCGGTTTGGGTGCTAAAAAAGCCAACATCACCGTGGTCGATTTAAGCTCGGTACCGACCGATGTCAGGCCTGCCGTTTCCGCGCAGGTGGGCCGTTTAGCCTATGAATTTAATTACTGGAATCCCCGGCGCCGCGATTTTCCGATTACCTTGATTTGCGAAGAAGCGCATGCCTATATTCCCAGAGAAAAGGGCGGTCCGTTTGACGGCGCTAAAAAAATGATGGAACGCATCGCCAAAGAAGGCCGTAAATACGGGGTTTCTATTGGCGTCATCAGCCAGCGGCCTACCGAGTTATCGGAAACCATGCTGTCGCAATGCAGTTCGTTTATTTGTTTGCGCACCACCAATCCGGACGACCAAGCTTATATCAGGGGCTTGGTGCCGGAAGCCGAGGGCGATTTGACCGATATATTGAGTTCGCTGGGCAGAGGTGAAGCGCTGGTTTTAGGTGAGGCTACGCCGTTGCCGACGCGAGTTCAGATTTATCGGCCGAATCCCGAGCCGAAAAGTAACGATGTGGATTATTTCACCGGCTGGCGGGAAGGGCCGGATGATTTGGATGTCGAGAATATCGTCAACTTATGGCGTACTCAGACCAGAAAGTAGTCCTCATTAAAGCCCGCTTTGGTCGTCTAAGTAGACGTAAATAAATAACTCATACTTTTTGTCTGTTTCAATATAATGGTGGAATGATTGATATCGCAGTTATAGATAGCATAAAAAGAAAGTTCCAGCGCATGAAAGCGGAATTGGATGAGAGAGGGCTTCGTTG
>JAUGSS010000147.1:0-1700 GCA_044426515.1 Methylococcaceae bacterium | reverse complement strand
GAGTTTAGATGCGGCATTTATTGATTTGGCTGGAGCGTTTGCGTATGGACAGGGGTATGTTGCGCTTTCTCGTGTTCGATCATTAGCGGGATTGTTTCTTGGGGGATTGAATGCGCGATCGTTAGAGGTTGATCCGACGGTACTCGAAGTTGATGGGACGTTTCGTGAGCGATCATTGGCAGCGGAGGAGATGATTGGAGGTATGAGTACGGAAGAGAAAGAAGCCTCGAAGGATGCGTTTGTGGAAAGATGTGGAGGAAAGAGTGAGAGTGAGATCGTTGCAAGCCCGGATGATGCGTTGGCGGAGTATTTCGCGGTTGCGGAGGGAGAATCGGCGACGCCGAGAAAGCAGCGACGAGTGAAAGAGCCAAAGAATTCGAGAGTGCCGAAAGCGAAGAAAGAACCAAAATGGACGGAGACGCTGAAGATGATTCTCGAGGGAGATTCTGTTGAGGAAGTCGCGAGGAAGCGAGCGAGAACTGTGGGCACGATCATCGGACATCTTGTTGAGGTGCAAGAACTCGATCAATTGCCTCCACATATTTTTGAGTCGTTGAAGAAGAATGCAAAAGAGCTTGTTGATGAGGTTGGACCGGCGATAGAGGAGCTGGATGTGAAGGGACGATTTTTGCGGCCGGCGTTTGATCGATTTCAAGGAAAGTATTCGTATGACGAGCTAAGATTAGCGCAGTGGTTGATGGGGAGAGAATAGATTTCGACGATGATCAAGCTTCGGTCATTCTGAGTGCAACGAAGAATCTTTGGATGAGTTATACTTCGGTTATGTCGGAGGACGATGAGAAAATAAAACGGAAGCTCTCGTGGAGAGAGTTTTGGGTGATGCTCGGGCCGAGCATGAAGAAACATACGACGGCGTATGTCTTTTCTATTTTCTTTATTATCGTTGCAAGTTTGGCACAGGTGGCGGAGCCGATTGTGTATGGAAAGATTGTGGATGTGCTGATTGGGGGAGGGGGAGATTTGATGGGAAGAATTTTGCCACTGATCGGGTGGTGGGCTGGTGCATTTTTGGTGAGCATTGGGTTGCTTCAGACGGTGCAATGGATTGGATGGTGGATTGCGGTGGAGGTTGGAAATGATTTCATGGCCGTTGCACTTCGTCGCATTCTTTTTTGGGATGCAGATCGGTTTGGGCGAGATTCAAGTGGTGCAATTGCGAAACGACTGGATAAAGCATGGGATCGGTCGTTTGATGTGAGTGGAAGAATGTTGTCGGATGTTGGTCCGAGTATTGCGACTTTCTTTTTTGTGCTCGTCAGTGGATTATTTCTTGATTGGCGCATGACGATTGCGGCACTGGTCACGGTTCCTTTTGCCGCATTGCTTACGTTTCGAACTGATCTTCGGGCACAGGCAAAACAGGGAAAGCTTGAGGAAGCGTGGGAGGGTTTGAGCACGAATGTTCATGAAACGTTGACGAATATTTTGCCGATTAAAATTTTTGCAGGAGAAGAGCGAACGCAGAAACAGCAGATGGAAGTTATTAATGAAGTCGGCGAACGTCAGCATAAACTTCATTATCTTTGGGCGGGTCTTGGATTTGGTACTGGCGTGGTGCGATTGGGGTCGCGAGTTATCGTTCTTCTCGTTGGAGCATATTTTATTTCAGAGGGATCGTTGACGGTGGGAAAGATGGTGACGTTTTTGGGGATGTTAAATTATATTTTGGCGCCGTTTGA
>JAUGSS010000038.1:0-5256 GCA_044426515.1 Methylococcaceae bacterium | reverse complement strand
CGTCTTACCTGATACTTCCAAGATGGAGTCTGGATCACATCCTAAGAGCTTCACGAGCTCGGCTTTGCGCGTAGGGACGTCGGCGTTTGGAAGGTCGATTTTGTTCAAGATTGGGATAATCTCCAAGTTCTCTTCGACGGCGAGATAGAGGTTTGCGATGGTTTGCGCTTGGACGCCCTGGGTTGCGTCGACGAGAAGAACAGCGCCGTTCACCGAGGCGAGGGAGCGGCTGACCTCGTAGTTGAAGTCGATGTGGCCGGGGGTGTCGATAAGGTTGAGGGTGTAATCGACGCCGTCCTTTTTCCAGGTCATTCGGGCTGGGGCGAGTTTGATGGTGATGCCGCGTTCGCGCTCAATGTCCATAGAATCCAGGACTTGATCCTTCATGACGCGCTTGTCGATGGTGCCGGTGACCTCGAGCAATCGGTCGGAAAGCGTGGACTTTCCGTGGTCAATGTGGGCAATAATGCAGAAATTTCGGATGTTTGCTTGGGGGATGGGCATAGAATAGACAATAGTGTAGACGAAAACCCATTTTTCTGCTATCATTCGGGGTCTCTCCACGGGTGGTATTTCCCCGACTATTGGGAGGACGATTCGGTTCAGGTCAACACAGTTATCAAAACAGGAGTGCGTCATGGAAGCAAGCTCAAGCAAGAATCGCTTCGGAAAGTTCGACAACCTGCTCGTCGGGCAGGGGTCGCTCCTCGGTTTGGCGGCAAGTGCGCCGATCGAGACGATCCGAACCAGTACGGACATCCAGCGGGAACGTAGGATCCGGGTACCGCAGGCGATACCGCCACCACAGCTCCTCGTTGGGGCACAGACCTTCACGGAGGCATGGAAAGAAATGTTCCCAGAAACACCACTGGAAAAGCCGGCCTCCACCAAGGAAGTGCAGACGTTCGCGGAGATGTTCCGAGCCAAGTTCGTGGACGTCATCGACTTCATCGCGCTCATCCATCGTCTCACGCTGGAAAAGCAGGCGTGTCAGGATGACTGGTCCATGGTCTCCGCCATGGAGATCGATCTCCTCATGGACATCACTCCCGAAAACATGGGCGTCGTCATCGCGATGCTCAATGCGTTTCGCGACGAGTGCAAGGACGGAACCTACGGGTTTCCGGCGTGGAGACGCCTCGGCAGGAAGATCTTGTCACGATGCCGCAAGTTGGGCTTCGTCATGATTCGTCCGTCGGCGTGTTCTGACATCGAACGGAATGAGAACGGCAATGGATGGGTTCACATCCGTCGCGCGTTCATCACACGGAAAGACACCGTCGGACCGTGGGAAACGTGCTACGTCATGCAGTCGCCGCAGTCGCCGGGCGTCAACGAGTCCATTCTCGTTCCCGCGCCGACGTGTCGTCCGCAAGACTGGACGGCAGAAAGTCGCGAAGTCGCCACGGAACTCCCGTGCGCCTTCATCCTCGTCCATCCCGACCTCGGGCTGGCAGACAAGAAGGAGTAGAAGTATTACCACGCACACAACTCTCACGCCTTGAGCTCCCCTGGACGCTCAAGGCGTTGTGCTTTGAAGAGAGGGGAATTTCCTGACTGGGGTCAGGTCTTGGGTTTTAGAGTTTTTGATTGATAATTTTACTGATCCACGTATAGTGAATCCCTGTATGATCCGCGATTTCTTTCTGCGAATACCCTGCATTTATATGAGCAACTTGAATCATCCAATTTCGCATCTTTCTATCTTTTCTTTCTGATTTCGGTAAAAGTGAATCAAGTGGAGGTCTATTCACGAATCGTTCTTTTATTGGGATTTCTTTAATTTCTTCCGACGAATTTTTCTCTTCCCAAACCCATGCAATAAACTGAGGAAAACCGAGAATCGTTCCCTCTTCAATATCATCAAAAGGATTCGGTCCATCAATACCCTCAAGAACAAATTTTTGATATTTCTTTTGCGCGGTTAATCGCTTCTCGTTGAACTTTCCCAACGTCCAATCCTTCGTGAGCCACGACGGCGCGTTCATAAAGCCAGCTGTCGCATTATAATTACTCCATGCCCAGTCTTTTGGATGTTTTACCATTTTTGCACGCACGGGATTCAAGACGATATATCGTGCAACCTCTCGAAAATATGTGCAATCCTCAATAAGAAAAGCCTTATACCGTCCTTGAAAAATATGACCAACTCTTTTGTGAACACGATTGAATTTCTGAGTATAGATTCCGTTCAGTTGTCGCATTTCCTTTGCCAAGTTTCCATCGGGAGTTTCGATGAGGAGATGATAATGATTCCCCATTAAACAATAAGAATGACAGATCCAATGATACCGTTCGACCGTCTCCATTAACGCTTCAAGAAAGAGTCGTCGATCTCTGTCGGTGCGATAGATATTTTTCTTGGCGTTGCCACGGGATGTAATGTGATAAAGCGCTCCTGGGTATTCGATACGGAGAGGTCGAGCCATATGGGAGTAGTGTACCAAAAACTCTAAAACCCAAGACCTGACCCCAGCCTACAGGCTCACCGATTCCACCGGCTTCACGCGTTGGAGCATTTTTCGTTTGAGGCTTTGGGCGAAGGTGGTCATGTCGCTGTGACGGAAAAGGAGACAGACGAGGATGTAGATGAGGAGGCCGGCGAAGGTGGCGACGCCGGTTTGAATGAGAACGTTGATCCAGGTGTCGAGATGTAATACAGAAACGACGGCGTACTTTGTTCCTTGAATGGCCAGACCAGAAAAGCAGCCGGCGATAGAGAGGACGAGGGTTGCTTTGAGGATATTCTTTTCATCGAGAGAACCGACTTTCCAGTGGAGTAATGCCCAAAGTAATGCAACCTGCACCATGGCGGAGATGCTGAATGCGGCGCTGAGGCCAATGACACCAAAGAATGGAACGAGCTTCATGCCGAGGCCAATGTTGACGAGTGCGGCGATGATGGCGACAAGGAAAGGTGTTTTTGCGTCGTGATGAGCAAAAAAGGCGCGAACGAGAATGGTGATGAGCGCTTGAGCCGCGAAGCTGATAGCGAATAAGGCCAGCGTGTCGGCAGTGGTGATGGTTGCAGCCCAATCGAAGCTCTTTCCGCCGTATGCCAAACGAACGAGCTGGGCACGGAGGAGGAGGAACGTCACGGTTGCTGGGATAATCCAGAGCAGGACTTGGCGAATTGCGTGAGAGAATGTTTCGACGAATCCCGGTTTGTCTTTGGCGGCAACGCGTTCACACATCACTGGAAATGAGGCAACGGCGTAGGCCATGGCAATGACGCCGATTGGGAATGAGTTCAAGTTATACGCCAAGTCCAACATGGTCGTTGATCCGGCAACGAGTACGCTTGCCAACGACATCATGGCGACGAAATTTCCTTGGCTGACAGCGAGTCCGAGGACGCGAGGAATCATTTGAATGCAGGTGGTTCGTAAGTCTGCGCTCTTCAAGGCAAACGTTGGACGATAGCGATAGCCAAGTGCGTAGACTCCGACTGCTTGAAGGAATGCGTGCATTGCGGCACCCAGCACACTCCCCCATGCCAAACCAATCGGCCCCATCAATGGAACGAAGAAGAGAATGCCAGCGATGATGCCGATGTTGTTCACGATTGGGGCAAGGGCGTAGAGAAAAAATCGGCGGGTGCCCTGCAAAACAGAACCGAACACCATGGATGCTGCAAAGAAAAGTTCGGCGAGGTACATGACACGACTCATGGAGACCGTCATTGCGAGTTTTTCTGGACTGTAGCCGTGGGCAATGAGGCCCACACTCCACGGTGCGACGATGAT
Organism: Methylococcaceae bacterium; assembly: GCA_044426515.1. GTDB lineage: Bacteria > Pseudomonadota > Gammaproteobacteria > Methylococcales > Methylomonadaceae > Methylobacter_A. Next base: position 1,510 of record JAUGSS010000038.1, on the reverse strand, counting down.
GGCGACGACGACGACGACTGCGAATGCGACGCCAAAGACGTTCAAGATACTGCTTGTGAAGTCCCACGCTTTCTCGTCATCGTGGCCGTAATATTTTGCAAAGATGGGAATGAAACTTGCGGAGAGTGCGCCCATGATTAACAGCTGAAGCAGCATGTCGGGAACGAGGAAGGCACTCGTATAAGCATCGAGCGTGTCGCCGGCTCCGAATGTTCCAGCGAGAATGTGATCGCGAAGAAAGCCGAAGACGCGAGAAAGCATAGACAACCCACCAATCACCACCGCGGCGCTGGTCATGCTCCCTGCTTTACTCATGAAGAGCTTTTTGATCATACCTGCACTTGCTGTGCTCGCTTTCGTAATCGAAGCAATACCACGCCGCACACCACCAACGTCGTCGCTAACGCGCCAAGAATTGCGAGAATTTGTGGATTATCCAAATGGAAGAATGACACGTCAAAGACTTGGCTATCCGTCACCGCTCCCCCGTCTTTTGTCGCAACGGCGAGAGTGACAGTATATGTTCCAGCTCCAGAAAATGCGTGAGTGATCGTTTGCTGAACGCTCATTGCGCCGTCGCCGAAGTCCCATTTGACCTCCGTCGGAGTTCCCGCTTGGCTCGTCACCGTGAATTCGTAGGTTCGCCAGTCAATCTGTTTTGAGGTGAAGCGAGCGAGGGGCGAGGTGACGAGGCGGGAGGAGGAGGTGAGGAGTTGGGCGATCGCTGCGCTTGGGCGATCGGCGATTACGCCTTGTCGAAGACCCCGAGCACCGTCGAAGGGGGTAACGGAAGGAGTGGAAGATGTGACCGGAGTCGAAGCTGGAGTTGAGACAGAGACAGGAGCTGGGACTTCCGATACTGGCGTCGCTACCTTCTTCACCACAGGCTTTGGTGGTTCGACGACTTTGACGGGAATGACGGTTGCGACGGTGGGAGTTGCGTCGTTGGTATCGAGAATGTTGTCGTTGTCGTCATCGATGTCGCAGGCGTCGCCTTGGCCGTCGTGGTCGGTGTCGAGTTGGTCGGCGTTTGCGACGTTCATGCAATTATCGGTGGAGTCGAGCGCGCCGTCTTGGTCTGCGTCAGCGACGGGAGTGTAGAGAAACGAGACCGCCCCGTCGTTGCTGGGATTCGTATCTGCCGGGGTTGATCCTTTGAGGACGGCTTGAATGTTGAATGCGCCACTTGGTACGATAAAATCAACGAACACTTCGTCTGGGGAACCGCCGACACGGAGTGAAACTGGTTGTGATTCGCCAATGACCGAAGAGCCAGCGTAGAAAAGGACGGTCGCGACTGCATCGACGTCACCCACGTTCAATACTTTCGCATAAACGCGAACGGTATCGCCAACGTAGAATGTTGATATCGAAAATGAAATTCCCGAGGTGTCGAGCGCTAAGTCGACTGTTGCTGCGTGAGCAAAAGAAAGTGGAGTAAAGAGCATTGCGAAGAGACCGAGGAACGCAAAAGAAGAAGCGATTTTCATATTAATGGGAAATATCTCTG
>JAUGSS010000168.1:0-1028 GCA_044426515.1 Methylococcaceae bacterium | reverse complement strand
TCGTGTGTGGAGGTGGATGCGGCGAGCCAGACGGGGGTTGATAATGTGCGAGAGAACATTATTGAGAATGCACGATTCGCTCCAACGCGGGGGAAGTATAAAGTGTTCATTCTTGATGAGGTCCACATGCTTTCCGGTTCATCGTTTAATGCGTTATTAAAGACACTCGAGGAGCCACCGGCGCATGCAATTTTTATTTTGGCGACGACGGAGTTGTATAAGATTCCTGCGACGATTGCGTCACGATGTCAGCGGTTTGAGTTCCATCGGGTTCCACCGGCGGTCATGATTCCACGACTGGTGACGATTGCTGCGGCAGAAGGAGCGATCGTTGTTGAGGATGTGTTGGCGCAAATCGCGAGATTGAGTGAGGGGTGCTTGCGTGATGCGGAGAGCCTTCTTGGACAAGTGTTGGCGCTCGGCGAGAAGAACGTGACGCTTGAGGTTGCATCGTTGGTGTTGCCGATGACGAATCTTGCAACAGTTGGAAGTATCGTTGAGGCTGTTTCGATGAATGATGCACGAAAGGCAATTGATATTCTCGATACGTTTGTGGCGGATGGGGGGAGCGTGAAGCATCTTGTGGAAGAGCTCTTGGAATATGTGCGAACGGTCATGTTCGCGGCATTTGGGGATACAACGATGGATGCGTACGACCCGAAGACTATCGAACGAATTCGAACGGCGGGTTCGGCGTTTGGTGTTGCTCGATCCCGAGCGTTCTTGGAAGCGTTGTTGATTGCTCGCACTCGTCAAAGCTTGCCGGCGTTGCCACAGATTCCGTTGGAGATTGCGATTTTGGATGCATGCAATAGTACATCTTCTCATTTTGTGCCTTCCATCGCTCCGATTCTTCCAGCTGCTCCGATCACTCCGATTCCTGTCGCTGTGTCGAGACAAGAGGTTGCTGCTCCCTCGGCGCCGATTGAGTACGTTCCGATTGTTGAGACTTCCGAACCATCCGTTGCTCCAGTGCGATACGATTTCTCAGCCCCTTCAGCTTCTTCCGTCGCTCAACTCGCTCAAGG
>JAUGSS010000190.1:0-20319 GCA_044426515.1 Methylococcaceae bacterium | reverse complement strand
TTCAAATTCAGTTAGTTACTAAAGGCGTTGCTGGAGTGCAAGCTTTGCTTGCCAGCGCAGGCGAAGCCTGCACTCCAGCGACCATGATATCGACATAGCCTTTTAATCGTGTAACTCATTTAAATTGAAACCGCTGTAACTGTTTTTTTGACTTATCGGTAGTTATGATAAGTGCGTAACTTAATTATCATCTGCACAAAAATTCCACAAAAAATCCTTAACCTCGCCATTCGCCCTGCACATCGTCCTGTCACTATAAAGACATGGACACTCACTTAAAAAAACATTCGCCGATACAATTTCCAGCCTATCAATTATTGATGGGCATCGGGATGCTGTTAATGGCTGTCGAACCCATAACCTGGCTGGTCAACACCTGGTTTGAGCCCGCTCACGATTCCAAAGGCGGCTGGATATTTTTGCTTTGCGCCGGATTGTTTTTTTGGAGCGTGCGCAGTCCGAAACAAGCCGTTACCGGCAAAACCCATAAAAAAGCCGTTATTTTGCTGTTAGTCACCGCCTTCATTCGCGGCATAGGCCAGATTTTTGCCGTTAATGTGTTAAGTGCCGTAGCGTTAGCGATTGATGTCTATGCCATTGGCTTACTGGCCGCATTGAACCACAGGAAAAACCCGCTATCGGCAGGCTGGCTGGCCATTTTGTTTGCCTTTTCGCTGCCGCTGGAACGCATTTTGCAAAGAATCATCGGTTTTAGTTTGCAACATCTGTCAGCGGACGGCGCGTGTAGGGTGCTGCAAGGGTTATTCGCCGATGTGCAGTGCGCCGGAATAAGAATCCTGCTGGCAGGCCGTAATGTATTGGTGGATTTGCCCTGTTCAGGAGTAAAAAGCATCACGCTGTTGCTGGTTCTGTATGCCGCGCTGATGTGTGTATTCAGGCCGACGCTGTTTAACAGTGCAGTGATGGGCCTAGCGGCGCTGGCTAGTGCGTTGCTGGCCAATATTATTCGCATTAGCTGCCTGTCTGTTTTTATCGCTTACCCTGAGAAAATAGGCGGCATCAATGTACTGGCGCAGCCTTGGCATGACTTAATCGGCTTGTTTTGTTTGATATTGGCGTCTATGCCGTTGGCTTTGTTTTGTCCTCCTCGCCGTTCGGGGGAGGGCTTTCAAAAAAGCGTAAACCATGACCGTCCGCAGCCTATTCAAGCCGGTAAAGCAAAAACACTGGCAGCGCTCGGCTTTGTAATGCTGGCCGCTGTGATTGTTGCGCTGCCGCGTCAACCTTTGGATATTTCCGATACTCGCACAACGCTAAACTTGCCGGTTTACCTGAATGGGCAATACGGACAAACAGTCGCCTTAAGCAATCAAGAGCAAGCCTACTTCACCCAATACGGCGGCGCTGCGGTAAAAATGCGTTATGGCGATAACAGTGCGATGTTAATACGCACCAATTCCCCGCTACGGCATATGCACACGCCCGACGATTGTCTGCGCGGCCTGGGTTTCGATGTGCTCTATCAAGGCATCAGGTATCAACCGCTGCCAACGGCTATTTATCTGGCGACCGCTCCAAACGGAGCGCAGTGGCGTATCGCCGTGACCTTTTATTCCGAGTTGGGGCAGTTCACTACCAATGTTTCCGAAGTGGTGTGGCGATGGCTGCAACAACCGCACGGCACTTGGTACGCCCTGCAACGCATCACCCCCGTTTCCACCCCTGAATCCAAAGCTTCCGAATGGGATAACGCCCTGTTTGCAGCCTTGGATTTAACCTCAGTCCACTCCCTGGAGAATCCTCATGCTAAACCTGATTAAACAGACCGCCTGTTTGTTGTTGCTCTGCTTAAGCTGTTCCGCTTGGGCGGCCGCATCGGAAATAAGCGGCACCATTGAAGCCTTGGCCGACGGTAAGAAAATCAACTTCCCGTTACTGAAAACCGACATGCTTGCCAAAGTCAAAGGCGATTTAGTGACGGTCACCGTCAAGCAAACCTTTGCCAATCCGCATGATAAGCCGCTGCACGCGACTTATTTGTTTCCGTTGAATCAAAATGCGGCGGTTCACCGGATGGTGATGGAAGTCGGCGATGAGCACGTCGAAGCAAAAATCCAGCGTATTGAGGAGGCCAAAGCCACTTTTGAACAGGCCAAACAACAAGGCAAGGCCGCCTCATTGCTGACCGAACACCGTCCCAACATGTTCAGCCAAGACATTGCCAACCTGATGCCGGGGCTGCCGGTGCAAGTCACGCTCACATACAGCCAAATACTGCCTAAAGTCGACGGGCAATATGAACTGGTGTTGCCGTTAATTGTCGGTCCCCGCTATCAACCGGCCGGTGCAGGCGTTGCGCCGACGCCTGTTGCCGAAGTGGACAGCACCCAACCCTTAGGGCAATGGGAAATCGAAAAACTGCCCGTATATCCGAAGGTGGCAGGCTTAAATAGCCCGGAAATCATCGATAAAGAACGTGTTGCGATTACCGTTGAATTAGACGGCGGTTTGCCGATTGCCGAGTTGAGCAGTAAAACCCATGCTGTCAGCGAAGAAAAACTGTCGGCAAGCCAACGGATCATACGTTTAGCCGAGGGCAAAACCATCGACAACAAGGATTTCGTCTTGAGTTACCGGTTAAGCGGCCGCGCCACGCAAGCCGGTTTACTAGCTCACCAAGACGAACGCGGCGGTTTTTTCAGTCTACAGCTGGAACCGCCGGCCATTCCCGCAGTTAAAGACATAGCAGCACGGGAAATGGTTTTTGTGCTCGATACTTCCGGCTCCATGGATGGACAACCGATAGCAGCAAGCAAGCAATTTATGCTGCACGCCCTCCATAACCTGCACCCCAATGATTATTTCCGCATTATCCGCTTCAGCAACAATGCGGAAGAATTTACCGACCAACCGGTTGCGGCAACACCCGAAAACATTCAACAAGGACTGCGTTATGTGCAAGAGCTGACAGCCGATGGCGGTACGGAAGCGGCGAATGCGATACAACAAGCCTTTGCCAAACCCGCCAAAACGAACACATTGCGCTTAGTGGTATTTTTGACCGATGGCTATATCGGTAACGAGTCGGCAGTGCTCAAGCAAATTGCGGAAAAAATAGGTGCAGCGAGAATTTACGCATTAGGTGTCGGTACCTCGGTGAACCGTTTTTTACTGGAAGAAATGGCCGGCATGGGACGCGGTTTTGCCCGTTTTATCGATCCAACCGAAACAGCCGACGATGTCGCGATACAATTGGCAGGTAAACTGGAGAGCCCGGTGCTGACCGACATCAGCATTGATTGGGGCGATTTGCCGGTCAGCGACATCACGCCGACGAAAATCCCCGATTTGTTTGCCGGTGGCGCGTTGCGTATTCAAGGCAAATACCAACAATCAGGTCAACACATCATCAAAGTCAGCGGTTTTGTCAATGGACGTAAAGCCCAGCTACCTGTCGCCGTCACCCTGCCTGCCGGTTCAAGCGACAAGGATAACCCGATACCCGTTATTTGGGCGCAGTCGCAAATTGCCGAAGCGATGCGGCAGATCAATACACCCTCGTATTTGCGGACCGAGACCATTGCCGATGATGTGTTAAAAGCCAAAGTCGTCGATTTAGGGCTCAATTATGCCTTAACCACACCATGGACCGCTTTTGTTGCCGTATCGCAAAAAATTGTTAATGCTCATCCCGAGCAAACCGAGCAAAGCCATGTCCCATTGCCGATGGTCAACGGCGTGACCGCAAAAGCCTACGGCGAGCATTCAGGGCAAACCGTAGCGCAACCGATAACGGTGGCACAAAACTTTTCAGGCGGCGCAACGCCGGAACCTTCAACCTTGTCAGGTTTGCTCATCATAACGCTAATCGGGTTTTGGACTTGTTATCGCCGCCGGGAGATCAGTCATGCTGCATAATCACCTCCCCACCATTGCGATTAAACGGATTGTTTGCGTTTTGCTGATGTTGACTGCCGACAGCTTGTTTTACGACCAACCCGTCGGTTGGACAGCAGGGCTTTATGCGGGGTTATTAGGGTTAATGCTGATGCTGTTTAATCGCAATTTGCTGCAAACTATCGCAGGTAAAGTAGTCATTTTTTGCACAGTGACGCTGATTATTGCGTTGTTTGAATCGCCTGACCTGCGGACTATAAGCTTGACCGGTATAGGCATGATGACGCTGTTGATTTTACAAAAGCGCAAAAAACTGTCCTGTGCCGTGCTTTGGCTAAAGGATATTACTAGCTTTTTAAGCCAAGGTGTCTGGCAATGGTACAAAGACCTCAAAAACATCAAACGGATTACCCCAGCCAAAGCGCGTGATAAAGTAAATCTCAACTACGCGATTATTCCGGTATCGCTAACGCTGTTGTTCGGCATGCTGTTCGCCCAGGCAAACCCCATTATTGCCAAAGCCTTAGGTGACATTAATTGGCAGTTGCTGAGCCGGTTTATTTCGCTATGGCGGTGGCTGTTTTGGTTCTCGACCGGCGTAGTGGTGTGGGCATTATTGCGGCCTCGATTTAGATTAGCCGCAGACCATGTACCCGGCGCAAGCATCAATCTGGATCGCTGGCTAAACCGGCAAACGATTGTTTTATCGTTAGTGTTGTTTAACAGCTTATTCGCCCTGCAAAACAGCTTGGATATAGCATTTTTGTGGAGCGGGGAAGCCCTGCCGGATGGCGTGAATTACGCCCAATATGCCCAAGCCGGAGCTTATCCGCTGCTGTTTATTTGTTTGCTCACCGCGGCTTATGTACTGATAACGTTTGGCGACCATCGGCAACACTATCAAACCGATACGGCAAAAAAATTGACCTTTGTCTGGTTGGGCCAAAATATCTTTTTGCTGATGTCGGCCATCAACCGTTTATTGCACTATATCGAAGTGTATTCATTGACCTATCTGCGCATCACCGCACTGATCGGCATGGCTTTAACGGCAGTTGGCTTACTGCTGATTATCACCAGGATTTATGCTAACCATCGCAACAGTTGGCTGGTCAATGCTAATGCCCTCGTCATTGCGGTAACGCTTTACGGGACTTGCTTTATCAATATGGATCGAATGATTGCCGATTATAATGTAAGGCACGCGTTGGAAATAACGGGAAAAGGATCGAGCGTCGATTTGGTGTATATGCGTAGCCTAGGTTCGGAATCTTTACCGGCATTGCGTTGGTTTCAAGCCAATGCCAAGTACAGCCCGCATCAGACCATTCGAGCGAACTTGTTAATAGCCGAGTTGGAAAGCCAGGCGTCAGCATCGGATTCAAATTGGCGGGCGTGGACGTGGCGCAAACATCGGCAAACGGAGTTTAAATCGGCACCGGTGCAAGCCGTGCCGATTGACCAAAGTGGATGGCAGTATTAAATAGCTACAGTTTATGTATTTCACCGTTCGCATTTTTTACCGTCCTGATTACACTGCCTTTTTTCGGGATACTTGCGGTCATTTATGCTGAACAGCGTAGAGCAAACCTCGCGCCAAACCACAGCGTTGACTATCGGTCATCGTCGCGTTGATGCAACGGCACAAGAAGTTTGCTGTATTTGCCGTGCTTTGCGATCATCCAATGCCGGTATAGTAAATTCAGCTGTACCTAGCCATATAGGGTAAAGTGTGAGTACAGAAGTTGTCTCGCTTCCACGCGCTGCGCCGTAAGTCAACAAGTAGGGCGCGCCGTGCGCGCCAAAGGAATGCAAAATTCTTTAAGCACCGGGAAAGCCGCGCACGGCACGCCCTACAGCAAGAATTTTGTTTAATCCACCAATATAACCAATCGTAAACAAAAATGATCAGCGGCAGCCAAAAAATAAAAATAGCTAAAAATTTCGCGAACTTGCACCCGACGCCATTTACCGCATGGACGCCTGATGAGGATTATCCGTCAAATGATGACCGTTATTTGGCTGTTTATGACAACCTGATTCAGGGCGTTTACGGTGATTGCTATGGGCTCAAAACTTAATTGAAAGAATCAAAAATGTTTTATGTTACGGAATCCTATACATTCGAAGACATTATAAAAAAATCACGATTTATCAGTGTGATTTTTCCCTGCACCAGTGATCAAGAAGTTTTACATCAATTAAAAAAGTTACAAGCCGAACATCCGCACGCAAATCATATTGCCTTTGCCTACCGTATAAAAACAAATGAAGGCATTATTTATCGGTTTCATGACGCAGGTGAGCCTACCGGTACAGCAGGGAAACCGATTTTTCAATACATTGAAGGTAAGAACATCATTAATGTGCTCATTGTAGTGATCCGTTATTTTGGCGGCGTGAAGCTGGGGGCCGGAGGGCTTAACAGAGCTTATGGCCATATGGCGAAACAGGTCATTGACACATCGACATTACAACCTTACATAGAAATGGCAACTCTTCATTTCACGCTTGATTATGAAAGATTTCAGTCTTTTGATTACGCATTGAAAAAAATTAATGGGCAAATTATTGAGCAAGTATTTGCCGGACAAATTCATCTAACCGTTACACTGCCTATTGAAAAACAAGGGGATTTGGAAAGCCAATTTGCTCCTGTATAACTTGCTGCCTGAAGTTATTATCAATGATAGACATGTAGTTCAAAGAAGCCAGAGGACTAAAGAGTACAAATAAAAAAGGCCCCGATCAGGTCGGAGCTCTTAGAATTCATTGAGTTATAAATTTTTCTGCTGTAACTGCTTTATTCTGCTAACAGTGTAGCAATAGCTGACTTAGCATTGCACTGTGCTATTACTTCTGCTATCTGTAATTCATTCAATTTATGTTTGATAGCTTCAGTGCCATTGAAGTCAAACGCTTGATAATCCTTTTTGGCAAAGGTAACGATTTGGCATTTTTTAAATGGCTGATTTTCAAATGGCATTTTTGTAGAATTTAGATTTAATGGTGCAGCCCCTTCCGAACTGGGAGCATAAATCAAAAATTCACCTTTCATTGCGAGTACGGCACGATATTGATTGACAGTGGTCAAATATAAATAGCCTACTTCAACCTCTTTTTCTTTTAATCTCATCTTGTTAAATTCCTTGATTTATTTCATTCCAAATTAAACCCAATACACGTTTTTTGTCCGGAGTCAGTTGCTTATTTGGCCTTCTAGTTTATTTGCTTCTGAACGATGTCTACATTGTTTGATAGCTATAAAGTGTGGATTCATTTTTGTGAACTTTGCCCCTTTGCCGGCAAGATGTTTATTAAATCGTACTTCAATATTGGTAACAATGCTTGTGTAAATTTTACCATTTAGACATTCCGGCAAATATACAAACCCTAGATATGTTGCCGTCACCGGCGCAGGGTTTTTATTGCCGCGTATCAGCGGATCGGGCGCCAGAATAGCCGTTTTGATCCGTAAAACGGCCACACAAGTGACTATCTCGAAAGGCAAGTGATGGCCGTTAGCAGCAACTCGCCCGGATTCTGCAAAATATTGTCCTGATTAGCAAGATGTTTCAGCCAGAGTGTTGTAGGGGCGGGCCTTGTGCCTGCCCACAGGGCAACCACAAGGGATTGCACCTACGGTCATAGGTGTTCATGCCGATAGGGCAGTGCTAGCGGAAACATCTTACTAATCATGAAATTCTTTGCGTCATGAAAAAAATGCATGATAATTTTGCGATCACTGTTGGATTTTTACCGGCCTAAGACGGAAATTATTTATCTGTAAAGACTATAAAACCATATTACATTCCAAACGTGCCAATATTTATTACCTGGAAAAATGCCGGGTCATGCAAAAAGACGGCAGAGTGGTGTACCTCACCGAAGGCAAATCCGAAAAGCAATACTGGAACATTCCGATTGCCAACACCACGGTCATCTTGCTGGGCATGGGTACTTCAATCACCCAGTCCGCCGTCAGGATGCTGGCTTCCGCCGGGGTATTGCTCGGATTCAGCGGCAGCGGCGGCACACCGCTGATTGCCGCCGGCGAAGTGGAATGGCTGTCGCCGCAGAGCGAATACCGGCCTACCGAATACATCCAAAACTGGCTGGCATTCTGGTTTGATGAAGGTAAACGCCTGACCGTCGCCAAACGCCTCCAGCAGTTGCGCATCGACTATTTGCAGCAGGTTTGGCGCAAAGACAAAGACCTGCAATCTTACGGTTTATATCTCGATGATGCCGATATGGAACAAGCGTTAAACAACTTTAACGCCAAAATGGCCCACTGCCCCAGCGTCACCGAGCTACTGACCACAGAAGCGCAACTGACCAAAAGCCTTTATAAAATCGCCGCAACCCGGACCAAGCACAGCGGCTTTACCCGAGACCATGCAGGTGCAGACGACGCCAACGCCTTTTTGAATCACGGCAATTATCTGGCCTATGGTTTGGCCGCAACCACGCTATGGGTGTTGGGTATTCCCCACGGTTTCGCGGTCATGCACGGCAAAACCCGGCGCGGCGCGTTGGTGTTCGATGTCGCCGATCTGGTAAAAGATGCATTGATCTTGCCCTGGGCGTTTATCTGCGCCAAGGAGCAAATGACCGAGCAGGAATTTCGCCAACAGTGCCTGCAAAACTTTACCCGGCACAAAGCGCTGGATTTTATGTTCGAAGCCGTCAAAACCCTCAGTTTAGAAGGCAGCGGATTATGATGGTCACTTTCGTTTCGCAATGCGAGAAAAATGCACTGCCTAAAACCCGCCGCGTACTGGATGCGTTCGCCAATCGTATCGGCGATTGCACGTGGCAGACGGTCATCACCAATGATGGTCTTAATGCCGTTAAAAAACTGCTGCGCAAAACCGCATCCAAAAACACGGCTGTTTCTTGTCACTGGCTACGCAGCCGCAGCCGTAGCGAACTGGTCTGGATCGTCGGCAATCGCAGTAAATTCAACGCACAAGGCATCGTGCCGGTTAATACCACGCAAAAGACCGTTATCAACACCCACTGGGAAAACGACTGGCATTATTTGCCGCTGATTAAAGCCTTGACTGCGATGGCGGCGCTGTTTCACGACTGGGGCAAAGCGTCCGCTTGTTTTCAGGACAAAATAAATCCGCTTAATACCAACCGCATTATTTCCGACCCGTTGCGCCATGAATGGGTATCGGTCGTGCTGTTGACGACATTCACTCATGGCGAACAATCCGATGCCGACTGGCTTAAACGCTTGGCTGACGGCGAGATAAACGAATCGGCATTAAAGGGCTTAGCATCGGTTAAAAAGCCGATGACCGATTTGCCCAATGCCGCCGGTTTAATAGCTTGGCTGGTTGTGACGCACCATAAACTGCCGATCAATTGGCTTGATAAGGATAATTGGAAAGGCGAGCCTAGCAAGGATTTAGCAAAAACCCTTAAGCGGATTACCGCCGAATGGGGTTATCAAAACGATGGCGATAGCAAAAAATGTTTCCACTTCCCCAACGGCCTACCCAGCCAATCGAAAACCTGGCTTAAGCAAGCGCAAAAATGGGCGGCTAAATTGCTCGACTGTCTGCCGCGTCTTGAACTGGCAATGGCCGACGGCAGTTGGCGCCTGGTTTTACACCATGCCCGCCTCGCGCTGATGTTGGGCGACCACCATTATTCCTCGCAACCGGCTGACACCGCCTGGAACAGCACTCTGGCGCTGTACGCCAACACCGATGGCAAAACCAAACAATTCAAGCAAAAATTGGACGAACATTTGCTCGGCGTCGCCAAAAATGCGCTGAGCACAAGCCACCTTTTACCCAAGTTTGAAGACGAACCACCCGCCGTTTACGACGTGAAACGCTTGAAGCAAAAAAGCGCCGATAAACGTTTCCATTGGCAAGACCACGCGGCGGCTAGAATCCAAGCCTGGAAAACCGGGCAAGGCTTAACCGAACAACGCTACGGTTTCTTCACCGTCAACATGGCCGGTACCGGCTGCGGCAAAACCCTGGCCAACGCCAAAATCATGCAAGCCTTGTCCAAGGATGGCGACAGCCTGCGCTATGCCTTGGCGTTGGGCTTGCGCACCCTAACCTTGCAAACCGGCGTTGAATACCGCGACCGAATCGGCTTGGACGATTCCGAACTGGCGGTGCTGATCGGTTCGCGGGCAATTCTGGAATTGCACACGCAAAACCTTAAGCCGCAAGCTGCGGATGAAGACCAACACGGCGGCTCGGAATCGGCGGAAGAATTTTGGGAAGATAATTCAATCGATTTCGACATACCCGACAACACCCTCAGCGCGTTAAGCACAGTGTGGACGGATCGAAGCGGCAAAATCGACCCGCGCAAGCAAAAATTCCTCTACGCCCCGGTGCTGGCCTGCACTATCGATCACCTGATGGCCGCCACCGAGACCACACGCGGAGGGCGCTATATATTGCCCTGTTTGCGGCTGATGTCGTCCGACTTGGTGATCGATGAAATAGACGATTTCGATGGAGCCGACCTGATTGCAATCGGTCGGCTGATTCATTTGGCCGGCATGTTGGGCTGCAAAGTGATGATTTCCTCGGCCACCATTCCGCCGGATTTGGCCGAAGGCTATTTCAACGCCTATCAGGAAGGCTGGCGCTTATTTGCCAAGACTCGCGATGCCGCAAGCCGCATCGGCTGTGCCTGGATTGACGAGTTTACGACCCAGATTGCAACTTTAAAAGACAGCGACATCAGCGCCGATCAGGCGGCTTACCGAGCGGCGCACCAAGCGTTTACCGACAAACGGCGACTAAAATTAAGCAAACAAGCCGTGCGGCGGAAAGCCGAAATCGTCACGCTGGATAAATCCGCTTCGTCTGCCGATGACGGTCAAACCTTAGAACAGCATTTCTTTAGAGCCATACAACAAACAGCCGTCATGCTTCATCACCGTCATGCCAGACCCGACCCGCACAGCGGCAAACGGGTTTCATTCGGCGTAGTGCGGATAGCGAATATTCCGCCGTGCATCAAACTGAGCCAATATTTAGCCGAAGCCGCATGGCCTGACGACCTGGATATTCGAGTGATGGCCTATCACAGCCAGCAACTGTTGTTACTGCGTCACCATCAGGAACGGCATCTGGACGCCGTATTAAAACGCCATGATAAAGATCAAGTTTTTGAACATCCGCTGATTCGGCAACATCTAGCCCGCAGCGCCGCCGTCAACATGCTGTTTATCCTGGTCGCGACGCCGGTTGAAGAAGTCGGGCGCGACCACGATTTCGATTGGGCGGTGGTCGAACCTTCGTCTTATCGCTCGATCATCCAGTTGGCAGGCCGGGTACTCAGGCACCGGGACGAAACGCCGCCTACCCCCAATATCGCCTTGCTGCGATACAATCTGAAAGCGTTGCTCCAAGCCGATGACCGCCCTGCCTATTGCCGCCCCGGTTATGAAAGCAAAGATCATCTGTTGAACAGCCATGATTTAACCGCACTGATTCCGGCCGAGCAGCTGAACGCCATCAATGCCTTGCCGCGCATCCAACGCAACGCCCAACTCTGTGAGAGCGAGCGCTTGGCGGATTTGGAGCATTACTGCATACAAAAACTGCTTACGTCCTATCAAAAGCCAGGCCCGGATCAACTGCAAGGCTGGCTAAGCGGCTGTTGGTGGCTAACGGCGCTGCCGCAATATTTTAATCATTTTAGAAAACAGGATAAGCAACAGACGTTATACCGGATCCCTGATGAACAAGGCGATTGGGTTTTTGTCGAGAAATCCCCCCAAGGCCACATCAACCCGGTTGAAGACCGTTATAAAATCGATGCCGGAATCGAGCTAAGCAGCCAAGCGCTTGCCAGATGGTGGCTTTATCGCGATTATCCGTCTCTGCTTGAAGAAGCGACCGAACAGAACGGTTCGATGCGCGAAACCGCATTACGTTACGGTGAAATCAATGTGCGAATTGACGACGATGATAAATTGAGCGGTAACAGCCGTAATAGGTTGAGTTATTGCGATCAGTTGGGGTTGTGGAAGCAAGAGCATATAGAATGAAAAAACCCGGATAACACCGAGGTGACGAATTATCACTGCTGAGATTTGATACCGAATATTATCTAAACAAAAAAACTTGTAGGCTCTTAAGCCTTAAGCAATACTGGAATCGCTTAATCTAACATAAGGAGTCTTTATGACCATCTCAATTCAGCTACCCGACGACGTGGAGGCCAGATTGCAAAACTTGGCTACCCGTACCGGACGTAGTAAAACCTACTATATCACCGAGGCCATTCTCGAACACCTGGATGATCTTGAAGATTTATACTTGGCAGAGCTTGAGCTTGAAGCGGTTCGTGCAGGCGTCTCCTCCACGACTCCTCTGGCCGATATGATGAAACGCTATGGCATGGAAGATTGAGCTCTCAACGCTGGCGCAGAAGAACCTTGACCAGCTAGACCCTAAAATTGCCCGAAGAATTCTCGTTTTCCTTAATGAGCGAATAGCACCGCTGGATGATCCCCGCAGCATCGGTGAAGCACTGAAGGGTTCACGTTTGGGCGAATTCTGGAAATACCGTGTAGGTGATTACCGGATTATTTCGAGCATTGAGGACGGAGCACTGACAATCCTTGTCGTGCGAATTGGCAATCGCCGCGAGGTGTATCGGTAAATAATTGCAACAGCTCACTTCAAGCCAAACGGGCCATTTCGCCCACATGCGTCAACTTAAAATCAACTTTCATCATCAATGATTTTTTTATAGGTCAATGCGGCCTTTTTCATACGCTCAGTCGGTTCCGGCGGGTTATCAAGCATATCAAAAAACATGTGCCAATCCTCCGTGCTAAACCGGGTTTTTTCATGTTCTGAAATAACAGCTTCGGCTTTTTCACGAATGCTTTGGCGGATAAATTTACTTTTATCTAAGTCAACATAACTTCTAGCTTGTTCAAGCAGCTGCAATGTTGTACTGTCCATACGGACTTTTAAAATTTCTTGTTTAATTGCTTTGATTGCCATAAATCACCCCCGTGAATCACAGTGGCGTTATTGTATCCACAAAATAGGATAATTTCGTCTATTTCATCGACACATAAAAGCAACAAGCACTTTTAAATAGTAGGCTTTAAGCTGCCTGTTCGGCAGTGGACTTTTAAAACACATCATCGATAACACATTTCTAAGCTGCCTATATAGAAGGACACCCCCATGTTAGACCCCGCAATCGAAAACTTCTTGTCCGCGCGCAAAGCCGCCCGGATTAAGAAGAATCTAAAACCCGGCCATAGCGATGAAGAAAAAAACGCCGTTGAGCTTGAGGCGGCTGATTTTTTCCTCCTGGACAACTGGCTACCCGACGCGGCTAAACGGGCCGGCTGGTTGTCGATGCTGACCCATCCCGGTAAATTCACCCATCCCAGCGCTAAAACCAGCGCAATCATTGCAGACGCCGAGCCCAAGCCCGATGGTTTTTTGCGCACCGGCAACTCAGCTGCCGACCTTGACGTATTAGGCAATGCCGCAGCTTTGGATGTGCACAAATTCCTGTCGCTGACCTTAACCGACGGGCAAACGGTGTTGGCGCATTTAGAACAAAACAGCGCATCCATTCAAGCGCAATTCACGCTATCCGCCCTCCCCTTTGCCGAGTTACAACAAGGCTTATTAGCCATCAAACAAAGCTCGGACACCGCCAAAACCTCGGAAAAAATCAAGCAGGTGTATTTTCCGGTCGAAGGCGGCTACCACTTGTTATCGATACTCACCCCGTCGGCTTTGATGTTTAAACTCAAGGAACGCATCAACCTCATGCGTTTTTCCGACGCCGCCAAGCAAGCCCGCGAAGATTGCCGCCATCAAGTGCATAACGAAAACGGTTTCGACGAACTGTACAACCTTGCGGTAATCGGCTTTGGCGGCACTAAACCGCAAAATATCAGCGTACTCAACAGCCAAAACGGCGGTACCGCGTACCTGTTGCCGTCCCTGCCGCCGCAATTGGAAATACGCGCCGTTCAGCCGCCCAAAACCAGTTTCTTTAAAGACAGCCTGTATTACAAGCACCATCAAGACAGCTTCAAGGCCTTGCATCGACTAATGTCAACTAAGCATAAAAACGTCAACATCGCTGAAGGTATCGACAATCTTATCGGTTTTATCGCTGAACAAGTCATCGAAAAAGTCTGGCAAATAAGACAGCTCAATGCAGGCTGGTCAAAAACAACCACCCTGCCCTTGGCGCAAAAAATCTGGCTGGATGCGGCTTTCCTTGAACAGCGTGAAAGCCAAGACGATTGGCTGGACGAAATCGTCCTTTCCCTGACCGACTGGTTTAGCTATGCCTACGAAAAAATAATCGGCAAAGATAAAACCATTTTTTTAGGCGATGACGAATTGGCGCATATCAGAAAACGGCTTGCCGAAATGCAGGAGGATTTGCGATGAAGCGCCTATTAATCATCCCGCAACTGATAATCCACAATGCCAACGCGCTGTCCAGCCCTTACACCATCGGCTTTCCGGCGATGACCGCCTGGCTGGGCGGCGCTCATGCCTTGCAGCGCAAACTGCATGCCGCGCAATTTAACGACTTGGTATTTACCCGTGCCGCCGTCGCCTGTCACAGCATTGACCTGCAAACCTACAAAGGCCGGGGCGATTATGTGCATTCCATCATCGGCACCGGCAATCCGTTGGATAAAAACGGCGACCGCCCGTCATTCATCGAAGAAGCACGCTGCCATCTCAGCGTATCGTTGGTGCTTGAATACGAAGGCGTTGATCAGGACGATGCCGATGCCTTTAAAGCGGCTATCGAAACCCAATTAAGCACACTCAAACTGGCGGGCGGCGACATCCTTAACTTTAAAAGCCCCGAATTGCTGAAAGTGGATGGTGCGGACGACTTAGCCAAACTCACCCGCAAACTGATGCCCGGCTATGTGCTGAAAGAGCGCCGCGATTTAATGATCGAAGCCATGCAGCGTCAAGGCGAGCACCTAGACGCGATTGCCGCGCTGCTCGATTATCTAAGCGTTCAGCACCGTAGCCTAACCGACGAAGCAGGACAAGCCGAATGGACCGCCAAACGTAAAACAGCCGGTTGGATAGTGCCGATTGCGACCGGCTTTCACGGCATCAGCGCATTGGGCATTGCCGAAAACCAGCGCGATCCGAACACCCCTCACCGCTTCGCCGAAACCCTGGTCACCTTGGGCGAGTTTGTGATGCCTTACCGTATCAAACGCTTGGACGAGCTGCTGTGGCGCAGCCATTACGACCCGGAAAATCATTTTTATCTCATTCAACAACATAACAGCAAGGAAACACATCATGGCCAATAACCTAAAAGTCACCGTACTGGCATTTGAAAAAAAACTCGTGCCTTCCGACGGTCGATTGTACGGCACCATTTGGGAACACAGAAACCAAGCCGCCACGCCATTAAAACTGCAAGAAAAATCGGTGCGCGGCACCATTTCCAACCGCCTGAAAAAAGACCTGCAAAACGATCCGATGAAACTGGATGCGGAAGTTGAAAAGCCCAATCTGCAAACCGTAGACAGTTGCGCTCTGGGCAGCGATCAGGACACCTTAAAACTGGCGTTTACCCTGAAAGTGCTCAGCGGCGTAGAAAAACCGTCGGCCTGCAACAGCGCCGAGTTCAACGCCGGCTACGCGCAAGCGGCGAAAAACTACATCGACGCGGAAGGCTTTAGCGAACTGGCCAAACGCTATGCGACCAACATCGCCAATGGCCGTTATCTGTGGCGCAACCGGGTCGGTGCAGAACAGATTGAAGTCGTCGTCACCGTGCGCAACCAAGGCCGGCAACAAACCTGGGTGTTTAATGCCAAATCCGTCGGCACCCGCGATTTTAACCACGACCACGCCGACATTGCCCAACTGGCGGCAAAAATAGCCGACGCGCTGGCCGGTAAAACCGAGTTTTTACTGCTGGAGATCAACGCCTATGCTCAAATCGGCTTGGCGCAAGACGTTTACCCGAGCGAAGAGCTGGTTTTAGACAAAGGCAACAGCAAATCGAAAAAAAGCAAAATCCTCTATCACATCGACGACATCGCCGGCATGCATTCGCAAAAAATCGGCAACGCCCTACGCACCATCGACACCTGGTACCCGGAACCGGAAGGCGGATCGATAGGCCCGATTGCGATTGAAGTTTACGGCGCGGTGACCAACCTGGGCAAAGCCTACCGCACACCGAAAGACAAAGCCGATTTTTACAGCTTATTCGACCGCTTTGCCAGAGGCGAAAGCTTGGCGAGCAAAAACGACGAACACTACGTGATGGCCGTACTGGTGCGCGGCGGCGTGTTCGGCGAAAGCGGCAAGGATTGACCATGAACCATTACCAGGACATCACCTTGCAAGCCGATGCCGACATCGGTTTGCATTTTTTATGGGAAAAAGTCTATCAACAGATTCATTTAGGTCTGGTTGAAATGCAGGATGACGACGGCAAAATCGCCATAGGCGTTGCTCTGCCCGACTACAACGCGGACCGGCATCAACTCGGCAACAAACTGCGGCTGCTGGCGGAAACAGAAGTGCAACTTGAACGCTTTAACGCCAGTCAATGGCTGAGCCGTCTGAGCGACTACGTGCATCTGACCGGCATCCGCAACATACCCGAGCGCATTCAAAGCCATGCCTGCTATTACCGGATTCAACCTAAAAGCAGCAACGCGAGACTGGCGAGGCGCAAAGCCAAGCGGGAAAACATCGGCATTGAACAAGCCTTGGCGGCGCTCAAAAAACACCCGGAGCAACGTAGCGATGCGCCTTATGTATGGATTAAAAGCCAGAGCAGCGGGGAAAGATTTCGTTTGTTTATAGGCTATGTTGAGCAGACTGAGCCCTTTAACGCCGGTTTTAACGTTTATGGCTTGAGCCGACAAAGCAGCGTCCCTATTTTTTGACCATTCGTTGGTTAGGCTTTTTAAAAACATATAAAAATCAATGGACTGTTTGAGGTGAATTTTTCGATGGTGAAAAAGGGGAAATTCACCTAAGCTATTGATGCGGTTGTTTTATCCAGGGTAAATCTACAGTTCACTGCCGCATAGGCAGCTTAGAAATTGCAAGATCATATCTTCACCAGTTACGCCGCGTTCACTGCCGCATAGGCAGCTTAGAAATGTTTCTTTTATGGACTCTTGTAAAGAGTGCTCGTTCACTGCCGCATAGGCAGCTTAGAAAAGGGATTGTTGGGTTGGCGCTTTTTTGTCCTTGTTCACTGCCGCATAGGCAGCTTAGAAATTCTTTTATAATGATGTCTGTGATTATCTGTTGTTCACTGCCGCATAGGCAGCTTAGAAATACTAAAAATCCTTGTAGTGTTTGTATCTTGGGTTCACTGCCGCATAGGCAGCTTAGAAAACCACTCAAGATTTATCAGCCGTTTTTTTTCGGGTTCACTGCCGCATAGGCAGCTTAGAAAAAACACATTCTCGTTACGTCCCAACGCGATAAGTTCACTGCCGCATAGGCAGCTTAGAAATGCAAGGCAAGCTTTAAACACGCTTGGCTGTCCGTTCACTGCCGCATAGGCAGCTTAGAAAGACATCGATACGTTCTTCGGTTTTTGTTTGAGTGTTCACTGCCGCATAGGCAGCTTAGAAAGCCGGAAGGGCCGCGGCTGTCGATGGAAGCCAAGTTCACTGCCGCATAGGCAGCTTAGAAAACCTTTAACCGTGTCCCAGCCCTTGCTTATCGAGTTCACTGCCGCATAGGCAGCTTAGAAAAAGCAAGGCACTCTTCAAGAATACTTAAAATCGTTCACTGCCGCATAGGCAGCTTAGAAAAGTAAACAAGCCAATTCTGAGCGAAACCAGCCGTTCACTGCCGCATAGGCAGCTTAGAAAAAAAACTAACCCCGGAAACCGCCGGGATGGTCGTTCACTGCCGCATAGGCAGCTTAGAAAATAGATCAGCCTACTTTCTCACAATGCTAAACCCTATAAGTTCTTATACGAATTGTGCATTCAACTCGAATCTTGATATTTTAAAAAATAAGCACACCGGAACTCAAGTAACTGATGTTACGCCAACTAGAAAATCACCACGAAGAACACGAAGCTTCAATGAACAAATATTTCTTGAATACCTTCAGATTTTAGCCAGGTGATCCGCGCGTCGGGGATTATCAAGCTTAGTCAAGCTGTGAGTTTAAGGAGATCTATCATTTCGCACCGGCTGAAAATTGAACAATCACTTGTAACGCATCATCGTCAAAAAAGTAAAGGAGAAAACTTATGAAAATATATCTTGCGGAGTTTTTCGGTACATTTTGGTTGGTTCTTGGCGGCTGCGGCAGTGCCGTGTTGGCAGCGGCGTTTCCCGGTGTCGGCATCGGTTTACTCGGGGTTTCTCTGGCTTTCGGTTTAACCGTGCTCACTATGGCTTACGCAATCGGGCATATCTCCGGCTGCCATCTAAATCCGGCCGTTTCTGTCGGATTATGGGCCGGCGGCCGTTTTCCAGCCAAGCAATTGCTGCCTTACATCAGCGCTCAAATAGCAGGCGCTATTATTGCGGGCGGGGTTCTTTATCTTATCGCCAGCGGCAAAGCGGGCTTCGATGTTTCAGCGGGCTTCGCCGCCAACGGCTACGGCAGCCATTCACCGGGCGGTTATTCCTTACTTTCGGCCCTGATCTCTGAAATTGTTATGACGATGATGTTTTTACTCGTCATCCTCGGCGCAACCGACCCTCGGGCCGCCCCAGGAATGGCGCCTGTAGCTATCGGCTTTTGCCTGACCTTGATTCACCTGATCAGCATTCCGGTAACCAATACTTCGGTAAATCCGGCGCGCAGTACCGGCGTTGCCGTCTTCGTTGGCGATTGGGCGCTTGATCAACTGTGGCTGTTTTGGCTGGCGCCGATCTTGGGCTCATTGCTGGGCGCGGCAATCTATAAATTCATTGGCAGCACTCAAGATTGAAATGCATCGAATTATAAATTTGGCATTCCCCGGCCCTTGGTTATGCGATCCGGAGCAATAGGTGTGCATACGAATTGTGCATCCAGCTCAAATAGTAATAATGACTTGTCCATCATCGTAATCCGTAGCCATCATTAAAGAGGTGACATTATGAGCAGCACTTACCAATATCGCCGCATTGCCAAGGAAGCTGCGGCGGTTCTCTTCGTGGACCACCAATGCGGCCTGACTGCGTTAGTACAGGATTATCAGCCCAGCGAGTTTAAGAACAGCATTATGGCCTTGGCCAATATCGCGAAGTTCTTCAATTTACCGACTATCCTCACCACCAGTTTCGAGAAGGGGCCGAACGGTCCCATCATCCCCGAATTGAAAGAGATGTTCCCCCACGTACCGTTTATCGCCCGGCCCGGCCAAATCAATGCATGGGACAACGAAGATTTCGTCAAGGCTGTACAAGACACCGGCCGCAAGCAGCTCATTATCGCAGGCATAGTAACCGAGGTCTGCGTGGCCTTCCCTGCGCTCTCCGCATTGGAGGCGGGTTACGAAGTCTTCGTCGTCACCGATGCCTCCGGCACATTCAATCAAGCCAGCCGTGATGCCGCCTGGCTTCGGATGGCAAACGCAGGGGTGCAGCTGCTAAATTGGTTCGCCGTGGGCTCCGAACTGCAGCGCGACTGGCGCAACGACATCCAAGGTTTCGGTAGGATACTGTGTGACCATACCCCGGTCTACCAGGGCCTGATGACCAGTTATGCCGCTAAAGGCCGAGCCTGACACGCCCCTGTCGTCTCTCCGTCTGAGGCTGTCGGCTAAGTGCGCGTTAACGCTGCATTGTTGATATAGAGTCCGAAGTTGATAACACGACACAATGTTCCCTTTCCGACGTGAGAGGGCATACTATTGTTTCCACGCGCCATTAAGTAGGAGCGGGCCATGCCCGCGATCAGGGCGTTACGCCTTAGGTAACTCGCAATAAATAGAATACACGACTGCATGGATGCAGGAGGTAGGGCAACGCAGGAGCAGTTGCCGAGGCGACGCGGATAGTTATGATTGACGCAGGTTTTTCATGGATTATCCGTGTTTATCATAATCATCTGCGCCATCTGCGTTCCATTATATTTGTGGTTTATTTTTTGCGAGTTACCTTAGTGGTCGTAGGCCTTATGTCGCGGGCATGGCCCGCTCCTACCGGCAGTAACGCGCCGGCGTGGAAACGGTGTCGCCTTATCAGTTCCGGCGACTATACCTGCAACCTACTTTCAAAAGGAGAAACGTGACTACCAAGATTTTCGATCTTCCAATTTAAACAGGGCTATTTTACAAATAACATCCCTTTAAGCGATGTTATCTGTCTCGACTTACAGCAATTTCAAATTCAGTTAGTTACTAAAGGCGTTGCTGGAGTGCAAGCTTTGCTTGCCAGCGCAGGCGAAGCCTGCACTCCAGCGACCATGATATCGACATAGCCTTTTAATCGTGTAACTCATTTAAATTGA
>JAUGSS010000013.1:0-17561 GCA_044426515.1 Methylococcaceae bacterium | reverse complement strand
CAGCACTTCCTCCGGCAATTCCAGCAAGTCTTTTTCTGTCAGTTGGAGCAAGTCATAGTCACTTAATTTCATGTGCGATAAGGTACAACTTTTTTAGACATAGAGGGGGTTTTTTGGTGTAGGGTCTGAATAATTACTGATACG
Organism: Methylococcaceae bacterium; assembly: GCA_044426515.1. Classification (GTDB taxonomy): domain Bacteria; phylum Pseudomonadota; class Gammaproteobacteria; order Methylococcales; family Methylomonadaceae; genus Methylobacter_A. Next base: position 17,417 of record JAUGSS010000013.1, on the reverse strand, counting down.
GTTTCGGAACGAACGGGTAATGCGAGCCAGAAAAGCATCCCGAATATAAGCAATGCCTGCAGTATTCCGTTACTAAAGCGATAGCCGTTTTTACCTAATGCACAATACCAAGCCAGCATTATTAATAGGAGTACTTCCGCCAGAATAAAAATACGATATAAAAGTTCAACTGTCGGGTGTGGGAAAATCAAGGATGAAAGTAAAATTAACGGCAGGCGTCCGGTCAAGCCATTATATTGAATAATCCAGTAATCAACGATTCCTTTAGAATTTTGATATTTCCAAAGATCATCCCAATCATCCGATATTCTTGGCTGAAAATAAAATAATGCAGCAAGAACAATACAAGCAGTTATTAATAAGATATACGCGAAAATATCATTTCTAAATAGATTGCTAACTTTCATAAATGCCATTGATAGCTAGGAGAAATAGGTGTGGGCGGTTTCGCGTAGCAAATCGCCAATTACAGCATATTCAATAATTGATAGTTATATTTAACACTCAGCCGCATGCTCGAAATAACCCTTTGTGTCATTACCGGTAATAATGGAAAAAGCTTTTTTCAGAACAGTTAAAATATCGTCCAGCGTTCGTGCTTTAAATTGCTTTATTTTAGAAAAGGTTTCCTCAATCGGACTCAGTTCCGGCGAGTAAGGCGGAAGGCTTTTTATGGCATGTTCTCCTATCGCTATCATCAAAACGCCAATACGCCACCAAATCTGTGCTTACAGCCGGCATAAACGTACTCCGCACGGTTAATTTAAAACGCATAGTCATTATTCGCCGCTACTCAACCCGTTCCACATCAAACACGGTACCGCGAACCGCAACGACTTTTACCTTGGCGCTAACATCGCAGTCTTCACCGTGAACTTTCCAAATCGAATCGTCGACTTTTATTTTACCTTCGCCGTTTTCTATCGGTTTGTATAGGCTGAAGACTCTGCCTATGTATTGCTGACCGCGTTTGTTCAACAAGGGGTGATCAGTCGTAATCGGATGTTTTTTACCGTAAAGCTTCCAAACGGTAATAAAAACAACGGACAGCACCGAAAAAACCGAAATCTGCAAATTGATGCCGATGGCCGGTATCAGCAACACTAAGCAACCGGTGACAAAGCCCGAGGCGGCCATCCATAGGAAAAAAAAGCCGGGCGCGAGCAGTTCGACCACCAACAGAATCAGGGCCAATACCCACCAATTCCAGAATACAATCGCCAAGTCAGTCATATCAGCCTTTTTTGCTCATGGCTTCTTTCGCCAGTTCGCTGATGCCGCCCAGCGCGCCAATCACGCTGGACGAATCCAGCGGCATAAAGATGAGTTTGCTGTTGTTGGCCGTGCCGATGTCTTTTAAGGCCTCGATATATTTTTGCGCGACAAAATAGTTGATGGCTTGGACGTCGCCTTTGCCGATGGCTTCAGAGACCATCAATGTGGCTCTGGCTTCGGCTTGAGCCAAGCGTTCGCGGGCGTCGGCATCGCGGTAAGACGCTTCTTTGCGGCCTTCCGCTTCCAGAATGGCGGCCTGTTGCGCGCCTTCCGCGCGTAAAATCTCGGACTGTCTTAAACCTTCGGCTTCGAGTATGGATGCGCGTTTTAAACGCTCGGCTTTCATTTGTCGGCCCATGGCTTCGACTAAATCTTTGGGCGGGGCGATGTCTTTGATTTCGATGCGGGTGACTTTAATGCCCCACGGGGTGGTGGCATCGTCGACAACGGACAATAATCTTGCGTTGATGTCATCCCGGCGCGACAACAATTCGTCCAGATCCATCGAACCCATGACGGTACGGATATTGGTCATCACCAGGTTTAGAATGGCCCAACCCAGCTGGCTGACTTCATAAGCGGCTTTGGCCGCATCCATAACTTGGTAGAAAATCACCCCATCCACGGTAACCATCGCATTGTCTTTGGTAATCACTTCCTGCGACGGCACGTCCATCACCTGTTCCATCATCACCATCTTTTTACCGATGCGATCAATAATAGGCACGATAATGTTCAAGCCCGGCGTCAGCGTGTTGGTATATCTACCGAAGCGTTCGACGGTGTATTCCATACCCTGGGGAACCGACTTGACGCTCAGAAACACCATTAAGACGGCGAAAATCAATAATGCTAAAGCAAAACTACCCATAGAACCTCCTGATTTTTTGTGTAAAAACTCTATAGCTGAGAGATTTTTGACACGGGATAGGCTAACCTTCAAGCGCTTATAAAGCCTGTTTTGTTAGCCGACTGAAAAAAGCAATGCTAACTATGAAAGTAAAACCGTTAAAATAACAGCGTGGCGTGTTGCAAACAGCCGCGCAACTCATAATAATATAAATCTATCTAAATGTAAGTTAACGAGTAATTATAATGCTGATAACCGCCGCTTTTCACACAGGGATCTGGACCCTGCTTTTTTTTATAGTCGGAATGATTAAGCCCAAATGGCCTTTATTCTTTTTGAAAAAACCGGACAGATTTTTAGTTCTGATTATATCGACCGTTTTATTTATGGTTTCCGCTACGCTTTTTGGCGAAGGCAACCGGCAAAAAGCTTTAGAGGAAAAGACATCTAAAGAAACCGTATCCAAAATCATGGACCCGTCTTCCGCACCGGTGCCGGTTCCTGTACCGGTACCTGATACTTCTGCGGCTAAACCGAATCCTCCTAAGAACTAATCCGGGAATACCAAGCCTGATAACATTATTCAAAGCGCTTGCCGCGCAGGCGCTGGGTTTGGCGCTTACAGTCACCCTAGCTTGGCTATCGCCGGCGATATTTCACGGCGTATGGCGTTTACTGCTGGTACAAGGTATTGCGGCGGCCTTGTGGTCCGGCGTTTTACGCCAGCCGTACTGGTGGTTTCCGATTCATTTACTGTTTTTGCCCACGGCAATGGCCATGCTCACTTTACAGCTGCCTTCGGGGTTGTATTTGTTGGTCGTGCTGCTGCTGGCGCTGGTGTTTTGGGGTACGGTCAAGGGCGATGTGCCGTTGTTTTTGTCTTCTACGGCCGTAGCCGATGCGGTAGCCGCCCTTGTCGATAAGGAAAATGCCGGTGCGTTCGCCGATCTCGGCGCCGGCGTCGGCTCGGTGGCGGTGCCGCTGGCGCAGCAACGAGCCATGGCGGTCGATGCTTGGGAGAGTGCGCCGTTACCGTGGCTGATCGCCGCTTGGCGCTGCCGCAAGCTGTCGAATGCGAGCGTAAAACGCGCCAGTTTATGGGGCTGTGATCTAGGCCGTTATGATGTGGTATTTGCCTTTCTGTCTCCGGCGGTGATGGCGGAGTTGGGCGGGAAGATCAGGCGTGAAATGCGTCCTGGTAGCTTGTTCATTTCTTCGTCTTTTCCGATTCCGGCTTGGCAGCCGGAATCGGTAGTACAGATTGAAGACCGGCGCAGGACAAAGCTTTTTTGCTACCGCATATAAGTTTTGCTCTCGTTCCCACGCGCTGCGCCGCGTGTCACAATACGGGAGTTGCGCGTCCAGCACTGCAACGAGGGATCACCCCTATAGCCTTCTCAGACTTTCAGATACTTCCACCAAAACCAGCCGCGAACATGTAAATAATTGCGTATCGGCGTCTTGACCAGCAACAGCAATAAACCTATTGAATACAAACACCAGACCGCCGCCCATTCGTTGGGATTGGTGGTGGTCAGCCAAGCCAGCAACGGCCCGGTAATAATGTGGTAGGCGGTCATTTTCCAGGAGCCGTAGAAAATAGGCATGATAAATGCCGCGACCACGTACATATTGAACAGCACCAGATTGGCCGTGGCCGGGATTTCCCAGGCGATATGCCAATCGCCGGAAGTTGAGCAGATCCGTCTGCCGCAAAACGGTACGTTGAACGATTCGGCATACAGGATAAACCGGGTTTTAACCTCGTAACAGAACGGCGCCCATTCGAACGGATACAGGCGTATCAACAAGCAGACCGTCGTCACCAGGCAAATAAAATAAACCGATGCGGAAATCTTATCCCTGACTTTTTCCGGGATAAAATACATCGATACCGCGTTAACAAAAAACGGCTGAAAAGCGATATGGATATAACCCAACAAGGTCGCCACCTGATTGCCGGGATTGGAACAATCGTCAATGACCGTATAGGTGTAAGCCTGCAAGGCTTCCATCAGCGAAAAGAAGCCTAACGCATAACAAAGCGGAGCCGGTTCTTTTTTATAATAAAAATAAGCGGTGCTCGATAAGCCGATAGTTGCTAATACAGTTGACGCTTCTCCACTCCAGCACATAAATTTTCCGTTAGTTCGTTGTCTATTCAGACGCTTGGTTTTATGGGCAATCCCGGTTTATAGAGAGGGATCATTATTGAAAAACGGTCGAGTTTAGCTTAGAAGTCGTCATTGATCACTGGTTTTTTGTTTTCATTCGACCTTAATATACCGGATATAAGCAGATACCCATGGAGTCATTGGCGCCCGTGAGTCCCCTATTTTCGATCTGTACGATGAGTTTAAAAAAGGCGATTTATCAGCGAAATAAATCAGTATGTTGTGTTTCGTGTGCCGCGCGCGCCAAAGGGTTTAAGCACAAAGTAGGCATATTTTAAGCCCCGGAAAAGGCGCGCACGGTGCACCCTTAATATAGTTCTTCGAATATAAGCGTGCTTTTCGTGGACTCATTGATTTATTCTAATCGTACAGGCCGCATATTTTGATAGAGGCGATTTTATAAATATTTCCGTTGTTATTCCCAGTTACAATCGCCGTGATTTGCTGAAGCGGGCGTTATTGTCGGTCTATTCCCAGACCTTATCGGCAGCTGAAGTTGCGGTCATTGATGACGGCTCGGCCGACGGCACGGACATCATGCTCCGCCGCGAATTTCCACAGGTAAATTATTTCTATCAGGATCATCTTGGCGTCAGTGCGGCGCGAAATCTCGGCATACAGCAAACATCCGGCGAATGGCTGGCTTTTCTGGATTCCGATGATGAATGGCTGCCTGAAAAACTGTTCAATCAGCAAGCGGCGTTGGCGGCTAATCCGGAATACAGGATTTGCCATACCGAAGAAAACTGGATACGCAATGGAGTTCCGGTTGATGTCCCTAAAAAATACGCCAAAGCCGGCGGCTGGATATTTGCTCAGTGCTTAGCGCTTTGCGCGATGTCGCCGTCCACCATGTTGATACACCGCTCGGTATTTACCGACATAGGCTTGTTCGATACTCGGTTGCCTGCCTGTGAAGACTATGACTTATGGCTCAGGATCGCTGCCGATTACCCGGTTTTATTGCTTGAACAGCCGCAAATTAATAAATATGGCGGTCATGAAGACCAGTTATCCCAAGCCTTCTGGGGTATGGATAGATTTCGGATCAGCGCGTTGCAAAAAATCATTGATGCCGGGCAATTGTCCGAGCAAAACCGGCAGGCGGCGGTAAACATGCTGGTAAAAAAGGCGGGTATTTATCTTAACGGCGTTACCAAACGCGGCAAAACCGACGAAGCAAGGCATTACCAACAGCTTATTAAGCGCTATGCAATAGATATTGTTTAAGATTTGACTCTAAAGCTACAGTTACAATCGCCCTTAGCCATGCAGCTCAATTGCTCAACCTCTTTATCCAGCAATGAAGACATCAGCGCCAAGTCGAACTCGCAGATCTCATGATATTTTTGCGCCAGATCGTGATAAATGCAATTACAAGCCCGAATATTCGGAGTCTCAGTACCGGGTTCCATGCTTGCTTTCACTTGAAAACCGAGATCGGTCATGATCAAGGCCAGCTCATCAACGCGTTGGTTTAAATTCTTTCCTTCAAAGTTGCCGCGCAGCTTTTCTGCCAGCTTGCCGGCCAGTTTTTGCATATAGGCTTTAAAGCGTTCAGGGCCTATTTCCTGTTGTAAGTCGTTCAGAATTAATTCTGAAAACCAGGCGTATTGCTTCGGAAAATAATTATTGCCTTTGTCGGTGATGACGTAGATGGTTACCGGACGTCCGGCCGTTTTATTGAGTGTGCTTTTTTTGATATAGCCATCCCGCTCCAGAACAACAAAGTGCTGTTGTACACCGGTTCTTGAAATATCCAGCGCTTTCGCCAGCTCATCAACACTCAAGCCATTCCGATTTGCTAACAAGTGTTCAAGTATCTGATGTTGACGGGAACTTATTTTTTGCGGCATTAGCGGATTCATCCTGTTCCTTATGACTTTTTGTTAGGTAGATAGATATAATACTGTATTATGAAACTTATAACTTGTAAAAGTTTTATATAGCATAAATTCGTCTGTTGTTATAAACTTCCCTGTGAGCAAGTTTGCTTAAAATAAGAATAATTATTCTACATAATACTGGAGACAATGATGAGTGAATCACAAGATACAACTGCAAGCACAGATCAAACACTCTATGAAAAACTAGGTGGCGAAGCGGCGGTTAATGCTGCTGTAGACATTTTCTATCGCAAAGTGCTGGGAGATTACCGCATTAACCGTTTTTTTGACAATTCCGACATGGAAAAACAAGCCGCCAAACAAAAGGCTTTTTTGACGATGGCATTCGGCGGCCCAAATAATTATAACGGTCAAGACATGCGCAATGCTCATGCGCATCTGGTCAAGATGGGCTTGGATGCCAGCCATTTTGATGCCGTCATGGAGCATCTGGGTGCAACATTAACCGAGCTGAATGTACCGCAAGAACTGATCGCCCAAGCAGCAGCCATTGCAGAAAGCACACGCAACGACGTATTGGGCAAATAACTGAAATACCAGGTGGAGACCATGCGAAGCATAACTATTGGCGAATCAACATTTTCGTGTCAACCCGATGAGACTGTATTGGAGACCCTGTTAAGGGAAAACGTACGGGTGCCTAATGGGTGTCGTCAAGGCCTTTGCCAAGCCTGTTTAATGCGCAGTCTTGATAATTCTCCACCTGTTTCGGCCCAAGTCGGCCTTAAAGACACCCTGCAAAAGCAGAACTATTTTCTGGCTTGTGTTTGCCGTCCTGAACAGAATATGACCGTTGCCTTGCCCAATCAGCAAGGCGCTTCGATTGAAGCCGGCGTTATCAAAAAACAGCTGTTGACAGCCGACATCATTCATTTGGTTTTGGAATACCAAACCCCGTTTAATTTTTTCGCCGGTCAGTTTGTTAATTTAAAACGAGCTGACGGCTTAACCCGCAGCTATTCGATTGCCAATATTCCTCAGCATGAAAACATCCTGGAGTTTCATATTCGCCGCTTACCGAACGGTCAATTCAGTAGCTGGGTGCATGATGAATTGGAATTAGGCGCCAAATTAATCCTTTCCGAAGCGCAAGGCTCTTGCCATTATCTGCCCGGACGAGCCGAACAGCCGTTAATGCTGGTCGGAACCGGCAGTGGCCTGGCGCCGCTTTACGGCATTCTTGCCGATGCTTTGGCTCAGGATCATTCAGGCCCTATCCATTTGTTTCACGGCAGCCGCGATCTTAACGGCTTGTATTTCGTTGATGAAATGCGTGAACTTGCCGCAGAGTTTGATAATTTCCATTACACCCCCTGTGTTTCAGGAGACGACATTGAATCGGACCATGTTCGAGGCCGCGCCCATGACATTGCCTTATCATCGATAGAAAACTTGAAAGGCTGGCGGGTTTTTCTGTGCGGACATCCGGAAATGGTCAATCAGACCAAAAGAATGGCGTTTATGAAAGGTGCGTCTATGGCGGATATTTATGCCGACGCTTTTCATGTGATACAGGAAAAGAAATAAGCTCGCCGCAAAAGCAATGCCGCTTTGCCGCACGCGACATTCCGCTTTATGAATCAACAAACCTCGCCCGGAATTTTTATTTACGCCGCACTGCCTTGCGAGGCCAAGCCGCTGGTCGAGCATTTCGGCTTAAAAAAAACCACAACGATTCAGCCGTTTGCGCTGTATTGCAATCAGGATATCTGTCTGACGGTAACAGGGTTGGGGAAAAGTGCGATGGCTGCCGGAGTCGCTTACTCGCAGGCGCTGTTTGCTTCAGTTGAGCATCCGGTGTTGGTGAATATCGGCATTGCCGGACATAAAAACCATGAACTGGGCAGCCTGTTTTTAATCGACAAAATCACCGATGTTGACAGCCGGAAAAGCTATTACCCGCCGCTGGTTTTTAAGTCGCCTTGCCGGACTGCAAGCATCCAAACCGTATCAAGGCCGCAGCTTAACTATGATCTGCAACCTCTTTGCGATATGGAGGCGTCTGCGTTTTATGAAACTGCGGTACGGTTTTCGACCGGCGAATTAATCCACTGCCTGAAAGTTATTTCGGATAATGAATCATCGCCCGCCGAAAATATCCAGCCTAAGCAAGTTGCTTCATTAATCGCCGCTCATATCGCAACGATTGAAACCCTACTGGCGGAATCAAGCCGTCTGGCGAGGATGATAACCGTGCCTGAACCCAGCTTATTTGAACCGCTGACACAGCGCTATCATTTTACGGTCAGCGAACAGGGACAGCTAAAAAGCCGGCTGTCCCGCTGGGCGGTATTAACCCACGACCAAGCTCTTGAATTTGATGAAACCGAGTTTCATAAAGGCAAAGACATTTTATTTTGGCTGGATCAACAAATCAGTAAAATTGAGCTTCTCTTGTAAGCGTGCTGCTTAAAAGAAGATAAATATATTTTTGCTGACCGCCACGATCACGATATAAATAAAACAGGCGATAGCGCCGGCAAAAGCTTTCCAACGCAGGTCGCCCTGACTCTTGATAGCAACAATGCCAAGACCGACATATCCCAGCAAAGCTATTAGTTTAGCGACAATCCAGCCGTACTCTCCTGACAACCAGGAACCTTGAAAAACCAGGGTAAAGCCAGTGATCAGCAATAAGCTGTTGATGATATGCGGGCCGATTTTTATCCATTTTTGCTCCAGCATTTCCGGGCGTTTTTCCGCCAGGTAAACCCTGCCGACAAAACTGGAGATAGACAATAAAATAAAGGTGAGGTGAAAAAACTTAATCATGCGGTGCTCCTAAGGTTAAAAATAGATAAAGGCTCAGCTATCAAACATAATGGAACGCAGATGCCGCAGATGATTATGATCAACGCGGATAAATCATGAAAAAATCTGCGTTAATCATAACGATCAGCGTCATCAGCGTTCTATTTTTTAAATGCGGAGTCGTTACAAAAATATTTTCGTTACTCGATCAATAAGTCTGTTGCCGGTGTTGCACTAATATCCGCCGAAAAACCAGCGGGTCTTTTTGCTGAGTGATTTCGCCGGGCCGGGGATAGCATTGGTGTTCGAGCCGGGATAGCCAAAAACGCAGCGCCGCCGCTCTGAGCATAATCGGCCAATGGCGTTTTTCCAGGGGCTGCAATGGCCTCATACTTTCATAAGCGGTTAACAACGCGGTGAATTTCTCGTTGTTGACAACTCCGTTATCGCAGCACCAGTCATTAGCCGTTATTGCCACATCAAGTAGCAAAGTATCGGTGCAGGCGCTGTAAAAATCCAACAATCCGCTAAGCCGATTACCAACAAACAACACATTATCCCTGAACAGATCGGCGTGAATGACGCCTTGCGGCAGGTCAACCGGACAATTTCCCGCTTGAAAAGCTAACTCATCATTGATCAGCTGACGGTCTGTTGCCGATAAATGAGCGTTGATCTTGTTCAGTACCGTTTCGCACCAGGTTAAATCATTGCCGTTCTTTATCGGGAAAATATAGTTCTGCGTACAACGATGCAAACTTGCCAACTGCAAACCGATTTCCCGGCAATGTAAAATCGAGGGCGCTACCGTTGAGACGCCGGATAAACGCCCAAAGACCGCAGCCGGTTTGCCGTTAAGCCGGCGCAACGAATTTGCCTGCCGGTCGCTTTGAGGGTAGGGGCAAGGCAGATTATTTTTGCTCAGATGCGACAATAGCTTTACAAAATGCGGCAAATCATCGGCAGCCAGCGACTCGAATAAAGTTAAGACGAAACGGCCTTGCGTGGTGGTTACCGAATAATTGGTATTGTCTATGCCGTCCGTTATACCTTCAAAACCGACGACTTCACCGAGACTATAAGCATTGAAGAATTGATCGAGTTGCGGGCGTGTTATGCAAGTAAATACAGACACTGAATTTTAAGCGGCTACCATTCCAGCAACTTCCACATATTGATTTCCGAGTCTCTATCCAAATCGTTGCGGCGCACATCCATTTTCCCGTCGCCATTGGTGTCAATAAAATAATAAGGCGGACCGACCGCCGGTATGACTTTGATCATATAAAGCCTGCCGTTACGACGGTACTCCTGAATGGTCTCTTTACCTTTACGAACAATGGTAATGTCAGGCTCCATCGTTTCACCGTTTTGTATCGGCAAAGGCGGTTCCGGCGCCTCCGGCACAGCCTCAAGTTTTGGCGGCTGCTCATCGACAGCATATACCGGAAAGGCCAGCAAACTCAGTAGGATAAAACGTCGCATAAAGTGACTCTTATTAAAATAAAAACTGCGGCTATCTTATTACAGTTTTTACCGGCTTGCTTAACTAAAATGCCTATGATCGATGCCGTTGCTTTGTCAATTCCCGAGTGTATTTCCTGCTAAACGATTTGTACTTTGTTTTGGGTTTAATCCGATCCGGTTTAATTGAACAAAAAGCTATAATGGCATTTTTAACAAACTCACGCTTTGAAAAAGGCAAAGGCGGCTTATGGACAGAGTAACGGATCGAATTAAGCAATACTGGTTATTGGCGCGATTTGATAAACCTATCGGTATCCTGATTTTATTGTGGCCGGCATTATGGGCGTTGTGGGTTGCCAGTGACGGCAAACCGGACGTGCTGGTGTTAACCGTTATTTGTCTCGGCGTCGTTTTGATGCGGGCGGCCGGTTGCGTGATTAATGATTATGCCGACCGTGATTTCGACCCGCATGTGGAACGCACCAAACAACGTCCTATCGCCGCAGGCAAGGTTACGCCCAAGGAAGCGCTGATGGTTTTTGTGGTGTTGTGTTTGTGCGCTTTCGGCCTAGTGTTATTGCTGAATATCTACACCATCATGCTGTCGTTTGTCGCCGCATTTTTAGCCGCCAGTTATCCGTTTATGAAGCGCTACACCCAGTTGCCGCAAGCCTATTTGGGCATTGCTTTCGGCTGGGCGGTGCCGATGGCTTTTTCCGCGCAGATAAACAGCATTCCGCTCGTAGCCTGGGTCATGTACTTGGCTGTTGTGTTATGGGCGTTGGTTTATGACACCATGTATGCGATGGTCGATAAGGATGATGATTTAAAAATTGGCGTTAAATCGACCGCCATATTGTTCGGCGCTTACGACCGCCAAATCATGGCCGGGTTGCAGCTCGTGATACTCGGTTTGCTGGTTACAGTAGGGCAAATGGCGCATACAGATTGGCCTTACTATGGCGGCATTTTAGTCGCGTCTGGCTTGTCGGTTTATCAGCAAAACTTGATTTTCCACCGGGAAAAGACGCTTTGTTTTAAAGCGTTTTTGAACAGTAACTGGTTCGGTTTAGCCGTATTCACAGGATTAGTAGCGGATTATTGGCTTCGATGAATAAAACCAGGTCCTTCTTTTTGGCCCTTTTTTATCCTGAAAATTGTGGCCATCCCTGACCACTTCACGTTTTCAAGAAGCAAACCAAGTATAGAAATGTTTTACCCCGCTATCGGAACGCTTTCCTATTCTATACAGCTTCCAAGAATGCGGCTAGCTTATCGATTTCGGCTGGTGTAAAGGTGATACCCAAGAAACCTTGATAAAGTTCGACAAGCTTCCTCAAGTCGGTGGCTGCTCCATCTGAGAAAAACGGCGCATGATGAAGCGCGCGTATCTTGGGCGTCTTCATTTTGTCGATATCACACCATTTCCCTGTCGTTAAGGCGAGCCCAGGATCAGTTGTTACCCATGTTGTTTTGTTATTCAACCGAGGATTCCCGCCACCACAGACAACTGCAGGCCCAATTTTTGTTAACGTGTATTTAATCAATTTTTGCTTTAAGGGATCCCCAAACTGCGGATTTGATAATGGAGTCCCGGTTGGACCAGTATTACTGTGTAGCCCAATATTAAATCCAGGGTCTTGTCCATTACCAAAGCCGATGCTGGAACCGATATTGTGGCGACTGTGGCAAGCTTGGCAACCGGCTTTTGTCCCGGTGGTAGAAAGCAGTTTTGTCCCGTTAAAAAGCTCTTGACCGTCAAAGACGTTCTTCTTTTTTTGATCTGTGCTGGTTTTCCAGGCATCAAAAAGATCAAAAACTTTGCCGGTTGGCGCAGCTGAAAATGAAACTTCCACATTTTGGGCGCCTCCTAAAGCGAAAGGTCCAGTATGGTTGTTCTTGCTATCGGCTTCGTCCGTCCGTACGCCGCGAATGGAATCCTGCGCGGCGTAAAGTCCCATCTCGAATTTAACACCGTCTTCAGCGTTTGCCGGATTGAATGCGTCCGATACGTCGAATTGCGCGTGACCAAAGGTCGCATCCTGAAACTGCTGTAGTAACGCAGCCTTCAAGGGTTTACGGGCATTGAATGGAAAAGCGGGAGGGCTTACGCTTTCTCGCATATCCCACATCACCGGGCCGGTAAAGTCCAGCAGCGCCAGAGACCCATCCGGACTTAACTTACCAAGGTTAGCTGTCGAGAGAGGACGACGATAAACGGTAACCTGAGCAGGGTTTTCCGGCTCAATCGTGGTACCAGAAATCACACCGGGCTGAAAAAACGCCGCCGTAAACTCCGCGCTACCTGGAATATCGCGGACAACTTTAATAAGTCCATGCTCAATCAGGTTGTTATACGCGATGCAAGGATCGACGTAATTAGGATCTTTTTTATTCAGGTGCGCGGCTTGCCCTAAAGCCACTGTCCATGAACCGTCGAATGGACGAAACAGGGGATCCAGAGGGTTGGTAGCACCTTGGCCGGGAATGCTGTTATCGACGTTTTTGGGATCGTTGTAGCGGTTATACTGATTTTGGATACTTGAAGCAGATACGCCCCCTCCATCCTTAAGTGAATGACAGGTTCCACAAGTCCGCTGGTCCGTTCCTAGATCGGCAAAAAAACTACTGCTGTTGTTATAAACATTGGAATCCGTACTAATATGAAAACTCCCCAGCTTTCCTGCATCATTAGGAAATTCCTTCAGATTAAACAGACCGGGAGGCGGTTGACTCGTATCATTCGCCATCGGCGGATTGCCGGCGCTGTTTGGCAGTCCGCATACACCCGCGCTCACCTCACCAGTCCACCCGCTTAACTGGAGCGCCAGCAAACAACTTGCAATGCTTAACGTATTGAAACGTTGAAATTCTCTATACTTTATAGACATAATAATCACTCCTCTTAGAGTATGAATAATTAGCACTGTGCGCACAAAATCAATGCCGACTTTTTCTGAATAGACGCAAAATATTGCGTCATTTTCTTATCTAACTCACTAGAAAGGTTGAAAAAAAATATGTTATTTGGTTCAGTTGTATAAATTTAGCAAGTCCTGGGATAAGTAAAGATAGTGTCATCAAAAAGTATGAACAATCAATTCCATGAATTCTCGGCAATCAATCCTAACTCCTAAACCCGAGCTACAGCTATACGCAAAAAAACCTATCTTCTCAATAACTTCATTACATCATCTCTCAAATCTCCTACTAAAAACCTTGTAAGTAAGCCATGGGGACGAGGGAGGTATATGTGGCAGCACTTTAAGTCCCATATAACTGTTTGGCGGGCTTATGAGCTCAAACCATGGTCATCATATGATTACAATGGGGCAAAATGATGTGCACCGTTTGGTCTTACTTATCGAGGTAATTTAATTGCGACAGGCTGCTTTTGTCGATTCACTTGTAAAACACTGTGAATAACGCTTGTTTCAATGTATTACTAATTCGGCTTGGAATTCTTTAATAGGCATTGTTAATGAAATACCGGCAACAATGAGTAAAGGTGTTTGACCAAGTTGAGTTAGCGCGCCGTTTTTACATTCAAGCATGCTGAACTCATTGCAAGAATGCGGTGCTTCCTTTATAAATATGACACTGAGATGGTCCTAATCAGCACCGTCATCACAGGCTTTAATAAAAAGACCGCAAACTAAATTCATCCCGATCCATACAAAATACTTTTGTATTTTCTTTAGCATTGTTAGTAATATCACTTACCTTTAGATATTCTGTACCGAACATTCTAGCTAAGCATTGAGGAAACATCATGACAACCATAGCAGATCCCATCATCGGCAGCTGGTACAAGGACGTAGAAAACAACCTGAAATTTAAAGTCATCGCCGTTGAAGACAGCGATGACTCCATTGAAGTTCAATACCTTAACGGCGATATTGGCGAATACGATCATGACAGCTGGTATAACTCGACTTTCGATTATATCGAGGACCCTGAAGATTGGAGCGCGCCTTTTGACGATCTTGAAACCGATGATCTGGGCTATAGCGACCCCGACGAGCATAGACCCAATCCTGAAGACCTGGACATCGAAGATTACCTGGATTAATTAGGAAACCATCACAATGAAAATGAGTCCCCAGGAGTTCCTGGACTGGAAAACCAAACGAATCACCTTGCTGGCAATGTCCGGCGCGGGTAAAACCACACTGGCCAATAAACTGCCCAAAGCCAAATGGTTTCATTATTCAGGCGACTACCGGATAGGCACAAAATATCTGGAAGAGCCTATTTTGGACAATATTAAGCGCCAGGCCATGCGCGTTCCGTTTTTGCGCGAGTTGCTGCTTTCCGACTCCATCCATATCAGTAACAAAATAACCGTGGATAATCTGGCCCCGGTTTCCAGCTTTCTCGGCAAGCTCGGCAATGCCGATTTGGGTGGACTGTCTTTGCAGGAATTCAAGCGTCGGCAAAAATTGCATCATCAGGCCGAAATTGCCGCGATGAATGATGTGCCGGATTTTATCGATAAAGCGGTTGATATTTACGGTTACAAGCATTTTGTCAATGATGCGGGCGGCAGCGTATGTGAGCTGGACAGCCCCGAGGTGCTGGAAACGCTGGCGCAGAACACGCTGATTGTTTACATCAAAATACCGCCGGAGTTGGAGCAAACCATTATCGAGCGTGCTAAATCCGATCCTAAGCCGCTGTATTATCGGGAAGCGTTTCTTGATGAAAAGCTCGCCGAATTTATGCAGCTTAAAAATTACTCTACCGCCGATGTTATACTGCCGGATGATTTTGTTTCCTGGGTTTTCCCTGAATTATTCAAGTCCCGGTTGCCCCGCTACCAAGCTATTGCGGATCAATACGGCTATACTATCGATGCGAATGATGCTTCCGCCGTTAAAGGCGAGGATGATTTTATCCGGCTTATCGCCGATGCGCTTGCTTCCCGGCCATGATATGAACGGAGTCCGATTATGCCTTTAGTTGCTCATACTGATTTACCGACATTTCAACGCCTTCGCGAAGAAGGAGAGGAAATATTAGATCCTGATCGCGCCAATAATCAGGATATACGGGAAATGCATATCGGCCTGCTCAATATGATGCCCGATGCGGCTCTGGAAGCGACGGAAAGACAGTTTTTCCGCTTGGTGGGGGCGTGTAATCAAATCGTTCAATTTCATGTGCATCCTTTTACCATTGAAGGGCTGAAAAGAAGCCCGGAAGCGCAAGCCCATATCGCCAAATATTACGAGCCTTTTGACAAAATCAAACGGGACGGCTTGGATGCGCTGATTATCAGCGGCGCTAACGTCACTCGTCCGCGCTTGCCTGAAGAAGACTTTTGGCAACCGTTAACCGAGGTTTTTTTCTGGGCCAAGGAAAATGTCACCTCGATACTGTGTTCTTGCCTTGCCACTCATGCCCTTATTCAATACTGTTACAGCATTGAGCGTACTCGCTTGCCGGCTAAACGTTGGGGGGTGTTTTCGCACAAATTAACCGACCGTACTCATCCGTTGGTTGCGGAAATCAACACCCGTTTCGATGTGCCTCATTCCCGTTTTAACGAAATATTCCAAAGCGATATGGAGCGGCACGGACTCAGGATCCTGGCGGTTAGCAAAGAAGCCGGGGTACATCTTGCGGTTAGTCCGGACGGTTTTCGCATTGTGTTTTTTCAGGGACATCCTGAATACGATGACATCAGCCTGTTGAAAGAATACAAGCGTGAGGTTTTGCGTTTTTATCGCGCCGAAATAGACGATTATCCGCCGTTCCCGGAAAACTATTTTAATGAAGCCGTTCGGCGGATTTTGGCCGATTATGAACAACAGGTCAGAGCCGCCAGACAAAACGGGCAGAGGCTTGAAGAATTCCCCGAAAGCCAAATTCTGGAGCATATCGACAACACTTGGGGCGATACCGCCAAAGCGGTATTCAACAACTGGTTGGGAAAGATCTATCAACTGACCCATCAGGAGCGGGGCCTGCCTTTTATGGATGGCATCGACCCGAATAATCCGTTAGGCTTGTAGATGCATAAGCGATTTTTGCAACAAGCCATTGACTTGGCTGTAGAAAATGCCAAGTTAGGGCATGGCGGCCCGTACGGGGCGATTATTGTAAAAGATAACCGGTTGATTGCGGCCAGCGGCAACAAGGTCACCAGTACGGTCGATCCTACCGCTCATGCCGAAGTGATGGCTATACGCCTGGCTTGTAAGGAGCTGAACGACTTCCAGTTGCAGGGCTGCATTCTCTATTCCAGCTGCGAACCTTGTCCGATGTGCTTGGGTGCGATCTACTGGGCAAGGCTGGCAAAAGTCTATTTTGCCTGTAGCCGGCATGATGCCGCTGCCGCCAATTTTGACGACAGCTTCATTTACGATGAAATTTCTGTGTTGCCGCACCAGCGCCGCATCGCCATGCTGCATTTAAACCTGCCCAATGCACTGGAGCCTTTTGACATCTGGGCTAAAAAGAGCGACAAAGTGCTTTATTAAGCTCAGGCTTTAGAAACTTTTTGATTGTTATTTATCGGCTACTTTAACCAGCCAGCCATTCTTGTCGGAGCAACCTAATTCTGCTTTGGCGCTGACATTGATCCTGACATATTGACCATTGAAAGCTGCGGGTAACTTTGCCTTAACCCGGTGAAAGCTGCTGTTGCTTTCAACGGTATACTCAAGATCTTGGTTTTTAGCGGTCAACTTAATAGTGTCGGCCTTGGCCCACGGCGAGATTAGAAAGGACAGCGTTGATTCAGGCGGAACCTCGATTTTCTCGGGTTCTTGATAGACGGGAAGGTTGAGGTCTCTAAATTGCGGCTTTTTGCAAATTTCATCGACTTTACCGGACTCATAAGCCATCGCTGTGCCGGTAAACAATACCGCGACAATAAATAACATTTTTGTAACTTTCATATCCACTCCTCAAAAAAGACTTTGCGTTGCCCTAGGCGGTTTCGGTTGATCCACTGTCATTGAACAGGGAACGACGTTAATTATTTTT
>JAUGSS010000157.1:0-34496 GCA_044426515.1 Methylococcaceae bacterium | reverse complement strand
TTATCCTAGTGGGATCAAGGTGAGCGATGAAGACCTGCGGAAAGTCAATCTCATACCCGCCAAGTTTCATGGCAAAGACTGGAACTATGCCATCAAATCGCGACGAGAAAAAGTATAGGTTATTTATTTACGACGACTTGGGTATCGCTGTCGCGGCCCAGTGCGGTTAAGCGGTAAGCCACGGTTTTTTGTTTATCTATCGCGCCGCCGACATCGAGTTCGCCTTGCAGGCGATCATAACTTCCGGCTTCAAATTTGATGGTTCCGAACGGATCGAAAATCGGCTGCTTGGACACATAATTGACCAGACCGCCGACGCCGGCTTGCCCGTAAAGCACTGAGGCGGGTCCGCGGGGTACTTCTATGCGCTCGGCGCCAAAAGGTTCGAGATTATAGCTGACCGCAAATCCCGGATTGACCAGTTTCAAACCGTCACGGTAAAGACCGGTCTCCGTGGCGTCGAAGCCCCGCATCCTGATCTGGGTCATACGCGGCTCAAAACCGAAAGTCTCGCTTTGCACGCCCGGCGTGTAACGCAAAGCCTCGGCCACGTTGCTGACATCCTGCGCTTCCATCTGATCGTTGCTAACCACCGAGATCGATTGGGGCGTTTCTATCAGCGGGGTATCGGTTTTGGTCGCCGTGCTTGCACTGTCAGCCTTGTAACCCAAGGATGGGTTATCGGACTTTTTCTCTTTAACCTCGACAGTCGGCAACGTTACTTCTTTTTTGTCGGCCTCCTTCTTGTTGTTGATGATGATGTCCGTATCGGCGGCCAACGCCACATCATTCAATACGGCTCCCAACGACAACAGCGCAACCAGCCGCCATTTGACGACGGTCGTGGGGTTGGCTTTTTTTAACCTCATATTTTTTTTCGGCATGCTCTTTCTCTTTCATAGTTGATAAATTGAGTGATGGCTGCCTGGCAAAAGAAGCTGGGTGGCTGGTTTGGTTAATGCGTATTTAAGTTAAATAAAATTATTGGTTATTTGAGTTTTTCGTTGTGGCGAAGAGGCGCTTTCACTTTTACAGCAGGTCGTTCCGCAGAGTGATTTTCATACGATAGGTACCGGAATCAATCATCACGATCACTCCGGTACATAGACCATGGTCCCGTCCTTCAGGCGGTAAGCCACTCCGGCCTTAGCGCCTTCACCCTGGCCGATCTTGCCGCTGGATTTGTATTGCTCGATTTTTTTGCCGTCCTTGACCATCATTTCCATGTTCGGCTTGCCGGGTTTTTTGATCACGGTGACGTTATCGGCGGTAAACGGGTTTATCGGGTTGTTGGCTACCGCCAGCAGCAACGCAGCGATAATCACCAGGAACACATCAATGATGTTGACAACCGACAGGATAGGATCGTCGGATTCCAAATCGTCCATCAGGCGCGGGCTCATTGCAGGCTCCCCGCCGCCAGGACAGCCGCAGGGTCATGGGCAACGATATCGTGCCCGGTGGGCTGTATCGCTTGGTGTTTGGCGCCATGCTCCACTTCGGCCAACTCGGTGGCGTACCAGCGGCGGCGCACATTCACCGTCCAATACGTGAGGCTGGCAGCAATCAAGGACAGGATGACGGCGGAGAAAGCGACCATCAGGTTCGCGCTCACTTCCTGCAACTGCCCGTCGGCCAGACCTTTCAGCGCCGGTCCCATCGGGATCATCGTGGCGACCAGGCCGAGCATCGGGGCGACGCGGCTGATCAGGCGTGAAATTTCCAGGCGTTTCAGCGCCAGCGTCTCCAAATCGATGACCGTCAGCGATGGGGCATTATGTTTTGCACTGAACAGTTCAAAGCCGCGCGCATCGCCGCGCCGCCGCTGTACGGTTTGCCACAGGAAAGCGCCCAACGCGTAGAAGGCGTAAAAAAATACGCCGATCACGGTCAGCAGGACCGGGATCAGGAACAATTGGCTGATGCAGTACAGGTTGGTTTCGATGATCTTGCTCATAAGGATTCCTTAAGTGGTTTGAAATTTTTACTCGGGTAAATACGTTGTTTTACGGCATGAAGCTGATTACTATGGTGACAGTCATAAACAGGAGAAACGATTATGCAAACTATCCAGGCATCTGAATTCAAAGCGAATTGCCTTGCGCTGATGGACGAGGTCGAGCGCACCGGCGAGGCGATACTGATTACCAGGAACGGCAAGCCTGTCGCTGAACTGCGCCCGTATGTCGATGAAACGCGGCCATCGCCGTTCGGCCTGCATAAAGGCATGGTCGAAATCAAAGGCGACATCATGTCGCCGATTGACGTGGAATGGGAAGCCAACTCATGATCTTGCTTGATACTCACGCACTGGTGTGGATGGATCAGGACAATGCGGCTTTGGGCAAAACTGCGCGCAACATCGCGCAAGCGGCATGGGAGTCCCGGCAATTGGCGGTGAGCGCTATCAGTTTCTGGGAATGCGAAATGCTTCACCGTGCAGGTCGTCTGGTGCTTCCGCAATCGCCCAGCCGATGGCGCGACGAACTTCTTGCCACCGGTTTGATTTAGTATCCCATTGACGGTGAAATCGGCATATTTGCGGTTGCTCTGGAAGGACTGCACAAAGATCCCGCCGACCGCTTCATTGCGGCTACTGCCATCCTCAAAGACGCGACCCTGCTCACCGCCGACGCAAAGTTGCTGCAATGGCAACATAGCCTTAAACGCCATGATGCCGCCCGCCACAATGTCGCCGTCCGCTTTGCGCGAGTAGGCGGCGATGATCGGGTCGGTGATGCCGGTATATTCCGGCTGGGCCAGGTAAAAAGGGATATCCAGGGTGCTCACGCCGGCGTTGTCTTTTTCCCAATCGGCCTGTTCGCCGCGCCGGAACGGCATCGCCTGGATGACAGGGATGCCGAGCGCCTCGAATTCACTGCGACGGCCTTCCGCATTCAGCATGATCTGGTTGTTGATCAGGACGTCGGCAAAAGCTTTGCCCCCAGCCTCCTTACCTGAAGAAGACGGAAATGTCAGCAGGCGTGTGATGGCGCCGTTAGTCATGATCGGCGCATAGATGGGCAATGCAACCGCGCCTGCCGCTTCGAGGCGGCGGATGGTGTCATCGAGAAAGCCGGTCAGTTCGGAAGCAAAATGCGCTTGATGGAAGAGAATGGCGACTACAGGTTTCCCGCTTTGCTCTTTCTCCTTTTGGGAGAGGGTTGGGGTCTGGGGGCTTTTCCAGGCAAGATAGTCCTCCAGCGTCGAAAATACCCGCCCCGTATAATCAGGGTGATAAATACCGGTATCGGGGAATATTTGCGGCGGCAGGCAAGCGCGGGTGGCTTGTTTAAACACCTGGGCATTCACTTGGCAGAAAAACTCGGCAAAGTTAGCCCGCCCGCCGTTGCTGTAATAACTGTGAAGCGTCTTCATCAGCGTAGCGCCCATGCCTTTTGCGTCAGGAGCGTCGTTTTGCATCCATAGCCAAGGCGTTTTAATTTGCGGCAGCAACGGGCCGAGGCGTTCCTTGGCTACGCCTTGGGCCGGACCATAGGGCGCGTCGATGACGATAAGGCCGAAGCGGTCGAAATCGCCGGTTTTTTCCTGTCCGGTGAATTTATCCAGAAAGCGTGCTTCAATCTGCATGCCTTCTCGTACGGCAATCGCTTTCAGGTGTTCGAATTTACCCGGCTGCGTCGGTGCGGCTGCGAGGAACAGAATAGGTTTGGCAGCAGGTGCCTGCTGAGCCAATGCTATCCCAGGACTGATCGACAGCGTAAGCCATAGCGTAACTAAGGCAAGAAACGCTAAAGGTTTAAAGGCTGCCAAGTATCGTTGTCTATGCATGTATTCTGTTACTCCGTTAGTTGAACGGGGTGTGCGGATAAATGACTGAACAAAGTTCTCGCCGCTGTAGGGCGGGGCGTGCGCGCCTTTCGCAATGCTTGAAAATTGTGTTATCCCTTTGGCGCGCACGGCGCGCCCTACTTGATTACTATTTTTAATGGCATTGATGAGCGTATGGGCATCAGAAAAGCCTATGTCATCGTTACTTATTACACCTCGTTCCCACGCGCTGCGCTCGTCTTTATACACAAGTCTATTCAAGACAGGAATAAGCCCGCCCGGCGATAGCCAGGACAGGCTTATTCCGGCCTACATTGAGATGTGTATAACGATGAGCGCGCTACGTGGGAATGCCGTCAAGGCGCGCTGCGCCGCGAGTCACGGGCAACGTCTGCATATACGGGACGCAGCGCGTGGGAACGAGGTGTACTTGAACATTTATGTATAAAGACAAGCGCCGGAGCGTGGGAACGATGTCGCTTTATTCACTTCGGACTCTATACAAGGATTTTCCAATTCATTGAGAACGCATCGGTCTGACCCGGATTGCGCAATATCTTGTTTACTTCATCCTGATATGCGGACTTCTCAACGCGTTAAAGGTAAACTTTATTCCTTCTGCTTCGGTTCGGTCACAAAACCTAGTTTTTCAATACCTGCAGCTTGCGCGGCCGACATCACCAGCGCTAATTGCTGATAGTTTGTGCTTTTGTCGGCGCGCAAATGCAATTCGGGTTGGGGCTTTTTTTCCGCTTCGGTTGCCAGTCGCGAAGCAAGTTCCGCCTCTTCAAACGGCGTATCGTTCCAAAACAGTTTACCCTCCCCATTAATCGACAAGGTGACGGTGTCGGGTTTTTCCGGATTGGGTTGGTTTGTAGCTTGCGGCAAGTCGATTTTGATTGAATGGGTCAGCAGCGGTGCGGTGATGATAAAAATAACCAGCAGCACCAGCATGACATCCACCATCGGCGTGGTGTTGATTTCCGCCATCGGCTGGCCGTGGTGATTATCGCCGCCGAATCCTCCTGAGCCCATCATAATAACAAATCCGCCTGGAGCGGATTTGCACGCGTAGCGCCCGAAGGAGGGCGGGCAGGGACAGCCTGACATGAAACCTCCGTTGATACTATTTCGGTAATTTGCCCGGTCGCCAACGGTACGCCGGTGGTCAGGTAAGTATGCAGATCGTGGGCAAAGGTTTCCATTTCCCCCATTAACAGACGGTTATCGCGCACCAAGGTGTTATAGGCCAGTACCGCCGGGATAGCGACGGCTAGGCCGAAGGCGGTCATGATCAGCGCTTCGCCGACCGGGCCCGCCACCTTATCAACCGTGGCTTGGCCGCCGACGGCGATGGCGCCGAGCGCATGATAGATTCCCCAGACTGTGCCGAACAAGCCGATAAAGGGCGCTATGCTGCCTACCGAAGCTAATAAAGTGAGTCCTGTTTCCAAGCGCATGTGTTCCTGGCCGATGGTGCGGCGTAGCACTTGGGCGATAAACTCGTCATGCCGCGAATGCCCCAGTTGCGTGGTATAGCGATGATGATGGACAGCGGCGTTGATGCCTTGGCCGGCAAGACGCGCAAACGGGTTTTCCGCTGTCTTCGAACCCTCATGCACGGCGGCCGCTATGGCTGTTATGAATGTCGGATAGGCGCTGTCTTGGCCATTTGCGCTCGCCAGAGAATAAGGAGCGGTTGCCGATGAGGCTTGCCAAAAGCGCGCCAAAAAAGTCGCGCTGCTGCTTTTTAACCGCCGCGCCTGTATGGCTTTAATGACCATTAATGTCCAACTGCCGATGGACATGGCCAACAGACCTGCCGCCACGGTCATGGATACCGCGCCGCCTTGGCTGATAAACTTCAGGTTGTCTAAGAGATAGTCTATTTGCATGATGATGTTATCCTTCTATTGAAAATCTGACCGGCACTACCACCGATGCGCTGACCGGTTGTTCGCCGCGTTTGGCCGGAACAAAGCGCCATTTTTTGACCGCTTCCAGCGCAGCCTGATCGAGTCGGCTCGAACCGCTGCCGGTTTGCAATTCTACAGAACCGGCGCTGCCGTCCTCCATCACCTGTACGCGCAGCAATACTCGCCCTTCTTCGCCCAGTCGTCGCGACAGTGCCGGATAGCTGGGGGCCGGATTATTTAGATAAGCCGCATTGAAGCTTGGCGATTGATAGGTCTGCGTATCAACGGACTTGCTGTTGATTACCGGTGCCGCCTTGGTTTCCGGCTCGGCACTAGGCGCACTTGTCTCTACTACCGGCGTAGGAGTTTGCTCTACGGATGGCGTTGATCGAGTCGGCTTTAGGCGTGGCATCACGGGTTTAGCGATCGGCTTTTTGACCGGTTTTTTGACCGGCTTTTCCACCTTTTCTATTGGCGTAGCGGGTGAGACCGGTTTTTCAGGGGTTGGTTGCGGCGCACTCAGCAAGCTCACCGAGATCGGTTCGGGAATAGTCTCGGCAGGTGAAGACGGCGCTTGTGGACGCAATGCCGCAAACACCGCCAAATGTGCGTACAGCACCAGGACCAGCGCAAGCCACGGGCGTTCAGTCCTGCGCGTAACTACGGGACGGCTAATATCCCTTAACATGGGCGCAGGACTGCTTTCCAGAAAACAAAACTTGACTACCGGAAAGCCTATCTTAATGAACACGGCCGAGCCTCATAGGCTGAGTATTACCGCTTGCCGGTAACTTATTTTGCATTTGGGCAAGCTGTACTTTGGCGCGATTTAACACCGAGCTAAGCAGGTGCAACGATTCACTGTTGGTGCGTATCGTATGTTCGCCCAAATTGATCTCTAAGGTGCCGCAGTCGGGGCAAAATACTACGCGGCAATCGCCGTTACCGGAAAGACACACTTTTTTATGACTTTTATTTGAATTCATTGAGTTCACCATCCAAATGTTAGGCAGGATAAAGCTGCCGGAGCTACACGATGCAGCGATTAAGACTGAAGCGTCCTTTACATTGGCTGGCTAACAACGCCTGAAGGCGTTGGCTGGCTGGCTGTTCTTTTTTACTTTTTGCACTTTATTGTCGGCAGGCTCATTCCTCAACATCAGGAGGAGAGAGGGAGTGCAGTGAGGAGAAAATCGCCTGCCGACAATAAAGTGCAATAAATTATTTGGTCAGAATTAACTTACCCTGACGAGTTAAACGCAACCGGTACTCTTCACCGGCATGTTCGATAACAACCTCGCGCGCCGTACCGAATAGCTCAGCGCTGCGTAAACGTTGCCGCAAAGCCGGTGCTATGTCCTGCTTGTTAAAAAGCGTCAAGTCCGAAGGTTCGGTAGAGTCGTCAGGTTGTTTGTTCATGGTTACAAATAATAATGATTATCATTTGGCGAGTCAACAGTTGTTTTTTTCATGACCTCGGTAACCTGTCTCCATTAAGCCATCCATCAGCCAATACCCTTCCAAAACAGTCTTTGAACGGCTCCGAACTTTTCCGAATCATCTCCGGATCACAGCCTCGTTTCTTCCGGTAAAACTCTTTGTCTGCATCATATTCGTTGAATGTAAATCCATTCCGCCGTATAGTCTCAAGCCAGTCCCCTCCGCTTGTTTAACTCAATGCCGGTCCACTACCGGCACCGATTGGGAGGCCGGCTGGATGATCATCAATACTTGACTAATCATCCGCAATTTAAGTCTATAGTTAAAACCACTTTTCACTCCCCTTTAATCCAGGAGGCAATGATGCGTATACACTACACAGTTATACTTGGTTTGATCTGGTCTTTTTCAATATTGGCCGCACCGCTCGGCTTACCGCCGGTACCGATTCCTGCCGACAATCCGCAAACTGCGGAAAAAATCAGTCTGGGCGATAAATTATTTCACGATCCGCGTTTTAGCAGCACCGGCGCAGTCAGCTGCGCGACTTGCCACGAGCGCAGCAAAGGCTTTACCGATAGCCCGCTGACGGTTTCTGAGGGCATTAATAAACTGACCGGTACCCGCAACGCACCCACAGTGATTAATTCCGCCTATATTCCGGCTTTATTCTGGGACGGACGCGAACCGACTTTGGAAGCTCAAGCCGGACAGCCGTTTTTAAACCCGGTGGAAATGGGTTTGCAAAACTATGAGCCTATTTTAAAAATCGTCCGCACCGATGCAGACTATCAACAGCTGTTTAAAGCCGCTTTCAATAAAGCCGACCTGCAAATCACCATTAAAGAAGCCAATCAGGCTATTGCCGCTTTTGAACGCACGATTATTGCCGGCGATTCCCCGTTCGACGAATATTATTTTGCCGGTAAAAAAGACGCCATGAGCGATGCCGCCCGGCGCGGTTTACAGGTTTTTGCCGGGCAAGGGCGTTGCGTATCCTGTCATACCGTTTCCCAAACCCATGCCTTGTTTACCGACAACCGTTTTCATAACATTAACGTCGGTTTTCAGCGCATAGGCAAGGACATACAGGATCTGACCAGCGCGTTTACTAAAGCCAAGCAGCAGGGTGCAAATGTTGATATTGCAGTTCTCAGCAATAAAAATACTTCTGAGCTAGGCCGTTTTGCCGTATCGGGACAATTGCGGGATTTGGGCGGTTTTAAAACGCCTACGCTGCGCAATATCGCCGTCACCGCGCCGTATATGCACGATGGCAGCCTGAAAACCCTGGACGAGGTGGTCACGTTTTATAATCAGGGCGGGATTAGTTCACAAGGCAATCCGATCAATGATTTTCAAAGCGGCGGCATCAGGCCGTTGAACTTAAGCAAAGAACAGCAGGCTGATTTAGTTGAGTTTTTAAAAGCACTGAGCAGTCCTGAGTATCAAAAAACAGCCGGAGTTGCACCATGAATAGCTCACGTCGTGATTTTTTAAAACAGTCGGGATTATTGCTGGCAGCGGGTACATTGCCGTTAACTCTGGTGGAAATCGCTTTTGCCAAGGCCGAGGATAATTTCAGCTTTGCCTATATTTCCGATGCCCATATCCAGCAAATTAAAGGCACGCAATTTGTCCGCAACTGGGACAGAGGTTTGATGCGTGCAGTCGCCGAAACCAATTTACTAGACCCCAAACCTGATTTTGTCATGTTTGGCGGTGATTTGGCGCAATTAGGCAAGCCCGAAGAAATCGATCATGGCCTGGAAATTTTATCGGCTTTGAATTCCAAGCCCCGATTTGTTCTTGGCGAGCATGATTTTTATCTGGATATGGGTGAATATTGGGCGAAAAAAGTCAGTGAACACCATTACAGTTTTGACCATAAAGGTGTGCATTTTGTGGTATTGAACAGCATTCTGACCGATGAAAACTGGAGCAACAAATGGTCATCACCGGAAGAACGCATGGCAATGATGGCCGGTCTCGATAACCCCTTGGGCTCGCCTTTTATGGTCGGCGAGGCGCAACGCAACTGGTTAAAAGCCGATTTAGCCAACGTCGATAAAAAAACGCCGGTCGTGGTTTTTTCCCATTCGCCGTTACAAAAAATCTACAAAGGCTGGAATTTCTGGACCGATGATGCCGAACAGGTACAAGCCCTGCTGAAACCTTTTAATAAAGTCACCGTTATTTACGGACACGTCCATCAAATTCAATACAATCAAATCGGTAATATCAGTTTCCATTCCGTCATGGCAACCGCATGGCCTTGGCCGTATCCGTCAACCTATGCCCAGGCACAGCAACTGCTGCCTAAATTAACCGTAGAAATGAACCGTGCCGATCCGTTTTTTGAACGCGATGCCACCGGTTGGCAATTGCTCGATATTGCGACCGGCAATGCCGCAGTGCATTATCAATTAGCCGAAAACAAACCGCGTACCGTCGCCTTTAATCCTGAAAATAAACGCCCCGAAGATAGCGAATATCAGCAACAACGGGCCGTCACCCAGAACCATTATTAAGAGGTGTTTATGTTGAACTATAAAAAAATGCTGGTCATTTTAGCCTTGAGTTTGCCCGCCTGGGTCAGTGCCGATGAATTTACCGCGGCAGATTTAAAACAATGGGAAAGTGAATTTCAAACCGTGGTTAAACAAGGACGTGCGGCTTTTACCGACCCCGGCTTGGGTTCCAATGGCGTAGTGTGCGCACAATGTCATCCAAACGCCGCTAACACGCATCCTGAAACCTATCCAAAGTTCCAAAAGCAAATGGGCAAAGTGGTTAATTTATGGGAAATGGTCAACTGGTGTATCCGCAATCCTTTGGAAGGTCAGCCTTTAGCCGCCGATGACGCCAAAATGACGGCTCTGTTGTCTTACATCGTTTCAGAGCGTAAGGGAGTAAAACTGGAACCGGGAAAACATTAAACGGCAATACACCGGTTTTCGTTACTGCGCCTACACTGTTTTTTGAACCGCTCAGCAGTAAAAAAAACACGGATTTGACCGATAAACTAGAAATTCTTGTACTTCTGATTAGTAACAGGTAAAGCTACAAAAGTCCGATTAAAAACTTGAAAAATTTCGGCCTGTACGATTAGCTTAAAAAAGGCGATTTATTCACGAAAGCCGAAAGTAGGCGCCTTTACGACTGCATGGACAGATTTTTGCTCCATGCAAAATCTGCATTCCCACATCCCTGTGGGTTATGCAGGAGGTACGACCCCAGGGAGGCACTGCCATTAAGTTAAGAAAAAATACAAGTAGGTGGAGCCGTGCGCCCGCAAAAGGATAGCAAGATTTTTCGTAACTACTCAACAGGTAGATAAATAGAACGCAGATGACGCGGATGACTATGATTGAATAAGATTTTTTTGTGAATTATCCCGAAAAACCCCGTTTGTTGCGGTTTCAGGCTTATTTATCGGCGTTTATCATAATCATCTGTGCCATCGTCTTTGATAGCTGAGTAGTTACGATTTTTCAAACATAGGAGAAGGCGCGCACGGCACGCCTACGGCTGTCTCGCTAGCCCTGTTTTATATCTCTTCGAATATAAGCGTGCTTTTCGTGGACTAATCGATTCATTCTAATCGTGCAGATCGAAACCCGTTTAAATCCGTCTAACTCCGTGTCATCCGTGTTCTATTATTAAAATCAGCCTCTGCTGAATAGTTATGTGATTTTACGGTTATTTGCTGGACCAGCCGCCGCCCAAAGCCTGATAGAGCTGCACCATCGCAACCAAAACATCCAGTCTGGCTTGAACTTGGCTGTTCTCAGCGTTCAGCAAGCTGCGTTGAGTAGAAAGCA
Source organism: Methylococcaceae bacterium (assembly GCA_044426515.1). Taxonomy (GTDB): domain Bacteria; phylum Pseudomonadota; class Gammaproteobacteria; order Methylococcales; family Methylomonadaceae; genus Methylobacter_A. The sequence continues at coordinate 23,524 of JAUGSS010000157.1, read as the reverse complement.
GGGTTTGATAGTCGATTGCGCCGAGCCGGTAGCGATCCAAGGAAAGCTGATACGCCAGCCGGGCCTTGTCCAGCGCGTCCGCCAAAGCCTGCAAACGGCGAGTCGAGTTACTGCGTACCGCCGCTGCATCCTCAACTTCTTTAAAGGCCGTCAACACCGTTTTTCTATAAATTTCCACCAATTCGGCGTTGCGGGCTTGCGCATTCTCCAGTCCGCCTTCCAGACGCCCGCCCTGAAACAAAGGCTGGGCCAAGCTGGAAGCCATCGCCAACGCTACACCCGCCGGTTGCGGCGAGGCCAGAACCGCATCCAGATTCAATTGCAGCTTCGGATAAAAGGCAGCCCGCGCCACGCCGATGTCAGCGTTGGCGGCAATCAGTTCCATTTCAAGCTGCCGGACATCCGGCCGGCGCTGCAACAGGCCGGCCGGTTGCAGCGCGTTAATCATCGGCAACAACAGGTCGAAAAATCGCTCGCGGTTAAAAGACACCGCCCGAGGCGGATGGCCCAGTAGTACCGCCAACGCATTCTCCGCCAAGGTGTATTGCTGGATCAGCAAATCCAGGCCTGCGCGCGCGGTTGCCAACTCGGTTTGCTGCTGCGCCACATCCAGCGCCGATACCGCACCGGCCTGATAACGGGCTTCGACAATCGCCAGCACATTGCCGACATTTTCCAGGAATTCGTTGGCAATGCGTTTACGCTCGGCCAATGCCAGCAGATTAAAATAAGCCTGACCGACATTGGACATCACCACCAACTGCAAGGCATCGCGGGTAAAAACCGAGCTGAGCAAACGCGCCGAACCGGCATTGCTGCGGGCACGATTGGCGCCCCATAAATCAACTTCGTAGGCGGCGGTAAACTGCCCGCTTTGTTTCTGAGTGTCGCCGATGTTGTTGCGGCTATCGGTAAAATCACCTTGCAATCCAAGCGACGGCCACAAATTGGCAGCGGCAATTTTAGCCTGCGCCTTGGCTTGCTCGACCCGCTGCCGAGCTGCGGCCAGATCGTTGTTGTAAGCCAACGCCTCCGTTATCAGGCGATTGAGCTCCGCACTGCCGAAAGCTTGCCACCATTGAGGATCGACTGCGGATTCTTGCTTGGTCAGACTCGTATCGCGCCATTGATCGGGCATTTCCACGCTGGGCCGCTGAAAATCGGGCAGCAGATTACAGGCGGTCAGAAACAGCGCCGTTACGCTTATTGAAAATCGTTTTTTCATCAGAATTCAGTTACACAAGTTGATACCGCGCCTATCGCCAAAATCAGCAGTGAGTGTAGCAAATCCGCTACATTGACTGGTTAGATGCCTGATTTCGCCTCTGTTAACATTTGAACCATCATTTTCTCCCTGACTTCGTCTGTTAATCCATATTTAACTGAAACTTCATCAGTTATCCGATTGACTTTTGCTGGACGCGCTGCGTCCCATATAGGCACCGTGATTCGCGGCGCGGCGCGTGGGAACGAGAACAATTTAACGGGACAAAAGTGATTGTCCCGTGCGCCATACAGAATACAAACGCGCCGTCACGGCGCACCCTACTCCGCAGCCAACGCCACCACCGGATCTAACCCGGCCGCCTTGCGCGCCGGCAGATAGCCGAACAGCAAGCCGGTGCCGAATGCGCAGGAAAAAGCCACTATGGCCGGCAACGGCGAAAAAACCACCGCCATATCGAAATAACGTAAGCCGCTTCCCGCCGCAAAGCCCAGCAATACGCCGATCAAGCCGCCCAGCGTACAAACCACCGCCGCTTCGGTGTTGAATTGCAGCAGTATGTCGCGGCGGCGTGCGCCGGTGGCGATGCGGATGCCGATTTCGCGGGTGCGTTCGGTTACGCTGACCAACATGATGTTCATCACGCCGATGCCGCCAACCAACAGGGAAATCGCCGCGACTATACCCAGCATCAGGGTGAAGGTGTTCTGGGTTTCGGCGGCGGTTGCCAGAATCGACGCCATGTTGCGTATCCTGAAATCCTCAACTTGATGGCGGGCGAGCAATAAATCGGCAATGGCCTGTTGGGTGCTGTCGATCTGTTCGACATCGCGCACTTTCACGGTGATGCCGCCCAGATAATTTTGCCCGAATAACCGGATCAGGCCGGTAGTCAACGGCACAAATACCACATCATCGCGATCGCTGCCTTGGGCATCCGCCCCCTTGGCGGCCATGACACCGATCACTTCAAACGGAATATTACCGACCATTACATAGCGTCCCAAAGGATCGTCGCCATCGGGAAACAGAATCTGCCTAACCGTTTGCCCCAAAACAATCACCGGCGCATAGCGGCGCATATCGCGCTCGTCGAAAAAATCGCCGTCGGCAACCGCCCACTCGCGAACGACGGTCATGCTGGGCGCAACACCCTGAACGCTGCTGGCATAATCGATATTGCCGTAACGCACGGTCAGGCGCGTATTGCGCTCGGGCGAGGCCCATTCGACATTACCCAGCTCGGCAATGGCATCGGCATCGGCCGGGACCAGGCTTGCAACGTCGGAACTGCTGCGCAGACCGGGCGCACCGGGACGAATCGACAGGATATTGGTGCCCATGGCCCGCATCTGGTCGAGCACTTTTTCCTGGCTGCCCTGCCCCACCGCCAGCATCGTCACCACTGCGGCGACGCCGATCACAATGCCGAGCAGAGTCAACGCGGTGCGAAACAAATTGGCATGTAGCGAACGCAACGCAGTTTTGGCCGCTTCCAGCAGTTCTGCCGCCAGTCCGGCGGCACCGATGCCGCGATGTTGCCGAGGCGGCAATAGGCAACCGCTACGATTTTCGCCGCCGTCGCTGACGACTTTGCCGTCGCGCAGAGTAATAACCCGCTGGGCATGAGCTGCGACTTTTTCGTCGTGGGTAATCAGCAAAATAGTGCGGCCTTCCCGGTGCAAGTCGCTAAGCAGGGCCATCACTTCTTTGCCGCTTTGGCTGTCGAGCGCGCCGGTCGGTTCATCGGCCAAGATCACCGGCGGATCGTTCATCAAGGCGCGGGCAATCGCGACTCGTTGCTGCTGTCCGCCGGATAGTTGCATCGGCTTGTGCTCGCCGCGGTTCGCCAGTCCCAGCCGCTCCAACAACTGCATAGCCCGGCGGTGGCGTTCGGTTTTCGATAAACCGGCATACAATGCCGGTATTTCGACATTTTCCGCCGCCGAGGCGTTATTGAGCAGGTTATAACGTTGAAACACGAAACCGAAAGTCTCGCGGCGCAAGGTAGCCAAGCGGTCGGCATCGAGCCCGACCACATCCTGATCCAGAACGCGGTAACTGCCGACATTAGCCTTGTCGAGGCAGCCGATCAGGTTCATTAACGTCGATTTGCCGGAGCCGGACTGGCCGATAATCGCCACGAACTCGCCGGGCCAAACGCTCAGCGAAACATCGTCGAGCGCGCGGACTACCGTATCGCCGTTGGGATAGTAGCGCTGGATGTTATTGAGCGCCAGTAACGGCGTATCGGCTGGGATGCTCATAAGCGCGGCACACCCGCGGCCGGATAACCTTTATCCTTTTTCTTGTCGTCGGTGCGCGCCACGGTTTGCAATTGCGCGCCGACAGCCACGCCATCGCGTATTTCCGCAAAGCGCCGGGTTCGAAGGCCGACGTGAACAGTTTTTTCCCGCACGCCCTGTCCGGTAACCTCCTTAACCCGATAAGCGTCGCCGCTTGAGTTATCTTCATTGCGCAACCTAGCGCCCAACGCGGCAACCGGTATCTGCGGCACCTGTTCGGCCCTGCCTAATACGAAAAACATCTGCGTACTCATGCCGGTCATCAACTGTCGGTCCTGATTGTCGACATCGACCAATACGTTATACAGCACCACATTATTGATCACCTCCGGGGTCGGCAATATCTGCCGCACCTTGCCTTGCCAACGCCGCTCGCCGGAACCCAGCGTCGAAAAATAGACCGGCAAATCCGGCCGCAAGCGCATGACATCGGCTTCGGCAACCTGAGCGCGTACCGTCATGGTATCGAGCTTGGCCAGTTGCAGAATCATCGGCGTTTGCTGATTGGCGTTCAGGGTCTGGCCTGCACGGGCTTTCTGGTCGACGACCGTACCCTTCATCGAAGCATAAATTTTGGTATAGCCGAGATTAGTTCTATCGCCGGTCAGTGTCGACTGCACCTGCTCGATTTGCGCCTGAATCGAAGCCGCGGTAGCCAGATCTTTTTTAAGATTAAACTCACTGTTCTGATAATCCTGCCGACTGACGCCCTTGCTTTTCAACAACTCGCTATTACGCTCATACTGCTGCCGGGCGAACACCACCTGAGCCTGCTGACCGACCAACTGCGCCTCCAGGTTCTTGATATTCGCCTCGTCGGCTTGCACCCGAGCCGCATAAATTCTCGGATCGATCTGCGCCAGCAACTGCCCGGCACTGACGTTATCGCCGATCTGTACGTAAATCTTCTGCAACTGACCGGTGACCTGAGCGCCGACATCGACATATTCTTTCGGCTCCAGCTTGCCTTGAGCGGTGACGTTTTCTTCAATGTCGCCCAGAGTTACGGTAACGACATCTTTGTTTACGTCTTTCGCTTGCTTGGGCTGCAGCAGGCTGAAGCCGAAAGTTCCGGCTATAACTAAAATAATGAATGAAATCCACAGGAAACGACTACGGATAATTTGTCGGCATTTACAAAAACAGGTTCGCAGCATGGTTAATAATAGGAAAGAGTGGCACACGAAAACAGGCGATTATGGAACAGCCATCGCTAAATTCGGACGGCTTACTATAAGGGAACCTTTAAATTCTCATTGCTCACAGGCATCAAATCAGTTAAGCGCGGGATGCAATTAAACAAGCCATCTACCGTTTTACCGTCTAAATACCGCTTCATAAGCAGCGGAATTTTTTGCCGGCTGCCGAGAACTACGGCGCCGGCAATTTCACTTCCGCAAAGGGCGAAGGAGTGCCGGGAGGAACGCGTCGGTCTTTGCCCCATTTTTGATAGTCGTCGGTCAATGTTTGCATGAAAGCAACAATGGCCTTTTCTTCATCATGCGTCAGCCCCAGATTGCCAAGTTCGTCATGATTAACATTTTGGGAAACTTCCGGCTCCGGCCAGCCGGAACTTGCAAATCCGGCATCCTGATTATCCGACACCCAGCCTAAGGTATCGCGGGTATTATAAAAATGGACAACTTGCTCCAACGTGGCGAAAACACCATTGTGACCATAAGGGGGAGTTAAAGCGATGTTTCTGAGCGACATAACCTTGTGTTTACCGATCTCATTGCCATCCGGATCAAGCGCTGCAATATCGGTACGTCCGCCGAGACCTAAATTAGGCTCAGGATTCTTAGGGATTTTTACATTACGCGGTAAGCCAATGTTGTCATAGGTAAAATCCGTAAACATCGGCGGGATGATATTACCGTCTTTATCGTTACTCGCTTCACTGATATGGCAGGCGGCGCAATTGCCTTTGTTTTCGTCGTTAAAAAGCTCGAAGCCTTTCTTTTCAATTGCAGTAAATTTGGTCATACCGGCAAGGACATAATCAAATTTTGAGGTAAATTTATTAAACACCGAACTTTGTTCAAAGGTACTGATCGCCTTCGCCAAGTGCTGATAAATATCAGCAACTTCAGCAGGCGTTGTTGTTGCATTATTAACCTGTGATACAGCGGTCAAATTCAAATGATAAATTTGCCGAAACAATTTTCTGTATTCCTTGTTTTCCTTTAAGCGGCTGACTACCGACCACTCGCTGGGCATCGCCATTTCCAGCGGATTGAGAAAAGGCCCTTTGGCTTGCTCGATTAAATTGCTTGCACGGCCGTTCCAAAATTGCCCTCCTACATACAGACCTTCTACGTCATCCCAATGAAACGGCGGGCTAAATGCTGCATAACCGGCAGTCGGAGCATTTAAAGTGCCGGTTTTGTCAGGCAGTGAACCCGAAGAAACAGCCGTGCCTTTTTTAATATTTTCCGGGTCAACAAACGCCGGAGCCCGTTTAGCCAAGGCGGCTTGTTGTACCGGTTTTAGACTGTGACAACTGGCGCAGGACTGGTTTCTGTTTAAAGATAAATTTTCATCTTCATAGAGAAGCTTTCCAAGCTGTTGCTCATCTGTCAGCGTTTGCTTAGCTTCGCCGGCAAAACTCAAACACAGCATTAATATCGCAGTTTGTTTTTGCATTGTTAAATATCCTCTATTCACGATGGATTCAATAATAAAGTCAGGCGATAAATAATTACTTAGCCGGCATTAACTTGCCCAACAAGCCAAACCCGACCGGTACTCTTCACCGGCATGTTCGACATGCATCGCGTGCAGTGACCGATAATTCCCTGCATAACTGCTATCGTAAAACCGGCGTTATGCCCTGCTTGGTACAAAAGGGCTAACTACAACGGTTCGATAGAATCGTAAAGTTATCCGTCCATGGTTTTAAATAGTAATAATTCTCATTTGTCGAGTCAAATGTTTTTTGAAATTCCCGGTAAATAGTTCAAAAATTAGCGCATGCTCACACAGCGGTTAGTGCATGTTCACGTAACCATTTATACCTACCGGCGTTAATCGGTGGCTACGGTTTTCAAGCCCATCAGAATGGTCAATATCTGATGGGGATATTCATAGACAGCATCACCAGTAAAGCATGCTATAGGATTGAATCCTATGCGCGCAAATTCAGACATGTCCAGAGAATAACGCGCATCAAAACCAATTTCAGATATTGTCTTGCTTTTGTTGTATAGGCTTCAACACCCGCTTACTTGGCGCAGCACATTCATATCACGTAGCGTAAAGCGACGAAAACCGATTTTTGGTGTAGAGTTAACCCTAGCCAAAGTTTTACAGTAGCTTTGTCGATTTTTACGCAAAATGCACTGTTGTAGACGCTGGCTGATTCTTTTATCAATTTAGTCTTTGGGGTTACAAAATGGCCATTAAATTAGGTACAGCAAATAAGGATACAGTAACAGGCACAACAGGCTGGGATACGCTTTATGGATTAGCGGGCGATGACATGTTATCCGGCGGCGGCGGACGAGATATTTTATCCGGCGGCGATGGCAACGATGTTCTGGAAGGCGGGGCAGGTGCTGACTCGCTGCATGGAGGCGTCGGCGCGGATGTTTTCAAATATACCACTATTAACCATATTAGCGGGGATAAAATTGTCGATTTTTCTGCTGAAGACAGCATTGATTTTTCAGCGATTGCCGGAACAAGCTTCATTGGCAGCACCCAGTTCTCGGGGGTGGCGGGAGAGATTCGTTATTCCGGTTATTACATCATGATTGATAGCGATGGCGATGCTGAAGCCAATGTGTCGTTATATTTTTCCAGCTCGTTCAATTTCACAGAAACAGTAGCGGGCTCGGGCATTTTAACGCTCGCCGCTAACCAGACCTTCAATGGAACCGATAACGGCGAAAGCTTAAGCGGAGGCCCAGGAAATGACACCCTCTCCGGATTATCAGGCAACGATACCCTCTTCGGCGGAGATGGCAACGATATTTTGCAAGGAGACGATGGGAATGATATTTTAGAAGGCGGCTTAGGCATTGATGCTTTAACGGGAGGAAATGGGGCGGATATATTTCGTTTTACAAGTCCGAACGATTTTTCGGCAAGCGGCGATTATTATTACGGTAATGGGGACAGCATCACTGATTTCGGCGATGGCGATCAAATACTGATTACCTTTCAAGGCATCGGCTTTATAGGCGATACGGCTTTTAGCGGAGTTCCCGGGCAGTACCGTGTTAGCGGCGACGGCTTAGCGTTTGATTTCGACGGGGATAAAAACAATGATTCCTATATAAATCTGTCTAACCTGACTTCTTCACGAATCGCGCTGGAAGAAACCGTATCGGGTTCAAACAAACTGACTGTCGCCCCTAATCAAGACTTAATCGGCACAGCCGCGAATGACACCTTAACCGGTGGTAATGGTTATGACACCCTGACCGGGAATGCGGGCAACGACAGCTTAGCCGGAGGAGGCTCTAATGATATGCTTGACGGCGGCGATGGCACAGATACATTAGTCGGCGGCTTGGGCGCCGATAACCTGACCGGCGGTTTAGGTAACGATACCTTTATCTTCAAGTCCTTAGTCGAAATTGGCAATGATACCTATTCGAACCGGGATATCATTACCGACTTGGCAACAGGCGACAAAATCAATCTAAGCGCGATTACCGGGCTTACTTTTGTAGGGGTGGGTAATAGCTTTAGCGGCGTAGCCAATCAAGTTCGCGTTTATGATGACTATAGCGCAACGCAACTGCAAATTGATACTAACGGTGACAAGACTGCGGACTACAGCTTGGCGCTACCTGATAACTTAGTTGTCGAAGAAACCGCTGCCGGTTCGAAAATTTTCCAAGTTGCCGAAAATAAAGTATTCAACGGCAGCAGCGGGAATGACACCTTAACCGGCGGCAACGGTAATGACAGCCTGACCGGGAATGCGGGCAATGATACCTTGATCGGCGGTTATGGCGCGGATATGCTTAACGGCGGCGACGGCACGGATATCCTGAAAGGCGGTTTAGGCTCAGATAACCTGACCGGCGGCTTAGGTAACGACACCTTTACTTATAACTCGTTAGCTGAAATAGGCGATGGCACTTATCAGAGTAGCGGTTATAACAGAGATACGATTACCGACCTGGCAGTAGGCGATAAAATCAATTTAACTGCGATTACCGGGCTTACTTTTGCAGGAGTGGGTAATAGCTTTAGCGGCGTAGCCAATCAAGTGCGCGTTTATGATGACTATAGTGCAACATTGCTGCAAATTGATACCACCGGCGATAAATATCCCGACTACACCCTAGTGTTGGCTGATAATTTAGTTGTCGAAGAAACCGCAGCCGGTTCGAGGATTTTCCAGATTGCCGAAAATAAAGTATCCAACGGCACCAGCGGGAATGACACCTTAACCGGCGGCAACGGCAATGACAGCCTGACCGGGAATACGGGCAATGATACCTTGATCGGAAGCTATGGCGCGGATACGCTTAACGGCGGCGACGGCACGGATATCCTGAAAGGCGGTTTAGGCACCGATAACCTGACCGGCGGCGCAGGTAACGACACCTTTACCTACAACTCGCTAGCCGAGATAGGCAATGATACTTATTCGAACCGGGATACCATTACCGACTTGGCAGCGGGCGATAAAATCAATCTAAGCGCGATTACCGGGCTTACTTTCGTTGGGATTGGTAATGATTTTAGCGGCGTAGCCAATCAAGTGCGCGTTTATGATGACTATAGCGCAACGCAGCTGCAAATTGATACCAACGGCGACAAATATGCCGACTACAGTTTGGCGCTGCCTGATAATTTAGTTATCGAAGAAAGCGCTGCCGGCTCAAAGATTTTCCAGGTTGCTGAAAATAAAGAACTCAATGGTGCCAGCAAGAACGACAGCCTAACCGGCGGCAACGGCAACGATACGCTGAACGGGAATGCAGGCTTTGATTCCTTAGTCGGAGGCTATGGTGCGGACACGCTAAATGGTGGCGATGGTGCGGATACATTGGTCGGCGGCTCCGGCACCGATAATCTGACCGGCGGCGCAGGTAATGATATTTTTAAATACACCTCGTTAGCCGATATAAACAATTTCTATCCCTACGAAACCATCACCGACTTTGCAGCGGGCGATAAAATCGATCTGTCCGTCATTGACGCAAATCCTCAACAAACGGGTAATCAAGCGTTTTCGTTTCTGGGCAATAGCTATTTCACCGGCGCCGGTAGTGAATTATATTATTTATATGGCTCGCTTTATGGCGATGTGAATGGTGATACGTACACAGATTTTTCTATATCCATTTCGGGAGGCTTTGCGCTCACCGCAACCGACTTCATCCTTTAACCACTAACCCGGCCAAGAATCGAACGCTGATGACGCTGATTTTTAGTCATTGATGAAATCTGTGTCATTATTTTTCATCTGCGTCATCAGCGTTTCGTTATATTAAATAGCAAATCAAACATCACGGACGAGGCATACGCCTCGTCCGTACGAGTTATCCAATCACTTCCAACCCGCCCATATAAGGCCGCAATACCTCAGGAATACGAATACGCCCTTCGGCATCCTGATAATTTTCCATCACGGCAATCAGGGTTCTGCCAGCCGCCAGACCGGAGCCGTTTAAGGTATGGGCCAACTCGGGTTTGCCGGTTTCCGGGTTGCGCCAACGCGCTTGCAGACGGCGCGCCTGAAAGTCTTTGAAGTTGCTGCATGACGATATTTCCCGGTAAGCGCCCTGCCCCGGCAACCAGACTTCCAGATCGTAGGTTTTGCTTGATGAAAAACCGGTATCTCCCGCACATAACAGCATCCGGCGATAAGGCAGGTTTAGTTTCTTTAATACAGCTTCGGCATGATGGGTTAGCTCCTCATGGGCTCTGGCTGAATCTTCAGGCTTTACGATTTGTACGATCTCGACTTTTTCGAATTGATGCTGGCGGATCATGCCTCTTACGTCGCGGCCGTATGCACCGGCCTCGCTACGGAAACACGGGCTGTGGCAGACGAATTTAAGCGGCAGGTCCTTGGCGTCGATAATGACGTCCCTGACGATGTTGGTGACCGGTACTTCGGCGGTCGGAATCAGGTATAAAGCAGGATCGTCATTGGCCTTAAACAGGTCGGCTTCAAATTTGGGCAACTGGCCGGTGCCACGCAAGCTGTCGGCATTGACTAAAAAGGGCACATAAGTTTCGCTGTAACCGTGTTCGGCGCTATGGGTATCGAGCATCAGCTGGATCAGTGCTCGTTGCAAGCGCGCCAGCGGCCCGTTTAATACCACAAATCTTGCGCCGGCGATTTTAGCGCCCAGCTCAAAATCCATGCCACTCTTTGCGCCTAAATCGACATGATCTTTGGCTTCGAAATCGAAGCTGGGAATGTCGCCCCAGCGGCTGATTTCGAGGTTATCGTCTTCGCTCTTGCCGTTCGGAACGGACTCATCAAGCAGGTTGGGGATGCCTTCCATCAAGGCGGTCATTTTGGCCTGAATGTCGGACAATTCGCTTTCCGCGGCTTTCAGTTCGTCGCCCAGATGTTGAACCTGATCCAACAGCGGCAGCACGTCTTCGCCTTTGGCTTTGGCGATGCCGATGGCTTTTGAGCTGCTGTTGCGTTCGTTCTGCAATTCCTGGGTTTTAACCTGGATGTCTTTGCGCCGGGCCTCCAGCTCGGAGTAATACTCGGGGTTAAAGTCGAATGAACGTCTGTTTAATTGTTTCTTAACAAAATCAAGCTCGGTTCTGAATAAGCGGGGATCTAACATGATTGAATTATTACCTTAAAATTAAAAATATATATGAGATCAAAGGCGAAAGGCAAAGGGCGAAAAGAGCATTAGCCTTTCGCCTCTAAATCTGCTTGCCCACCAGCAAGCCCATCCAAATTACCAAAATACAAACGAGGCTATTACCGACAAATGTGCCCAGCATTAAATTCAAATTGGCGTCGAATGAATACCCGCGTTCGACCAAATACAGCAATAGATATAAGCCGGACAGGGTTAAAAAGACACCCACCATGATCACTGTCAGTACGACGCGATATTCCACGGATATCGCCACTTTCTGCAATAAAATAGTCGCTAACATACTGACTAAAAAAGCGAATATCGCGTTAATCATCATCAGCGCATAGGGAATCAGGCCGCCAGACAACTGAATAACGCCGTCCGAATAATAAAACAGGCCTCTACCGCACAGCAAACCGATCCAAATCGCAAAGACACAAGCCGTAACGCTGGTAAATATATTCACCAGCGCTTTGGTTAAATAGCCCTGCTCGATGAGATAAAAAGTTTCCAGCGAAAACGTGGAGAACGTCGTAAACGCACCGATAAAGCCGATCAAAATGGCCGCCCTGTATTCGAAGGTGATGGTAATGCGTTGCTGCATCAGCGATTCGGTCAGCAAGCCGAGCATAAACGAACCCATAACGTTGACGACCAAGGTTCCATAGGGGAAGCCGCGCCCGAGCCACTGGTAAATACCCGATGAAACCAAAAATCGAATCACAGCGCCAAACGATCCTCCCAGCGCAACAGCAATGATTTGATTCATAAGTTAAAACCTGATGAAGTGCTCGCGGTAATAACGCAGCTCTTCGATAGATTCGATAATATCGTCCAAGGCCTGATGCGAAGACTGTTTTTTGAAACCCTCTTTTACATCAGGCGCCCATCTGGCGGCCAACTCTTTAAGCGTTGAGACATCGATACTACGATAATGAAAATACGCTTCCAGTTTGGGCATATAGCGGTACAAAAAGCGTCTGTCCTGGCCGATGCTGTTGCCGCAGATCGGCGAGCTATTTTCCGGCACCCATTGCCTTAAAAATTCAAGCGTTTGCCGTTCGGCTTCAGCATCGTTAACAGTAGAAGCCTTAACCCGCTCGATTAAGCCGGATTGTCCGTGGTGGCTCTGATTCCAATCGTCCATTGCCGCCAACGCCGCATCGGACTGATGCACAGCCAGCACCGGGCCTTGAGCCAAAATGTTCAAATTATTATCGGTCACAATCGTAGCAATTTCGATGATCAAATCGCTGTCCGGATCGAGCCCGGTCATTTCAAGGTCTATCCAGATGAGATGCGATGGGTCCTGCGCCATTTATTGATTCCGTTGTATAGAAGGGGGCGGTTAGTGTAGCATTGGCTAATCTGTACGTCTAACTCTTAACTTTGAAGAATCGCGCTTATGAATAGCTTTACCCTCGTTTTTTTAATCGCACTAACCCTGTCTTTTTCAGTCCAATTTTGGCTGGCTAAACGGCATGCCGATTATGTTGCCAAGCACCGCATTGCCGTGCCTGAGGCCTTTAAAAATACCGTCTCGCTGGAAGCCCACCAAAAAGCGGCCGACTACACGCTGGAAAAAAGCAGGCTGGGCAATATAGACAGTATTATCGGCGTTATTCTGCTGTTAGTGATGACCCTCGGCGGCGGCATTAATTGGGCTTTCCAATTTTGGGCAGCCGCTGTGCAATCTCCTTTGATAGCGGGCTTGGCGGCATTAGCCAGTGTTTTCCTGGTCATGACTGCGCTAGAGATTCCCACCAGCGTCTACCAAACCTTTGTCATTGAAGAAAAATACGGCTTCAATAAAAGCACCCCGCAACAATTCATCAAAGATCAACTGCTGCAACTGGTTTTAGTCGCCGTTATCGGCATGCCTTTGCTGGCTTTAATCCTGTGGGTCATGGACAGCATAGGTTCACTGTGGTGGTTATGGGCCTGGGGCATACTGATCAGTTTTTCATTGTTGATGAGCTGGCTTTACCCAACCGTGATCGCGCCGTTATTCAATAAATTCACCCCGATGGAAGAAGGCTCGTTAAAACACCGGATTCAAGGTTTGCTTGCCCGTTGCGGTTTTAGCAGCCAGGGCATCTTCATCATGGACGGCTCCAAGCGTTCAGGCCACGGCAACGCCTATTTCACCGGTCTTGGCAATAACAAGCGCATCGTGTTTTTCGACACCTTGATCAACTCTTTGGATGATGAAGAACTGGAAGCGATACTGGCTCACGAACTGGGGCATTTCAAATGCAAGCACACGATTAAGATGCTGGTTGCCAATGCCGTTATGACCTTGGTCAGTTTTGCGGTTTTAGGCTGGCTGATCGGCCAACAATGGTTCTACAACGGCCTGGGTGTAGAGCAGCCTTCGCATGCCGCCGCCCTTTTGTTATTCATGCTGGTATCATCGTCATTTACTTTTTTTATCCAGCCCGTCATCGCCTACTTTCAACGCAAATTTGAATTTGAAGCCGATAATTTTGCCTCAAACAATGCCAAAGCCGAGAAGTTGATCAGTGCCTTGGTTAAATTGTTTGAAGAAAACGCCAGTACTTTAACGCCGGATCCGTTATATTCCGCCTTCCATTACAGCCACCCGCCGGCGGCTATCCGTATTGCCAATTTAGAAAGCCAAATACGCCCTGCGTACGACTGCATGGATGCAGGAGGTACGACCCCACGGATGGGGGAGGTAGAATCGCGTCTGGAACAGCGATCGAGAGCAACGCAGGAGCAGTTGCCGAATGACTGAGTTAATTGAAGGACTGGTCATCTCCCATTTAGGTCAGGGCATTGCAGTTGAATATGACGATAAAATTGTGCTTTGCCAAACCTTGCGACGGCTTGAAACCGTCGCAGTCGGCGACCGGGTTTTATGGACGCAATCCTCGCCCGATCAAGGCCGCATAGAACAAATCCTGCCCCGGCGCTCGTTATTGATGCGCCCGTCCAGAAACGGCAAAACCCGCCCGGTTGCCGCCAATATCGACACCGTGTTTGTCGTCTTTGCCATCGAGCCTTATTGCGATTTTTTACTGATAGACCAATATCTGGCTATTTGCGAAAACCGCAATATCGATGCCGCGTTGGTACTGAATAAAACCGATCTGGCGCAATCGGCCGGTATCGAGCAGGAACTGTTGGACTATACCAACTTGGGCTACGCGCTGTACCGGGTCAGCGCCACGGCGGCATCGGGTTTGGATGAACTCAAGCAGGCTTTAAAAGATCAGGTCAGCATTTTAACCGGGCAATCCGGCGTCGGTAAGTCATCGTTAACCAATGCGATTATTCCCGACAAAGAACTGAAAACCAACACCATCTCGGAAACCACCAAACACGGTCGGCATACCACCACCGCGGCAACGCTTTACCACATGGCCCAAGGCGGCGATTTAATCGACAGCCCCGGCGTTGCCATTTTCGGACTGGCGGGATTATCCGAACAGCAACTGGCTTACGGCTACCGTGAATTTCAGCCACTGATTGATCAATGCCAATTTAAGAATTGCCGTCATCTGGTTGATAAGGGCTGTTCGGTACGAGCGGCTGCGGAAAACGGCGATATTTCAATGACGCGGTATCAGCGATTTTTAAAGCTTAGGGAGAAAATGCCAACGGCGTTTACCTGATAGTCATAAGTAAAACAGCACTTGAAAAGACGAGTCAGGAGAACACTAATAAATACCTGCAATTTCGATGTTTTACGCTTTTTAATACTCAGCTTTTAATCTGAATTAAATATAAGCGCTGTTCGCCCCGCAAAAAAACCGGCCCTCAAAGCCGGTTTTTGTTTTTCAGGAATTTAGAAGACATTGGTACAAGTTTCCCGTACTTCCTTAAGCTCTAGGGCGATTTCTCTACGCATGCGGAAGTCTCGACGCGTATGCGTAATGTTATAAGGAATATTAGGATTTTTTTCATACTTAACAGCCGTGCGAATAATGCCGATCCACTGCCTGTCATTGTCTTCCATTTCTTTAAATCGATTGC
Source organism: Methylococcaceae bacterium (assembly GCA_044426515.1). Classification (GTDB taxonomy): domain Bacteria; phylum Pseudomonadota; class Gammaproteobacteria; order Methylococcales; family Methylomonadaceae; genus Methylobacter_A. Next base: position 8,192 of record JAUGSS010000157.1, on the reverse strand, counting down.
GGATGCGCTCCAACTCTTGATTACAGTAAGTGATAAACCCCGCTGCATAAAAGACACTGTTTTTTAAATAATCTTGCAGCGCTTCTAAATCGACCTTAATCTCCTCAACCACCGATTCAAAATTAGCCGGCTCTAACGCTTTTTCCGATTCTTCCTGGGCTTTTTTGACCGGTGTCGCTTCTGTTGTAACCGCGTTGACTATTTCTTGCAGGACTTGTGTTTTAGCATTGGGCTTTTCTTGGGCTTTAGAGCGACTGTTAGTTGGTTTTGCCCAGACACCATGACGCAAATAATTTGTTAGGCCACCCTCGGTTTTGGCTTTATCGCTTCCTTGATAAAAAGCTTCCAGCGTTTTAATTTCCGCCGCCCGCTCATTCAATAAGCGCTCTCTTGCTTGTAAAGGTTTAGCGATAAAAGCTTCTACGGCACCCCGGCTAAAGCGCAAAAAAAGCACTTGAAAGCCATGGCGTATACGCGCTTGCTCCAGGGATTCATCTATATCCGAGTGCAGCAAGGTTTTACGTACTTCTTCAGTTTCCCAAAGCAAACTTTGAGTTTTACGGGCAATTTGATCAATCAAAGTTTGCAGCGCCAAAGCCAATTGGTCTGTCAGTTCGGTTTCAAACTTTTTCTGAATTTCTCGAAACAGCTCTTCCCGAATTTTATAATTGCCTTCGCGAGGATCAGGCATGGACATGGTGCCCCCAGCCGTATAAATGCGTTTTAACTCATTAGGCTTGGCTGTATCAAGATTTGATAGCAGCGCTTCAATCTTTTCATCGTAGGCCGCATGCAGGGCAATCAGTTCCTCATGCTCAGAACCCGCAGCATCGGCTTCTTTACGCCCTTGAATGACTTCGGCATACCAGGCATCAAAATCCTTTTTAATGCGCTGCCATTCACGTCCCCACCATTGATTAAACTCTTTGCCGAGCAAATCGTCTTCCTGTAGTTCGGCTTCATTAAATACACCATAGATAGGTTCCAGCTTGAATAAAATTTCATTGGCAATTTGACGAATGGCGCCGACCAAGGCATCGCAACGGCGTTCCAGCACACCTGCACGCTCATTGTCGATGTAATAGTTAATCGAGTCTTTTAAAGTTGACATGCCATCGGTAATGCCCAGTTTTTTCATCTTGGCTTTATCATCGGCGCTTTTGGTTCGTCTCAGCGTGTCTTCGGATGGTATGCCGAATTCAACTAAATGAGCGCGGGCACAGACGGCAATCATTCGATGTTCCGGCACGGAAGGCCAATAACTGCGGTGCTTCTCATAGGTGTCTTTAAAATCGATTTGATCGTCCATGGCGTCGGCCTGGGTGAGCACAACAAACACTTTATCCGAGACTTTGACACTCGGATCTTCGGAATCGGCAATGGCCAGCATTTCTTTTTCCGGACCGGTAACTGAAGGCTGTTTCATCTCTTTGGCGTAAATAATGGCATCGCAGTTTTTCAGCCGTTCAATGGCCTGCTCGGCGTGCATTAATATCCCCGAGTTAAACCCCGGAACATCATGAAAAATGATGTCGCGGTCGCTACGCAAGCGTACTGTTTTTAACTGAATGCGTTTAATCGCTAAAGATTGCGCTCGGTTTTTAAATACCGCCGATTGCAATTGCTCGCTGATTTCGCCTATATCAATAAATTTCTGACTAAAGCCGGTCTTTTGCTTGCCAAACTCTAAAATCTTACTTAAGTGTTTTTCGGTATCGTCAAAATCCTCTTGAATTTCCTTGCGCTCACGCTCGCTTAAGGTACCCAGCAACGCATCGCGGCGTTGTAACTGCAGCTTGTTGATTTCTTCTTTGCTGTAGTATTGAATAAAAAGCTCTTGGTCTTGTTCAGTTTGCGCCGACCAAATTTCGGTGCTGGTAAACGTACAGCGCTCCCGTGCCGAGGGCAAAATCTCTTGTTCCAGCCAAGCATTGAGTAACGCACTTTTGCCCGCTTTTTCCAGCCCGATAACCGCCACCTCAAAACGATTAGCATGGAGTCTTTCCAATTGCCGATGCAGGCGAGGTCTTTCAATATTGAGGCGATTGAGTAAATCAGAAGAAACATCCACTTCGGTTTTATTAGCCAAAGTAATCAGTTTGTCGGCCAGCACTGATGTTTTCTCCAGTCTGACCAATTGTTGTTGACAGGTTTCTAACCAAGTAGTCATACGTGTTCCGGCGTTATAAACAAAATAGCGTAATTTTACTGCATTGTTGTACTTAGCGCCTAAACAAAAAATCGGCTTTCCTCAACCGGCCAATGACATTAAGGCATTTTAAATCAATATGTTGGAAAAACAACCAATGACCGCTAATGCGACGGCAACAGCATATAGGTTTGTAACCGGATGATTTTTAAGATTTACTTAATTAGGCTGATGGGCGAAAAGAACATTCCACCTTTATCCGATTTGATTCGGGCCGCAGCACCTGTGGATAATGAGAAGTTACGCTTGATTGACGAAAAATTCACTACCCGGAAATGCCGACATGATAACTCTTAGACAGAATTACGTATTCTGTTCACAGCGTTAGGGCTGAGTCCACTCGAAAAAACCTGCCGCAATTGCTTGTTCCAAATCGGTAGCGGCAATGTCATAAACATTAAAAACGCCGGTATCTCCGCCGCATACAGCAGGATATAACCCACCATCGTGTTTTTTGATAGCTGCATAAACACTGATATCACCTAACTGCTGCTGCATCTCAGCCAAGGTGATGCCATTGTTTTCGCATTGCCTGCTCCCATCTGATTTAGCAACGCGCACCCTATCGGATTCGGTCGGCAAGGGTGGGCAAGTCAGCAGACGATTAATGCTATAAGCCGTAGTGTTAGGATCGGGCTTGATACTGTTCAATTGTTTGACGAATTTTTCAAAGGCTTTGCTGGGCGGCTGAATACTCGGCCTGTCCTCAACACACGCGGAAAATCCACCTTCGCGTCCGTAGCCGTAAATCACAAACTTATCAATGACGCTCGCAGCGATAGCATTACCGATCAGTTGACGCAATTTTTTGTAAGCAACGGCATCAACGCCGGGGCCGATACCGCCAATAGATATTTCTATCGCATGCCGTGTTTCGGCTATCGGCGCGGGCTTAGCGCAAAGCACCGAACTAACGAGCAGTCCAGTGACCCATAACAATAAAAAGACTGATTTTCTCAAAGTAGTCACTCCAAAGTAAATGGCGGGCGGTTTTTCATTATAGAGACGGAGTGTAAACAAAACCACTGAATTTTCATTAGCTTCACCATTCCCTAAACATTCTTCAGGCTTCGACAACGCTCAACCAGCCGAGTTATTCCCTGAGTGCCGAAAGACTGCCTTCTGCACTTAGGCAATCGTAATCCAACGCGGCGTCCATGATATGCCGCCATAGTGCAATTTATACCTTGCGCGGGCATAGTTGCATCACTCTTAAATCCAAAATTTCAACTGTTCGAAAAAGCCGCAAACATGACCGCGTAAAGTATATCCAAGTCAGTACGTTCATCTTCCGTTAGTCTAACAATGTATTTCTTTGCCGTTTTGGAAACTTTTCAACGCTTTTTGACAGATATGAAGGAATTTAGTGAATTCTGTGCTTTTGTCCGGCGTATAGAGGCGTATATACCGACTGAGAATTGGCCTAAACTCTGGAAAGTATTGGAGCAAGATAGTGAACTAGGAAATGGATAATTTTAGACAATCTACATTACTAAGATGTAGATAGCTTGATGAAACGTATTAAATTCGAAATATATTTCTCCCGATATCTATCCATAGCATCATCTTACACAAATCGGCTGCTATTGCTCAGTGGTTGCTGATCGCTAACGGTCTACGAGTGACCGATTTTAAGTTAACTTGTCGTTTACCGGAATCCTTAGAATGGCTCTTTTTGGCCGAAATCCGCCATTCGCCAAATTCAATTTTTAACCCATAAGGATGTTTGTAGTGCTTGGCGGAAATTCTGGAAGTTATGTCTGTGAGCTAAAATTCTAATGCGATGCGATCAATTGATAGGTTAAGCAAGTTTAAATCATAACGAACAACGAAGGCACTACAAAAGGCACTATAAGAAAACGTCGGACATAAAAAAGCCCTACATTCACATGTAAGGCTTTGTTTTATTTGGCTCCCCCGGACGGGCTCGAACCGCAGACCTAATGATTTACAGTTATACGTCCCGACTTTTTTAACCCCGCGCCGTTACTGGCTATTGACACTGAAATCCGCGTCAATGCTGAAATCTAATAATTTTGTACATTACTTAAGGTTACTCTAAAATACTATAAAACCGCTTTCAAACATGACCCGGCCATGACCCGGATTTTTACCCTAGGAGTTTTTGAAATGGCTAAAGACAACAAAATTAATTTTACTCAGGGGCGCGTCAGAGACTTTCCAACGCCAATATCGGGTCGAGTTGATTACCATGACTCTGGTTGTCCCAAGTTGACGTGTCGAGTTAGCAGTACCGGCGTTAAATCTTTCGTGGTGTTGAAGTGGACGGGAAAGACTATGCAACGTGTCACCCTGGGGCGCTTTCCTGATATGTCCGTCACCGATGCCAGAATAAAGACGCAGACTACCTTAACCGATATGACCAACGGCGTTAACCCAGTCGAGAAAAAACGAAAAGAGCGGCTTAGAGGAATGACCTTGCAGGAATTACTTGATCGTTACCTGGGCGACAAAATCGGACTCAGGGAATTATCAGTATTGGACTACACCAACAAAATTAACCAAGGCTTCTCAGACTGGCTTAACAAACCGATTAATGAAATCACCCGTGATATGGTGCTGGCGCGTCGTAAACAATTTACCGGCGGAGCTGATAACAAAATGCGCGTGTTGCGTCTGTTGATGCGTTACGCCGTCGTTACCCTTAAGGCATTAGATGATAATCCGGTTGATGTAATGAAAGACGGCAGCTTGTGGGCAAAGCCAACGCGCCGCAAGCGCATGATACCCTGTGACAACCTGAAAGACTGGTATAACGCGGTTTTGCACCTGGAGAATGAACAAGCCAAAGTCTACCTATTGCTGTTACTGCATACCGGCCTTCGAGATCAAGACGTTCGTTATTTGGAGTGGCAGGACGTAGACTTTAAAAACGATTGCTTCATTGCCCGAGACACCAAAAACAGCAGCGACTTTACCGCCTACCTCGCGCCACAGATCAAACCGTATTTAAGAGCCTTGCACCGGAAAACCGGCGACGGTCGTTATGTATTCCCTGGCGATGGCAAAGATGGCGTAATGGGCATTCCTCGCAAACCGATAACCCAGATTTGCAACCAAACCGGCGTTACATTCAGCAGTCACGATCTAAAACGGACATTCCTAACCATTGGCGAGGCTGCAATGATACCGTTTAGCTTGCTAAAAGCATTGGCGAATCATCAAACCGATGGCGACGTGACCGGCGGCTATATCAACCCAGAAGCCAATACACTGAGACAAGCGACCTTTAAGATAGCCGATACCATTCAACGGCTAACAACACCGGATAATGACAACATTGTTAATATTCGACCCACGCAACCCCTAGCGAGTTAAAAAATGAGCATCGACTATCACGATATTATTACCCTAGAACCCGGCAAACGTAGCGGTAAACCCTGTATAAGAGGTTTGAGGATTACCGTTTATGATGTGCTTTCATGGCTGGCTGAGGGCATGAGCCACGATGAAATTATTGATGACTTCCCGGAACTCAATAGCGACGACATTACCGCGTGTTTGCTGTTTGCCGCCGACAGGGAGCGTCGCTCCATTACCATCAAGGCGTTATGAAGCTATTGCTTGACGAGAATTTATCACGACGCATAGTGCCTTTTATCCAAGACCGTTACCCCGGCTCAACACAAGTAGCGCTACTGGGGATGGAACAGGCTGACGATAGAACCATCCGCCAGTATGCCATTGATAACGGCTATGTGATGACCACCAAAGATGCGGACTTTTATGAAATGAGTCTGCTATACGGCTCACCGCCCAAAATAATCTGGCTAAAAGTGGGCAATCAATCCAAGGCAGCGACCATTAAAACCTTATTGGACAATTGCCAGATCATCGAACAAGCACTACTCCAAGATGATAAGGATTACATTGAAATTTTATAACCCCCTAGCGAGTTAAGCCGCCATGCCTATAAAACTAGACTCAGAGACCGAGAACTTAATCACCCAAGTAGCGGCGCGCGAACATATCAGCTCCGCACAGTTGATTAAAAAGTTATTGAGCGACTACACCACCACACCGAGCAATAACATGCTGGCGGATATGATCGACTCTTTGCCCGAATTACCGACATTCAAGGGCAATCCGCTGGATATTCAAAAGGCGATGCGTGATGGATGGGATTAAATTCTTGCTTGACATCAAAGACAATAAGCTAAGCGGCAAGCTGTAAACCCGATATAATCAATTTAACCGGGATAGGCTTAGCGGCTAAAGCGGGACTCGTCCCCCGTTTCCGGTTATTCCCTTTCAGGACGGCTTACACTTTGACGGAGTGTTGAATGTCTTCACAAAATGAATGGTTAGACGAATGGTCAAATGGCGACAGAACTGCACAATACCATTCTGATTTACACAGAGACATAACGCTATATCTTGTAAATAATAGACACATTCCAATGCAAGAACGCATTGCAGCAGTAAAGCTAATGATTAAAGACATGGACTACGAAAAATTAGCTCATTACGCTGCATGTTGTTTCATAACTCTTGACGCAGGCTTGTGGCAAGCCGAAAAATTGCCCGAACATTTAAACAGAACCATGGTTATGACTAAAAATATCTGCGACCATTTGGAGTCAGAACGTGAGCTACAAAAAGTTATTAATGCAAATAAAGGACGTGTCGAAGCATTTGCAGCAATCGAAGAAAGACTTAAGCTAATAACATCGACCCCGCAAAAAGGGCGCCAGACGCCGCGATATTATTAGAAAAAACTACTATTTACATCGAACTCATTAACAGCATTTCGTAATTTTTTAAATTTTCGAACCGATAGTTTATTACGCTTAAGCCATTTTTTCCTACGCTTGAGATTTAAGCGTATCGATGCCAAACGGTTCTCGGAAGTCATTTTTCTCATGAAAGTAAGTCATCCATATCGTCATCTTGTCTAGTAAAATCAAAATCATCTAATCGATCCACTTTCTTTAACTACATGTCCTATCCAACCGATTATCGAAGTTATAAACAGAAATGGCTGCACGTACAGGGCCATAAAATGAACACTTTGACTTGAGGTAGGTTTGGCTTTGATTGTTTAACTAGGAAGGGCGATCAACCTCATAATCTAATAGCACCAGTTGCGTTGAGAAGGTGGAACTGTCCTACAATTCGACACCAATCCCCCTCTGTGCCCAAACTGGCACCAATTTCCACGCATCGTGCATTTTCCCATGTAGCAAGTCGGCATGAGATTCAACTTGCCTCAAGTGCATCCAAAATCGACTAGAGTGGTTGTGTTCCAGCGTATGGCAAAGCTCATGGGCGATCACGTACCGGACTTGGTCTTTGGGCAAAAGCTATTTGGTACTATTTGAGTTAATGCGGGATTTTTGCACATAAGCAAATTAGAATTTAACTCACTGCCTGTAGTAAACAGCTAAAGCAGAATTATTACTGAGCATCTTTAACTTTCGTTTATTTCGTTTATGTTATTATGAACATCAAACATCAATAATCGGAGTAAGCGAAAATGGCTTTATCAAATATCGCCCACCTGCCCACCCCGCAAGAAGCGGAAGAGGCTAAAATAACCAGCCGGGCATTATCAAAATATGCCCATAATGAACGGCTGCACATAAAAATAGCCGGTAACAGCAACGAGACAGACGATTTAATCGTACCGGGCTACGCCATAAATCTGTTGCTGGACATCTTAACGGAAATGTCCAAGGGCAACGCCATAACGGTTATGCCGATCCATGCTGAATTATCCACGCAGGAAACCGCAGAGCTTTTAAATGTGAGCCGTCCTCATTTGGTTGAGTTGTTGGAACAAGGCAAAATTCCGTTTAGAAAAGTAGGTACGCATCGGCGGGTTCTGGCTAAAGATGTTTTCGACTATAAACAACGTATAGACGAAGATCGTTTAAAAGCCCTGGATGAATTAGCCGCCCAAGCGCAACAGCTGGGCATGGGTTATGAATAGTGGTGAAGTTTTCGGTTATTTATGATGCTT